>NZ_VWSJ01000001.1 GCF_009690845.1 Campylobacter portucalensis
GATAAAAAGCAAGATAAAAAGCAAGATAACAACTAAAATTATAACGCCTAATTTACTGCGACTATAACCATAAAAGTTATAACAAAAGCTGATATTATTGGAAGTATCTCTTGAATTAAATTTGTAAATTTAGGTAAAAATTTATGAAACAACACACCTAAAATAATAGGCAAAATCACAACCCAAACTATGCTTAAAAACATATTTAATAAATTTATATCTATGCTTTTACTTATTAAAATTTTAGTTAAAAATGGCGATAAAAAAGTAGTACAACTTGTAATAGCAACCAAAAGCCGCATCGCCTCTATTTAAGTAAGTAATAGCATTTAAACTATTTTCAACCAAAATAACGCTAATTGCTAAAGCAAGGGGTAAATAAAAATTTCAATTAAAATAAAACCAAAAAAGGAATTATAATAAACTAATTCCCACAATAACAAATTTTGGTCTAATTAAAAACTCTTTAAAATCATCAATTTTTACAGTAAGCCCCATACCAAACATATAAGTTATGCACAAGGCTAAAAATATCTTTTGCTAAATTTGGATGATATAGAGCAAACAAAGTGCCGCAAATTACCAAAATAGCAATATATCTTACAAATATATCAACTACTTTTTAGCACTTATCTTCTTAAATTTAAATAGCTATTTAAAGCCCCTACATAAGCCTTAGCACTTGCTAACATAGTATCTACATCAAGACCGTGTCCAATAACAGTTTTTTGACCCTCAAATTCAACTTTAACAACAACTCTAGCAACAGCGTCTTTCCCTTTTGTAACAGCTCCAACTTGGTAATCTTTCAAAACACCAGTTATTTTTGTTATCCTGTCTATAGATTTAAAAATTCCATCAACCAAACCATTACCTAAAGCAGAATCACTAATAAATTCATCATTATATTTAATCGTCAAACTTGCACTTGCATGACCTTTATTGCAAGAATTAACGCTTAAAGTTACAATCTCATAAATTTCAGGTATTTTTACTAACTCATCTGAAATCAAAGCCCTAATATCATCATCATAGATATCTTTTTTCTTATCGGCTAAAATTTTAAATTTTTCAAAAGCTGAGTTTAACTCATCTTCGCTAGGCTCAAAACCTAAAAATTTTAACTTATCCTTAAAAGCGTGTCTGCCTGAATGTTTGCCTAAGACAATGTTATCATTTTCAAGCCCAATATCACAAGATTTTATAATCTCATAAGTCTCAGGATGTTTTAAAACACCATCTTGATGAATTCCGCTTTCATGTAAAAATGCATTTTTGCCAACTATTGCCTTATTTGCTTGTGGCTCCATTCCTGTTATATTAGCAACTAATCTTGAAGTAGGATAAATTTCTTTTGTATTTATATCGGTATATAAATTTTTAAAAATATCTTTTCTGGTTTTTATCGCCATTACAACCTCTTCAAGTGCTGCATTTCCAGCCCTTTCACCTATACCATTTATAGTGCATTCTACCTGTCTAGCACCTGCCATCACGCCAAATAAACTATTTGCCGTAGCCAATCCTAAATCGTTGTGATTATGTACAGATATAATCGCTCTATCTCCTACAAATTCCCTCATTTGTTTAATAAAATCATAAATTTCATTTGGAAGTCTATAGCCAACTGTATCTGGTAAATTTATCGTCGTTGCTCCTGCATTGATAGCTACATCAACTACCTCTTTTAAAAAACTTATCTCGCTTCTGCCCGCATCTTCACAGCTAAACTCAACATCATCAACAAAAGTTTTAGCATATTTCACCGCGTTTTCAGCTATTTTTATAACCTCGCTTGGGGATTTTTTAAGCTTAAATTCCATATGTATTGGACTTGTTGCAATAAAAGTGTGAATTCGTCTGTTTTTGGCTGGAGAAATGGCCTCTCCTGCTGCTTTTATATCTTTCTCGACCGCCCTTGCTAATGAACACACATTTATTTTTGAGCTTACCTTTGCTATCTCATTTATGGCCTCAAAATCTCCTGGACTTGCAGCTGCAAAACCTGCTTCTATAACATCAACGCCTAATTTTTCAAGTTGCAATGCAAGCCTTATTTTTTCCCCCGAATTCATAGAAGCTCCTGGGCTTTGCTCACCATCTCTTAATGTTGTATCAAATATTATTATCTTGTTATCCATTTTATATCCTTGTAATTTTGTTTTAAAAAGCTAAATTTAGCAACGAATTTTTAAAATAAACTTAGAATTTACAGCAGGTTTAGGAGAGATAGTTTGTATAATTTTATGTGGTTTTTTATTTTATTTTGCATATTTTCTCCTAAATAATAAATTTTATTGATTCTACTACCTTTTTTTAAATTTTGCAAGGTATATTGTATAAACTGCCCTAAAAATTCCATAAAATATATAAATTGTCGTCAAAACTACAAAAAATTCAATCGGTCTAATATATAAAATCGATAAAATCAAAATTGCAATCACTAAAATTTTACCGAATTTATTGCCCTTAAAATTTATCTTTTTAAAGCTTGGATAGCGTATATTACTAACCATCAAAATTCCTAAAATAAACATCAAAACTATCAAAATCCAATACATATTGATTTTGTGCTCGATATAAAAATTTATCCAAATACAAATAGATATCGCAGCTGTTGGTATGGGAAGTCCTATAAAAACATTTGGCTCATTTTGACTAGTAGTTATATTAAATCTTGCAAGTCTAATAGCTCCAAAAACTACAAAAATACCTGTAGCAAGAGAGCCGATTTTACCAAATTCATTTCCAACAAAAGTATAAAAAAGAACCGCTGGCGCAACCCCAAAAGCAACTATATCAGCAAAAGAGTCAAACTCTACTCCAAATTTAGATGTAGTATTGGTAAGTCTTGCAACCCTACCATCAAGACCATCTAAAAGTAAAGATATAAATACATATATAATCGCTTTTTGATAATTTCCATTCATAGAATTTATCACACTTAAAATTCCAAAAAAACAGCTAGAGGCTGTAAATAAATTAGGAATCACATACATAATGTGGGATTGCTTTTTTTCCATTTTTATGCCTTATGTTTTGCTTGCTCTAAATCTTCGTTCTCTTCTTCATTTATAACTAAACGACTTGTTAGGTTATTTTCAACCTCATACTCTGATATTATATTTCTAACTCTTTGACCATCTATCGTTTCTTCTTCGTAAAGTGCTTTTACCATATTTTCAATAGCACCTTTATAATCTTCAAGAGTTTTAACAACTACATCAAATCTCTCATCAAGTATAGTCTTTACGCTTTCATCTAATTTCTCAGCCATCTTTTCGCTATAATCTTTTATAGTTTGACCTGTCAAAAATGTATTTCTTTGTTTTTCTAAAACCATAAGTCCTGCAACATCACTCATTCCATACATTGAAATCATTGCTTTTATAATATCAGTTGCTCTTTCTAGATCATTGCTTGCACCTGTTGAAATCTCTTTTATAAAAACTTTTTCAGCAGCTCTTCCGCCCAAAAGCACATCAACTTCTGCAATTAATTCGTGATACTGCATTAAAAATTTATTTTCTTCAGGGGCATTAAGGGTATAGCCTAAAGCCGCTAAGCCTCGCGGTATTATAGAGACTTTTGTAACCTTTTTAGCGCCTTTTGTAACTTCAGCTATTAAAGCATGCCCGCACTCGTGATAAGCAACAATCCTCTTTTCTTTTGGATTAACGCGACGCGATTTCTTTTCAAGCCCTGCTATACTTCTTTCAACTGCTTCTATTAAATCTTCTTGCTCTACAAATTCCTTCTCGCCTCGTCCTGCAAGAAGGGCTGCTTCATTTACTACATTTTCTAAATCTGCTCCAGCAAGCCCTGTTGTAAGTCTTGCAATCTCTTCAATATCTACATTTTTTGAAATTTTAACACCCTTCATATGAATCTTTAAAATATCCATCCTGCCCTTAAAATCAGGTCTATCAACTAAAACTTGCCTATCAAAACGCCCTGGTCTTAAAAGTGCTGCATCTAAAATTTCAGGTCTATTAGTTGCTGCCATAACAATAACTGGCGATCTATCCGCATCAAATCCATCCATTTCTGATAAAAGCTGATTTAAGGTTTGTTCTCTCTCATCATTTCCACCCATTGGCGAGCTTGATCTGCTCTTTCCAATCGCATCAATCTCATCTATAAAAACAATGGATGGTGCTTCTTTTTTAGCGTTTTCAAACAAATCTCTAACCCTGCTAGCCCCAACTCCAACAAACATCTCTATAAAACTTGACGCTGCAATACTAAAAAACGGCACACTCGCCTCTCCTGCAACGGCTTTTGCAAGCAAGGTTTTACCAGTGCCTGGAGGTCCAACTAGTAAAATTCCTTTTGGAATTTTAGCTCCAAGACGAAGGTATTTTTCAGGATTTTTTAGATAATCAACTATTTCTTGTACCTCTTCTTTTGCTTCTTCCACACCTGCAACATCGCTAAATTTAACATTTGGTTTTTCGGAATTTACTAATTTTTTGCTACTGCCAATCCCTAAAATTCCACCGCCAACTTTTTTTTGCATTCTACTTACTAAAAGCATCCAAATTCCAAAAAAGATAAAAATTGGAATAACCCAAGTAAATAACATATCGGTTAAAAAATTCGTTTCACTATAAGAAGCATATGGAATTTTTGCCTCATCCAAAATAGCAACCAACCCTGGATCTTGCACCTTTCTAGCAACAAAAACACCATTATTGCTTTGTGCTTTAACTGTAGTTTGACCTATAAAAACTTTTGAGACTTGATTATTTTGCACCAAATTTTTAAATTCAGAATAAGCTATGTTTTTACTACTATTAAAATTACCAAAACTATCATTAGGAGATAACATCCTAAAAATAGCAACTGCTAAAACTACAAAAATAATAAACATCAATACTGGATTTTGATTAAAAAAATTGTTTTTGTTTTGATTTTGATTATTCAAATTTAGTCCTTTCTTTTAAATACAACACTTACCCACTCGTTTTGTTGCATAACTTCAAGTAAGGTAAGATCTTTAAATTCACTTTTTATCCTATCTAAATATTTATCTAAAATACCAGATAATATTAAAATTCCACCTAAATTTAGAGAATTTATCAGCTCCTTTTTTAGCATAAAAATAATATCTGCTATCAAATTTGCCACTACTAAATCATATTTTTTTTCTAATTTTGCTATACTTCCAACCCAAATTTCATCTAAATTTACATCGTTTTTTAGAGCGTTTTGTTTTGTTGAAGAAATCGCTATTTCATCGGTATCGCAAGCACTTACATTTAAGCCAAATTTAGCCATAGAAATACTTAAAATTCCACTTCCGCAACCAACATCAAGAGCTGTTTTGCAACCTTTTTTATGCTTTTGAATTAGCTCTAAACACATATTTGTGCTTTCATGATGACCTGAGCCAAAAGCAAGTCCTGGATCTATAATGATATTTAAAAATCCATCTTTTTTTTCTTGCCAGCTTGGATGTATATATAAATCACCTACATTTATAGGTTTCACTCCTTTTTTATACTCATCTATCCAATCGATATTTTTTTTAGTTTCTGAGTGTAAATTTAAATCGATATCTAAATTTAGTGTTTTTTGGAGAGCATTTTTATATTCTATTAATGCAAATTCTAAATTTTTTAAATCCTCACCATCTCTTACTATAAAAAATCCATCACCCATTTCAACTGCACTTACGCCAATTTCAAAAGCAAATTCTCTAAAAAATTCCAAAGCATTTTTGCTACTAACTTTTAACTCAAAATAAATATCATCCATAAAAATAATTTTACCTTTAAATTTTAAACAATAAAAATCTTATTTTACAAAAATTTTTATCAAATTTCAATTAGTTTAAAAACTTCTTGTAAATTTATATGACCCTCATAATACGCCTTGCCAATTATCACACCATAAATTTCATCTATTTTTTGCAAATTTATAATATCATTTATATCTTTTACTCCGCCACTTGCGATAGTTTTTTTACCGCTTTTTAAAGCTATATTTTTTGCAAACTCGCTATTTACGCCACTTAGCATTCCATCTTTTGAAATATCGGTACAAATTATCGCATCAACATCACTATCTTTATAAATTCTAGCCAATTCTAAAGCACTAATTTTACTTACATCTGCCCAACCCTGAACTGCAACAAATCCATCTCTTGCATCAATTCCAACAGCAATTTTATAAACTTTAGCTAAATTTTTAGTCAATTCAATATCATTTAAAGCAGTCGAGCCTAAAATAAAGCGTTTTACTCCTAAATTTTGATACTTCTTTATATCATTTTCATCTCTTATACCGCCGCCAACTTCTATTTTTAAATTTGTAGATTTTGCAATCTCTTCTATAACCTTAAAATTTACTGCCATACCTTTAAATGCACCATCTAAATCAACTATATGTAACCATTTAGCACCAAAATCTTCAAATTTTTTAGCCAAA
The DNA here is from genome assembly GCF_009690845.1 of Campylobacter portucalensis. Lineage (GTDB taxonomy): Bacteria > Campylobacterota > Campylobacteria > Campylobacterales > Campylobacteraceae > Campylobacter_B > Campylobacter_B portucalensis. The sequence goes on from NZ_VWSJ01000001.1 coordinate 6,433, forward strand.
TCACTTGGGTTTTTTGAGTAAATTTTAGCCGTATTCATATCCCCTTTGCTAAGCCTAACAGCAAAACCATCTTTTAAATCAATTGCTGGTAAAATTTCCATTTAAATCTCCATAAAATTTTTAATAATCCTAAGCCCTGCTTCGTGGCTTTTTTCGGGATGAGGTTGAAAAGCAAAAACATTATCTTTACTGACTGCACTTACAAAATCATAACCATAAAAAGTAGTAGCTAAAATATCATTTTCATCACAATTTTTAACGTGAAATGAGTGAGTGAAATACAAATAAGTGGGTGATTTTATTTCGTTTAAAATATCAGAATTTTTCTTAAAATTTAAGGTATTCCAACCAACATGAGGAATTTTTAAATTTTGACAATCAAATTTCACGATATCACCTTTTAAAACTCCAAGCCCATCAACTACGCCAAATTCAAATCCTCTCTCAAATAAAAGCTGCATTCCTAAACATATCCCTAAAAATGGCTTTTTTTGAGATATAAACTCTTTAATAGCTAAATCTAAATCATCTTTTCTTAAAAGCTCTATAGCTTTTTTAAAAGCTCCAACACCTGGAAGAACGATTTTATCGCATTTTAACAACAAAGAGCCATCTTTTATAATCTCTACTTTTACGCCACAAAACTCAAAAGCATTTACCACGCTTTTTAAATTTCCAGCTCCATAATCAATAACTCCTATCTTCAAATAAAGCCTTTCTTGTAATATAAATATACCCACCAAGACATATCACTAAAAATGCCACAACAGCAATCAAAAGCACTGGATATACTATTTTTTCAGGTGAAGTCATAGCAAATTTAAACACAAGCATCAATGCTTCTATTGCAAGAGCAATTATGATTGATGAGAGAAATTTTATCATCGTTTTTGAATTTGTGCTATTTTTTTCATTTTTGCCTAAAATTTCCTCTTCAAAATACGCCTTTATTAGATCTAAAATGGCAAGAGATAGGGTTAAAAGTATGGTTGATTCAAAAATTTTAGATGTATCATTGAGATTAAAATTTGTAAAAATTATACTCTTAACACCAAAATAAAATAAAATTCCAGCAACAATAAAAAGAGTAAGGCTTATCAAAAAATAAGAAATTCTAGATACTTTTCCAAAAATACTATCCACAGAACTTGGATTGATAAGCTTTAATACATCTTCTAATAAAATATCACAACAAATAACAAACTTAAGCTCTTTTTTATCAGAATAAATAGGCATTGCCATACTCACACAAAGCTTGCTATCATAAGAATTTGGGTATGGTTGTGAAAGATAGGCTTTTTTTCTTTGGACTGATTTTTTATAGTAACTTTTATGGCTTTGATTTTCGCCCCTTTTGCTTAAATTTATATTTAAACTTCGAGAAGAAATTTCATCTGTGATTTGATATCCATTTTTATCTAATACATAAAGACAATGGCGACAAACTAGTTCATTTGATATATTTTTGCAAGAGTTTATAAGCATTTCTTCGCTAATATCTGCTTTTAAATTTACTAAATTTTGAGAAAATATATAACTCAAATAAGCTATAAGCTTAGATTTCATTATTTTAAATTCTTCTATCTCTTTTATTATCAACTTTTATCCTTTAGTAAAGCAACTATCTTTTTAATCTATAAATTTTGACATCATCATCGAGTATAACTGGTTCAAAAAGCTCACTATCATATCTTTCTAACATAAACATTTGAACGTATGATGAATTTAACGCCACATCATCACAAATAACAAAAACTCCGCTACCTTTCATATATATAATATTTATAACACCGCTATTATTAAAATTATATTCGCTAACTTTTAGCTTAGAATTCTCATATTCTGTAACAAATAAATTTTTAACAGCAATTTTTTGAGAGTTTATTTTTATATTTTTCATATCATAACTAATTCTAAAACCATTATTTAAAAGCACCTCATTGCCTTGTTTTTCTAAAGCATAAGCGTAACTAAAAAACGGTTCTGGGTATGATTTTCCAGTTTTTAAATCTATATTTGAAAAATATGTTATAACATTAAAAATATTCATCATTCTTTTTGGTAAATAATAATAAACTTCTCTTGTTTTTCTAGGTGGCTTAAAATCTTTTGAAGATACCATATTTAAAAAATCATCAATATTGCTTGCATTATAATCTTTCATCATCTTATCAATCAAAAGCCCTTTTCCAACCCAAGAGTAATCATCGTGAGAATTATACTCTCTTTCTGTATATTCAACAGCTAATCTTGCTAAATTTGCTGATGTGATTTGATCTTTAAATAAAGATGAGCTAACTAAAAAATTATAATCTCCTGGATGCTTTGAGCCATCTACTAAGGTTTTTACATCAGCATAGTATCTAATTGGATATCCATAATCCCACCAAGATACAAAATAATCCTCTACATTTGCCATTGTTTTAAATTTATCTAAAATTTTAACTTCATTATTAAAAAATACGCTATAAGTTTTATATTCGTAGATGTGTTTTAGTGATGGATATATAGCCAAAGCAGTAACAATACTCAAAAAAGCAAATTTAAACCACTTTTTGATATTAAAAAAATCACATAAATAAACGATAAAAAATCCAAATCCAAGTCCCATTATAGGAACAGCATAAATAGTAAATCTAAGTCCTGCAAATAACGAAATAAATCCAAGCCCTAAAAATGGAAGAGATAAAATGAAGGTTTTGTTTTTTATAAATACCCAAAAAACGCCGATTAAAGATAGAAAAAATACTATAGTATGAGAGCTAATCCTTGCCATAAAAAGATCAAAATCATCAATCAATTTACCAGCTTCTTGAATTGTGTTGCTTATATTAAAAAACATAAGTTGAGTGGTTGTAGCTACAACTGAATTTCTGGTTGCATAAAATTTTAACTCAGAAAGTACAGGGCTTAATCCACCATTGAAAGCAAAAATTAAAAAACAAATAGCAAATATAGAAGCGATAATTTTTTTGTTATCTGTTTTTAAAAATATATAAAAGCATAAAAATAATAGTATAAATTTTATATAAGCACTTAAAATCATAAGCGATATAAAAAGCAAAACAAAGGCTTTATAAAGAGTTAAATTTTTTCTATCAAATATAAAAATATATAGCAAAAACATAAATGTTAAGGCTAAATTTAAACTATAAGATGACCCATACCACCAAAAATATATAATCATAAAAATTGGAGCAATTAATGCAAATTTAAGCTCTTTTTTAATCACTGCTAAAATAAGACCATACAAAATAAAGCAAGGAAGAGTTATATTCAACATATCTGTATCATAATATCCAGCCATCGTTCTATTATAATAACTATGTGCAACTACGCTTATTAAAGCAGCAATAAATCCAGCTTCTGTTTTTTTAAATTCTTTTGCTATTAAAATTAAAGGTATAACAACTAAAGAGCTAAAAACAGAACTCATATGCAAAATGATAGTTTCTAATTTAAAAGGAGTTATAAAATATAATAAAGCCGTAACCTTAGATAATAACTGATCTACATAACTCAAATCATGTGGCTGATGAAAACCAGCTATTAGATCTCTAGCTCCTTCTGCAAAAACATAGCCATCATTTGTGTTTATCATAATTTGATCATTAAAAATCATCTCATCATATCCACCTGCCCAATATACCCAATAATACCTAGCCAAAATTCCAAATACAAAAGAAATAATCATAAAAATAATCGCCCATGATTTTGTATTAAAATCAATGCTATCTCTCATTTTAATCCTTTATAAATTTTCAAAGTTTATTTAAATTTTCAATTATACTAATTGAGATTTAAACAAACCTAAAACCATTATATTTTTTATGATTGTTTTAAATTTGTTCAAACTCTATAATATTAATGCCTAAATTTTTCATTATTTCGTATAGATTTTTAAAGCATCTAATCTCGCTTTGATTATCTATATAAATGGCATTTAAATTTAAACAATTCATATTTGACAAAATAAATAAAGACGTAGAAAAAAATCCATAAATTTCATATTTTATAGAACTATCTTTTTTAATTTCATTAATAATATAATCTTCTATAATCAAATCAGTTTTTATGTAATTTACATTTTTGATTTTATACTCTTCTCTAGGATGCGGCATATAAAAATCAATTTTAAATTTATCTATTAAATTCTCAATCAAAGCCTTATTTTTAGATAAATTTGATTCATAAATTGGCTGACCCAAAAAAATCTTTACAACTTTTTTATTTTTTGTATCGCTAAAATCATCAAAATCAAAAAGCTTTATAAATTTAGTATTATTAAAAACATTTTTTAAATTTTCAAATATCGTATAGTGCATTTTTGAGTTTTTTGTTATATATTCATTATCAAAATCGCTAAATTTAAAAACAAATTTTTTGATAACATAAACGATTTTTGCCTTGAAGCTTCTATTTTTAAAAGATGAAAAAATCTGATCGTAATTTGTTATATTTGCCGCACCATCATCAAATGTATAAAAATTTTGAAATTTAAGAGTATTTAATACAATCCAAAGTCCAATCGCCGTCCAATTTGCAAAAAAGATATTTTGATATTTTTTATTTTTAGCAAATTTATAAATAGAAAAATTAATTTTCATCCTTTCGATTATATTTGCAAATTGCTTAAATTCTATAACCTTTACGCTTTTTGGTTTTGGATGAAAATTTTTTATATAAAAATCCAACTTTTTGTTTTTATGATCTTTTAAAACCAAAAGTTCAAACTCATCGCTATGATAAGTTTTTATAATTTCTTGAGAGATTAAAATTTGAAGTGGTGTAAAACAGATAAATAAATTCAATTTCTCTCCTTGCAAATTCTAACTTGATAATATAAAAGTGGAAGTATAGCTAAATTTGATACAATCATAGCAAATGGAACAAATTTAATCCCAAATTTAGAAGCAATAAATAAAATTATTAAATAAATAACAGTTGAGATAACAGAACAAACTGAAATAATGCTATTTTTAGAGTAAAAAAACAAATAATTTACTAAAACTAAATACGCTGGAATAAATCCAATTCCTATTAAAAACATTAAAGCAAAATACTTAACACCATCAAACTCATCTCCTAAGAATAAGATAAAAACTGAATTTGGCACAAAACTAACTAAAAGTGCTGGAACAAAAAATAAAATAAAGCAAACAAAAGCTATTTTAATAACCAAATATTTATTTAACTTTTTATTCTTTAAGTTTTCAAAAAAATATGGAATAATTGCTTTATTTGCTGAGTTTATAACCATACTGAAAATAGAAGCTAGCATAAATCCAGCCGCGTAAATTCCAAGCTCTTTTGATGAAAAAAACTGATAAATAAATATCCTATCAAATTGCCCTTTTGTAAATCCACTTAAATGATGAAGCACTAAAGGAAGTCCAAAGCTAAAGATATAAATAAGATTTGATTTAAAAATTTTTTTACTTAGTTTTAATTTAAATCCTTTTTTTCTAAACATTGTATAAGCAAAAATAGCTGTTATAAATGAACCTAAAAAAATAGCAAAAAATCTATAAATTACTAAATTTTCGCTTGCTTTTTCTAAAATTAAAATAGTTAAAATCGTAACCAAAACTGATCCAAAAATTTGTATTTTGATATATTCAAATGGCTCTTTTTGACACTGACGAAGTGCTAATTGCACTGCTAAAAGTGCATTTACAAATGAAATCGTAGCAAGCAGCATAAAAATAATTGATGAATTAAATAAAGCTACTATAAATATAACTCCTGATATAAAAAAAGCATAAATATACCCACTTACTACTAAATTGTTTAAATTTCTTTTTCCATAAAAATAGTAATACCTTGCAACTGCCCCATCTTGACACATCCCAACAACTATGCCAAACAAAGTTAAAAATGCAGTGTAATAAGCCATCTCCCCATACCCACTAGCACCTAATTTTCTAGTTAAATAAGGCATCAATAAAAATGGTGGAATTTGAGCTATAATTTGTCCAAATAGATAGATAAAGCTATCTTTAAAAAGTCTATTCATAAAGGCTCTTTTTGTAAATTTTGCTTTTTAAATTTATACTCATAAAATGCCTTTTTTGTATCATAATTTTCAATTTTCTTGCTCGCATATATGGCTAAATTTGATTTGAGAATTTTTCGTTATATCATTCTTAGCAACTTTGCCTAATAATTTATAATAATCATCTGCATTAAAATCCCCATTTCCAGGGCGTTTTACCCATAAATTTTCTCTACTTAAAATCTCTCCTTTTTTTATATCTCTATCAGCCACAACTGAAGCAAAAGCAAAATCTTTTGTAGGCTTTTCATCCGCTATAATCTCATCTTTCTTGCCACCTCGCATCTGTTTTAAGGCTTTTGAGGCATAATTTAATTCTTTAAAAGCACTCTCATCCATCGAACAAACTATATCAGGACCAACTCTATCTACCGTATCAGTATAATGTCTCTCAACTATACTTGCGCCAATTGCTATCGCTCCAATGCAAGCAAGATTGTTTGTAGTATGATCGCTTAAGCCAATAACCGCATCTGGAAAATTAGCGGCTAACTCTTTCATCGCTCCAAGCCTAACATCTTTATATTTAGTTGGATAGACATTTGTGCAGTGAAGCAGGGCATATGGTACTTTTGCAGCTCTTATAATTTGGACTGATTTTTTGATACTTTCAATGCTATTCATTCCAGTTGATAAAATAATTGGCTTTTTAAACGAAGCAATTAATTCAATTAATGGATAGTTGTTACACTCACCTGAACCGATTTTATAAGCTGGGATATTCATTTTCTCTAACCTTAAAGCTGCAGCTCTTGAAAAAGGAGTTGAGATAAAAATCATTTTTTTACTTTCAACATATTTTTGAAGCTTTATCTCATCATCTTCATTTAAAGCACACCTTTTCATGATCTCATAAATACTAACATCTGCATTGCCTGGTATTACGTTTTTAGCTTCATCGCTCATCTCATCTTCTATGATATGAGTTTGGTGTTTTATGATTTTTGCTCCAGCCCTTGCTGCACTATCAACCATTTCAAAAGCTGTTTTTAAGCTTCCTTCGTGATTTATACCAATTTCACAAATAATTAATGGGTCGTGTTTATATCCAACTTTTAGTCCCGCTATTTCAAATTCGACATTTTCATTCATTTTATTAATCCTTTAATAACCTTTATGATTTTATTTTTTAAAAAAAGCTTTATTTCGCTAAGCCACGAAGATGTGCTGCTCCCCCCCCTCAATAGTTTTTAAGGTATGGATAAATTCTTTTTTATAGCCACTATAGTTTTTATTGAAATTTATAAATTCAAGTGGATCGCTCATTTTAATATCATATTTTTTAAAAATTTCATCAAGTAAAATCAATCTACTAAAAACTATAAATATCCAAGTTTTAGGATAATAATTTGAGTTTTTATTATTTTTAAAATCATAAACTCCAAATCCAAAATCCTTTTTTTGAAATTTCATATGATAATAAGCTGTTAGGCTATTATTTACTTTAAAATTTTCATCGCTATAAAAGGTGTATTTTTTTGGAAAATTTAAATACTCGCAAGTTTTGCCTTTTTTAAATTTTATCTCATCACTCATTTTAAATATGCATAAATCCCCATTAAGCCCACAAAAAATAGATTCACTTAGGCAATAAATTTTTGAATTTTGCATAATTATATTTATCCCGCTTAATTTTATAAACTCATTATCTTTCAATTTTGAAAAGCACTCTTTTATAAGCGGAATTTTTTCTTTATCTAAAATAATATCGCCATCAATCTTTAAAGCCCATTTTTTAGTTGTTTTACTCAGTGTAAAATTATAATAATTTACTAAGCTTTGATAATCATCTTCTTCTAACTCTTTAAAATTATCGCTTCCTTGAGAGAATACTTTTGGCAAATAGTGATAAGCTTTTAATTTTTGTGGATATTTTTTAAATGAATTTGTTAAAATTTCTTCCGTGTTATCGCTAGAGTCATTAAAAACTACTATTAATTCATCAACTAAATCTATCCAACTATCAATTACTTGCTCTAAAAACTCCCCTTCATTTTTGCACCGTATAAAGCCACTAAGCCCATCGCTTCTATCTTTGCAAGGCATAAATTTAACATCTGGATTTTGAATTTCTATAATCATTTTATATCCTTTAAAGCTAAATTTGCTCTTTTTAAATCCTCTAAATTATCAATATCAATGCTTGAGTTTTCATCCATTTCGTAAATATTAATCGGCTCGACAAAAAATCGTTTGTGTTTTAGCAAATCGCTCACCAAATTTATATAAATCGCTCCATTTGGCACAAAAGCAGGAGGTAAATTTTGCCTTGGAGACTCTAAATCTTTTAAATTTCTAATAGCTTTAAATTCGTTATCATCAAAAATTAAGCTTTTTAATGGATGATGAGAGGCTTTTTTAACTGAGATTAAAGAGCCTAATTTATTTTTTTTAAACTCATTAAAAGCTTCTTTTATGTGAAATTCGCTTCTTAAAGGGCTTGTTGGCTGAAGTAAGATACAAATTCCATCATTTAAATTTAACTCATTTAAAGCGTGTATTAAAGCGTCAATTGAAGTTACACTATCGCCTGCTAAATTTAAAGGTCTATTTATAACTTTTGCGCCAAATTTAAGGGCTTCATTTTTTAAATTTTCCCCATCAGTTGAAACTATAATCTCATCAAAAATTTCACTATTTTTTGCTCCTATTATCGCTCTAGCTAAAAGTGAAAACTCTCCAACCCTAGCTAAGTTTTTATCTTTTATCCCTTTTGATCCACTTCTTGCTAAGATAACTGCTATAACTTTACTCATAAAATCTCTTTTGGATATTAGTTTGCCAAATTTCATCATTATTTATAAATTTATCAAATTCACTAACACTGTTGCCGCTTCCAAATTCATTTGTAAATTTAGGATTAAACTTATCTAAACTTTTTATTGCTTTTAAAATCTCATCACTTTTATAGCTCACATTTAAAACTACTCCATCTTTGATTCTGCCATTTTGTCTAGTGCCTACATTTATCGTTTTAACCTTATAAAATGGTGCTTCTCTAATACCTGCACTTGAATTACCGATGATAAATTTAGCATTTTTCAGCAAAGTTAAAAAATATTCAAATCTAATTGAAGGAAAAATTTTAAAATTTGATAACTCTTTTAAATTTGAAATTTCATCTATAATAAATTTTGAACCGCTATCGTTATTTGGATAGATTATAATATAATTTAAATCGCTTTTTTTCAAAGCATCAAAGTAGTTTTTTGTATAAATTTCTAAATTTTTAGTTTCAGTTGTTACTGGATGGAACAAAGAAAGCGCGTAATCTTTAAAATTAATTTCATAATGATTTAGCGCCTCGCTTAAATTTGGCAAATCATCACTTGCCATCACATCTAAATCAGGTGAGCCTATGATAAAAATAGTTTTTTTATCTTCGCCCATTTTTATAAGGCGATTTTTAGCCTCTTTGTTTGCAACTAAATGAAGATGTGAAAACTTACTTACTGCATGGCGAATGCTCTCATCAATCGTTCCTGAAATTTCTCCACCTTCAATATGGCAAACTAAAGTATTAGAAAACGCCCCTGCAATGGCACCTGAGAGTGCTTCTAGCCTATCGCCGTGGATAAAAATCATATCAGGATTTATCTCATCAAAAAATCTTGAAAAAAGATTAATGGTATTAGCAGTAACTGAACTCATTGGCTCGTTTTTAAATTGATTGCTAGCTAGATAGATGTTTTTATAGTTGTGATTTAAAATTTCTCTAAAAGTTCCACCATAAATCTCCATCATATGCATACCAGTAACTATTAAGTAAAGCTCAAATTTAGAGCTTTTTTCAACATAATTTAATAATGGCTTAATCTTACCAAAATCAGCCCTAGTTCCAGTTATGAAAAGAAGTTTTTTCAAAATTTTCCTTTTTTTTGCATTGATTGTTTTTACTGAAATAACAAAAATTATGTTACCAAAAAAGCCCTTAAATAATCATTATCTATTAAACAAATTTACTTTTTTAAATATGTTTCTATAGTTAAAAGCAACAAAAACTAACAAAAATACTAAATTTAAAAATATAAATTTAAAATTTAAATTATAGCAAATATAAGAAGTAGTCAAAAATAATAAAAAATATAAAATATTTATAAATTTAATTTTTATTATAAACTCTTTTTTTATTAAAAACATAATCATTAAACAAGCGACTATATATTCTAAAATAAACCCAAAAATCACAGCCCAAATTCCTATCTTATCTATAAAAAAAGTTATAAAAAAAACATTTATAACAAGATAAATTATACAAATTTTAGGCAGATATTTATTATAATTAATTTTATTTATTATATTTGTTAGAAATTCATAAATTCCTATAAAAACATAAATCAATATGCAAAATGGTATATAAATAAAAGCTTCATAATATTTAATATCTATTAAATATGGAAATATAATTTTAATAGCAATTATTAAAAAACTAGAGCCTAAAAACAGAAATTTTATATATTCATTTATGGCTTTTGTGTAGTAATCACTCATCATATTTTTATCTAAAATTTTAGAAAAATTTACCTCTTGCCAAGCCATTTTAAAACATTGCACAAAAAGAAGAAGTAAGGCTGAAAATTTTAAAGCTATAGCGTAGTATCCATTTTGTGCTAAAGATATACTTTTAGAGATACAAAATTTGCCATAAAATTCAGCAAACCAGTAGCTAAATGCAAGACTAACTAAAGGTAGAGAGTAAAAAAACATCGGTTTTACAAAACTAAAATCTCCAAAACCAAGCCTAAATTTTGAAAAAATTTTTACATTAAAATCTATAATTAAAATAGCAAAAATAGTAGAAATTATAGAAGAATAAATCAAACTAACATATCCAAATTTAAAATATATTAAAAAAATTAAAGTCAAAATAGCACCAATTAAGGCTGAAAATAATCCACTAAAAACAAATACATAGCTAAAATTATAAGCTCTACAAATATATCCATAAATAGTGTGGATATATGTTATAACTCCTAAAAAAATGAGCAAGATTGCAAATTTAACATCAAAAATAGTTAAAAAAATATAAAAACCAAACACATAAAAAACTAAGCAAATTACAAATACAACAAAGCCAGCAAATATGATTTTTTCTTTATAATTTTTTATACTCTTATAACTATCATCAAGTAAAAATTTCATAATAGCCACATAAATATCTATAAAAAATATGCCTATAAAAAAATTTACATAAACTAAACTCAAATCATATTCGCCATAATCGCTTGGACTTAAATACTTAGTATAAAAAGGAAGCATAAAAAAAGCCAATAGCTTATTTAATGCAGTTCCTAAAAAATAAATTCCACTAGATTTTAATAATCTTTTTAGATCAGACATTTTAAATTACTTTATCTTCTCTTCCCATTTTAGTGCTGATTTTATGATTAATCCTAAATCATCATATTTTGGTGTCCAGTTTGTTAAATTTCTAAGCTTTGTTGAATTTGCCACTAAGCACGCAGGATCGCCCTCTCTTCTATCTGAAATTTCAACTTTAAAATCAACTCCGCTTACTTCTTTTGCCTTTTCAATTACTTCTTTTACGCTAAAACCTTTACCATATCCAACATTAAAAATTTCACTCTTTGCACCACTATTTAAATACTCAAGTGCCGATAAATGAGCACTTGCTAAATCTTCTACATGGATATAATCCCTTATGCAAGTGCCATCTTTAGTAGGATAATCATCACCAAAAATACTCATCTTATCTCTTTTTTTTGTAATTGTTTGAGTGGCGATTTTAACTAAATGAGTTGCATTTGGATAGTTTTGCCCTAAAAGCCCGTCCATACTAGCACCTGCAACGTTAAAATACCTTAAAATTACAAATTTAAACTCCTCATCACTGCTAGCTAAATCTCTTAAGAACCATTCACTCATCATTTTACTTCTTCCATATGGATTGATTGGATTAAGTAAGCTATCTTCTTTTATTTCGCCACTATCTGGTTCTCCATAAACAGCTGCAGTTGAACTAAATATAAATTTATTTACGCCATATTTTGCTGATAGAGTTATTAAATTTAAAGTATTTGTTGTGTTATTTAGATAGTATTTTAATGGGTTTTGAGTGCTTTCAAAAACCTCTATAAAAGCAGCAAAGTGGATGATTGCTTCAAATTTATGCTTTTTAAAAAGCTCTTCAAGCTTAGTGATTTCTTCTAAATCTAAATTTATAAACTCAAACTTTTTTATGCCCTTTAAACTCTCAATTGCCTTAAATGAGCCTTTTGAGAGATTATCAATCACAACAACCTCACACCCTTTTTCTAAAAGCTGCTTTACAACGTGACTTCCGATATATCCAGCCCCACCAGTTACTAAAATTTTCATAAATCTCCTTTTTAAAATATATTTTACTATAAACTTAATTTACCATCGCTTCTAACTCTTAAAAACACAGGAAATCTTGGCTTGTTATTATTTGTTAAATTTTGAAATTTATATGTGATAATTTCTCCTATTTTAGGAGGATTTTTACGTATTTCATCGCTAAAGCCTGAGCCTATTTTAAAAATTTCGCCTGTGTTTAAATCCTTACAAGTTAGCGATCCCATCATATTTTTATATTTTCCATTTCCTTTATTTATGGCTATTACTTCACACTCGCTATCTTTAAATTTTTTAAGTTTTAAGATTTTATCGCTTCTTTTATCTTCATAGATTAAATCAGGACTTCTTGCCACGACGCCCTCACCGCCGTTATTTACAACCTCATCTAAAAACTCAAAAACCTCATCATTGTCTTTAGCAATGGTTTGCTTTATGGCCTCTATATTTTTACAATTTTTAGAAATTTCTAACATTTTTTCATATTTAATGCTGAAATTCGCGTCCATTTTTGGTATATCAAAAATATAAAATTTAATCTCTTTCCATCCATCATTTGGGTTTATTTGTGAAGTTATGGATGAAATATTTTCAAAATCACCCCTTTTTGTAAAAAGCTCTCCATCTAAATCAAAATTTGGAAAACACTTTATAAATTCATCTGGATAGCTAAATTTATATCCATTTCTACTTTTTAGCTCCTCACCATCCCAAATTCCCCTAACTCCATCAAGTTTTTCGCTTATAAAATACCCGCTTAAATTTTCATCCCCGTACTCACTTAAAAGCATAACAGCGTTTAAATTTAAGCAAATTAGAAGTAGTAAATTAACTAATTTCAAGCTTTATTCTTTCTAGTTCTTCATCAATAAATTTAGAAAAAACAGGAGTATAGTTTAAATCACTCTTTTCTTTTTCTAAATACTCTTTTGTGTTTAAAAGATAAGAAGCATAATCTTGCAAATTTAAATTTCCTTTTAAAAGCTCATATTTTAAAAAAAGCCAATAAGTATTTAAAACATCACTTTGGCAATAACTTGAAATTTTTTCAAGCTTATTTTGATAGAAAAGCTCCATTACTTGATCTCCTTTTGTATCAAATTTACCTGGTAAATTTAAACTCGCACAAAGAGTATCTAATTTAAGCCCTCTAATAATCCCAAAATCACTAATATGATCCATTAAATCAAGATGAAATTTACCATCATACCTACTTCTATAATTCCCATCCCATTTGCTTTTATTTAAATTTTTATTATCCACTTCAAAATATGCCCGAATGCTTAAATTATATCTCATCGCTCTAGCCATAATCATCGGTAAATCAAAACCTCTTCCATTAAAACTAATCAAACGTATATTATTATTTATTACAGAAAAAAATTTATTAATTATCTCTTTTTCATCACCTAAAATATTTGAAACCCTTAAAAAACTACCAAATTCATCAGCCAACACTACACTTATACAGACTATTTTATGAAAATTTACAGGTAAAAAATTTGAATTTGTAGCTTCAAATTGTCTTTCTTGTGCAAAAACTGATAATTTATAGTCTGGATTATTTTTAAAATCGTCATCCCTAAAACCATCTTTAATAAAATTTTCATATTCATTTGGATAAATTCTTTTTAAACTCTCCACGCAAGGAATTGTTTCACAATCAAATATACAAATGGCTTCTTTCATTTTATTTTTTCCCATTCTAAAATAGTATTTCCATCGATATCTTTATCAATTTGTGCCATACCTAAAGTGTTATATCCACAATCTACATAGTGAATCTCGCCTGTAACCGCACTTGATAGATCACTCAATAGATAAAGTCCGCTTTTACCAACATCATCAATTGTTACATTTCTTTTTAGAGGTGCATTTGTTTCATTCCATTTTAAAATCATTTTAAAATCCCCTATTCCACTCGATGCAAGAGTTTTAATAGGTCCTGCTGAGATAGCATTTACTCTGATGTTTTTCTTTCCTAAATCATATGCTAAATATCTAACACTGCTTTCAAGTGCTGCTTTTGCAACGCCCATTACATTATAATGTGGTACAAATTTAACTCCGCCTAAATAAGAAAGAGTCAAAATAGAAGAGCCATCATTTAAAATCGGTAAAACAGCTTTTGTTAAAGCCAAAAACGAATAAACGCTAGTTTGCATAGCAGTATCAAATGCTTCTCTTGTAGTATCTATAAAATTTCCATCCAAAGCCTCTTTTGGCGCAAAAGCAACTGAATGCAAAACAAAATCAATCTTTCCAAAATCTTTTTCTAAAGAATTTTTTAAATTTGCTAACTCTTCGTCATTATTTACATCAAGTTTATAAATTTTATCGCTTCCAAGCTCAGTTGCTAATGGCTCAACTCTTTTTAATAAAGTATCATTTAAATATGTAAATGCCAGCTCTGCACCTGCTTCTTTGCAAGCTTTTGCAATCCCATAAGCAATTGACATCTTATTTGCAACTCCAACAATTAATCCTTTTTTACCCTCTAAAATCATTTTCTCTCCTTTAAATTTAACATCTTGCAAATTGCCATTTTAATGTGAGTTAGGAGCGAGCTTTGATCACTTTATATCTTTAAGTAAATTTATAAAGCCATCTACTTCATAGCTTGCACTTCCCACTAAAGCACCTCCACAATTTTTAATTTTTAAAATTTCATTAATATTGCTTTCATTAACGCTTCCACCATATAAAAGTGGGGCTTTTGTTAAGGTTCTTAGAAAATCTAAAATTTCATCAATATCGCCCAAATTTGCACTTTTTCCTGTTCCAATAGCCCAAACTGGCTCATAAGCAATAATTAAATTTTCATAGCTTAAATCAACTCCTTGAAGCTGTGCGGCTAAAAATTCCTTTGTTTTTCCGCTATTTTTAATCTCTAAATTTTCGCCAACACAAAAAACTATATTTAAACTCTTATCTTTTGCAAACTCAAATTTAGCCTTTAAAAGGTCATTATCTTCGCCTAAAATTCGCCTCTCGCTATGCCCTATTAAAATGCTATTTATATCAAATTCTTTTAGCATCTCAAAGCCAATTTCACCTGTGAAATTTCCATTTTCACAAGGATAGAAATTTTGAGCTCCTATTTTAAAGCTAAATTTATTTTCCATAAAAGCTGAAGCAGGCGCAAAAACTTTAACTTCTAAATTTGAATTTTTGCAAAATTTATCTAAATTTTTAGCATAATTTTCAAAGCTTTTTCTCGTATGATTACATTTTAAATTTGCATAAATTCTCAATACTCATCCTTTTTTAAAAGAACTTTTATACCAGGTAGCTCTTTGCCTTCAATTAACTCCAAACTAGCCCCTCCACCAGTTGATATAAAAGTCATCTCATCTTGATCACCAGCTCTTGCTACAACATCGGCAGTATCACCACCTCCTATTACAGTCATAGCGTTACTTTCAGCGACTGCGTGGCTTATCCTAAAACTTCCTCTTGCGAATTTATCCATCTCAAAAACACCCATTGGCCCATTCCACCAAATCGTCCCTGCACCATCAAGTGCTTCTTTAAAAAGTGTTACGCTAGCTGGCCCAATGTCAAGACCCATCCAATCTTTTGGAATTTCTTGAGTTGTGACATATTTCATAACCGAATCTTGTGAGAAATGAGGTGCTACGATAGCATCAACAGGTAGGTAAATTTTAACACCAAGTTCTTTACCTTTTTCTAAAATTTTGCTTGCTTCATCTAAAAGCTCTTCCTCTAAAAGAGAATTTCCTATCTCAAACCCTAAAGCTTTTAAAAAAGTAAATGCCATTCCGCCGCCAATTATAAGCTTATCAACTTTTGGTAATAAATTTTTTAGAGCCTGCAACTTTCCGCTAACTTTGCTTCCACCAACGATTGCAACAAAAGGACGAGTTGGACGCTTAATTAAATTTTGAGCAAAATTTATCTCTTTTTGCAGTAAAAATCCTGCCCCTTTGTGCCCATCATCAAAAAATTTAGTAATTGCATGAACAGAGGCATGAGCTCTATGACAAACCCCAAAAGCATCATTTATATAAAAATCAGCATAGCTAGCTAACTTTTTAGCAAATTCTTCGTCATTTTTTGTTTCGCCTTTTTCAAATCTTAAATTCTCTAATAGTAAAATTTCCTCGCCTTTTAGTGAATTTACAGCTTCTTTTGCTACTACTCCAGCAACATCTTTTACAAAAAGCACATCTTTATCTAAAAGGCGAGATAATCTTTTTGCAACAGGCTCTAGGCTAAATTTATCATCCACGCTTTTTGGTCGTCCTAAATGGCTTGCTAAAATAATTGCCATCCCTTCATCCAAACAATACTTTATCGTTGCAAGAGCTGAGCGAATTCTTCTATCGTCTGTTATGTTTTGATACTCATCCATTGGCACATTAAAATCACATCTTATAAAAACCTTTTTTCCTGGTTGAAATTTAATATCTTTTATAAATAAAAGCTCTCTCATCTCCTCGCTCCAAGTGCATAAGTAGCTAATTCAATAAGCCTTTTAGAATATCCCCATTCATTATCATACCAAGCTAATACTTTTACTAAATTTCCATCCACAACCTGAGTCATATCAGTTGCTACAATACTAGAATACTCACATCCTATAAAATCACTTGAAACTCTATACTCTTCATCTACAAGTAAAATTCCGCTCATTTTTGATTTTGAGTACTCTTTAAATTTTAAATTTATCTCATCTTTTGTAACATTTTTATTTAAAACCACACTTAAATCAACCATAGAAACATTAGCAATTGGCACTCTAAGGCTAAGTCCATTTAATTTACCATTTAACTTAGGAATAACCAACCCAATTGCCTTTGCAGCACCTGTTGTAGTCGGGATAATGTTTGAAGCTGCAGCTCTACTTTTTCTAAAATCTTTGCTTTTTACATCAAGTAAATTTTGACTACTCGTATAAGCGTGAGTTGTCGTCATAATGCCTTTTTGTATGCCAAACTCATCATCTAAAACTTTTACAACTGGTGCAAGAGCGTTTGTAGTGCAACTTGCATTAGAGATAATTTTTTCTTTTGCATAAGTTTCGTGATTTACGCCCATTACAAAAGTAGGTGTATCATCTTTAGCTGGAGCACTCATCACAACTAAATCAAGCCCTTTATCAAGATAAGGCTGACACTTTTCTTGAGTTAAGAATGCTCCTGTACATTCAAGCACAACCTCTGCTCCAAATGATTTAAAATCTAACTCATCTAAATTTCTTGTTGAAAAAACTCTAATTTTCTTGCCATTTATGGAGATATAATCATCATTTATAACCTCAACTTTTTGTTTAAATTCTCCATGAACTGAGTCGTATTGCAATAAATATCTTGTTATATCTCTTGAAGCTGTGTCGTTAATCGCAACTAATTGTGCATCATCCATATTTGATAAAATTCTAGTTGCACATCTACCAATCCTGCCAAAGCCGTTAATTGCAAATTTAAATGCCATATAATTTCCTTTTTGGTATAATAGTTGCTATTTTACTAAATTTAAGGTTAAAGTTAATTTAAATGGATATAGCACTATTTGGTGGCAGTTTTGATCCGCCACATATCGGACACGAAGAGATTGTAAGACTAGCTCTAAAAAATCTTGATATTTATAAGTTATTTATAATGCCAACTTTTTTAAATCCATTTAAAAATGAGTATTTTTTAGAGCCAAATTTAAGGCTAAATTTATGCAAAAAACTTTGGCAAAATTTAAATAAAGTTGAAATTTGCGACTATGAAATTTTACAAAACCGCCCAGTTCCTACAATTGAAAGCGTTAAATTTTTATATTCTAAATTTAATATAAAAAATTTTTATTTAATAATTGGGGCTGATAATTTAAATAATTTATATAAATGGTATGAATTTAATGAGTTAAAAAAAATAGTTAAATTTGTAGTTGCAACCAGAAATGATATAAAAATTCCTTCAAATTTGCAAAAATTAAATTTAAATGTTAAAATCTCATCTTCAAATTTGAGAAAAAATTTAGACTTAAATTTTGTGCCTGATTTGATAAAAGATGATGTGTTTAAAATTTATAAAAGGATAAATATGGAAAAAATTATAAAAAAAATAGCTACACTTTTAGATGAAAAAAAAGCTGAAAATATAGAAATAATCGATATGAGTGATAAGGACTATATAGCCAAATTCGTAGTGATTGCTACAACCCTAACTGGAAAACATAGTGCTTCTTTATTAGATGAATTATCAACAACGCTAAAACCAATGGGCGAAAAATTTCTCAATGTAGAAACTAGTGATGAGTGGAGCGTTATAGATATGGGCGATATTTTAATTCATTTAATGAGTGAAAAATATAGAGCAAAATACAATATCGAAGAATTTTTAGATAAATTAAAAAAAGGTGAAAATTAATCACCTTACAAAAAAATAAACTAAAATAAAACTAGCTAAAATCAACCAAATAGCAAGTATTATGGCTAACAAAAAAGGCTTTTTGCTAGAATGCTTTAATATATCTTTTCTAATGCCAAAACCAAGACAAAACATAGCAATACTAAGCAAAATCGTATCTATAAAATTAATAACGGGTATTAAATTTAGCCTTAAATTTTCAGGAATAAATGAGCCTATAACTATCATCAACAAAAACAAAAATGCAAAATATGGAATTTCAAATTTTGCACTATTTTGACCATTTGGTATAAAAAATTTTATAAAAATTCCAAGCATAATCAAAAACGGAACGAGCATTAAAACTCTAAGCATTTTTATAATAACACTAATATCTCCTGCGCCAACCCCTGCACCCGCTGCTACTGCATGAGCTACTTCGTGTATTGAAAGCCCTACCATATAGCCCATTTTTTCTTGACTTAAAGGAATTAAACCAGCATTAAAAAGAATAGGATAAGCAAACATAAAAATACTTCCAAAAACAACTACAGTGCAAATAGCAATTGCTATTTGCTCACTTTTTGCTTTTATAGTGCTACTTGTTGCTAAAACTGCCGCTGCTCCACAAATTGAACTTCCTGCACTAACTAAAACGGATGTTTTTTTATCAATACCCAATAATTTTCCAACAAAACATCCCAAGAAAAATGTCGAAAATACTATAAAAAATGCAAATAAAATTCCATTCAATCCAACAACGGCTATATCATTTAAAGTTATTTTAAAGCCATAAAGTATAATTCCAAGTCTTAAAATTTGTTTTGTTGAAAACGATAAAACACCTGTTTTTCCTAAAAACTTATGAGATTTTTTAAATAAATTTCCAATAATAACACCAATCACAACAGAAATAATCAAAGAGCTAATAGCAAAAGTTTTAAAAGGCTCTATTATAGAGATTAAATAAGCACAAAATGAGCTTAAAAAAACAAACATCCACGCCTTTATTTTTCTTTTTATATAAAGATTTTTATTATTTATTTCTCCAAAATCAACTATTTTTTTAAATTTATTTTTCATTTTATATATTTATCCTTTTAAATTAAAAAATGTATTTTATCAAATAAAATTAAATAATTGAAAAATATTTAATATTTTTGATTATAATATAAAAATTTATATATAAAGGATAAAAAAATGACCATTAAACAAGTTGAGTATTTTTTAAAAGTATGTGAATTAAAGCAAATAAGCGAGTGTTCAAAATTTTTTGGTATTTCACAATCTGCAATGTCAATTTCTATAAAAAATCTTGAGAATTCTTTAGGAGGAAATTTGTTTGATAGGCGTGGAAAAACCCTTATCATAAACGAACGCGGTAAATCTTTTGCTAAAGCTATAACGCCAATTTACAACAAAGTTTTAGAAATAGAAAAAAATATGAAAGATAAAAATATGTTTGAAATCAACATAATGTCTTCACAAAATATCGGAAACTATCTCTTGCCATATATTTTAACCAATCTTTTAGATAGCAATCAACAAAATATCCAAATAAAAACTGATATAGCAAACACAAGTGTGATTTTGGATAAAATTTTAAACAATGAGTGCGATTTGGCTGTAGTCGAGGGAGAATTTCGTAACAAGGATTTAAATTTAGTCAAAATTTGTGATGATGAGCTTATAGTAGTAACTGGGGATAAGACTTATTTAGATAGAATTTGTAATACAAATGAATTATCTAGCAAAGAGTGGATTATGAGAGAAAACGGCTCTGGTGCTAGAGATACTTTTTTCAAAAATTTACCTAAGAGTGTGGATATTAAAATTTTATTAGAATTAACTAGCACAGAAGCCATAAAAAGATGCATTATGAATAAAAATTATTTTGCTTGCGTGCCTAAAATTAGCGTTAAAAATGAACTTGGTAAAGGAATTTATGAGGTTAAATTTAAAACATTGAAATTTAAAAGAGTTCTAAATGTAGTGTATCTAAAAGACAAAGAAACTAGCGAAAATTTCATAAAAATAATAGAAAAAATCATAAATCAATTAATTATTTGTCATGAAAATTTAACTAAATAGCTTTTAAATATTTGCAGAAATTTGATCATAAAGGTGCATAATTTGAGTCTTGTTTGATATAAGGCTATTTTTATTCGCTATCAAATAAGCTGAGCTATGCATTATAACCTCAGCCACTTTTAATCCATTTTGTTTCATCGTAGTGCCAGTTTCTACATTATCAACTATGGCATCTGATAAATTTATTAAAGGTGCTAATTCAATCGAGCCGTAAAGCTTGATAATATTGACAGAAATTGCCTTTGATGCAAAATATTCTCTGGTTATGTTTGGCATTTTTGTAGCCACTCTTATGCTTGGTAAATTATAATTTAACTCATCTTCGCTTTTTATTCCAACACAAACCCTACACTTTCCAATACCTAAATCCAAAAGTCTAAAAACATTAGGCTTTCTCTCTTCTAAAACATCAAGTCCAACAACGCCCAAATCAGCTCCACCATTTTCTACATATGTTGGTATATCTTGATTTCTTACAGATAAAAATTTAAATCCATTAGAATGCATAATTAATTTTCTATCTTCAAAAACAAATTTATCATTAAAAATTTTTTCAAAAATTTTTAAAGTATCATCAGCAATCCTGCCCTTAGGAAGTGCTATTGTTATCATAATACCCCTTTTTGGATTAAGGCTTTTTTCATACCCTTAAAAATCAAATTTTTATCAAAAATTGAATTTTCAAAATATCTAGAAAAAATTTCACCATTACCGCCAGTAAAATATATTTTTTTATTTTTACTTAAATTTTTTATGTTTAAAATTATAGACGTAATTACGCCATAACTCATTGCATTTTGAGTATTCTTAGGAAGACTATCAAGATGAATATCAAAATTAAAAGAGAAATTCAAAGCGGGCGAAATATCTCTAAAAGCTTTTAAATAAGCACCTATGCCTGGTAAAATATACCCGCCCTTATGAATTTCATCTTCCATAATATCAACTGTAATTGCACTTCCAGCATCAACAACAATACCATTATCTATTCCATAACAACCTGCAATTCTATCGATGCCAAGACCTATATATTTGGTTTTAAATTCAAAAAATCCACTTATATCTATAAATTTAGAATTTTGTGGCTTAAATTTAGAATTAACACTTATATAATACGCATTTTGAGTCGGCTGATAATTTTTTAATTCATCAAAATTTAAGCTAAAAAATTTGCCATCTTCTAAAAATTTAGCACTAAAATTTCCTACATCGCAAAGCAACATTTAAATCCATTTTCCTCCATTAATTTTAGTGCTTTTGAGCAAATTTCACTATTGTAAAAAAATATTTTTTTTCTACTAATTATGTCTAAATCTTTTAAGATCATATTACTAAATTCTGCAACTTCTATGCCATTTTTTTGTAAAAACCTACTTTTAGCATCACGAAATACAAGCAATAAGTTATTGCTTTGCATATCTACACCAACAATAACCTTATAGCTCTTAGCTCTAGTATAGAGTTTTAAATTTATAGTTTTAGTTTTTTTTAGAAAAATCTTATGTTTTAATAAAATTTCTTCCATTATTTTAGCTCGAAAAATTTATTATCATAATAAAATTTATCAAATCCAATAAAACTTCTTTCGTCTAATTCATCGCTTAATCTATAAATTTGTGTATTTTTAAAATCTAAATCAATCTTAATTAAATAGCCTGTTTTTTCAAAAATATAAATATAATTATTATAAATTGTCATTGCACTAAAAATTGCAAATTTAAATTTGTTTTGAAAAATTTCATTTAAATTTAAATCAAAAACCTTAAATATCCCATCTTTTCTTAAAACATAAATTCTATCGCCATGAATTAATATATCTTTTATATTTTCGCTAAGTCTTTTGTTGCCATTTGGTGAGATTAATACCAAATTAGTATTTGTAGCAGCATATATATTTCCTCCTATGTTTTCTAAAAATATAATATTATTAAAGAAAAATTCCGTGCTAACAAACACATCTTGAGTAATTGAGTTTTTATTTACTATAACAACCCTGCCATCTAGCGTTGGATATACTATTGTATCATATAAAAATAAAGGAGTAGCAACTCTTGAGTCTATAGCATATATATTATCAAATTTTTGAGTTAAAAGAATTTGTTTTGAGTAAATGTCTATCAAAAATATAGAGTTATCGGCACTAACAAGAGCCAATAAATTTGACTTTAAGGCAGCACTTACTATTTGTGTTGGAAATTGTTGTGAAAAAATTTCATTAGAATTTTTATCTCTTATTTTTAAATTTCCATCAAAATTTGAAGATATAATAAATCCATCAAATTTACCTAGAAATTTTTCATTCTTATCAAGTTTTATACCGCTCAATAAACCATTTTTTGTTATAATCATACCATTTTTTAGAGTAGCACCACTAATAGTTGCATGAGTGATTTTATTTTCTAAACTACCACCAACTGAAATTTTACCTATAATTTCCTCGTCCGCAGGATTAAAATACTCCCTTTTTGTAGAGCAACCAACCAAAAACACAACACCTAAAAATATAAATAAAATTTTAATTTTTTTCATTTTTTATCCCATTATAATGTTTTAAATTTTTTACTATCTCAAAAAGCTCAGAATTTGAAGGAATTTTTAAAAATTCGTTATTTGCTTGATCGATTTTACCATCTTTTAATAATTTATAACCATTTAAAAAAGCTCTATAAGATTTCATTATATCGCTACTATCTTCATTAATATAAAATTTCATGATATTAATAAGATTTTTATCTATATTTTTCATTTGTGAAAGTTCTTTTATTTTTTGAGTATCATTTTTATCTAATGCTAGCCTAAATTCATAAAGAGCATATAAATTTATACTCTTATTTTTTAAATCATCTTTAGCTTTTTGATTATTTGGATTTTCAATGAGTTCGCTATATAGTAAATTTGCACTTTTAAAATTACTATGCTCTATATAGTTATTTGTAAAATATCCAAGAACCACAATAACAATCAAAACAGATAAAACAATCAACGGTTTTTTGTATTTTTTTACAAAAAGCTCACTTTTTATAATATTTTCCAACAAAGCCTCGTTAGAGTCAATACTTTCTTTTACGCCTTTTAAATCATCTTTTAATGCCAAAAATCATCCTTTTTTAAAAAATTCCCATAATTGTAGCATAAAATATTTTAAATCACGCCTAAATATAAGTTATTTTGTGTTATAATGTCGAAAATTTTATTTTAGGTTAAGGATTTACATGCAAATCAGTGATGAAATTTTAAAAAAGTTAGAGAAATTGAGTGCTTTTAAAATACCAGATGAAAAAAGAGAAGAGATAAAATCTCAATTAGGTGAAATAGTAAATTTTGTAGAAATTTTAAACGAATTAAATTTGGATAAAAACAGTGCAACTACAAATGTATTTGATAAAAAGACACCATTAAGAGAAGATATACCTTCTCAAAATCGTGAAGTTATTGATATAATCTTAAAAAACGCTCCAAAGAGTGAAAATGGATTTTTTGTCGTTCCAAAAATTATAGAATAAAGGTAATAACAATGCAAGAAGAAAGCAAATTAAACATTGACGTTCATGCACTTTTAAAAGTGGTTGTTCAACATAAAGCAAGTGATTTACATTTAGTTTCAAGAAGCGCGCCGCAAGTTAGAATAGATGGCAAATTAAGACCTTTGCAAATGCAGGCTTTAACAGGAAATGATATACAATATCTTTGTTACGCCATAATAACAGATGCTCAAAAAAGTGAACTCGAAGAAAATAAAGAACTAGATTTTGCTTATGAAGTTCCGAATTTAGGGCGTTTTAGAGGGAATTATTACTACACAATGAATGGGGACTTGGCAGCTGCTTTTCGTATAATTCCTACAACTATTCCATCTATTGATGATTTAAATGGACCAAAAATTTTTAAAAATATAGTAAAAAGAGAAAAAGGACTTATTTTAGTAACAGGACCAACAGGAAGTGGAAAATCAACCACATTAGCATCTTTGTTAAATGAAATTAACGAAAATGAAAGAAAACACATTATTACAGTCGAAGATCCTGTTGAATTCGTACATACCAATAAAAAAGCACTTTTTTCGCATAGAAATGTAGGAACCGATACTCATTCTTATGCAAATGCTCTAAAATATGCACTTCGTGAAGATCCAGATATTATACTCGTTGGAGAGCTTAGAGATAGAGAAACGATTTCTATCGCAATTACAGCAGCAGAAACTGGGCACTTAGTTTTTGGAACGCTTCATACAAACTCAGCTATGCAAACAATTAGCCGTATTATTGATAGTTTTGATGGAGGGGAACAAACTCAAATAAGAAATATGCTATCAGTTTCCTTAACTGCAATAATTTCACAATCACTTTTGCCAAAAATAGGCGGAGGAAGGGTTGCTATACATGAAATTTTAATCAACAATAGTGCTATTGCAAATTTAATTAGAGAAGATAAAAATCATCAAATTTACTCTCAAATGCAGTTAAATCAGCAACAAACAGGTATGCAAACACAAACGCAAACCTTAATCAAGTACATACAAGCAAGACAAATAACAAAAGATGATGCACTTAGATATTCAACAAATTTACAAGAATTAATTAGAGCAGTTGGCGAATAATGAGTGCTGGAAATTGGTTTGATGCTATAATTTTATTTTTAGTCTTAGTTTTTGCTTTAAAAGGTTTAAAAAGCGGAGTTATAAGAGAAATTTTTGGCATAATAGGAATGATAGGCGGTTTTTTAATTGCTTTAAAATTTAAAAATGAAGTTGGTGCTTGGATAAATTTAAATATATATGATATTAAAAAATTAGGAATTTTAGAAGGTAATGGCACTGAAATTTTGATAGGTTTTATAGCAACTATGTTTGGGATATGGATTATAGCTTTAATTATGGGGGAAATATTATCAAAACTATTAGGGCTTAGTGGTCTTGGATTTTTAGATAAAATAGGCGGATTTGCATTTGGTGGTGCTAAAGTTTTTTTAATATTTTCAATTCTAGCTACTTTTATACACTCATCCACAAGGTTAAATATGCAAGCTCAAAAATTTTTCTCTACAAGCTTAATATATGAATATCTAATAAATACAGGAGCATACCTGATGGGGATAAAAACAGCTAATATCCAACAACAAATTAAAAACTTAGAAAACAATAAAACAGATACAGAAGAAACGATTCGAAATTTAAACACAGAAGATAGAAATATTTCAATCATGCAAGGAGAAATAAATGAAACGACAATCAATTGAAAATTTAGAATTTGATGTACTTTTGGACGAATTTAAAAAAATTCTTAAAGATGGCGGACTTAAATACACTCAACAAAGAGAAGCCCTTTTAAGAACTCTATATAATAGCAATTGCCATTATACGCCTGAAAATTTATATTTAAAAATCAAAGAAAATTACCCTGAATTAAATGTAGGAATAGCAACAGTATATAGAACTCTAAATTTATTAGAAGATTCTGGAATGGCAACTTCAATATCTTTTGGTGCACAAGGTAAAAAATTTGAACTTGCAATCAAACCTCATCACGATCATTTAATTTGCAAAAACTGCGGAAAAATTGTAGAATTTCATGATCCAACTATAGAAAAAAAGCAGCTATCTATAGCAAAAGAAAATGGATTTATTTTAACAGGGCATTTAATGCAACTTTATGGAGTTTGTTCTGATTGTCGTAAAAAAGGAGCTAATTAAGTGATATTTGATAATCAACTAGAAATTCAAAGAATTGAAAAAGCAGATGAGCTTAGAAATTTAGGGATCAATCCATACCCTCATTTTTTAAAAAAAGATATGAGTATAAAAGAATTTAGGGATAAATTTGAAGATATAAAAAACAGCGAAATTAAAAAGTCAGATGAAGAAGTTATGATTGCAGGTAGGCTTATGCTAAAAAGAGTTGCTGGAAAATCAACTTTTGGAAATATTGAAGATGAAAGTGGCAATATCCAAATTTACTACTCAAGAGATAGTATAGGCGAAGAAAACTATACAAATTTTAAAAAGAATTTAGAAGTTGGCGATATTGTTTTAGTTAAAGGATATGCTTTTATAACTAAAACTGGAGAATTTTCTATCCACGTTTCTAAAATCACTTTAGCCACAAAATCCATATCTCCTCTGCCTGAAAAGTTTCACGGACTTACTGATAAAGAGATAAGATACCGCCAAAGATATCTTGATATGATAATGGATAAAAATGTTAGAGATGATTTTAAAAAACGCTCAATCATTATTTCAGAAATTAGAAATTTTTTTGAAGAGAGAGGGTTTTTAGAGGTTGAAACACCTATGATGCATCCAATACCTGGCGGTGCAAATGCAAAACCATTTATAACTCATCACAACGCTTTAAATGTTGATAGATATTTAAGAATCGCCCCTGAACTCTACCTAAAAAGGCTTATAGTTGGCGGTATGGAGGCTATTTTTGAAATAAATAGAAACTTTAGAAATGAAGGGATGGACTTAACTCATAATCCTGAATTTACCTCTATTGAGTTTTACTGGGCGTGGCATGACTATAATGACGCCATGGATTTAACCGAAGAGCTTTTTAAAGTTCTTTTAGAAAAATTAAATTTACCTAAAATTTTAACTTATGGTGAAAACGAAATTGACTTTTCAAAACCATTTACTAAAATTAAATATAAAGACGCTTTAATAAAAATTGGCAATATTGATGAAAAAATTATAAATGATAAAAATAAAATTTTAGAGAAATTAAAAAATGACGGATTTGAAGCAAATCAAAATTTAGACTTAGGGCATCTGCAAGCTGAACTTTTTGATAATTATGTTGAATCTAAATTAATAAATCCAACTTTTATAGTTGATTTTCCACTTTCAATAAGCCCCTTATCAAGAAAAAGCGATGAACATCCTAATATCGCCGAAAGATTTGAACTTTTTATAGCAGGAAAAGAGTTAGCAAATGCTTTTAATGAGCTAAATGATCCACTTGATCAATATGAAAGATTTAAAAACCAAATTGATGCAAAAAATGCAGGAAATGACGAAGCACATGAAATGGATGAAGATTTTATAAAAGCTCTAGGTTATGCTATGCCACCAACTGTAGGCTGGGGGCTTGGAATTGATAGACTTGTAATGCTTTTATTAGATAAAGAATCAATCAAAGATGTTATTTTATTTCCAGCTATGAAGCCTATAAAAAATTTAGAACAAGATAAAGACAAGGAGAAATAATGAGTTTAGAAAATTTTGATAAAGAGATATTTGATCTTACAAATAAAGAGTTAAAAAGACAGTGTGATTATTTAGAGATGATTGCGAGTGAAAATTTCACATATCCTGAAGTTATGGAAGTTATGGGATCAATCCTTACAAATAAATATGCAGAAGGTTACCCAAATAAAAGATATTATGGAGGATGTGAGTTTGTAGATGAGATAGAGCAAATCGCAATTAATAGGTGCAAAAAACTTTTTTCTTGTGAATTTGCAAATGTTCAGCCAAATTCAGGCTCTCAAGCAAATCAAGGTGTTTATGGAGCACTATTAAAACCAGGTGATAAAATTTTAGGTATGGATTTAAGTCATGGAGGGCACTTAACTCATGGTGCAAAGGTTTCAAGTAGTGGAAAATACTATGAAAGCTTTTTTTATGGAGTTGAGTTAGATGGCAGGATTAACTATGATAAAGTTTATGAAATAGCTCAAATTGTAAAGCCAAAGATGATAATTTGTGGAGCAAGTGCATATACAAGAGAGATTGATTTTGCTAAATTTAGAGAAATTGCTGATTCAGTGAAAGCTTATCTTTTTGCTGATGTGGCTCATATAGCAGGTCTTGTTGTAGCAGACGAACACAATAGCCCTTTTCCACATTGCCATATAGTTAGCTCAACCACTCATAAAACACTTCGTGGCCCAAGAGGTGGTATTATTATGACAAATGATGAAGATATCGCTAAAAAAATAAACTCAAGCATCTTTCCAGGCATTCAAGGCGGTCCATTGATGCATGTAATTGCAGCAAAAGCAGTTGGATTTAAATATAATCTATCGCCTGAATGGAAAATTTATGCAAAACAAGTTAAAGCAAACGCTAAAAAATTAGGTGAAATTTTAATGAGTAGAAATTTTGACTTAGTAAGTGGCGGAACGGACAACCACCTTGTTTTACTAAATTTATTAAATAAAGACTATAGTGGCAAAGATGCAAGTAATGCTTTAGAAAATGCTGGAATTACAACAAATAAAAACACAGTTCCTGGCGAAATCAGAAGTCCATTTATAACAAGTGGAGTTAGGATAGGAAGCCCAGCTTTAACAGCTAGAGGGATGAAAGAAGCTGAATTTGAGTTTATAGCAAATAAAATAGCTGATGTGCTTGATGATATAAATAATACCTCGCTCCAAGAAAAAGTTAAAGATGAGGTTAAAAATTTAGCTAGTAAATTTATAATCTATAATCAAGCTATGTATTAATTTAGGAGTTTTTATATGAGTGATAATAAATTTAATATAGACGATAGTATTTTATTAGATCCAAACTCAGAAAGAACGAGCAATATTAAAAAAATTTTAACTGGTATTGCTATTTTAGTGGTTTTGTTTTTGATTGTGCTTATTCTTATGAAATTTATAAATGATAGCGAACCTATACAAAATGAACCCCTTGTTATGCCTAGTGAAGAAATTATTTTTAAACCAAAAAATGAAGAAAAAGAAGAAGTCGCTGAATTTAAAAAAACAGATAGCATAAAACCAATAGAGCAACAAACGCCAAACACTCCTCAGTCAAGCGAGTCAGCAAAAATAGAAGTCATCCAACAAGAGCCTAGACAATTTATAGAAATAGTAAAAAATAATACAAAAATCGATAACGAAAAGCAAGAAGTAAAAAACGAAATTTTAACCACAAAAAACACCCTAAAGCCAAAACAAGAAAATGCCCCAAAATTTAAATCAAAGCCTCAGCCAAAACCAGAAAAACAAAAAAACATACAACAACCAAAAAAACAATCAGTAAATAAAATTCAAGAAGAATCAAAAAAACAATCAGTAAATAAAATTCAAGAAGAATCAAAAAAACAATCAGTAAATAAAATTCAAGAAGAATCAAAAAAACAAATAGTCAAAAAAAATAGTTTCTCTAATGAAAATTTACCAAAAGGAAACTATATCCAAGTTTTAGCTACTAGTGATTTTAATCCAAATGGAGATTATGCTAAAAAAATTGTTACAAAAGGTTATGATTATAAAATTTATAAAACTATAGTAAATAATAAAGAATTTACTAAAATTTTAATCGGTCCATTTGATGAATCAAGTCTTGAAAGAGAAATAGCTAAAATTCGTGCCACATTAAATAAAGATGCTTTTGTCTATAGGATAAAATGATGAAATTTGCAGTCATTGGAAATCCAATCTCTCACTCAATTTCACCAAGACTTCACAATTTTGCCATAAAAGAGCTAAATTTAAACGCCTTTTATGGTAGGATTTTGTTAGAAGATATCAATCAATTAAAAAAGCCTTTTGGCTATTTAAATGGTGCAAATATAACCGTTCCTTTTAAAGAAGAAGCAGTTCAAATTTGCGACTATCTGGATGTGCATTCTAAAAAAATCGGCTCAGTTAATACAATCATAAAAAACAAGGATGAATTTTACGGATATAATACAGATGCTTTGGGTTTTTTAAAATCAATCAATGAATTTAAAAATATAAAATCAGCCCTTATTATAGGAGCTGGTGGAACTGCTAGGGCTATGGCTTATACTTTAAATTTAAATAACATAAGAGTTGAGATAGTAAATAGAAGTCAAAAAAGAGCTGCAAATTTTAAAGATTTTGAATTTTTTACTTGGGAAAATTTTAAACCAAAAAGTTATGATTTAATCATAAATTCAACATCTGCAGGTTTAATTGATGATGAACTTCCTTTACCTTTTGATTTATTAAAAGAAACGTTTGAAAAGGCTAAATTTGCTTACGAAGTGATTTATAATAAACCTACAAATTTTTTAAATTTAGCTAAAAGTTTAGACTTAATCACAAAAAATGGTAAAGATATGCTAATTTTTCAAGCAGCCTTAGCGTTAAATTTATTTTTTTCAAATAAACTTGATGAAGAAAAAATTATCTCATATATGAAAAAAGCTATAAATTTAAGATAATTTCTGAGACTCCAAAAATCCAAACTCTAACAAATTAGCTTTTAAATTATGATTTTATTTATAAAAATAAGTATATTATCGCCATAAATTTATTTATAAACCACAAGAGTTACTAAAATTTAGAAAAACAAGTTTTAAATAAATTCAAATTCTAATACCAAAAGTGTGTGAAATTATTTATAAAAACATCTCTTTTTTTATTTTTTATGCAAAGGGTCGCAGTAAAGCTTAAGCGTTAAATTTAATAAAAGAATAGATTTTAACTCTAAAATCTCGCCATAAGCAATCTATTTTTGCAAACAGCGACTTTAGAAACAAAATAATATTAATGAATTTTATCCATATTATCATCCTAATTTTTAAAAATTTTAATCTGCTTGTATGTAATGCTAGAAAATTAAGCTAAATTTATATTTACTATTTAAAATTAAAAAATCGACAAGATTTTATAGGACTTAAAAGTTATTTACATATTTTATAAAAAAACATTTTGTGAAGTTGTCAAATAGATAAGTTTTGATTTTATTTGAGATTTAAACAAAAAGTAAGTTAAATTTGACTAAAATTGCACTTATAAATACAAATATACTACAAATTTAATATTCCAATATTAAGAGGACAGATGGAAAACGGAAAAAAGCAAAGAACACATGTTCCAGTTGATGGGCATAAGATAGAAGATTTAAGAATTTTAGATATCGACTCTTTAGTTGATATCGCAACTCAAATGGGTATAGAAAATCCGAGTGAATTTAGAAGACAAGAGCTAGTTTTTG
The DNA here is from genome assembly GCF_009690845.1 of Campylobacter portucalensis. GTDB lineage: Bacteria > Campylobacterota > Campylobacteria > Campylobacterales > Campylobacteraceae > Campylobacter_B > Campylobacter_B portucalensis. The sequence goes on from NZ_VWSJ01000001.1 coordinate 38,195, forward strand.
AGATTTTAAAGACTCAAACAAAACAGGGTGGTTTTATACTTTTTACGGGAATTTTAGAAGTTACAAATGAAGGCTATGGTTTTTTAAGAGGGATTGATTCAAATTTAAGCGATAGTTTAAATGATGCTTATGTAAGTCTTTCTCAAATTCGTAAATTTGCACTTCGTGTTGGTGATATCGTAACAGGACAGGTAAGAGAGCCAAAAGATCAAGAGAAGTATTATGCGCTTTTAAAAATAGAGGCAATTAATTATAAAACTATTCAAGAAGCTCGTCAAAGACCTCTTTTTGATAATCTAACACCGCTTTTTCCAACAAAACAGTTAAAATTAGAATACGAATCCATAAAATTAACTGGTAGAATTTTAGATCTTTTTACTCCGATTGGCAAGGGTCAAAGAGGATTGATTGTTGCTCCGCCAAAAAGTGGTAAAACAGAGCTTATGAAAGAGTTAGCTCACGGAATAGCTAAAAATCATCCAGAAGTTGAACTTTTAGTTTTATTGGTAGATGAAAGACCTGAAGAAGTTACTGATATGCAACGCTCTGTTAAAGGTGAAGTTTTTAGCTCAACTTTTGACGAACCAGCGATCAATCATGTCAGAGTTTCGGAGCTTGTGATAGAAAAAGCAAAAAGAGCAGTTGAGATGAAAAAAGATGTTGTGATTTTATTAGATAGTATCACAAGACTTGCAAGAGCTTACAATACAGTTACGCCAAGTAGCGGTAAAGTTTTAAGTGGCGGGGTTGATGCAAATGCTCTTCATAAGCCAAAAAGATTTTTTGGTGCAGCAAGAAATATAGAAGAAGGCGGCAGTTTAACTATTATAGCAACAGCTTTAATTGATACAGGTTCAAAGATGGATGAAGTTATTTTTGAAGAGTTTAAAGGCACAGGAAATAGTGAGATTTTGCTTGATAGAAGCATTAGCGAAAGAAGAATTTATCCAGCTATAAATATCTTAAAAAGTAGCACTAGAAAAGAAGAGCTTTTACAAGAGCCTGATTTATTGCAAAAAGTTTGGGCGCTTAGATCTGCAATTGCGACAATGGACGATATAGAAGCACTTAAATTTTTATACTCAAAAATGCTAAAAACAAAAGATAACGAAGAGCTTTTATCTATAATGAATGAGTAGATGATGGGTAGAATTTTATATTTTTTTATTTTTATTTGTTTAAATTTATATGCTGAAGGGCTTTTAAGCGTTTATGGCAAAGGTAGTTTAAAAGTAGATCCAGATAGTTTGATAGTATCGATGCAAATTTTTACTCAAGGTAAAAATTTAGTTGATGCTAAAGATAAAAATGATGAAATTTCAAAAAAAGTAGAAGAAATTTTATATAAAAACGGTATTGAAAAAGATCAAATTCAAATAGAAAATTTAAATATCTACTCAAGACAAGATTATGAAAGCAAGGATTTAAATTCTAAATTTTATGAGGCTAGCAAAAACATAAATTTACACCTTAAAACTTTGCAAAATCACATCGATTTAATAAATTCTCTACTCAAAATAGGCATTAGTTCTATAAATTTAAACTATACGAGATCTGATTTTAACAACCAAAAAAATTTAGCCCTGCAAGAGGCTTTAAAAGAAGCAAAACAAAAAGCAGTTATGTTAGCAACAACAGCAAATAAAAATTTAGGAGATATTTTGGAAATAGAGGAGTTAATTAGCAATACTTTACCTTATTTTACTAAGTCTGCACAGGATTTTAGTGAAAATTTAAACGGAGTGATTATTGTTGATTCAAAAGTAAAAGTAAAATTTAAGCTAAATCCGTGAAACAAGTTTTATCATTAAAATATAGACCTAGAAAATTTTCTGAGCTAATTGGACAAATAAGCGTTTCTAAAAGTCTATCTTATGCACTTGATAGTAATAATTTAGGACATGCTTATTTATTTAGCGGGCTTAGAGGAAGTGGCAAAACTTCAAGTGCTAGAATTTTTGCAAAATCAATGCTTTGCGAAAAAGGTATAAGCTCAAATCCTTGCAATGAGTGCAGTAGCTGTTTGATGGCAAATTCATCAAATCATCCAGATATTATCGAGATTGATGCTGCAAGCCATAGAAAGATAGATGATATAAGAGATCTTATAGAGCAAACAAAATACGCTCCATCTATATCAAAATATAAAATTTTTATAATTGATGAGGTGCATATGCTTACAAAAGAGGCTTCAAATGCCTTTTTAAAAACGCTTGAAGAACCTCCTTATTATGTTAAATTTATCCTTGCCACAACAGATCCTTTAAAGCTTCCAGCTACGATATTGTCAAGAACTCAGCACTTTAGATTTAGAGCTATTTCTAAAAATTTAGTGATTGAACATTTAGAAAATATCTTAAAAAAAGAAAATGTTAATTATGAAAAAGAAGCACTGCAAATCATAGCTAGAACGGGCGAGGGATCTTTAAGGGATAGCATAACTTTGCTTGATCAAGGCATTAGTTTTAGTGGAGGAAATTTAACATCAAGTGCGGTTGCAAATATGCTAGGATTAATAGATCCAGCCAGGGTTGAAGAGATTTTAAATTTAATTATAAAAGGTGATAGAGAGCATTTAATAGAAGTGATTAAAGAGTTGCAAAATTACGATGCACAGACTATTTTGGATGAAATGATTTCAAATTTAAAAGAGAAATTTTTAAATAGAGATTCAAAATTTAGCATTTTGATGTATGAGAGATTTTTTAGAATTTTAAGTGGTGCAAAAGGATTTTTAAGTCAAGGCAGTGATGATGGATTTACTTTGATGATGAGTATATTTTTGATGATGGAGGCACTAAATTTTAGAAGTATAGATGATGAAATTATGAAAATAAAAGAACAAAATGAGTCTTCAAAATCTATTCAAAACATCATCTCAAAACCTATTTATACAGAAAAAAAAGATGAAATTTCACCAACTTATGATATGTTTTTAAAAAATATATATGATAGAAATTATGAGCTTGGCGAGTGTTTTGAAAAATCGGTTGAATTTGTTGATTTTAAGGATAATACTCTATTTTTAATAACACACGCTAAAGGTAAAGATCAAGAAATTTTAAGAAAATCTTCAAGGGCTATTATTGAGGTTTTGAAAAAAACATTTAGAGATGATACAAAAATCAACATCTCGGCTTCAAAAACTCAAAATAACAAGATAAATAATGAATTAGAAAATTTTGAGAAATTAAATGAAACAACTCATCAAAATATCCAAAATTTAAAAGAAAAAAATAGCGAAATCATAAGCCAGATGATAAGCTCAAATTCGTTTAAATTAAAAAGCGATGAGCAAAAATTTAATCAGTTTAAAAAGTATTTTGGCGAACCAAAAACTAGCGAGTAATTTTTGGATTTTTATTTTTATTGTAATAAATTTGTGATTTTTGTTTAACATAATGATAATATTTTTTTTAAAAATTAAAAGCGTGTTTAAATTTAAAAGATTTAAACCGCCACCCCTTTCTTTTTATATTTTTCATACTTTTAAATACTCTTAAAATGCGATTTAATTTAGATTAAATTTAACTTTTAACAAAAGATTTATAATTTTACCGATGAAAAATATATCATTTAAGAATTTTAAAGGTTAAATTTAGAAAAATATTAAGTATTTTTGCAAAGAAAAAGGAACCACAAAAATATTAAAACCAATAGTCGTTATAAATAACTTTATAGAAATTTATCAAAAAATAGAATTTAATGATAAATGAGTGTGAGAAAATTTCTAAATTTAGTGGCGAGATAGAAATAAATGAGAGTTTTTTAGAATTAAAAGAGTTCGTGGCAAAAGAGAAAAAACTCCTTTTTGGAATACTAAAAAAGTAATTAAAAACTGCTTTAGCGAAGAATTAATCTATTTTAAAGGGATTTATCTAATTAGACAATAGTGTAATTTATTGGATAGTTTATTGTATTATGGAATTAAAGAGTAAAGTAGTGTAAAGATGTTTTTGCAAATGACAAAAATCACATTAATGAAATAGAAAATTTCATAAACATAGATTAAGTAAATTTAAAGGTTTGCATTGAGATAATTTTATTCTACACTTAAAAGAGTGTGACTAGATACAATATAAAAAAGATGTAAAGATTCATATAAGATATTATAAAATTAATAAGAGAAAATCCAATTGAGCTAAAATTTTTATTTAGCAAACGATTGCAGTTGAAGAAAATCAAATTTTCATTTTATGCCCATAAATTATCTCTCTAAAAATAAAAAATGTTTGTTTAAATTATTATGATTGTTTTATTTGTAGCATTGATATGTAAAATAGTATTATAACCTTAGTTTAAGAATTATAAAGCCTAAGATTTAGGCTTTATAGAAGCTATTTTTAAATTTAGAAATAAAAAGAGTAGCCAAGGTATTGTTTAACCATCCTAAATTTAGCGTGATCGCCATTTTGGTCATAAATTTTTATAAGATCATACTTTAAACCAGTCTCGATACCATGGTGATCTGCTACGATATACTCTAAACCTAGTTTTGTGCCTACTAACCAAAGACTTTCACTATTCACAAGCCCTACTAAGGACTTATTATTTACAAATCCTTGTACTTTTGCTTTAGATTGACCATACCCCATATAAGAACCAAATACTGCTTTGAGATTATCTGCAATCTCTGGAGTAGTGTCAAGACCTATGTATAGGTTACGCGTTGTAGCTTTTACTTCTGTAGATATTTTATTGTTACTATAATCCTTTTCTTCAAATCTTGTATAATCATAAGCACCATAAACCCTAAAATCACCAAAGCTATAACCACCTTTTGCACCTAGTGCTGGACCTTGGTTAAAAAATTCATAGCCACCCTCAACGCCCACAAAAGCTCTTTCATGTGCATTTATCGATGAAGCAAACAATAAACTAGCAATAAAACTAATTTTGACTAAATTTTTCATTTTTTCTCTTTCATTAAAATAAATTTTAATTGTAATTTTACCCCCCCCCTAAAGTTAGCTAAAAAATGAGTGAAAATTAAAAATTTAGAGCGGAATTATGATAATTTTAATTTATAAGTTTTAAAATATTATAAAATTTTGTTGATATCTTGTGATAAAAACGATCAAACTAATTTATACGAAATATAAAAATAAAATTTCTAAAGTGCATATTAAATTAAACTAGCCAAAAATTATATTTCAAGCATATTATTTAGAAAAATTTATATATTTAAGCCATAACGCCATTAATTAATAAAATTTAGCATTTTATGGCTATTTTACTTACTCGCCAAATAAAGACTTAAGATCTTTTACAACTTGATTTTCGCTTGTGCTGTTTTCTATCAATTCTATTTCGTACCCACTTAACATAGAAGCAAGGCGTATATTCATCCCCTCTTTACCAATTGCTTTACTTTTTTGATCGCTATTTATATATACTTTTGCTTTTTTTTCATCTATTTTAACTGAATTTGCAATAGCTGGAGAAATGGCTCTTGATACTAAAATTTCAGGACTCGAAGAGTATTCAAAAACATCTATATTTTCTCCATTTAGTTCTTTGCTTACAGCATCTATCCTAACTCCTTTAACTCCTACACAAGCACCTATTGGATCGATATTTGGATTGATTGAAAGAAGAGATACTTTTGCTTTTCTTCCTGGAATTCTAGAGCATGATTTTATGATTACATTTTTATCTTTTATCTCTGGTACTTGAATTTCAAGCATAGCCTCTAAAAATCTTGGACTCGTCCTTGAAACTTCTATTTTTATACCTTGTTTTTTATCCACCCAAACACGCTTAATCACGGCTCTTACGATATCACCTACTTTAAAATTTTCGTTTTTGATTCTATTTTTTCTTGGCATAAAAACTTTTAAATCATCTATTTCTATAAAAGTTGTTTCATCTTTGTCTATATGAATTACGCTACCAAAAATCAAGCTTCCAACTTTATTACTCCAACTTTTTAAAATTTTTTCTTCTAGCAATCTTTGTATGTGATAATTTAATTCTTTTGATAGACATTCAGATGCTGTTCTTCCAAATTCATTTAAATTTATATCAAATTTTATCTCATCTAAATTTTCAACTTCAAGATCTATTTTTTTAGCATCATCTAGTGTAATTTGTTCGCCAACAATGGCCTTTTTAAATAGTTTAATATTTTTCGCATTTTCATCATAAAGAGCCTCGTATTCGTAATCTTGACCAAATAATCTTTTTGCAGTATTGATAAATGATATCAACACTTTTTGCTTAACATCTTCAAAATCTAAGCCTTTTTCATTTGCGATAGATTCTATTATGTCATTAATTTTTTCCATCTTTTTCCTTTAACAATAATATTTTTGAGATTAAAATTTTGCAAGGATTTGATTATACTACTTTTACCCTTTTATTTTCTTTAAAATTATAAATTTTTAAACTCATTTTTACATAAAATTTGATATACTTACAAATTTAAAAAAGCTAAAGGATAAAAAATGGAATTAAAATTAGCAAGAAAAGAGCCTGATAAATCTGGTGGAACAATAACATTAGAAAAAATAGAACAAGAAATTAAAAAAGCTGGTCAAAAGATTTTTTATTTTGATAGAGAAAATCAACACAAGGATCTTATTGCTTTAATTGAACATTTTGAAAGCAATGGAATGAGTGCTTATTTGCGTACCGTTAAATATGGGCTTGATGATAATGAATATATGTATGAGGTGCATATACTTTGAGTAAATTTTTGTTTATACAAACTTTGGGCTGTGCTATGAATGTTAGGGATTCTGAGCATATAATTGCTGAGCTTCAAAAATCGGCCGATTATAAGCTTACTGATGACTTAACAAAAGCGGATTTGATTTTAATCAACACTTGCTCTGTTCGAGAAAAACCAGTCCATAAACTTTTTAGTGAAATTGGAGCTTTTGAAAAAGCAAAAAAAAGCGGTGCTAAAATAGGAGTTTTGGGTTGTACTGCAAGCCATCTTGGTGCTGAAATTTTCAAACGTGCTCCATATGTGGATTTTGTTTTGGGTGCAAGAAATACATCAAAAATAGTTGCAGCTCTAAATTCGCCTAAATTTATAAGTACTGATATTAATTATGATGATAGCGAGTATGCTTTTGGGGATTTTAGAAGCAGTCCATATAAAGCCTATGTAAATATAATGATAGGATGTGATAAAAAATGCACTTATTGTATAGTGCCACAAACTAGAGGTGATGAAATTTCTATACCTTTAAATTTGATATTAAAAGAGGTAGAAAAAGCAGCAACTAATGGAGCAAAAGAGATATTTTTGCTAGGACAAAATGTAAATAATTATGGAAAAAGATTTTCAAATTCGCACAAAAAAGTTGATTTTAGTGATTTATTGAATGAGATTAGTCAAGTAAATGGGGTTGAGAGAATTCGATTTACAAGCCCACATCCGCTTCATATGGATGATAAATTTTTAGATGTTTTTGTAAATAATAATAAAATTTGCAAATCAATGCATATGCCTTTGCAGAGTGGCTCAACTAAAATTTTAAAAGATATGAAAAGAGGCTACACAAAAGAGTGGTTTTTAAATAGAGCTTTAAAACTTAGAAATATTTGTCCAGAAGTTTGTATAAGCACCGATATAATAGTGGCTTATCCAGGCGAAAGTAATGATGATTTTGAAGATACGATGGATGTTATAAATCAAGTTAAATTTGAACAAATTTTCTCTTTTAAATTTAGCCCTCGTCCGCTAACTCCAGCTGCAAATTTAATTCCAATTGAAGATAATATAGCAAGTATGCGTTTAAAAATGCTTCAAGATAGACATACTCAAATTTTAGATGAAATTATGCTAAAACAAAATGGTAAAAAATTTGAAGTATATTTTGAAGAGCTTAGAGAAAATAATCAAGTAGCGGGCAGGACTTTTTCTAATTTTAGCGTTTTAGTAAAGGGAAGTGAAGAGCTTTTAGGTAAAATTTTAGAAGTTGAGATTATCGAGCCAAAAAGAATGGTTTTATATGGAAAAGTCATCTCTTAAAAATAGAATTTTAATGTTTTTAACTAAATGGATTTTGTTTTGTGCTGTTTGGCTAATTTATCTAACCTGCAAAAAAACTTTCACAAAAACACAACTGCCACCAAATCCTTGTGTTGTTGTCTTTTGGCACGGTCGTTTAGCGATGATGAGTTTTGCATATAGGCATTGGTGGCTTAAGAAATTTAAGGGTAAAAAACAGGGTAAGGTTATAATTTCTGATCATAAAGATGGTGAAATTATAGCTCAAGTGATTGAAAAATTTCACATTAAAGCCATCAGAGGAAGCAGTTCAAAAGGTGCAATAAAGGCTTTAATAAACTCTTTCAAAGAGATAAAAAACGGCATTGATGTAATTATAACTCCAGATGGCCCACGGGGTCCTATATATAGCGTAGCAGACGGTGCTGTAATAATCGCCCAAAAGATGGAATTAGAAATTTATGCTTTAAATTATGAGGCTAGTAAATTTTGGAAGTTTAAAAGTTGGGATGAAATGATACTGCCAAAACCATTTTCAACAATAAATTTTAGCCTTAGCAAATCTTTTAGCGTTAAAAATTTAAGCATAAATGAAGCAAAAGCTAAAATTCAATCTCAACTTTTTATGGCAAAAGCAAATGATATGAAATTTAGCTTATAAAAATTAATGATTGTGATGATGCATCATCTTCTCTCTTTTTTGACTTAAATCATCGCTAAAAAGAGCTTTTGTTTCTAAATAAATTTCATCATAATTTAAAATTTTACCACCAAATTTATCTTTAAATTTCACTGCTTCATCTTTATGCAAAAAGCCGTATGAACTGATTTTTGTCATAGTTGCTGGCATTGTTGAACCATAAACATAAAATGCTTTTTGTGCATCTATAAAATTTAAATTTATAGTATCAACAACTAAAGGCTCTACTGGTTTTGAGCCATTTTGTAAAGCATCATAAACCATACATCTAATAGAACAGTACTGATGAATCTCTCCGTTAGCTTTTGCTGCATGATTTGTTTTATAAAATTTACTTAATTTCATACCGCATATATAGCAAAAATCTCTATTTTTTATTTTTTGTAAAATTTCTGCTTTTTCGGGCTCTACAGATCTAAAATCTATATTTTTTGCATGTGCAAATAGATTGGTATTTATCGCGCCAACAAAAATCAAAAGAGAGCTATTTTTTATAAAATCTCGTCTTTTCATAAACTATCCTTTATGTAAAAATTTCATTAATAATATCTAATTTTCATTAATTATTCCTAAAATTTTAAAAAAAAATTATATTTAAGTATAATTTTGATAGAATATAAAAAACATACGAGGAAGTAAAATGAACTTTTTAAAAAAGACACCAAAAGTTTTTTGTAGTGTGCTTTTAGATGGTAAGAGATGTAAAATTTTTATAAGAAAAATGGGTTCAAAAAAAAGTGTAGTAAGTGAGGAATTTGATGAGTTTTTATTAGAAGAAGATGAAAACCTTCAAAAGCTAGGTAAAATAGCAAAGGATCAAAGCTATATTAGTATTATGCATACTTCTGCAAATCAAGGAATAGAATTTAAAAAAGATAGCATAAATACCGATGAATACGCGTTTGAAGAGGTTGATAAAAAAGTTTTTTGCTATATGGATAAAACTAAAATTGATGATTTTGCAAAATCAAATAATTTTGTAGTTAATGAGTATATGAGTGCATTTAAAATTTTATATTTTTTATCAAAAAATCAAAACTTTAAAGGCACATCACTTTTTGTTTTAAGATTTAATGAATCCGCTGCTTTTATGATCGCAAATGAAGATAGAGTTTTTGTCACCAAAATGGTTGAGATTTATGATGAGATTTTAAACTATTTAGAAAGCGATTCTAATTTGAGCGATATAGATGAGTTTTTTTGTAATATTTTAGAAAATTTTATAAAACAATTTTACGAAAATAGCAATGAATTTATAAATGAAATTTATATTTATGATGAAAAAAGTAGCGAGGTTGGCTACTATATTTTTACAAAAATTTTTATAAAAACACAAATCGTGCCTTTAAATATTGTTGATTTTATGAATAAGATAAATTTAAAAGAGAAGTTGAAGTAAATTTTGATTTAAATAAATATATCCTCTAAGAAGTTTTGGGATCTTTTTTATTCTGCAAATTTCTTTAAATTTTTTATTCATAATTGGCGTTTTGTATGGTGCTATGAAAATTTTATCTTGATAGTGTGTTATGCTTATTTTAGATGAGATTACACAATCTTTTTCAAGCTCTTTTCTTTGATTTTGCGACATACAAACGCCTAAAATTTTAGCTGCTTTGTCTATTAAATTTATAGAATTTGAGCTATTTTTAATCACAAAAATTTCTTTATTTTCAAAAATAAAATCTCCTAGCAAAATATCCCTATCTTTTTTAAAAAATTCAAAACTTTTTTTGATCCCAGGAGCAAATTTTTGGATAAATTCATCACTAAAATTTTGTCTGATATAATTTCTTTGGAATTTGATATTAAAATTTGAGTCGTCTATAAAGTGTTTGATTTTATTATCTTTTAAATATTTTTCTATTTCAAATCGAGCGGTATAAAGCAAAGGTCTGATTAAAATATAATTTTGCTTTTTCTCGAAAATATCCATTCCAACGGCATTTACAAGCCCTGAACCTTTTGATATTCTCATTAAAAACCATTCAAAAAGATCATTTAGTTGATGGGCTGTTATTAAAATTTCATAACCAAATTTTAGACAAATTTCATTAAAAAACTCATATCTTAAATCTCTTGCTATTTTTTCAAAATTTGGTGTATTTAAATCCATTTTCACTCTTTTTATATGAGCTAATTTATCAAATTTTTTAGCTAAATTTAAAGTGGCTTTTTCTTCTGCTGGGCTATTTTTTCTCGTGTTATAATTAATAAAAGCGATATCAAAATTTATATTATTTTCTAACATCAAATAAAATAAAGCCGTGCTATCAACTCCATAAGAAAATGCTAAAAGAGATTTTTTGGATTTTAAAATTTCAACTATTTTTTCATCAAGCAACTATCTCTCCGATAAGTTTTTCGCCTGTAAATTCAGTGATTTTGCATCTATAAATTCCACCTACTTGCAGATTTTGTATTTGAGTATCGTTAATTAAAATCTCTCCATCTATATCTCTATCCCAAAGTATATTTTTAACCCCAAAAAACATCTCGCCTTCGCTACTAACTCCGTTGATTTCGCATAAAATTTCTTTTGAAATTTCATTTTTAAAGCTATTTTTTACTAAATTTTGAGTTATTTTTTCTAGTTTATTTAATCTTTTTGTGATGATTTTGGATGGAATTTGAGCCATATTAAAAGCTAAAGTATCCTCTTCTTTTGAGTATGCAAATACACTAACTCTATCAAATTTAAACTCTTCTAAAAATTTGCAAAGTTCATCAAAATCAGCCTCACTCTCTCCTGGATGCCCCACTATAAAACCACTTCTTAAAAATGAATTAGAAGAATTTCTCATTAAATTTAAAAGCTCTATAATTTTCTCTTTCTTAGCACCACGACGCATAATTTTGAGCATATTATTGCTAATGTGTTGTATTGGCATATCAAAATAATTTAAGAATTTATTTGAATTTACTATTTTCTCAATCAAATTTGGCGTTGTTGTTGTTGGGTATAGATATAAAATTCTAGCAAATTTAACCCCATCAATTTTCTCAACTTCACCTATCAACTCACAAAGACCATCTTTTAATCCTAAATCACGCCCAAAACTACTACTATCTTGAGATATAAAACTAAAATCATAAAATCCATCTTTTACTAAATTTTCAACCTCTTTACAGATATCTTTTATATTTCTGCTTTTTAAACGACCCTTAAAAGTTGGTATAGCACAAAAACTACAGTTTTGATTACAGCCTTCAGAAAGCTTTATATAAGCGTGATAATTTGAACCAGTTATTACTCTTTTTTCATTTTTTTGAAGATAAGTGCTAGGACTAAAAAGATTTTGCTTTTTTAAAATCATCTCATCTATTTTGTCATAATCACCAACACCGCTAAAAATATCAACTTCAGGAAGCTCTGCCATAAGCTCTTTTTTATAGCGTTGCATTAAACATCCAGTTACAACTAAGACTGAATTTTGTTTTTTAAAATTTGCAAGCTCAAGTATGGTTTTAATACTCTCTTCTTTTGCAGAAGCTATAAATCCGCAAGTATTTACTATCATCACATCTGCATCTTGTGGGGTTGAAGTAAGTTCGTAATTTTGCAACCTTCCTAACATTATTTCGCTATCAACTAAATTTTTATTACAACCCAAAGAACATAAATAAAGTTTTGCCATATTATATCCAGATATTATCTATTAATCTTGTAGTGCCGACAACTGCTGCTACTAAAATTATAGTGTTGTTGATTTCTATTTTGCTGATTTCTTGAAAATTTTTGTTTGTAAAAGCTATATAATCAATCTTTAATGGCTCTAATATGGTTTTCATTTCAGATTTTATCATTTGAGTATCAACTTGACCTTGATTAATTAAATTTTGAGCTTTTAAAAGTGAGCGTGATAGCTTTAAGGCATATAATTTTTGTTCTTCATCCAAATAAGAATTTCTTGAGCTAAGCGCTAACCCATCAGCTTCTCTTATGATTTCACAAGGGATTATTTCTATATTCATAAAAAATGTTTTTACTAAATTTTCAACTACAGCAATTTGTTGGGCGTCCTTTTTTCCAAAATAAGCCCTTTTTGGCTTAATAAGATTAAAAAATTTATTTAAAATCATACAAACACCATCAAAGTGTCCAGGTCTAACTGCTCCTTCTAGGATATTAGCCAAATTTTTTGGTGCTAAAATTTTAGGCTCATTTTCAAGGTAAATTTCATTTTTATCTGGCATAAAAAGTATATCAACTTCTAAATTTTTACAAATTTTTATATCATTTGACTCATTTTTTGGATATTTATCAAAATCTTCATTTGGTAAGAATTGAGTTGGATTTACAAAAACAGAAACAACGGTATAATCATTTTGTGTTTTTGATTTTTCAATTAAACTTATATGACCATTATGCAAAGCACCCATTGTAGGGACAAATCCTATTTCACCTTTTAAATTTGATAATTCTTTTTTGAGTTCGCAAACAGAACGAATTATAAGCATATTTTTCCTATTTTTTTAAATTTGAAAAAATTATAACTAAATTTTGCTTAATATAAATAGAACATTCTTTATTTTAATATAATTTTTGGTAAAATACTGTAAAAATTTATATTAAAAAGAAAGATAATATGCAAAAAATAGGAAAATTACTAAAGCATGAAGCAACTGGCGGAGTTTTGATAATAATTGCAAGCTTACTTGCACTTTTATTTCAAAATACTATTTTGACTGAATTTTATAATGAATTTTTAAGATTAAAATCTGGTATAGTTTTAGGTGAGTATAAAATTATAAAACCACTAATATTGTGGGTAAATGATGGCTTGATGGCTTTGTTTTTTTTCTATATCGGGCTTGAAGTAAAAAGAGAAATTTTAGTTGGAGAGCTAAGAACTCCAAGCAGAGTTGTTTTACCTGTTGTTGGTGGTATTGGCGGGGTTGTTGTTCCTGCACTTTGCTTTTTAGCTTTCACTTATGGTGATGATTTTGCTATGAGGGGTTGGGCGATACCAACTGTTAGCGATACTGCTTTTGCTGTTGGAATTTTGCTTTTACTTGGTTCAAAAGTTCCATCATCCTTAAAGCTTTTTTTACTTCTTTTAGCAATTATTGATGATATTTGTGCTGTTGTAATAGTAGCATTTTTTTACACTAGTGAGCTTTCAAATTTTGCTTTAATAATGGCAGGAGTGCTTATTTGCGTGCTTTTTATTTTAAATGTATTGAAAGTTAATAAATTTGGATTTTATGCAGCTGCAATGGCACTTTTATGGGTTAGTTTTTTAGAATCTGGTGTTCATTCAACTATAGCTGGAGTAATAGCTGCATTTTTTATACCTTTAAAACCAATAAAAGGTTATTCTATGCTTAGATATGTGGAAAATAGTTTAAAAAATTTTATAACATATATAGTTATGCCGCTTTTTGCTTTTGTAAATGCTGGAATTCCACTAACTAATGAAGCTTTTGGTGGTTTAATGCATCCTGCATCTTTAGGCATAATCTTTGGTCTTGTGCTTGCAAAACCTCTTGGAGTCTTTGCATTCTCATATGTTGTAATAAAACTAAAATTAGCAAATTTACCGATGGGTGCAAATTATAAACAATTTTTAGGGTTAGCATTTTTAACCGGCATTGGAGCAAGTATGAGTTTATTTATAGATTCAATCGCATATAATGATAGCAATCTTTTCTTCTATGCTGATAAATTAGCGATTTTAATAGCATCGTTTTTAGCAGCAATTATTGGATATCAAATTTTAAATAAAAACGCTACAAAGCAAGAGCCAGTAAAAGCTATTGTAAATGATGAAATAGGAGAAGATGAGCTTGGATAATTATGAATATACAGAGCTTTTAAAAAAGCTTAAAAATAAAGTTGAAAATGTAGCTTTAATTATTAAGCCTGATGAAATTCAAAAAAGGCTTGATGAAATAAGCGAGCTAGAAAAAAATCCAAATTTTTGGAGTGATGTAAAAACTGCTAGTGAAATTTCAAAAGAAAAGACTAAAATTTCAAATATGCTATTTAAATATGAAAAGGCTAAAAATCCATTAAACGATGCTATTGAGTTATACGATTTAGCTTTAAGTGAGGACGATGAAGAAACTATCTTATCTTTATTTGAAGATGCTTTAAATTTAGAAGATAGTATTACAAATTTAGAAATTTCGATGATGCTTAGCGGAAATGATGATTCTAAAAATGCAATTATTAGCATTCATCCTGGAGCTGGTGGAACAGAAAGCAATGATTGGGTCAGTATGCTTTATAGAATGTATTTGAGATTTTGCGAAAGAGAAGGTTATAAGATAGAGATTTTAGATTTTCAAGAGGGCGATGAGGCAGGGCTTAAAGATGTAAGTTTTATCGTAAAAGGAGAAAATGCTTATGGATATCTAAAAGCCGAGAATGGCATTCACCGTCTTGTTAGAGTTAGTCCATTTGATAGTGCAGGTAGGCGTCATACTAGTTTTTCAAGTGTTATGGTAAGTCCTGAGATTGATGATGATATAAATATTGAGATAGAAGAAAAAGATATTAGGGTGGATGTTTATAGGGCTAGTGGGGCAGGTGGTCAGCATGTAAATAAAACTGAAAGTGCTGTTAGGATAACACATTTAAAAACAGGTATTGTCGTGCAATGTCAAAATGATAGAAGCCAGCATAAAAATCGAGCCACTGCTATGAAAATGCTTAAATCAAGACTTTATGAGCTTGAGTTGGAAAAACAAAACGAGAGTGCAAATAGCATTGATAAAAGCGAAATAGGCTGGGGACATCAAGTAAGAAGTTATGTGCTTTTTCCTTATCAGCAAGTAAAAGATAATAGATCAAATTTAAGCTATTCAAATGTTGAAGCGGTTTTGGATGGTGATTTAAAAAAAGTTATAGAAGGGGTTTTGATATCTCAATCTAATAAAAATTAAAGGAGAAGAAATGAGTGAAGAGGGAATTTTGGTTTCGCTAGGCTATGTATTAAATGATGCTACATTATTACAGCTTAGAGGCATTTTATCAAAATGTGATTTTACCAACAGCGAGTTAGAAAGTATTATAAATTTAAATGATAAGTTAAAAATTCATGGAGCTTATATAGCTATGTCAAATTCAAATGATTATTTTAAGATAAAAAATCAGCCAGAAAATGATAGAGAAAAAGAGAGTGTTAGAGATATTATTTTTGCGTGGGCAAACAAGCATAAGATAAATTTAGAAAAAGTACAAAATAAAGAAACATATTATATTTTAGGTAGAAAATAAAGGAGATAGGATGAAGAAAAATATTTTAATTTTGGTATCAATTTTAGTTTTTGGTGGTTGTGCATCTTCAAAACAAGATGTTAAAAAACCAACCATTCAAACTAAACAAAATTTAGACTCTTTAAAAGAATTGATTATTAAATTAGACGAAATTTCTAGTGATGTTGAAATTATAAAAATAGCCGATACATACTACTCTAAAAAAGATTTTTTAAAAGCAATTACAGCTTATGATTTTGCGTGCGCGAAATTTCAATCCATACCATCTTGCAAAAAAATGGCTAAAATGTTTGAAGATGGCAAAGGGGTTTTAGTAAATAAGGCAAAAGCATTTGATATATATGAAAGATCTTGTTTTATGGGAGATACGCCAAGTTGTGAAGATATGAGGAGATTAGAAAAATAGCATTTTATAAAACTATTTTGAGCTAAATTTAATCAAAACGCCAACAAAAAGCTTTTTGTTATGATTTATCGTTTAAGAATTTTAAGGGCTAAATTTAGATATATCTTTGTATAGATATCAAAACTGCTAAAATATGAATTGGCGTAAATTTTAGAAGCAGTTCTATTAGATATCGAATTTAATAGTGAGCAAAATTATATCTAAATTTGGCATCTCGATAAATGGTAATTATATCTATTTTAAAATTTAATGATATTTTGCAAATGAGCTATAAATTTTAGGCTATTATCGAATTTAAATAACATTTTTGCAATGATAAAAAAAAAGGGGGGGGGTAAAAGCATAAATTTCTATCAACCTTTACTAAATTAAAATGCAAATAACTTGACGATTATAGCTAAAAGATTATGTTTATTAATATAAACAAATTTTTGCTTATAAAAATGTAACTAAATTTATAATCACATTAAAATACCTAAAATGATAAACTTTTTATATTTTTGACTTATTTACTTGTAAAAAATTTTCAATCTACCTATTGCTAGAAGGGCTCAACCAATTTTGCAATAAATGTTTATTTACCGTTTAATATCTCGTTGCATCACATTAAATTTAACTCAATCAACCTAAACTCCAGCAACTTTACAATTTGATTGTAAAGTTTAGAAGATTTTAAAGCATGCTTATCAAATAGATGAAATTTTAATGTTTTAAAGAGCCACAGATAAAAATCATAAAAAATTAATAATGATTAAAGAAGATATCTAATTTTAGCTGTAAAATAAAATTTTAGACTCAATAAATTTAATCAGTTTTAATAAATTTTAATATTTTTCTATTTAGCATATACCAAAACTAACACTTATAAATACAAAATAAAATTTCTCTAATCTTGAAATATCCCTAATTTTGATTTCATTGATATAATTTCAAAACATTGCATTAAATTTAACACTTAAACCTTAATCCACCAAGACCTTTTACGTAAAAGCAAAAAAGATGTTTTTGTAAAATAATTTTGCATTATTTTAGCATTGTTTTTATCTTATGGCTTAAATTAAGATAGAAAATTTTCTTATAAATTTAAGTAAATCATAGCTTAAGGCTAATTTGATGGAGTTTGGGTAATGTTGAGTCTAAAATTTATTTTATCTATCTTGTAATAAAAAGAGTTTGTAGCAAATATGATTTAGCGTAAAATGTTCAAATAAATAATATACAGATAGCTAAATTTGTTAAATTAATTTATAAAATTTGCACAAAATGGTAAATTTTAATTAAATTTAATAAATAAAATTATGAAGTTAAAATATTTTATAGCAAGGCATTATAATAATGATTTTAAATCATATAAATGAGAATTTTTAAAAATATATTTTAAATTTAAAGGCTTTTTAGTGCGATATAAATGACTGCAATTTTCTATCAAAAGTAAATCAAAAGTATGGGTCGAGTTCAAAAAAGATTATATTAAATTCTATTAAATCTATAAATAAGGATATTTGAGTTAATTTTAATCTAAAATTTTAAATTGCTAAATCATTGTCTATTTAAATTACTTATTTAAAAGTAAATATCATTTTTCCTGCACAAGTTAAAAACAATATATTCTCATCAACCACCGATCCTGCACTTAAAATACCAAAATTTACTATACCTTTTAAGCTATTTAATATGTAAATCAGGTATGTATCTACCTTATAGAGCTAATTAATGGCATTTTCATACACTTTACCAAAACAACATTTTCACTAAATAAGCCCTTTTTTCAAATAGCCAACGCAAAGCACCTTCTTTCTTTATCAAAATAACCGCCACAAACCCAACTATTTTTTTTTAAAAGCACAACTCTAAAAATATTTAGCAATTGCATGTATCAGTTATCGCTAACATAATTTTGTATATTTATTGCCCAAATGATTAAATTTAACAAAATTTTAATTATAATTTATACTTTTTATAAATTTCTTATGAAATTCTCTCATATAAGTCTTTGGCTAGTTATTGGCTCTATTATTGCTCGTCTTGTAAATAATCTTTAAAACACCATATAAATACAAAAGCCATTTATTTCTCACGATAGTTAGTTTGATTTATTTGTTTCTAAACGCCAACAATAAACGACATTATACAAAATCAGCATCCAAATATCTAAGTGAGTTTTTACTTATTTTTGGTTAATTAGCATTTCTACTGTGCTTTTAAAAAATTTCTGGATGCATAATGTTGCAACACTAGTCATAATTAGCCATAATTAACCTATCTACCACATAGCTCGCTAAAAAATTACCAAAAGTTGCAGTAACTCCCATAAAACTTCCAAGCTTTTTGCAATTAGGCACTTCTGTTGAATAAACTACATCAAAATCTTTCTTAAAACCACTTTTTTTGAGTTCATATCTAAATTTTTTAGCTAACGGATTAGTGTGAGTTTGCCAAATGTTAGTTATCTTTATAAGTGCTGGATTTAGGAGTTTTGCACCACCCATAGAACTAACAAATTTAGTTTTGTTAGTTGTGTTATTAACAATTTTATTAGCCAAAGCTACTTTTGCCCCAACATCATCTATCGCATCAATTACAAAATCAAATTTATTAAAATCGAAATTATCAATAAACTCATCATCAATCAAAGAATAAATTGGTTCTATACCGCTAAATTTATCAGCAAAAACTTCAACTTTTTTAGCTCCTAAATTTTCACTTCCAATTTGACGATTTTGATTTGTTATCTCAAAAATATCCTTATCCACAATACTTAAATTTATAATCCCACTTCTATACAAAACCTCAATGCAAGCCCCGCCAACACCGCCACAACCACAAACTAAAACTTTTGCGCTTTGTAATTTTTCAAAATTTTCTTCTCCCAAAAGCCACCTAAGGCGAGTAAATCTATCTATTCTATCCATTTTAAAACGCCTTGCATCGATGAATAATCGGTTAAATTTAAATTTAAAGGAGTTAGGCTTGCATAGCCGTTATAAATAGCCTCTAAATCTGTATTTTTGTTTTGATTTATATCAAAATTTATTTGCATTTTTCCTAGCCAAAAATACTCAACATCGCGCGGATTCTTACAAAACTGAGCTTGTGTATCATAATCTTTACAACCAGCTTCAACAACTTTTATGCCTTTAAAATCTTGCCTGCAAACTGCTGGAATATTTAAATTTAAAAATCTATTTTTTGACAAAGGATAGCCATTTTCAAAAATTTTTCTTACTAAATTATGAGTGATTTCACACGCTAAATCAAATCCAAATTTCTCCAAACTATCGCCATCATAAAATTGAGAAACGCTAATAGAATTTATACCTTGCAAAACGCCCTCCATAGCACCGCCACAAGTCCCTGAATAAGTAATATCTTGAGCTAAATTTGCACCGTGATTTATACCACTTATAATCAAGTCTGGCTTTTTGTCGCAAAACAAAGTGTGAAGCCCTAAATATATACAATCGCTAGGCGTTCCATCTACTAGTTTATAAAAATTATCATCAACTTTTACAAATTTTAGGGGTTTTGTTAATGTCAAAGAATGAGCACAAGCCGATTTTTCAGAGCTTGGAGCGACTATTGTAACTTTTGCAATATCTTTTAAAGCATAAGCTAATTCTAGTAAGCCTTTTGCTTCAAAACCATCATCGTTTGTTATTAAAATTTCTTTCAAAATTTATCCTTTTTGCCTTAATTTTAACATAATTTTGTTATAATAACCTAAAAAATTTAGGAAATTTATGAAAAATATTTTGGTTTCTTGTCTTGAGCCATCAGCGAATTTGCATTTATCAGGCATATTAAAATTCGCTCGCAACTATAAACTAGAAGGAATTTTTGATCCAAAATTTGGCAAACCTCTTATTTCAAGTAGTGAATTTTGTGCTATGGGTTTTGTGGAAGTTTTGCCGCTTATTTTTAAAGCAAAAAAAGCTATAAAAAATATGGTAAATTTAGCCAAAAATAGCGACGAAATTTTACTAATAGATAGCCCCGCTTTTAATCTACCTCTTGCAAAAGCCATCAAAAAAGCTGGTATAAAAACAAAAATTACATATTATATTTTGCCACAAGTTTGGGCCTGGAAAAAAAATAGAGTCAAAAAAGTAGAAAAATATTGTGATAATTTAGCCTCCATTTTACCATTTGATTCTAAATTTTATAACAAATCAAAATTCGTAGGTCATCCTTTACTAGATGAGATAAATTACCAAAAAACTTCATATAAAAAAAATAAAATCATCTCATTTTTACCTGGTTCAAGAAAATCTGAAATTTCAAGATTGATGCCTATTTTTAGAGAACTTACTGCCAAATTTGATGGTTTTAAAAAACTCTTAGTTGTGCCTTTAAATTTAAAAGATTGCATAGATGAAATTTACGGCGATGTGAGTAAATTTGAGGTTGTATTTGATACAAAAACAGCACTTTTAAAAAGTGAATTTGCTTTTATTTGCTCAGGTACAGCAACACTTGAAGCAGCTCTTATTGGCACTCCATTTGTACTTTGCTATAAAGCAAAGGCTATTGATATTTTTATAGCAAAAAGAGTTGTTAATATAAAATACGCTGGTCTTGCAAATATAATGTATGATTTTATGGGAAGAGATCCTTTTCATAAAGAGCTAATCCAAAATGATGTAACTTTGCAAAATTTATATCAAGCGTATGTAAATTGCAATCCTAATGATTTTTTAGAAGCAAGTCAAGTTTTAAAGCAATACTTAAAATTTGGAAGTGCTTTAAATATGGTAAAAATTTTAAATTTATAATTAAGGAGCATTATGACAACAGAACCAATGACTTTATATGGATATGAAAAATTATCATCAGAACTTAGAGATTTAAAACTAGTTCAAAGACCAAAAATAGTTGAAGAAGTCGATATAGCAAGAAGCCACGGAGATTTAAAAGAAAATGCAGAATATCACGCCGCAAAAGAAAAACAAGCTTTTATTGAAGCAAGGATAGCTGAAATAGGAAATTTAATCGCAAAAGCTCAAGTAATTGATCCAAGCAGTTATGAGCATAATAGGGTTAAATTTGGCTCAACAATTACAATTATGGATGTAGAGAGCGAGATTGAAAAAACTTATACAATAGTAGGCACTAGTGAAAGCAATTTAGATAAAAATTTAATTAGCATCAACACCCCTCTTGCAAGAGGATTGATTGGAAAACAAGAAGGGGATAGCGTTATATTAAATTTACCAAATGGCACAACTGAGATTGAGATAGTTAAAATTTGCTATAAAGAGATTGAATTTTAAAGAAAATTTATGGAATTTGAGTTAAAGCAAGATGCGATTTTTATAAGTGATGCGCATGCAAATGAAAATCGTCCTTATTTTTTTGAATTTTTAAAAAATACTAAAAAAAATTTGCCTAAATTTAGTCAAATTTTTTTTATGGGCGATATGTTCGATTTTTTGGCAAATACAACTTTTACTCAAAAATTTTATCAAAAAGAGATAAATTTGATTAACCAATTATCTCAAATTTATGAAATTTTTTATTTTGAGGGAAATCACGATTTTAATTTAAAAAATATTTTTCCAAAAGTAAAAGTTTTTAATCATAAATCGCAGCCAGTTTTATTTAAAACAAAATTTAATCAAAAAATTTTGCTAGCACACGGGGATTTGTTTTTGCCAATTTTAACTCAAAATTTTATGCTTTTTTTGAGAAACAAGCCCTTTTTAAAGGTTATGAATTTTTTAGATCTTTTATTTAAATTTAAAATTTCAAAAGCTATATTAAAAAGTCAAAAAGATAAAATTTTATATAAAAAATTTATAAATTTTGATAAATACATAGCAAAAAAATTAATTAACTATGATGGCGATTACGTTATCGAGGGACATTATCATCAAGATGTAAAATTTCAAATGGATGATAAAATTTATATAAATTTAAACTCATACGCAGTAACACAAAAAATTTATGTGGTAAATTTTAGTGAAAATGGGCTTATTTTAAACGGAATTTAGTATAATTATTAAAAAGGATTTTTATGATAAAACTTTGTATTTTTGACTTTGACAATACCATAATGGATGGTGAAACTATCGATTTTATGGCAAGATTGATAGGAAAAGAAGAGATTGTAAAAGATTTGACGCTAAAAGCTATGAAAGGCGAGCTTGATTTTTTTGAAAGTTTAAAAGCTAGGGCTTTAAATTTAAAGGGGCTAAGAGTTGATGAGGCTAAAAATGCTCTTTTAAATTTACCATATATCAACGGAGCAAAAGATTTGATTGCATATTTAAAGAAAAAAGGCATAAAAGTTGTTGTTTTTAGCGGAGGATATCATTTAGCAACAGATATCGCAAAAGAAATTTTAGGATTTGATGCTAGTTTTGCTAATTATTTGCACGAAAAAGACGGAATTTTAACTGGTGAAGTTGGCGGAGAGATGATGTTTGGATACTCAAAAGGGAAGGTTTTAGAAGAGATTCAAAATTTAATGGGCTTACAAAAAGATGAAATTATGTGTGTTGGAGATGGGGCTAATGATATTTCTATGTTTAAAAAAGCTGGATTATCTGTGGCTTTTTGTGCAAAAGATGTGCTTAAAAAATACGCTACACACATTGTTGATATTAAAGATTTAAGGGAGTTAAAAAAGTATGTATGATGGAAATTTTTCACTTTGGTGTGATTTTGTAGAGAGAGATTTTATAGGTGGTGAATTTAAAGAACTTTTAAACAATCAAACAATCAACGGTGCTACATCAAATCCTAGCATTTTTAAAAGTGCTATTTTAAATTCATCTGCTTATCTTAAACAAAAAGAGGATTTTAAACATAAAAAAGCAAAAGATTTATATGAAATTCTTGCTACAACAGATATCAAACTTGCAGCACAAGCTATGCTTAAAAATTTTGCAAATAAAGACGATGGCTTTATAAGTATTGAAGTAGATCCAAATTTAAGCGATAATGCAAACGCAACTTATGAAGAGGGAAAGAGACTTTATGGAAAAATTGCAATGCCTAATGTTATGATTAAAATTCCTGCTACTGAAGCTGGATTTGAAGCTATGAGTGATTTAATGTCAAAAGGAGTTAATATAAATGCTACTTTGATATTTTCTCCAACTCAAACTAAAAAATGCCTAGATGCTTTCCAAAGCGGAACTGAAAAATTTAAAAAACGCTTTTTAAATGCCGACTTACCGCAAGGTGTTATAAGTGTTTTTGTAAGTAGATTTGATAGATTGATGGATGATAAATTTAATGAATTAGGGATAGAAAAATCAAAACTTGGAATTTACAATGCCACAAAATGCTATCACTTAATACAAGAAGCAAATTTGCCAAATGTAAGAACTCTTTTTGCAAGCACTGGCGTAAAAGGAGATGATTTAAAAGCTAGTTACTATATAGATGAGCTTATGTTTAAAAATGCCATAAATACAGCTCCTCTTGAAACTATAAAAGCATTTTTAGAAAAAAAACAAGAGATAAAAGAGCCTGCTAATCAAAAAATATTGGATGAATATTTTGCAAATTTAGAAAAAAATGAAATTTGTATGAAAGATGTTTATAGCAAGCTTTTAAGCGACGGCCTAAATCAATTTGAAATCGCTTTTGATGAAATTTTAAAAAGTTTAAAATAAGGTGTTAAAATGGTAAATGAATTTTCAAATTTAAAAAAACTTGATAGCTACTTAAATTTATTAATCAAGCATGGCGGAAGCGACTTACATATGAAAGCAGGCTCTATAATTAGGATCAGAATAAACGGAGAGTTAAAAAAAGTTGGTGATAAAATTTTTACAAAAAATGATTCAGTCGCTCTGGCACAAGGACTTGCTGGCGGTGATTATGATAGATTGCTAGAACAAAAAAGTTTAGATTTTAGTTACGCTTTGGGAAGCGATTACAGATTTCGTGTAAATATATTTTTACAATTAGATGGTATTAGCTTTGTTTTTAGGGTAATTCCTGCAAAAATTCCATCAATTGATGATCTAAAGCTTCCAAAAATTATCAAAAAAATTTCAGATGAAACAATGCGTGGATTGATTCTAATAACAGGTCCAACAGGAAGTGGAAAAACAACAACAATCGCAAGTATGATAGATAGAATAAACAACAAAAGAAATAGCCACATTATAACAATCGAAGATCCTGTTGAATTTGTGTTTAAAGATGATAGATGCATTATAAATCAAAGATCAATTGGAAGTAATTGTAATAATTTTGCCGATTCTCTTCGTGCAGCATTAAGAGAAGATCCTGATATCATTTTTGTTGGAGAAATGAGAGATTTAGAGACGATTGAAACAGCACTTCACGCTGCAGAAACAGGACACCTTGTACTATCTACATTGCATACAATTGATGCAAAAGAAAGCATTAATAGGGTTGTTTCTATGTTTGAAAAAGAGGAGCAAGAAAGAATTAGATTAAGCCTAGCTTCTGTTTTAGCAGCCACCATTTCACAACGTCTTGCAATTTCAAATGATGGCGGAAGAAGAGCTGTTGTTGAGGTGCTTATAAAAAATACTAGAATAAAAGATATGATTCTAGAAAATAGAATTCACGAAATCCCTGATGCTATACAAGATGGTAAAAATACGTATGGAATGCAAACTTTTGATCAACATCTTTTAGAATTATATGAACAAGGAATAGTTTCAAAAGATGAGGCTTTAGATAAAAGCACAAATAGAGGAGATCTTGATATTATGATTAAAAACATAATAGCCAAAAAAACTGGCGGACAATCAAAAGATGAAAATTTAATCAAACTTCAAGATGTTTAAAGCTAAATTTAGTAAATTTTGGCTAAAATCTCAAGTTTATTTTATTATGAAAGGAAAGCGATGTTAGAAGGTATCGTTAGAGAGAGTATCGGCAAAAAGTCTGCTAAGGCTTTAAAAAGAGATGGTTATCTAATCGCTAATGTTTATGCGAAAGGATTTGAAAATATAAATGCTGCATTTAAATCAAATGAATTTATAAAATATGTTAGAAATAAAACAACATTAGCATTTGATATAAAACTTGGCGATAAAACATATAAAGTAGTAGTTGAAGAGTATCAAAAACATCCAGTTACAAACGATTTAACTCATGTAGATTTAAGGGTTGTGCTTGATGATGTAAAATCAAGATATTTTATACCAGTAAAACTTACAGGAACGCCTATTGGTTTAAAAAATAAAGGCGTATTGGTTCAATCAAAAAGAAGATTAAATGTTGAATGCTTTGGCAAAGATCTTCCAAATTCTTTTATTTTAGATGTAACTAAGCTAGATACAGGAGATTCTATTATAGTAAGAGAGGTAGAAGTTCCAAATGGTGTAAAAATATTAGATGGCAGTGATGTTGCAGTTGTTGGGGTATTGACTGCTAAATAGCTATGATCTTAATCGTTGGTCTTGGAAATATCGGCAGTGAGTATAATTTAACTAGACATAATGTCGGTTTTATGCTTATTGATATTTTTAAAGACGGTAAATTTATAAATATTTCTCAAGATAAATTTAAAGGCGAGCTTTACAAAAATAGCTCGCTTCTTCTTCTAAAGCCATCTACTTTTATGAATTTAAGCGGAATTTCGGTTAAGGCTGTAAAAGACTTTTATAAGCCTGATAGAATTATAGTAATTCATGATGATTTAGATCTTAAATTTGGCTCAGTTAAATTTAAAAAGGGCGGTAGTAGCGGTGGTCATAATGGTATAAAATCAATAGATAGCCTGATTGGAAGTGATTATGAAAGAGTTAGGATTGGCATTGGACGCGGGCAATCGTGCGTTAAAAACTATGTATTAGGAAAATTTAAAGAAGATGAAATTCTTAAGTTAGAAAAAATTTTAAACTACACTAAAAATGCAATAAACGAACTAATTAAAAGTGATATTGATAAAATCAAAGCCAAATTTAATATAAATGAGATAAAATGAAGCTGTATTCAAGGTATTTGGGGGTTTTTTATCTAAAATATTTTTTGATTTTATTTATAGCTCTTGAGGGTTTTTATATAGGAGTAGATATTTTAATTAGCTCAAAAGACTTTCCAGATTCTGCAAATTTAGGGCTTTTATATATAGGATTTACTGCAATTATTGCTATAAATTATACCATAATGATTAGCTTAATTTTTGCTATGATTTTAACTATAATAAATTTTATAAGAAGCAATGAACTTATTAGCTTTTATTCGCTTGGTATAAGCAAATTTAGTATTATAAAAACTCCATTTTTGATATCGCTAATCATAACCTTCTTTTATATTTACCTCAACACCACACCTCTTGTTTACGCCAACGAGTATAAAAAAAATATAGAAAATTTAAATCTCATAAACAAAGTAAGTAATGATTTTTTTTTAAAACACCAAAACAAATACATATATATAAAAAATTTAAATTCTCTAACAAATACAGCAAATGATATAAAAATTTTCTATTTAGATCAGCAAAATCTCAATCAAATAGCAAACATCAAAAAAGCAAATTATGATGACAAAAAATGGGTATTTTTTGATGCAAATATAACTAAAATTCCAGCCAACTTAAATTTAGGTGCAGATGGTTTAGAATATGAAAGTGTTGAAAAATTTGAAGATTTACAAAAACTTCATCCAGCCATAATAGAAAAAATTTATAATTCATCAAATATCTATTCTATAAATGATGCCATTAAATCCATTAAGGCTTTTCAAGATCAAGGCATAAATATAAATAACATTAAAGCAAATTTATATAGCCTAATATTTACTCCATTTTTTGCGCCATTTATGATTTTAATTATATTTTATTATATGCCTACAACTGGTAGATTTTTCAATCTTGCAATTGCGAGTTTTATATTTTTTATATCTACACTTTGTATTTGGGGAGCTTTATTTGTTTTAACAAGATTTTCAATAACAGGGGTTATTTCTCCTGAAATAGGAATCATTTTACCGATTTTATTTTTGATGATATTTGCTATTTATTTGAATTTAAAAACTCATTAAGATTTTTTAAGCAAAATATTTGTAAAATCAAAATTTAAATTAAATTTTAAAGGCATTAAATGGATTATCAAAATTTAGCTAACACATATGAAACACCGCTTTACATTTATGATTTTAACGATATAAAAAGTAGATATTTAGAGCTTAAAAACTCATTTAGTGCTAGAAAATCGTTAATTTGCTATGCTGTAAAAGCTAATTCAAATTTAAGTTTGTTAAAATTTTTAGCAAATTTAGGATGCGGTTTTGATTGTGTTAGTTTTAATGAGGTTAAAAAAGCACTGCTAGCTGGAGCTAAAAATTATAATATAATTCTATCTGGCGTTGGTAAAAGAGATGATGAGATAGAAGAAGCCATAAAATCAAATATTTTAATGATAAATGTTGAAAGCAAAGCAGAACTTTTACAAATAGAAAAAATTTCACAAAATTTAAACAACAAAACAAGAATTAGCATAAGAGTAAATCCAAATATAGATCCAAAAACTCATCCATATATCTCAACAGGACTTAAAGAGAATAAATTTGGAGTTAGTATAGAATTAGCAAAATGGATGTACCTATATGCTAAAAAAAGCGATTTTTTAGATCCAGTTGGAATTCATTTTCATATCGGAAGCCAACTTTTAGATGAACAACCAATAATTGAAGCTTCAAAAATAATAGCAGATTTAATGAAAAGCTTAAAAGCCTTAGATATAGATATAAAATTTTTCGATGTTGGTGGCGGTATTGGAGTGGATTATGAAGATGAAAAAACTATAAATTTATACAATTACACTCAAGGAATTTTATCATCCCTAAATGGACAAGATGTTACTATCGTGTGCGAGCCTGGTAGATTTTTGGTAGCAAAAAGTGGCAAGCTTCTTACAAAAGTTTTATATGAAAAAGAAAATTTAGGAAAAAGGTTTGTGATTGTAGATGCTGCTATGAGCGAGCTTTTAAGACCTAGTTTATATCAAGCATTTCATAACATAAAAGCCCTAAAGCCATATGAAAATTTAAGCAAATGCGATGTTGTTGGACCTATTTGTGAAAGTGGAGATTTTTTAGGAAAAGATATAAATTTACCAAATTTAAATAGTGGCGATTTACTTTTGATTGAAGATAGTGGGGCTTATGGATTTTCGATGGCAAGTAATTATAATTCTAGATTAAAACCTGCTGCTATTTGTGTTTTAGATGA
This sequence comes from Campylobacter portucalensis, assembly GCF_009690845.1. Taxonomy (GTDB): domain Bacteria; phylum Campylobacterota; class Campylobacteria; order Campylobacterales; family Campylobacteraceae; genus Campylobacter_B; species Campylobacter_B portucalensis. The sequence continues at coordinate 66,655 of NZ_VWSJ01000001.1, forward strand.
TAAAATTCAATTAATTTGCAAAAAAGAGAGCTTTGAAGATTTGATTAAAAATGAAGTAGAATTTCTAGGAAATTTTGATGAAAAACATTGACACACTAAGAGAAGAGATTGATTTAATAGATAGCCAAATTTTAAAACTTTTAGATAAGAGAATGGAATTTGTAAAAAAAATTGGAAATTTAAAAAATTCAAACGGAGCACCTATTTACAGACCAGAAAGAGAAAAAGCTATATTAAAAAGGCTTGATTTTGAAAAGGGTGTAAATTTAAACAAAAAGGCTATAGAGGCGATATATTATGAGATATTTTCTATATCAAGAAATTTAGAAAAGCCTCAAAGTGTAGGATTTTTAGGGCCTGTTGGAACTCACACTCATCAAGCAGCTAAAAGTAGATTTGGTGCTGTTAGTCACTACATTCCTTTTGCAAGTATAGAAGCAGTTTTTAAAGCACTTGATTCAAAGGAGATTAAATATGGAGTTGTTCCGATAGAAAATAACACTGAAGGTGGTGTTGGTATAACTTTTGATTGCCTTGGTAAATTTACAACAAGTAAGATAGTGGCTGAAATTTATATGGATATTCATCACTCTTTTGTAAGCAAAAATGAAAAATTAAGCAGTATCAAAAAAATTTACTCTCATCCGCAAGGCTATAATCAATGCCTTGGATTTTTAGAAGATCACGGACTTTTATCCATTGAATTTATAGCGACAAAATCAACAGCTCTAGCAGCAAAAATGGCAAGTTTAGATGAAAATTCAGCAGCAATTTGCTCTAAAATTTCAGCTAGTATTTATAATGTGCCAGTGATGTTTGAAAAAATAGAAGACAATCTAGCAAATAGAACTAGATTTTTTATAATAAGCGATTTCAAAAACGAAAAAAGTACAAAAGATAAAACAAGCATAATGGTCAAAACAGATCACTCTCCAGGGGCTTTAGTAGAACTTCTTGGAATGTTTAGAAATGAGGGTATAAATTTAACAAAACTTGAGAGCAGACCGATTAAAAAACGTGATTTTAAAGCGAATTTTTATATAGATTTTGAAGGGCATATAGATGATGAAAGAGTTCAAAAAATTATAAATTTAGCCAAAAATAGAGGCAATGAAATATTTTGGCTAGGAAGCTATGGAGATGAGCAATGAAATTTAATAAACATTTAAAAAACATAAATAACTATGAAGCAGGAAAACCAATAGAATTAGTCGTTAGAGAATTTGGAATTAAGGAAGATGAGGTTATAAAACTAGCTAGCAATGAAAATCCAAATGGAGTTAGCAAAAAGGCTCTTCAAGCTTTAAATAAAAGCATAAATTTTGCAAATTTATATCCAGATGATTCTATGTTTGAGCTTAAAAATTCTCTATCAAAAAAATATAATATTTTGGATAAAAATATTATAATTGGTTCAGGAAGCGATCAAATCATTGAGTTTATAATTCATGCAAAAACTAATCAAAATCAAGGAATTTTAGTATCAAAAACAACATTTGCAATGTATGAAATTTATGCAAAGCATTCAGATACAAAGATTTTTAAAACTCCATCAGGCATTCATAATTTAAATGAATTTACTAAAATTTATCAAGAAAATAAAGATAAAATTTCAGTAATTTTCTTATGCGTTCCAAATAATCCACTTGGTGAGTGTTTGGATGCAAAAGATGTGTATGAGTTTATTAAAAATACAGATGAAGATACTTTAATTGTTATTGATGGTGCTTATAATGAATTTGCTGCATTTAAAGACGAAAATAAAAAAATTAATCCAAAAATAATTAGCGAATTTAAAAATGCTATTTATCTTGGCACTTTTTCTAAGCTTTATGGACTTGGCGGAATGAGGGTTGGATATGGTATTGCAAATGAAAATATCATCTCAAATTTAGCTAAATTAAGGGCTCCTTTTAATATTACTACGCCATCACTAGCTGCTGCAATTGCTGTATTAGAAGATGAAGATTACATATATCACTCTTTAAATAACAATTTAATAGAAATGAAAAAATTTGAGGAATTTGCGGTTAAAAATGGTATTAAATTTATACCAAGCTATACAAATTTCATAACTTTTGTGCTAGAAAAACAAGATTCTACTCAAATTTGCAACTCTTTGCTCAAAAAAGGTATAATTTTAAGAGATTTAAAAAGCTATAATATGAATGCTATACGCATTACAATTGGGTTAAAAAAACAAAATGAAATCGTCTTAAAGCATCTAAAAGAACTTTTATAGAGGGAAAGATGGATATAAAAAATAAAAGTATAGATGAGTTAAAAATATTATCAAAAAATATTCGAGATAGAATTTTAAGAGTTGTTAGTAAAAATGGCGGGCATTTGAGTTCAAACTTAGGATGTGTGGAATTGACTTTGGCTATGCATTATGTTTTTGATGTTAAAAAAGATCCTTTTATTTTTGATGTAAGTCATCAAAGTTATACACATAAACTCTTAACTAATCGCTGGGCTGAATTTGAGTCTCTTCGTCAATTTGGTGGAATTAGCGGATACACAAAACCAAATGAGAGCGAGTTTGATTATTTTGTAGCAGGACATAGCTCTACTTCTATTTCTTTAGCAGTTGGTGCTGCAAAAGCTATAAATTTAAAAAATGAAGATAGAATCCCCGTTGCTTTAATAGGTGATGGAGCGATGAGTGCAGGAATGGCTTATGAGGCATTAAACGAACTTGGCGATATAAAACTTCCTTGTGTTATCATTTTAAACGATAATGAAATGAGTATAAGTAGGCCAATTGGAGCTTTTAGTAAATATTTAAGTCAGAAAATGGCTGAACCGCTATATATGAATGTTAGAAATTACATTAAAGACTTCTTAGCTAAAAATATGCCAAAAGGTGCTTCATATATGGCAAAAAGATTTGAAGAGAGTTTTAAACTGATTACTCCAGGACTGTTTTTTGAAGAGCTTGGACTTAAATATATAGGTCCAATTGATGGTCATAATATAAAAGATTTAATCCACGCCTTTACAATAGCTAAAAATTTAAAAAAACCAGTTGTTATCCACACTCAAACAACAAAAGGCAAAGGATATGAATTAGCAGAGGGTTGTAAGGAAAATTGGCACGGGGTTTCACCATTTAACCCTGAAGATGGTAAGGCAGTTAAAAAAAGTAGTGGCAAAAAAACAGCTACTCAAATTTACTCACAAACTCTTTTGGAATTAGCTAAAAAGTATGAAAATATAGTTGGGGTTACTGCTGCTATGCCAACAGGAACAGGGCTTGATAAGTTAATAGATACTTTTCCTAATCGCTTTTGGGATGTAGCAATTGCAGAACAACACGCAGTTACTTCAATGGCAGCTATGGCAAAAGAGGGCTTTAAGCCATACATTACGATTTATTCAACATTTTTACAACGAGCTTATGATCAAGTAATTCACGATGCATCAATTATGAATTTAGATGTTGTTTTTGCAATGGATAGGGCAGGTATCGTAGGAGAAGATGGCGAAACTCATCAAGGAGTTTTTGATATAAGTTATTTAAACGCTATTCCAAATATTTCAATGATTGCACCAAGAGATGAAAAAAGTTTTAAGGCGATTTTGGAGTATTCTTATACACATAAAGGACCTTTAGCCATAAGATATCCAAGAGGAAATTTTATTTTAGGCGATGAGTTTGAGTGTGAAAAAATAAAACCCCATAAATCTCAAATGCTTATTGATAATAATTCAGATATCTCATTTTTAGGCTATGGAAATGGTGTCGGAAAAGCCTATAAAGTTTTAGAAAATTTAAAAGAAAATAGCTCAAATTTAAAGCCAAATTTAGTTGATTTAGTTTTTGCAAAGCCGCTTGATAAGGAGTTTTTATTAAATTTAAGCAAAAGAAGTAAAATTTGGTATATTTTTAGCGATAGTGCTAAAATGGGAGGGATTGGCTCTATTTTGGCTTTGTTTTTGCAAGAAAATCAAATTTATGATGTAAAAATAAAAAGCTTTGAATTTGAAGATAAATTTATAACTCACGGCAATACCGATTTGATTGAGAAATCTTTAGGGATTGATACTGTAAATTTAACAAAAATTGCAATTTTTGAAAACATTGATAACTAAATATTAAAAAATTTTAGCTATTATCTACAAATTTACTAAAATTAAGGAAAATTATGTTTTTAGAAATGCTAAAAAATAGAGGATTAAAAGCCACTCCTCAAAGAATTTCTGTTTTAAGAATACTTGGCAAACATACACATCCAACAATTGACGAGCTTTATGATGAGATTAAAAAAGAGCATCCATCGATATCTTTAGCAACGATTTATAAAAATTTAAGCACACTAATAGAAAATGGATTGGCTGTTGAAATTTTAATGCCAAATCAAAAAAGTAAATTTGATATATATGAAAGACCCCATATTCACGTTGTTTGTGAAAAATGTGGTGAAATTTATGATTTTTATGATGAAGTTTGTGAAATTTGCTCTTACCAACAAAATTTAGAAAAAAAAATTTCTAGTGAAATTACTAAATTTAACATAACTGCGACTATCTGTGATTGTAAAAACTGTCAATCAACGTAATTTAAACACTTAATTAAGGAGGTGTGTTTTGAATGTGAATAGAAAATTTTTGCTTAAAAATAGCGATATTTTAGATATTTTATTTAAAAATCAAATAGTAGTTTATAAATCAAAAATAACTAAATTTTACACTAAAATTTCAAAACAAACAACAATATCATACAAAAAACGAGATAACGCCTACTATCTTAATGAAACTACCAACTCTTTAGAACCAAAAAATGTTGAAATTATGATTTCAAAAAATCAATACAAAACAGCAAAAAAAGAGAAAATTTCACGCTCGATAAAAAAAGAACATTTTTCATTCAAAATAGAAAATGAGGAGTATTTTTTAGATGTTTTTAAGTCAAATTTGAAAGGAATTGTTATTTTAGAGGTTAAAATCAATAGCAAAATAGACGCAAATAATTTTCAATTTAATGAAATTTTAAAAAATATTGAAAAGAAAGAAATCACATCAAATAGTGCTTATGAAGATAAGTATCTTTGTCTATATGGTGATATCGAGGCTAAAACTAACAAGTCAAATTCTATGAAATTTTTAGATTATAGTGATGCTTATGATAATTTTAAAGCTATAACTACCCAAATCTATGATGAAATTTTAAAATATAAAGATGAGTATTTAACCACAAAAAATAGTGAAATTCTTCATAAAATAAGAGTAAATATTAAAAAATCAAGAAGTCTTTTAAAGATGTCTAGCGATTTATATGATCCAAAAATATCAAAAATTATTTTAGAAAATCTCAAAATAGCGATAAAGCAAACAAACCATAGGCACGATTTTGATGTATTTATAAACTATTTAAAAAAAGTTCCAAACTCAAGTCAAGTAATTGAAAGTCTAGAATTTGTTGCAAATCAAAAATTTTTTGATGTTTGCAAATTTATTGAAAATGAAGAGATGGATGATGTTTTATTGGATTATGAAATTTTATTAAAAGATAGCAATAAAATTTATGCCACAAATAAATTTATGATGAAAAAATTTGTGGCTTTAACGCTTAGAAAAGAGATTGTAAAGCTAGAAAAAAAACTTTTTAAATTAAGCGATGAGTCGCAAAATAAATCTTTTCATAAGGTGAGATTTCAAATTCAAAACATAAACTATTTATTTGAAAATTTTATAGAGATGTTTGGATTAAAAAGTTTTGAGAAATGTTATAAAATGTCAAAAGATATAGAAAAATTATTTCAAAATTTAAAAGACCAAGATGCTTGGTGTCATATAATTTCTATGTATGATAAGGGTGAAATTCATCAGTTTTTAACCACTCAAAAAGATGAAATTTCTATTAAAATGTTTGAGCTTAGAGGCGAAATTTTAGAAAAAAAAGATAAATTTATGAAAAAAATTTCAAAAATTTCAAAAATTTTAAAAGCATATTATTAAAAGGATATTTATGAAACAGCAAGAAAAAATCATTGAGATGTTTAATGCTATTGCACCAACCTACGATAAAGCAAATAGATTTATGAGCTTTGGAATAGATATTAGCTGGAGGAAGGAAGCTTGCTCCAATATTTTAGGTAAATTTATAAATAAAGATATGAAAATAGCAGATGTTGCGTGCGGAACTGGTGATATGATGGGACTTTGGGATAATATGTCAAAAGGCTATAATACCAATATATCTAAGTTAGTAGGCGTTGATCCAAGCAGTGGTATGCTAGAAGTTGCTATGCATAAATTTCCAAATTTTGAATTTATTCAAGCAAGTGCAACACATACAACTTTAAAAGATAGAGAATTTGACGCCCTTAGTATAACTTTTGGTATAAGAAATATTATTGAAAGATTAGAAGCTTTAAAAGAATTTAATAGGGTGTTAAAAAATGGTGGCTACTTTGTAGCTTTAGAATTTACAAAACCAAAAGAGTGCGGTATAGCTGGTAAATGCAGGGATTTTTATATAAAAAAAATACTTCCAAAAATAGGAGGTTATATATCAAAAAACAAAGAAGCTTATGAGTATCTTCCACAATCAATTGATAATTTTTTAGATGTGAAAGAGTTTGAAAACGAACTTTTAGAGTGCGGATTTAGGATAGAGCTTACAAAAGGCTTTAATTTTGATGTAACAACTCTTTTTATAGCAAAAAAGATTAGAGATATATAATGATACTAAGTGTTAGCGACTTAAACGAGCAAGCTAAAGCCTTACTTGAGATAAATTTTGCAAATGTCGAAGTTAGGGGTGAAATTTCAAGCCTCACAAAACATAGCTCAGGGCATTGGTATTTTGTTTTAAAAGATAAAAATGCTTCTATAAATTGTGTTATGTTTAAACCTTATAACTCAAAGATTAAATTTGAAGTTAGTGAAGCAATGGAGGTTATAGCAAGTGCAAAAGTTACTATTTACAAACAAAGCGGAAATTATCAGCTTACCATAAATAGTCTTAGAGTAGAAGGGATTGGAAATTTAGAGCTAGCATTTAATCAACTTAAAGAAAAACTCGAAAAAGAAGGGCTTTTTGATATAAATCACAAAAAACCTCTTCCATATATTCCGCAAAAAATAGCTTTAATTACTAGCATAACTTCAGCCGCTTATCAAGATATACTTAGAGTTGCTAAAGATAGAAACGATATGTGTAAAATCTATGTTTATAACTCATTAATGCAAGGAGAAATGGCACCAAATTCGATTATAAATTCTCTTAAAAAAGCCGATTTAAAAGGATATGATGCAATTGTTATAGCAAGAGGTGGGGGAAGCAAAGAGGATTTATGGTGCTTTAATGATGAAAAATTAGCAAGAGCTATTTTTGAAGCAAAAACGCCAATCATCTCAGCAATTGGACATGAGATTGATTATAGTATAAGCGATTTTGTAAGCGATCATAGAAGCCTTACTCCAACTGCGGCCATAGTTGATTTATTGCCCGAAAAGATGGCTTTTATACAGTGGCTTGATGCAAAAGAGGATGAGATTTTAAATTTAATAACTTTGAAATTAAACAACAGCCAAAATTTACTTACAAATTTAGATTTATTGCTAAAAAACAGATCTTTAAACGAAAAACTAAGGTCAAATTTATCGATTTTAGAAAATTTAGAGCTTAAAATTAAAAATGAGATTAAAGAAATTTTTGCTAAATCTTCGTCAAAAATAAATTTAATCCAAGCTATTTTAGATGAAAAAGAACATTTTTATAAAATAACTAAAAATTTAGTTCAAGTCTCAAAAGATGGCAAGATATTAAATTTAAAAGAGCTAAAAAGTAAAGATGAGATAATGCTTTGCTCACAAAATTTAACTAAAAAAGCAATCATCAAATAAGGAGGAAAAATGGATAGAATTATAAATTTCAGTGCAGGACCAAGTGGGATTCCTTTACCTGTTTTAGAAAAAGCAAAAGATGAATTTTTAAGCTATAAAGGACTTGGATACTCAATAATGGAGGTATCTCATAGAACAAAAGTTTTTGAAGAAGTTTTATTTAATGCAATCGCAAAAGTAAAAAATCTTTATGGATTTAGTGATGATTATGCTGTGCTTTTTTTACAAGGTGGTGCAAGTCTTCAATTTGCTCAAATTCCTATGAATCTCAGTCGTGGCAATGTGTGTGAATATATAAATACAGGTAATTGGACTCAAAAAGCCATACAAGAAGCAGAAATTTTAGGCATAAATTATAAAGTAGTTGCAAGTAGCCAAGATACTAAATTTGATAGAATTCCAGATATTCCGGAACTAGATAGCAATGCTGATTATACCTACATATGTTCTAATAACACAATATATGGCACGCAGTATTTAGAATTTCCAAAAACAAAATCAACTCTTGTCGTAGATAGTTCAAGTGATCTTTTTTCAAGAGAAATTGATGTAAAAAATGTGGGGCTTTTTTATGGCGGAATTCAAAAAAATGGTGGTCCTGCTGGAGTTACTTTAGTGGTTATCAAAAAAGATTTAGCACAAAGAGTGAGTGATAAAATTCCAAACATTCTTCGCTATACAACTCAAATAAAAGCCGATTCTATGAGCAATACTCCAAATACATTTGGAATTTATATGCTTGATTTAATGCTTGATTGGGTTTATGAAAATGGCGGATTAAAAGGAGTTGATGAAAAAAACACACAAAAATCTAATCTATTATATTCAGCAATCGATGATATGTCCGATTTTTATAAAGGTCATGCACAAAAAAATTCAAGATCTAAGATGAATGTAAGTTTTAATATCCCAAAAAATCAAGATTTAGAAAAAATTTTTGTAGATCAAGCTTTGAAAGAAAATATGCTAGGTCTAAAAGGTCATCGAATTTTAGGCGGTATAAGAGCTTCTTTATATAACGCAGTTAGCCTAAAAGATGTTGAAATTTTAGTAGATTTTATGAGAGAATTTGCTAGAAAAAATGGCTAATTTAATAGACTGCCCTTAATCAGGCGGTCTATAGCCACTTTTATTTTTAAGTGCATTTTTCTTTTTTTGCTCCATTTTATAGGCGTCATTAAGTGCCTCTTCACTATCAAATTTTGTGCCATCTAAAAATTTAGTATAATCTTCAAACTGTTTAGTTTTAATACCCCAAAGCAGTGCAAACAAAGCTATACATCCAAGCGTTATAGATACAATTACCATCAAAAATATAACAGACGTCATTTTTCTCCTTTAAATTTTCTTATCTTTAAGCTATTTAATATAACAATTAGCGAGCTAAAACTCATTGAAATTGCAGCAAAAAGCGGTATGATAAATCCACAAATAGCAATAGTTATGGTAATAGCGTTATAACATAAAGAAAATGCTAAATTTTGTTTTATCGTTTTTAAGACACATCTTGATAATAAAATTGCATTTTTTAAATTTTTTAAATTTTCATTTAAAAGTACAGCGTCGCTTTTTTCTACACTAACAGTAGCACCATTACCCATACAAATACCAACGCTAGCGGTATTTAAAGCTACCAAATCATTCACTCCATCGCCCACCATAATTGTATTTTTATCGCTTAAATTCTCTATAAATTTAGCTTTTTCATCTGGTAATAAATTTGCTCTAAAATTAGGAATTTCAAGGCTTTGAGCTATATTTTTAACTGCATTTTCATTATCTCCGCTCAAAATATAAATTTGAAATCCTAGCCTTTTTAAATCGCCAATAACACTTTTTGCCTCATCCCGCAAAGTATCTTGCAACTCAAATTTAGCCATAATTTGAGAATTGATAGCAAAAAAATAGTTAGTTGTTTTGCTTTTTGAAAGATTAATTTCATTTTCTTGCATAAATTTAGCACTTCCACCGAGTAAATTTAAACCATTAACTTTTGCCACAACGCCTTTTGCTGGAACATTTTTAAATTCATCAAATTTAATGCTTTTAAAACTATTATCATTTAAAAACTCAAAAATAGCAGTGCTTACTGGATGATTAGAATTTTTTAGTAAATTTAAAAGTAAATTTTTATCAAAATTGCCCATAAATTCGCTATTTATTACTTTCAATTTTGCCTTTGTTAATGTGCCTGTTTTATCAAAAATTATAGTTTTTGATTTTGCTAATGTTTCTATAACCTTGCCTTCTTTAAATATGATTGCATTTTTTAGCCCCACATTTAGACCAACCAAAGTAGCAACTGGCGTAGCAAGCCCTAATGCACAAGGACAAGCTATAACCAAAACACTAATTGCAACGATCAATGCTTTTTCAAAATTTACAGCAAAATACCATCCAAAAAACGTTATAAACGCCACACTAAGCACAATGATTGAAAATTTAGCTGAGATTTGATTTGCCAATTTCTCTATTTTTGGCTTTTTAAATGAGGCGTTTTGGATTAAATTTATAATTTTATTTAAAATGGAATTTTCAAAATCACTACTACATTCATACTCCAAACTACCATCTAAGCAGATTGCACCGCTACTTATTTTGTCTTTTGCTTCTTTAGATATCGGCAAACTCTCTCCATTTAAACTAGAGTAATCAAAACTGGCAACTCCATTTTTTACGATACCATCTATCAAAACTCTATCACCGCTATTTATTAGCACAATATCGCCTTTTTTTACTAAATTTGGATCTTTAAGCTCAAAATTTTCGCCCGTTTTTACTTTAACTTCTTCTAAGATAGAATTTGAAAGAGAATCAATTGTATCTGTAGCCTTTTTTTGACTTGCCACTTCAAGATATTTTCCAGCAAAAACAAAGGTAATTATCATACAAACGCTCTCAAAATACACTTCACCGCTTCGTGCAAACATCGCATAAATAGAGTAAATATAAGTTAAAAAAGCCCCACTAAATACCAACAAATCCATATTTGGCGTTTTTGTTTTTAAGGCTATGATTGCACCTTTTAAAAATGCATTTCCCGTATAAAAAAGCACAGGTGTAGCAATCACAAACTCAACAAAATGAAAAATATCTTTAATCTCGCTATCCATTCCGCTAAAATAGCCACTATAAAGCGATATGGCTATCCACATAATATTCATAGTAGCAAAAATTCCAACAATCAACTTTGCATAAAAATCTCTTTTTTTTGTATCTATATGGTTTTGAGAACGCGTTATGTCGTATGGATATGGATTATAGCCGATGCTTTGAATTAAAGTAAAAATTTGAGCTAAATTTATCTCGTTTTCATCCCAAACAACTCTTGCCTTATGAGTAGAAGCGTTGATTTCAACCTCCACTATACCTTTTGCATTAAATAAAATTTTCTCATTCAACCAAACACAAGCAAGACAATGTATGCCATCTATTATTATGTGAATTTCATTAAATCCATCTTTTGTTTTTTTAACATAATTTTTATAAAAGTTTTTTGTATTTTGAGAGGTTGTAGTTTTTAAATTTAAAACAGGGCTTAGGCTATTTTTGCCAAGCTTTACATAAAAATCACTAAACCCCTCATCTCTTAAAAGATTAAAAACTTGCTTACATCCATTGCAACAAAATTTCTCTCCAAACTCATCGATAATCATATCATTTTCGTTAAATTTAAGCTGACAATGAGAGCATTTTACTTTTGTCATTATTTTCTCTTTCAAATTTTTAAGATATTTTACAAATAATTGCCTTTGAGATAGTTAAATTTAACCAACATATCTTTTTTGTAAAATATATAAATTCTCTTTTACATAGATATTTCTATTTGCTAAATTCCTGCTTCCTCTAAAAGTATTGTAGTTTTGTTCTAAAATTTCAACCCTGCCAAATTTAGATAAATTTTCCAAAAACTCATCTTTTGTGATAAATCCTTCAGAATTATAAGATATCAAAATAAATTTAGCTTTTAAATTTGAAATTAAATCCAAAAAAGCATCTTTTGCTTTGTTTTTCTTATTATAAGCACTTCTGTTCCAATCTTTTGGTATGCCTGAAACTTTAGAAATTTCATTCGGTTTTTTGTATGAAGCGATTAAATTTAGCATAAAATAGTTTGAACTATAAGGGTGTTGATTATATGGTGGATCAATGTAGCATAAATCTAAGTTATCAAGTTCTTTTATTAAATCATTTGCATCTTTTTGACAAACTAAAAACTTGCTTTTAAAATTTGAAAAAACAGGAGGCTCTAAAGAAATTTGAGTTTTTATGCGTTTTAGAGCGTTTTTGCCACTTCCGCCATATTGACCAATGCCGTGTTTATTTTTGTAAAAACCTTTAAAAACGCCACTTGTATTAGTGTGATTGCTTGCTAGATATAAAAGAGGAGCTATAAAAAACTTTTGTAAATTTTTATCAATTTTTTCAATCTCCATTCTAGCAGTATCTATATAATTTGCATTAAATTTAGTATAAAAAACTCTCTCATTTTTCTGTATATCTTCATCATCTTTGGGGGCGTAAAACTCGCTAATAAAACCACTTTTTAGATTATTTTTTATAGATTTTTTTAAATTTTTATAAATAGATGAAATTTCAATTAATAAATCATCATTTATATTTGTTAAATAACACTCATTTATAATCTTAGAATACAGTTCCAAATCATTTGCTATTAAAAAATCGCTATGTTGCTTTAAGAATCTAGCCACAATCCCGCTTCCGCTAAAAAGATCGAGTGTGCTTAATTTATCTTTTTTTAACTCTTTTTTTACAATTTTTACACCATCATTAATAAAATCAAGTAAAGAGCGTTTATTTCCTAGATATGTAATGATTTGTTTAGTTAAAAAATCGATGTTTTCTTTCATCAAAATCCAAGTCTTTGTTTTATCAACACAATAATAATCCTTCCCTCATCATCGCCTTTTATAATGCTAAATTTTTTAGCAATATTCCTTTCATTAAATTTTGGTTCTTTGCCATATTTTAAAGCAGTTTCATTGCATCTTTGAATATTTTTTGGAATGCAAATTTTATTAATCCTATCCATCGCTTCTTCTAAATTATTTACTATCTTATCCGTACTTACAAAAATCAAAACCTTTTTTGGTCCAAAAATTTGTGCTGCAACTCTATTTCCGCTACCATCCACATTTACAATCTCTCCATTTTTTGTAATAGCATTAGTTCCTGTAATATATAAATCACTCAAAAGCCCATCTCTTCTACGTTTTAAATTTTCAGCTCCAGATATATTTTTTTCATATTGATTAAATAATATTATATTTTTTAAACTAGTCAAATAGTCCAAAAGTCCGATTTCTGCAACAGTAGTAGAGCCTCCAAGCCCGATACTAATATCTGCTTTTATGAACTTTTTTGCATACTCTAAAGCTTCATTTTTATCTTCAACTAAAACCACCTCAAAACCATTATTTTTTAAATTTTGCATAACCTCTATCATCTCAACCTCCTTTTTTTTATTTTTGAAATCCTATAAATTCTTGAAGCCTCACCTTCAACAAATTTACTTCCATCATCATTAAAAACAATCTTATTGGCTACCTTTTTGGCAAATTTAAAGTCAAATTTCAATCCGTGCTTATTTGCAGAAGTTGAGTAAAACCAACCATTTTTATCTAAAAATTTTGCATGTTCACAATCTTTAACAACACGAAAACTCTTTAAATTTGGATAAATTATAGTAGTTTTTTTAGCTCTTCTAACAAAATTTCTAAAATTTACTGGAACTCTAACAAAATCCTTTAAAAGATAAAATTTAGAAATCGTAATCAAGCAATCTTGATCAAGTTTTCTTCCTTTTGCTATGTTTAACTCTTTTAAATTTTTACTCAAAAAACCAACTGTTGTATCAGTTTGTGCTAAATATATCATATTTACATCCCATCAACAAAGCCGCTATGGCTATAAATTTAACCTTTAAATGCTATTTTTCTTTTGTTATAACATACACATAAGATGGAATTTTTTCATTAAAATTTGACTTTAAAATCACGCTTTTATATAGATCTTCATCGATAACCTCTATCACTTCTCCAACAAAAACGCCAGAAAAAAACACCCCATCAAGACCGCTTGTAAAAACTTTATCTCCAATTTTTGGCTTTAACCATTCTGGTATAAATTTAACCACAACTCTTTTTCCATCGCCAGTAGCAATACCAGGAATTTTATTATCTCCAACATAAACTCCAAATGATGATTTTGGATCATGTTGTAAGATTAAAATTGGTCTATTATTTTTTTGTGTAATAATGCCAGCACTATTTCCACCAAAAATTACACCATAAATTTTATCTTTATTAAACTCATCAAAATCTACCCAAAATTTAGAGTAATCACCAGGGCTAACATAAGATAAAGTTTTGATAAGTTTAACATCTGGTGCGTATTTGGTTAGCTTTGAGTCGATTAAAATTTGATTTAATTCGTGAGCAAAAGTATTAAGCAAAAGTGCTGATTTTTTAAGCTCTAAATTTTCCGCTCTTAGAGTTTTTATTGTGTTTACTTGATTAAAATGTTCATCGATTTTATTTATTGCAAAATTTTTCGTATCTTTAAAAAATCCTATAATAGAACTGCTAAAATCAATTACTCCACCTTTTACAAAAGCTCCAATGCATACAGATAATAATACAAAAATTATTAAAAATACAACCTTTTTGATTTTATTCATTTGACATTTGTCTTAGCTTATTTATCTTTTCTAAGGCTTTGGCTGTACCTTTTGCAACAGCTAAAAGTGGATCATCTGCAACATAAACAGGTAGTTTTACTATATCACTTAAATATTTATCTATACCCCTTATTAAAGCACCTCCTCCTGTCATTACAATTCCATTTTCAACAATATCTGAAGCTATATCTGGCGGCATCATTTCAAGAACGCTTTTTAAAGCATCGGCTATCTCTTTTAAAGGTTCTCTCATCGCTTCTCTAATATCTTCGCTTGTTAGCTCTATCTTATTTAAAAGCCCACCAATTTGATCTCTGCCTTTTATATTTATAACTAATTCTTTTGGAAGCTGCACTGCTGTGCCTATTTTTATTTTTATATCCTCTCCCGTTCGCTCACCAATTAAAAGATTGTATTTTTCTTTTACATAATTAACAATGCTGGTATTAAATTTATCGCCCGCTGTTTTAACTGATTTGCCAATAACAAGACCGCCAAGAGATATCACACCTATTTCTGTTGTGCCTCCGCCTATATCAACAATCAAACTACCCTTAGGCTCTTCAACGGGAAGTCCAGCTCCAATAGCTGCTGCCATTGGCTCTTCTATCAAAAGCACCTCTCTTGCACCTGCCATCAAAGCACTATCTCTAACAGCTTTTCTTTCAACTTGCGTTAGTCCATATGGAACTGAAATTATAATTCTAGGACTTATAAAACTCTTTCTTTTATGTGCTTTTTCTATAAAATATCTTATCATTCTCTCAGTCATATCAAAATCAGCTATAACCCCGTCTTTCATCGGACGAATTGCTTGTATATCGCCAGGAGTTTTACCAACCATATCTTTTGCTTCGTGTCCAACGGCTAAAATTTTCTGTTTTCCAAATTTAGTATTTTCAACAGCAACCACACTTGGTTCATTTATAATGATGCCTTTATCTTTTACTAAAATAAGCGTATTTGCTGTGCCTAAATCTATACCCATATCGCTCGAAAAAAGCCCTAAAATCGTATCAATTATCATTTTTTTCCTTTATACACTAATCTTATCTTGCTTGACTAAAATTGGTTTTTCGCCACTTATAACATCTTTTGAGATGATAACATCATATCCTTTCAACTCAGGCAAATCAAACATCACATCAAGCATAATGCTTTCCATTATACTTCTTAGCCCTCTTGCTCCTGTTTTTCTTTTAATAGCTAATTTTGCAACTTCTAAAAGAGCTTCATTATCAAATTTTAAATTTACTCCATCAATTGCAAAAATTTTCTCATATTGTTTTAAAATAGCATTTTTTGGCTCAGTTAAAATTCTAACCATATCCTCTTCATCAAGATCGTTTAAAGTAGCTACCATATGCAATCTTCCGATTAATTCTGGAATTATACCAAAATGAACTAAATCATCAGATTCAACTAAATGGATTAAATTTTGAATCTCTTTTTTAGTTCGTTTTTCTTGCCCGAAACCTAAAATATTCTTTCCAAGTCGTTGATTTATGATATCATTTAAACCATCAAAAGCACCACCACAAACAAACAAAATATTAGTAGTATCTATTTGTATAAAATCTTGATTAGGATGTTTTCTGCCGCCTTTTGGTGGGATATTTACCAAACTTCCCTCTATTATTTTTAATAAAGCCTGCTGAACGCCCTCGCCACTTACATCTCTAGTGATACTCCTGCTCTCACTTGCTCTTGCAATTTTATCAATCTCATCAACAAAAACAATGCCCATCTGTGCTCTTTTTACATCTCCATTGGCTGCTTGAAGTAGTCTTGTTAAAATATTTTCAACATCTTCACCAACATATCCAGCTTCTGTTAAGCTAGTCGCATCACAAATAGCAATTGGAACATCTAAATGTTTAGCTAAAGTTTGTGCCATTAGGGTTTTTCCACTTCCTGTTGGACCAATTAATAAAATATTTGACTTTGAAATTTCTGTATCATCTATTTTGTTTTGTTTAAAAATTCTTTTGTAGTGATTGTAAATTCCAACGCTAAAAGTTTTTTTAGCTATATCTTGTCCAATCACATATCCATCTAAAACTTCTTTTAATTTTTTAGGTGTAATTTCATCAAAATTTGGCTCTTTGTATTTTTTTTCTTTTTCTTGATTTTCTTGTCCATGAATGACCTCATAAGCAGCGTCTATACAAAATTCACATATAAACGAATTTCGTTCAGAATTTGGTAAAATTTTTCTTCCATCTTTGCTATCACTGCCACAAAAACTACATATTTTTGTCATTAAATTTTTCCTTTACTTAGAGGAATTCCTCTTTTTGTATTTATTATAAATTTACACATTTTTTTAACATTTAAATTTGATGTTTGATCTAATAAAATTTGTGCTTGTTCTTTTATGCTTACACCTTGGTTAAATATAAATTTATAAGCTTTATTGATAATTTCAACTTCATCTTTATCAAACCTTCTTCTAAGTCCTACTAAATTTAAACCCCTAACATAAGCCCTATTTCCTTCAGCTAAACAAAACGGAGGGATATCTTGGCTTAGTGCTGAAGCTCCTGCTATCATACAACTCTCACCTATTTTTACAAATTGATGAACAGGTGTAAGCCCACCTATTACGGCATAATCTCCTATTTCAACATGTCCTGCTAGGGTTGCGTTATTTGCCATAATTATATTATTTCCCAAAATGCAATCATGTGCAATATGAGAGTATGCCATTATAAAAGCATTGCTGCCAATTCTTGTAAATCCATCGCCTTTGTGTGAGCCTGAATTTATAGTGCAAAATTCATGAATTGTAGCATTTTCTCCTATAATAAGTCCTGTTTTTTCGCCATCTTTAAAACTCATATCTTGCGGAATTTCTCCTAATATAGCGTAGCTAAAAATTTTACTATTATCACCAATTGTAGTATCGCCTATAATTCTAGCGCCTTGTTTTATAATGGAATTTTTACCTATTTTAGAATCTTTACTTATAAAAGCGTATGCTTCAACTGTAACATTTTCTCCTAAATTTGCACCATTTTCTATAATAGCAGTTTTATGAATGTTCATTTTAAATCCAACTATTTATCAACTATCATAGCTTGCAATTCAGCCTCAGCACATAAATTTTCATCCACATACGCTTCGCCATTTAAAACCCAAATCTTACCACGATTTTTTATAACGCTAATTTTAAAAACGACTCTATCGCCAGGTCTTATTGGTTTTCTAAATTTCGCCTTATCTATACTCATAAAATAAACTACTTTATTAACCAACTCATTACTTTTATCTTTAGCCTCCATACTTTTAAACGCCAAAACTCCGCCAGCTTGTGCCATTCCTTCAATTATCATAACTCCTGGATAGATTGGATGACCTGGAAAATGTCCCTCAAAAACAGGCTCTCCAATAGTTACATTTTTATAAGCTACAATATGACTATTAATTTCTAATTCCGCTACTCTATCTATAAGTAAAAACGGATATCTATGTGGTAAAATTTTCATAATTTCTACAACATCTATCATAAATCAACCTTCAAATTTTATTTAACCAAATATTTTATCAAATTCTTACTAAAATTTCTCTAATATCTAGGTATATTTTTGAATTTATTTTTATTTCTACTTGACTTTTGTAAATTTGATCTACTATTATAATTGGTGAAAAGCTCCCTTTTTTGCAAATTTTATCCCTTAATTTAAGTTCCTTTTTTATACTTAAAGGATTATTTAAAAACTCATCAAAATTTTTAAATTTATAGTTTAGAATTTGATTAAATTCATTAAAACTAAATAGCCTAATTTGATTTTTTAAATCAAGAATTTTACTTTTTTTGTCAGTGATTTTAAATTTGATTAATTTTTTTTCTAAATGAGAATTAAACAAAAAATAGCTTTTTACAGGTTTATTGTCAAATTTAACCAGACCTTGTAAAAGACGGTAATTTATAAAACTATCTTTTAAAATTTGAAATTTAATATTTTTTTCTTCAAATTTTCTAACTTTTTTATAAAATTTAATTCTATCATCGGCTGAATTTGGCAAAATTTGATTGTTTATAGGACTCATTAACTCAAATTTTAAACTCTCTTTAAAATCCATAGCAAACATACAACCACAATAGTTTTGATGATATAAATTATCTTTTTTAGCTAAAGCAAACTGCTCATTTGATCCACCATTTTTTCTATAATCAGGCGCTATAAATTTAAGATCAAATTTATTAGAAATGTTTTCAAGGGATTTAGTAAGTTGGTCGTGAGATTTTTTAGGACTCATTAAAAGAGTTGTGGTAATTAAATTATGTCCTATTTTTTTAGCAAAAAGAGCCGTTTTTTCCACTCTAAAATCAAAACACTTTTGACATCTCTTACCACGCTCTGGCTCATTTTCAAGCCCTTTTATATAGCTAAACCACTCATCAATCTCATAATCTCCTAAAAATACCTCTATATTTAGAGATTTTGCACTTCTTTTAACATCTTCAAATCTAAGCAAAAACTCGCTATATGGATGTATATTTGGATCATAAAAATAGCCAATTATATTCTCATTTGGAAACTCTTTTTTAAGACACCTTAAAAAATAGTGACTATCGACACTGCAACAAATTTGAACTACCAAATTTTAATCTTTATTAGTCAAATCAGCTAAAACTTTTGCAGCGTGATCTTTAGCCTTAACGCTTTTATAAACTTTTTTTATAATACCTTGCTTATCTATAACAAAAGTAGTTCTAACTATGCCTAAATATTCACGTCCATAGTTTTTTCTAACCTGATAGACACCATAAAGCTTACTTACAACTTTATCTTCATCGCTTAATAAAAGATGTTTTAAATCATATTTTTGAGTAAAATTTGTGTGAGATTTTGTTGAATCTGGACTAATTCCTATAATAACTGTGTCATTTTTTATAAACTCATCATAATTTTGAGTAAATTCACAAGCTTCGGTAGTACATCCTGGGGTATTATCTTTTGGATAAAAATACAAAACTACATTTTTACCAACAAAATCATTTAAATTTATCTCTATGCCATCGCTATTTTTTAGGCTAAAATTTGGAGCTTTATCCCCTTTTTGAAGCGAAATTTTTCTATCTATATCTTCTTGGCTAAATTCACTCATTTTACACCCTTTTTAATATCTTCAACACTTTTTCCTCCAAAATAAAAATCACTTGCATTTACACCCTCAAAAACAACAACCGTTCTTTCAGGCACTTTTCCTAAATTTTGTATAAAAATTTCTGTAATCTCAGAAGCGATTTTATCTTGAGTCTCTTTATCTGGAAGAGGGTTTGTTAGTTTTACATTTATAAATGGCATATCTTTCCTTTATCATAAAATTTCGCATAATTATATCAATAAATTCTATAAATTTAATACAAATTTTAAATTAAAATTTTTTATTTAAAGAAATTTTAGCTATAATCATAAACTTTTTAAAATTTAAAAATTAAGGAAAATTATGGCAAAAGTAAAAGAAGCTAAAAACATATGGTTAGATGGAAAATTAATCCCTTGGAATGATGCTAAAATTCACGTACTTTCACATTCACTTCACTATGCAAATGCTGTATTTGAAGGCGTTAGAGCCTATCAAACTAAAAATGGAATTGCTATTTTTAGACTAGAAGAACACACAAAAAGACTATTAAATTCAGCAAAAGCGTGCCTTATAGACGTACCTTATACATTGGATGAGTTGATAAAAGCTCAAATAGAGCTTATTAAATCAAACGATTTTAAAGAAACTGTCTATTTAAGACCGCTTATATTTTTAGGATATGGTTCAATGGGCGTTTCTCATCTTGGATCTCCAACTCAAGTAGCATTAATAGCTTGGGAATGGGGTGCTTATATGGGCGAAGAAGCTTTAGAAAATGGTATAAAAGTTAAAATCTCATCTTGGGCAAAACCTGCACCAAATGCGATGATGAGTAAAGCAAAAGCAAGTGCAAACTATTTCAAC
Source organism: Campylobacter portucalensis (assembly GCF_009690845.1). Taxonomy (GTDB): domain Bacteria; phylum Campylobacterota; class Campylobacteria; order Campylobacterales; family Campylobacteraceae; genus Campylobacter_B; species Campylobacter_B portucalensis. Next base: position 87,170 of record NZ_VWSJ01000001.1, read on the forward strand.
TCTCAAATGGCAAATCACGAAGCAATCACTTGCGGATATGATGAAGCTCTGCTTTTAGACGCTAATGGATTTGTAGCAGAAGGAAGTGGTGAGTGCTTTTTTATAGTAAGAGATGGGGCAATTATAACTCCACCAAATGATACAAGCCTAGAGAGTATCACTCAAAATACAGTTATAGAAATTGCTAAAAATTTAGGATATGAAGTAAAAAGACAAAAAATCACAAGAGATGAAGTTTATGTAAGTGATGAAGCGTTTTTTACAGGAACAGCTGCTGAAGTTACACCAATTAGCAACGTTGATGGAAGAATTATTGGAAGCGGAAAAATTGGAGAGATCACTAAAAAACTTCAAAAAGCATATTTTGCAGCAGTTAGAGGCGAAGATGAAAAATATTTAAAATACCTAACATATTGTAACTAAATTTAAGGATAAAAAATGCCAGCAGATTTAAATGATTATTTCAATAAAAACAAAAACAACGATCAAAATAAACAAAATCTTGATAAAAAAATGCCCGAATTTAAAGGATTTAGTAAATTTTCACCAATATTTTACATACTTATAGTTGTGGTTTTAATACTATTCATAACCAAGCCATTTGTTACAATCAGCTCAGGTCAAGTCGGTATAAAATCAAATTTAGGTCGATATGCAATAGAGCCAATGCAACCAGGATTTCACTTTTTTATACCTTTTATGCAAAAAGTTTTTGTTGTTGATACTAGAGTTAGAATTATCAACTACACAAGCGGCGAAGATAGAGGAGAGGCTGCAAATTTAAGCGGTTCAGGAATTATAAGGAAAAACTCAATTTCTGTTTTAGATGCTAGAAATCTGCCCGTTAGTATTGATATCACTGTTCAATATCGCCTAAATCAAGAAACAGCACCAAATACTATTGCACAATGGGGCTTTTCATGGGAAAATAAAATAATAGATCCTGTTGTTCGTGATGTTGTTAGAAGCGTAACTGGAAAATATACAGCAGAAGAACTTCCAACCAAAAGAAATGAAATAGCCGATGCTATCGATAACCAAATAAGAAACAATATAGAATCACTTCCAAATAAACCTGTAAATTTATTAGCTGTGCAGTTAAGAGAGATAATCTTGCCTGACAAGATAAAAGAACAAATAGAAAGAGTTCAAATAGCAAAGCAAGAAGCAGAAAGAACAAAATATGAAGTAGAAAGAGCAAATCAAGAAGCTCTCAAAAAAGCAGCTCTTGCAGAAGGTAATGCAAAAGCAGTTTTAATAGAAGCTCAAGGAAAAGCTGATGCCATAAAAGTTCAAGCTGATGCATCTGCATATGCAAATAAAGAAATAGCAAAAAGTTTAGATAGAAATATTTTAGAGTTAAAACAGATCGAAACTCAAGCTAAATTTAACGAAGCTCTTAGAGAAAATAAAGACGCTAAAATTTTCTTAACTCCTGGTGGAGCTATTCCAAATATCTGGATAGATACAAAAAATCCACAAAAACAAAGTATTATGAGTAACCAATGAAAGTTGATTGGCAAAAATGCGGTGGATTGCTACCAGTAGTAGTTCAAGACTATCAAACAAATGAAGTTTTAATGCTTGCATTTATGAATGAAGAGGCTTTAAATTTAAGCCTCTTCACAAAATTTGCTCACTATTTTTCAAGGACTAAAAATAGAATTTGGAAAAAAGGTCAAGAGAGTGGAAATTTTCAAAAAATAGAAAAAATTTATCTTGATTGCGATAATGATACCTTGCTATTAAAAGTCAAACAAAAAGGCGTAGCATGCCACACTGGTGCTAAGAGTTGTTTTTTTAAAGAGATAAATTTAGATGGCAAATTTAAAAAACCTACCCAAAATAAAACGCTAAAAATTTATGACACAATAGATGAAATTTACCACATCATACAATATAAAAAACTAAATGCATCGCCACAAAATTCATACGTAGCAAACCTTATAAGTCGTGGCGAAAATGCTATGCTTAAAAAAATTTGTGAAGAAGCTGCAGAATTTGTTTTAGCTTGCAAAGACTTAACTAAATTTAATAAATACGCTAAATTTAACATTGAAAAATTTGGCGAACATATAGATGGAAATCCTAAATTTGACGTAGTTTATGAAGCAAGTGATTTAATATTTCATCTTTTAGTTGCATTAGCTACACACAACATACATCCAAGTCAAATTATAAACGAACTTGCACGCAGGAATGGGTTAAGCGGAATAGATGAGAAAAAATCAAGGAAAAAGTAGTTGAGTGAAAAGAAAACATCGATTTTTTAACTAAACAAATCATTACATATCTAGGAAATAAACGCTCTTTACTTGATTTTATTAATGATGGTGTAAAAATTGTAAAAAAAAGAGTTAAAAAAAGATAAATTAAGCACACTCGATCTTTTTAGCGGAAGTGGGATTGTGGCTAGATTTTTAAAGCAACATAGCGATTTTTTAATAGCAAATGATTTGGAACTTTATTCTAAGATTATAAATGAGTGTTATTTAACAAATATCAAAAATAAAAAACCTTTGATAAGGGAAAAAATATGAAAAATAGTAAATTAAATAAAATTGACAACGAAATAAATATTTTGCAAAACAAAAACCATTAAAAAATAAAAAGAGTTTGTTGGAAATTTTATAATTAATAAAATTAACAATGATAAAGAATTTGGATTAAAGTTTATAGAGTTGATAAAAGAATTTAAATAAATTGACTTTTCTAATAAAATTAATTTATTTATAGAAGATAAGTGTATAAAAAATACGAGAAAATAAAAACGGCAACACTGATGAAAAAGGATGTGTTACTAGAACTAGTTTCAACTAGACTTGGTGAAATAACAAGAGCAGAACTTCGTGGCAATGTTATAGCAAATTTATCAAATCCTGATAGAATTTATTTAGTTAATATGCAAAATAAATTATATAATTCAAAAGAAACCAAATGGGATTTTAAAAAAAACAGCAGATGAAACAAAAAACATAAATGAAAAATATCAACTTAGAAACTAATTATGGTTGATAATTTTGTAACAAAATATCCATTTGACAAAGAAGAGTTTAATAAACAATTTAATAAAATTTGAACTGAGAAAATTAAAAATAAAATACCATCTGGATATAAAAGTACATTTATTTTAGATGGTCAGCCTGATGTAGAAAAAAGTTCGCTAATTTGGCTTTTCCGATTGACATTAACTTTATCCACGCAAGGGCGATATTTTAAATTCTTTGTTAAATTTCATATATAAAAAAGAAAAATACAAAGGCATAGGGGAATGAGTAGGTAAAATGCTATAATATTTAAAAAGGTGGAAAATATGAAAAAAATAATTTTAATTTTATTAACAAGTTCATTTTTATTTGCAAGTAATTTTATATTTAATCCAGCAGTAGATAAATTTAGTGTTTTGTTTGAATATTGCACTCCAATGTTTTCAACAAGGGGGGGGGGGACTAATCTTGGCAACAATAGTGAAGAACAAGCAATTTGTAAAGAATTTTTAGATGAAGCAATTAAATTTTATGAAAAACAGTGTAATAATAACGATATAGAAAGTTGTAGAAATCTAAGCAATATTTTTTATGTTGGAGATGGTGATTTTTTACCAAAAAAGGATATAGAAAAAGCATATCTTTATGATAAAAAAATGTGCGAATTACAAGATGGTAAAGGTTGCAATGATGTTGGCGATTATTTTTCAGAAAAATCAACTAATAAAAAAAGATAAGAAAAAGAAAAAAGAATATAAAAAATTATCAAAATCTTTTTATATAAAGGCTTGTAAGCTTGGATATAATAAAGGATGTTTCAATTATAAAAACTATTAATTTAAGATGGTAGAAAATTTTCTACCATCTTTTGTTTTAAATAAAGCCTTGAAAGCTTAATTCTATATTTGTTGCTTCTTTTCTTAAAATTTGCACTAGTACAGCATTCGCTAAAGGATTTGATTTAATTTTGTTTTTTTTCTTTAATTAAATCTTTTTCTGTAATTTTAAGTATATTAATAGCATCTATTATAAATTATCAGTGCCTTTAAATACAGGAACTATTCTTGTATTTGTAATAATGTCTTTACCTCAACAAATTATCTCTTAAATTTATAAGATTTTTTGATTTAAAGTTATAAGAGTTGCTAAAAATTTCAGATAAAGTTTTTAAATAAATTCAAATTTAATGCTAAAAGAGAGTAAAACTAAGAAGCAAAATAGATGAGAGTTATTTTTGTATAAAAAGGAGTTGTGGCAAATTTAGGCTTAGGCGTTAAATTTAATGAAATAATTTAACTCTAAAAACTAGTTTTTTCAAACCGCGGTATTAAAAGCAAAATGAGTTTGTAAATGATATTAATGGAATTTAAAATTTAAGGATTATAAGATTAGTGCTAAGAGAAAATTTACTGAATCTAAAAATATAAAATAACAGATAAATTTGATTTAATACGGTCAAAAATTTAGCCACTAAAATAGAGAGAAGTTAAAAATTAGTTTAAAAACTAAGCATAATTTATAATAGTATTAAAGTAAATTTTGAATTACATTTAAAGAGTGGATTTAGAAAGATGAAGAATAATATTAAAAAGAGGTTTAGGTAATAATTAAATTTTATAAAATTAAATTCTTTTAAGCCTCATTTTTGCAATAAATCTAAAATAATAACCATTGATCACTTTGTAAATATTATGTTTTTAATAAATTTCAAATTTTAAGTTAAATTTATAAACCTTTACTTGCAAAATAAGATTCTTAGTTTTATTATAGTTATTAATTTAGCTTCAAATTTAAGGATTTTTAATTTAGTTCTCCAATTTTAAACCAAAAATAACTAAAATTTTAAATAAAATTTAGTAAGAATTAAATTCTTACTAAATTTACTAAATCATTTCACAAAATAATCTCCATCAAAACTAACTAGCGAATATCTTCTTTCGCGACCAATTCCTTCTATTAATTCATCTATTTCTAAAAATTCTAAACTATCAACGCCTATATATCTTCTAACCTCTTCTATATTTGATTTAAAACTAATTAATTCATCTTTATTTGGCGTATCTATGCCGTAAATATCAGGAAATTTTATCTCAGGTGCTGCTATTTTAAAATGAATTTCTCTAGCGCCTGCTTGTCTTAATAATTCTACTATTTTTTTAGAAGTAGTTCCCCTTACGATACTATCATCAATAACAATTACGCTTTTATCTTTTAATACCGAACTCATTGGATTTAGTTTTAATTTCACTTTTAAATTTCTCATCTCTTGCGTTGGCTCTATAAAAGTTCGCCCCACATAGTGATTTCTAACTATTGCCATTTCAAAAGGAATTTTACTCTCATTTGAAAATCCAAGTGCAGCTGGAACTCCACTATCAGGCACAGGAATAATCATATCTGCTTTAATTTTATTTTTTAAAGCTAGTGTTTTTCCTAAATTTTTTCTTACCTCATAAACATTTTTACCCTCCACAACGCTATCAGGTCTAGAAAAATATATATATTCAAAAGCACAAATTCTTGGATCGCACTCTTTGAAAATTTGATAACTCTCTATTTTATCGCTACCTTCTTCAAAAATTACCATTTCGCCAGGTCTTACATCTCTTATAAATTTAGCTCCAACTAAATCAAAAGCACAACTCTCACTCGCTACAATATATCCACCATCTTCTAACATTCCTATACTAAGCGGTCTAATTCCAAATTTATCCCTTATAGCAAACAACTTAGATCGACTCATTATGAGCAAGCAATACGCTCCTTTTATGATATTTAATGCCTCTAAAATTCTATCTTTTAAAAGATTTTCCTTGCTTCTTGCTATAAGATGAATAATATTTTCAGTGTCCATATTTGTGTGAAAAATAGCACCTTCTTTTATTAAATGGTCTCTAACTTCATCTTTATTAATTAAATTTCCATTATGAGCCACTGAAATCTCACCTAATAGATAGTTTGCTGCTATTGGCTGAGCGTCTTTACTTTCTTTGCTTCCTGCTGTACTGTATCGATTGTGGCCAATAGCCATCAAGCCTTGTAGTGAATTTAAAATTTCATTATTAAAAATATCAGATACTAGTCCTTGATTTTTATATGTTTTTATATGATGATTAAAACTAGCACTAATTCCGCTTGCCTCTTGCCCTCTATGTTGCATAGCAAACAGACCATAATACACGGTTTTTGCTGCATTTGCAGAATTTATAACTCCAACTACTGCACACATCTTAAAATCCTAAACAATCATTTATAGAATATAGCCCATTTTTTTGCCCACAAAGCCAAATAGCAGCCTTTATGGCCCCATTTGCAAAAGTTGCTCTTGAAGTTGCCGTATGATTTAACTCTATAAATTCTCCATCGCCATAAAACCCAGCCGTATGCCTGCCCACTATATCACCGCCTCTTAAAGACATAATAGCTATCTCATCCTTACTTCTTTCGCCTATAATCCCATCTCTACTGCTAACTCTTACCTTATTTAAATCCAAATTTCTAGCTTTTGCAACATTTTGAGCTAATGTTAAAGCTGTGCCACTTGGTGCGTCTTTTTTATATTTGTGATGCATTTCTAAAATTTCAGCGTCAAATTCAGCCAAGCTTTTACTAGCTAAAAATGCAAGTTGATTTAATACAGCCACACCTAAACTCATATTTGTAGCATAAAGAAGTGCGGTTTTTTTAGATACTTCTTTCATTAAATTTATAGTTTCATCATCTAGACCAGTTGTGCCAATACAAAGCGGCTTTGGGCAATTTTGAGCGTATTTTAAAAGAGTTTTTGTGCCATTTGGCGATGAAAAATCTATTATCACATCACATTTTTGCAAAAATTCGTCTAAATTTTCACAAAAAAGCTCTTCGTTTGAATTTTGTCTATCAAACAATGCTGATAAATTTACATTTTCATATGTTTTTAAACACTGAGCTATCATCTGCCCCATTCTGCCGCTAGCACCATAAATTCCGATATTTAGCATTTTAATCCTTTAAAAAATTTAACTTTTTAAGTATATCAAATTTATAATAAGACTTTGATAAATTAAATTTACCCCTTTAATCGGGGTAAATTTAATTTTGCATTTTTGGTTCTTTAAAAATACTAAGTTCTGGTGCTTTGCCTGTAAATTTTTCAATATTAACTAAACACGTGTGAGAAATATTACCATTAGCTAGTTTTGAAGTTGGCATATCTATTGTCAAGACATTTGCACTGCCATTTTTATCAAGAGTGTTTAAATTTAGAGGGTCAAAAGGATCATACCAAGCCCCTTCACTCAATCTAACAACACCGCTAATAACATCATCGCTAACCAAAGCACCTGCTAAAATTTGACCTCTTTTATTAAAAACTCTAACCAAATCACCCGTTTTAATACCCAAAACTTTTGCATCTTTTGTATTTATCCAAATAGGCTCACGGTTGTTTATAGAGTAGCTATTTCTTAAGGCTGTATTGTTTAATTGAGAGTGCAGTCTGTTTTCTGGATGAGTGCTTATGAGATGAAATTTGGCTGGCTTTTCTTTCATACCAAGCCATTCAATAGGCTCAAACCACATAGGATGTGCTTTGCAATCATCATAATTCATCTTCTCTATCGTTTCAGAATAAATTTCAATCAATCCAGATGGAGTACCTAAAGGTGCTAAAATAGGATCTTCTCTAAAATCAGCATATCTTACAAAATCATACCCTTCTTGAGTTTGAGTGAAAAATATAGGTTTATTTTCAGCCCAAAATTCATCAAAAGGCTTCATAACAACACCATTTAAATTTTCTAAATCCATCTTTATCGCTTGAGATCTTGCACTCTCATAAAACTCTCTTATCCAATCTAAATCGCTCTTATCTTGCGTATATTTTTTATATGTATCCTCGCCAAATTCTTTCGCTAAATCACTAAAAATTTCGTAGTCATTTCTGCTCTCTTCAACTTTCTCAATCGCTTTTTTCATAGGGGTTATACCTAAATTTGCATAATCTCCTAACATTGAAATATCATCTCTTTCATAAATAGTTGTAACAGGCATCACAATATCTGCCATTCTTGCAGTTGGAGTCCAATAAATTTCATTTACCACAACAGTTCTTGGTTTTCTCCACGCCTTTAAATTTGTATTTGTGTCTTGATGATGGACTAGAGGATTTCCGCCAACCCAATATATAAAATCTATTTTTGGATATGTAATTTTACTGCCATTGTGATCTATAGTTTTTCCAGGATTTAGCAAAGCATCAGCTATTCTTGCTACTGGAAAAGCTGAATTTGTGGATTTTTGTAGCCAACTTTGACCTGTTCCGCCATTAGAAGTGCCTGAGTTGATTCCGCCTAAAATTCCAGCTTTTGCACTTGGAGTTCCGCCATTACTATAGTGATAACTAAATCCAAATCCTCTACCTGCAAGCCCGATTTGTCCTAACATCGCACAAAGCGTTACTAATGCCCAATGTGGCTGCTCGCCGTGATGAGCTCTTTGCATCCCCCATCCACTCATAATCATAGTTTTATTATCAAACAAAGTGTGTGCTAAATTTTTAATAGTTTTTTCATCTATTTTTGTAATCTTAGCTGCCCATTTTGGTGTTTTTGCTACGTTATCTGTTTTACCTAAAAGATAAGGTAAAAATTTATCAAAACCAGTCGTGTAGGTATCTAAGAAATTTTGATCATATTTTTTAGAAGTATAAAGCTCATACATCATACCAAGCATTAAAGCTACATCTGTATTTGGGCGTGGAGATATCCATTTAGCATCTAAAAATTTGCAAGTTTCATTTCTAATCGGATCTATAAATATAATTTTCTTACCGCTATTTTTTAACTCTTCTAAGTATTTAAAGCCATTCTCATCACTAACTGTCCAAGCGATTTTTAAAGTAGAGTATGGATTAGCTCCCCAAATTACCACAACATCTGCATGTTCTAAAACAAGCGGCCATGATGTTTGTTGTTCATAAACTTCAATGCTTCCCAAAACATGAGGCATAATAATTTGAGAAGCACCTGTTGAATAATCGCCCAAACTCCCCGTAAATCCACCGATTTGATTCATAAATCTATGTAGTAAAATTCTAGCATTTTGCATATTTCCAGGACTTTTCCATCCATAACTTCCAGCAAAAATACTCTCATTTCCACTAATTTTAATAGTCTTTTTAAGCTCTTTTGCAATCAACTTTATAGCCTCATCATAACTAACCCTAACCCACTCATCAGCACCCCTAAGTTCAGGTTTTGGAGAATCTGGATTTTCTAGATAGCTTTTTCTGACATATGGAAATTTGATTCTATCTTTTGCATAAACTAAATCTTGAGTGTGAAGCTGTAGAGGATTTTTAATATTTGAAGTTTTTTGATAAGGCTCACTTTTTACAATCAATCCATCCTTAATAGTTAGTTTTAGCATCCCCCAGTGAGCTGCTGTTAAAATTTCACCATCTTTTATAACGCTAAATGAAACCTTGCTTTTTGCAAATAAATTTGTCTGCATTATAAGAGGCATAATTGCTAAAGCACCAAAAGTTTTTAGAGTTTTTCTTCTTGATAAATCTAAATTTGACATTACTTCTCCTTATTGTTTAGTGGTTGTTTTTTGTAAATATTGATTAACTAAAAATTTATCTTTCTTGCTAATTGCTGTTCTACTTATCATAGATTCGATAATACCTGGCCATTGATTTGCATTATACTCGTTAATATTATGAAGACTATGACAAATAGAGCAATTCTCTTCATATAATTTTGCAGCCCTACCCAACATCGATCCTACTTCGCTTTCAAAATCGCTATTTTCAACATAAGCAACCACGCTCACCTTATCCCAATTTCTATCTTCTAAAATTTTTATGGAAATCGGGGCATTTTTCTTAAAAGCTGCATTTAAAATCCTCTTGCCTTCACTAAAATAGATCGCTTGCTCTTTTCCATCTTGTATAAATCCAACTATCTCAATCTTTAAAAAGTTACCATCTTTTTGCAAAACTTTAACTGGTGCGGTTGGCAAAAGCCTACCTATAGCAATTTTATCATCTTTATTTGCATAAAGCGATTTTACCGAATTTGCATAAATTATCTCATCTGCATTTAAACAGGAAATGACTAAAAATGAGATTGTTGCAATGATTTTTTTCATATTCCCTCCTTAAATAATTTTAATATTATTTTAACATTTAAAAAATAAATTTTATATAAAAAGTAGATAAAATTAGAGTATATTTTTGATACTTTTTAGGTTAGAAATTTTTATAAATTTAATGATTTGGTTTTAAAAATTTTATTTGCAAGATGAGAGTATTAGGCTGTATTTAATATAAAAATACAGCCTAATTAATTTTAATCATTTAAACTTTCTAGATAAGATAATACGCTTAGTGCTGCAACTGCACCATCTCCTGCTGCTGAAACCACCTGTTTTGGTGCATCTTCTCTAATATCCCCTGCTGCAAAAAGCCCTTTTAAGCTAGTTTGCATTTTTAAATTTACCTTTATCTGACCAGTTGGCGTTGTATCACAAATAAAATTTCCATCTTCATCTTTAATGATACTATTTCTCACATTTAAGCCAACAAAAGTGAAAATTCCAGGAACATCTAAAATTTTAGTTGAACCATCATTAAATTTAACTTTAATACTGGTTACGCCTGAATTATCGCCTAAAATTTCATCCACAACAGCATTTAGAACTAGCTCTATTTTATCATTTTTCTTTACTTTTTCAACTGTTATTGGAGCTGCTCTAAAGCCTTCTCTTCTGTGAATCAGATAAACTTTTGAAACGATATTTGAAAGATATAATGCTTCTTCTAAAGCCGTATCGCCACCACCTAAAACTGCAACTTCTTTATTTTTATAAAAAAATCCATCACAAGTCGCACAAGTACTAACGCCTCTACCAAAAAATTCATCCTCTCCTTTAACGCCAGCTCTTTTTGGTTCCGAACCAGTGCAAATAATTACAGCTTTTGCAAGTTGTGTTTGTCCGCCTTCTAAATTTATACTAAAAGTTCCATCTTCATTTTTAGAAACTTTTTCTACTTTTTTTGCTTCATGTTTTAAACCAAATCTAAAACATTGCTCTTGCCAAGGCGCCATAAAACTCATTCCATCCATAACAGCTGCTACTCCTGGGTAGTTTTCCATCTCAGAACTTCCTGTTATCTGCCCTCCTGGCATACCCATTTCAAACATTGTTACATCTTTAAGTCCGCCTCTTGTAGCGTAAAGTCCTGCAGCAAGTCCAGCTGGCCCGCCACCAATTATCGCTAAATTTAACATATATAATCTCCTAAAGTTTGTGATTTTATAAATTTAAAAACTTATAAAATCACAAAAAGGAGGTTAAACCTCCTTTTTTATAAAAGTGAATTAATTTTATCTGCAATAGCTTGTTTTGATTGAGCACCAATAAGCTGATCTTTAACTTCACCATCTTTAAAAAATAGAAGCGTTGGAATACTTCTAACTCCAAACTGAGTCGCCAAATCTTGCTCTTCATCTGTATTTACTTTGCAAATTTTAGCTTTGCCATCAAATTCCTCAGCCAACTCTTCAATAACTGGTGCAAGCATTCTGCAAGGTCCGCACCAAGGTGCCCAAAAATCAACTAAGCTAACGCCTTCCTTTGCTACATCAAAATTTTCAGACGTAAGATCTAAATATTTTGCCATTTTTTCTCCTAAATAATAAATTTTCTTAATTCTACATTGTTTTTGTAAATTTATAATCAATCAAATTTTAAATTGTAATATTTTCTATAAATTTAATCTCATTTTTTTGTACCAATAAAGCGTCTATTTGATAGTTTAAATCAAATTTGCTTTTCATCAAGTAAAAATCTATAGTTTTTAAAATTTTATCCATTTTAATAGGCGTTATGCGATAAATACTATCATACTCTCCACTAGTTGCTTTGACTTCAACAAAATGCAAAACACTATTTTTTTTAGCAATAATATCTATCTCTCCAAATTTACTCTTAAAATTTCTATCAATTATCTCAAAATTTAAATTCCGAAGATAATTTACTGCCTTATCTTCGCTTTTAAAACCAAAAATATACTCTTTTAAGCCCAAATTTAACTCTCTATCCTTATCATAAATGGTCTATTTAATACAAATTTCATATTTTCTAAAATTTCAATAACTTTTTTAATATCAGCCTCTAAACTCGTATGAGTTGTAAAAAATAGAGTTGTGTATTTTTCGTCCTTTAGGCGTGGTTTTTGCAAAAAACTGTCAATTGAAATTCTATTTTCACTCATAACATTTGCAATTGTAGCTAAAACTCCTTTTTTATCTTCAACTCTTACTCTTAAATAATATTTTGTTTTTATATCATTTTGAGATAAGAGTTTTACATTTTGTAAAGTTGTATTATAGCCTAGCATCGGGCTTTTATTTCCTTTAGCGATATCGATTAAATCAGCCACTACTGCACTAGCTGTTGCATCTCCACCAGCACCAGGACCATAATACATACTATGTTTCAAAGCATCTCCATACACGCTAACGGCATTCATAACCCCATCAACTTTAGCTAAAATATTATCTTTATTTATAAAAGCAGGATGAACTCTAAGCTCTACCTTTTTATCTTCTATTTTTGAAATAGCCAAAAGCTTAATTACATATTCAAATTCATTAGCAAAAAATATATCTTCACTCGAAATTTTTCTAATGCCTTTTACTAAAATATCTTCAGGATCTCCATGAACAGAATACGCTATACTACTTAAAATCAACAACTTATGAGCCGCATCAAATCCATCCACATCAAAACTAGGATCTGATTCTGCATAACCTAAATTTTGAGCTTTCGTTAAAGCCTCATCAAAATTTACACCATTTTGCATCATATTTGTCAATATATAGTTGCTTGTGCCATTTAAAATTCCAACTATTTTTTCTATTTTATTTGCACTAAGCCCTTCTTTTAAAGCCTTTATGATCGGAATTCCTCCTGCTACACTTGCCTCAAAACCAAAAGGAGTATTTTTTGCTAAATTTTGTAAAGCATATCTATGATAAGCTAACATCGCCTTATTTGCAGTAACTACTGGCTTTTCTTGTTTTAAAATTTCACTCACGATTTTATAAGGCCTATCAACTCCTCCCATTAATTCAACATAAGCATCGATATCATCTCTTTTTAAAATAGAATTTATATCATCGCTAAGCTCTATATCAACATCTCTTTTTTTAGACAAATCTCGTACAAATCCAATAACAGGATTTATCTCAACACCAGATCTAGCCTTTATAAGCTCTTTATTTTTTTTTAAAATTTTAACTACAGAGCTACCAACGGTTCCTACCCCTAAAATTGCGACATTCATTTTAAATCTTTTAAATAAATTTTTATATTTCTAGCGGCTTGCCTGATGCGATTTTCATTTTCTATCAAAGCTATTCTTACATACTCATTTCCAGCCGTACCAAAACCACTTCCAGGACTTACTGCTACATTAGCTTTTTTTAAAAGCTCCTTACTAAATTCTAAACTTCCCATATCTTTTGCAAATTCAGGAATTTTTGCCCATACAAACATCGATGCAGCAGGGCTTTGTATTTGCCATCCTGCATTACAAAAAGATTCAACCAAAACATCTCGCCTTTTTTTATACTTTTGTATATTTTCTAAAACGCAATTTTGATCTCCTTCAAGTGCAATCGTTGCAGCAACTTGAATGGGTGTAAACATACCATAATCAAACCAAGATTTAATCTTCTTTAAAGCTGTAATTAATTTTTTATTGCCACACATAAATCCTACTCGCCAACCTGCCATATTGTATGTTTTTGATAAAGTATATAACTCAACAGCCACATCTTTTGCATCTTTAATTTGAAAAATAGATGGCGTTTTATAACTATCAAAAGCAAGCTCAGCATATGCTATATCGCTAATAATATAAAATCTCTTCTCTTTTGCAATTTTTACTAATTTTTCATAAAAACTTAAATTTACAACGGCTGTTGTTGGATTATGAGGGAAATTTACTACTATATATTTTGGCTTTGGAATACTCTCTTCATATGCTGTTTCTAAATCCCTAAAAAACGCCTCTTCGTCCAAAAAAAGGTCATCGCCATATTTTAATGGCATTTTTACAACATTTCCGCCTGCTATTATAAAAGCTTGCGTATGGATAGGATAAGCAGGATCTGGCACAATAGCAACATCACCTGGGTTAATGATAGCAGTTGTTAAATGAACAAAACCCTCTTTGCTTCCCATTGTAGCAACTATTTCACTCTCAGGATCGATATCTACATTATATTTATTTTTATACCAATTAGCACATGCAACTCTTAATTTATAAATTCCTTGAGAAACTGAATAGCCATGAGTTTTGTCTTTATTTGCACTCTCACAAAGTTTATCAATAATATGCTGAGGAGTCTTTCCGTCTGGATTTCCCATTGAAAAATCAATAATATCTTGCCCATTTCTTCTAGCCTCCATTTTTATAGCATTCACTTCTGCAAAAACATAGTTTGGAAGTCTTTCTATTTTATTAAAGCGAATTTCATCAAACATAATCTATCCTTATTTTATATTAAATTTAAGCCCTTTTGAAATTTTTTCCATACTTATATCATCACCAACCAAAATATAATGTGTATTTTCTAAAATATCTAAATTTAAACTAACGTGCCGAGTTTTTATAATTTTTTCATCTATTAAATTTAAATTTCTATCAAAAAACTGAATGCTAGGATGCCAAATATCATCATTTTGAGCTAAAATTTCAATACTTTTTATGTTGCTAACATTAATAAAATATGGTTTTATCGGTTTTTTATAGCTACTATCAAAAATTTCAGTTTCTATGCTGGCATTTGTCATATCAATACTATATTCATAAGCTTGATTGGTTTTTTTTACACCAGTTACTATAACCCCATCTTTTTGTAAATTTCTTTTAATGTCTCTTGGGTGCGGAAGTTTTGTAGAATAAACTATAACTGAATATGAAGAATTTGATGAGTTTTTAAAATTTAAGTCATAAAAATCATTAAATCCCAACTTTTCCAATAAATTTGAAATCGTTTTTATAAGTAAAGTTCCTGTAGAATTTGAGTTGAATTTTAAAACTATAGGAGTTTTTTTATCAAAAACAGTTATAAAATCTTCGCTTTTTTCTATCTCTTTAATATCGCTTTCATTAGCTATTAAAAAAATGGATAAAAAAACTATCCAAAATGCCTTTTTTACCACGCTTTTCCTTTATTTAGTTTTAAAAAATCATCATAACTAATATCCAAAATTTTTCCATCTTTAATATGAAATCTATGAGGATTTTTATCTTTAAAATTTTTAGTTTCTCCATTTTGCTGAATTTCAAAATAACCATGTCCTGTTAAAATGAGTTGGTCTTTTGATAAATCTAATTCAAATTTATCAGATGTATTTTTGCTATATTTTTTACCTGTTTTTAAATCTATAACGCCTATCCAAATTTTATCATTCGCTTTTATAAAAGCACTTTTTTCATCATCTGAGCTATTTTCTACAACTTCCTCTTTTTTATTGTTTGAATTTTCAAGGAGTGCTGTTTTTTCAAGTGCGTTTAAATTTTTTGTTTGATTTTCTTCTATATCTTGAAAATCTTTTTCTGTAATCTCTTTGCTATCGTTGTTTTCAACGATTGGGGCTATTTTTATACCAACATTTTCTAGTTTAATTTCAGCTTGTTCTATGGCGGTTGAATTTGTTGAGTAAATTTGCACAGTTTTGTTTTCATCATTTAAAATATTAATCATTTTATATAATTCAAATTTTATTAAAACCCATATAATGACCCCTAAAAATATTAACCAAAAAAATATCAAGGGAACTTTACTTTTGTTTGTAATTTTTAGCTCTTCTTTTATGCTATTTGGAAAAAAATTTTTATGATTACTACCGATATCTACGATAGCGTGAGCATTATATTCATCAAGCCAAAAACTTAAATCCAATCCATACTCTCTTTCTATGATTTTAATAAAAGCTTTGACGTTTTTTCCATATAAAGCCTCAAAATCTTTTTTAATAATCAAATCAATATAATCACTATCAATGTAAGTTTTTTTAGAAATTTCAACTACACCTATTTCTTCTAACGCTTTTAGCGGATTTTTTATATCACTCATCTAACATCCTATCACAAATTATTGCAAATGCTGCACTAACATTTAAACTATCCCAATTATTTTTCATTTTTATAGTTAAAAGCTTATCGCACTTTTCAAGGGCTTTTTTAGGCATTCCAGAACCTTCACTACCCATTATAAGGGCTTTTTTGTTGCCAAATTTAGCAGATTTTATATCTACGCCTTTTAAACTCGTGCCATAAATTTCAAAACCACTTTGTTTTAACTCATTTAATAAAGCAAGTCCATCACTATATAAAGCAACTTTCATATCAAACATCGCCCCGCTACTTGCTCTTAATACACCCTCAATAGCCAAACTTTTACTCACAACTACGATACCGCCAACACCTAAAGCATAAGCGGTTCTAATAATAGCACCGATATTTCCAACATCGCTTAAACCATACAAAATTACTAAAGATTTTTCATTTTTTAAAGTTTTAAAATCTGCAAATTCGAATGGTAAAATTTCAGCTAAAAATCCTTGATGATTTCCGCCTTTTGCTAATGCTTGAGCCTTTTTAAAATCAAGCCGAATTACCTCAACACCAGTTTTTAAAATTTCTTTAAAAAGTGGCTTTTCACACTCTTTGGCTAAATAAATTTTTATAAATTTATCCCTATGTTTTTTTAGCAAATATAAAAATAACTGTTTTCCATATATAATCATCTTGTAATGATAGCAAAAAACGGTTAAAATTTAACTTACTTTAGAAGATTTTTATAAATATTTTTTGATTTTTCGCCTGTTATTTTGGCAATAAGTTTGGACTTTTGTTTTATTGATAAGTCTAAATTTAAAATATCATCAATTGTAATTTTTTCAAAACCAGAAGTCTTTGAAGCAGAAATCACAACCACCCATTCGCCAGATAAATTTGATTTTTTTAAAATTTCAAGCACATTAGAAACACTACCAAAAAATTTAGTCTCAAATTTCTTAGTAGCCTCTTTGATTAAAAAAATATCTCTATTTTGATCAAATTTAGAAATATCTTCCACTAAATTTAAAACCCTTTTTGGAGATTCGTAAATAATAACAGGATATGGCGAATTTATGGCATTTTGTATAGATATTTTTCTATCTTCACCCTTATTTGGCAAAAAACCTAAAAATGTAAATTCTTTCTGTACTAATCCACTAGCAGCGGCAGCCAAAAGCAGAGCATTAGAGCCACTTAAAAATTCATAATCAATGCAATTTCTTTGTGCAAATTTAACTAAAAACACCCCAGGATCACTAATGCAAGGCATCCCAGCATCGCTTACATAAATACAAGTTTTCTTAAAAATTTCAATATCTAAATTTTTAATAAAATCATCTTCATTATGAGAATGCAAACTAAGAAATAAAATATCTTTTAAATTTAAATTATAACGCTCCTTAAGGAGTAAAACTAATTTTTTAGTAACTCTAGTATCCTCGCAAATTAAAACCTCGCACTCTTTTAAAATGTCCAAAAAATGCAAGGACACATCGCTTAAATTTCCTATTGGAGTAGGAGCAAAATATAGCAACTATTTCATACCATATTTTTTCTTAAATTTTTCAACCCTGCCAGCAGAATCTACAATTTTTTCACTACCTGTAAAAAATGGATGACAACTTGAACAAATATCTACTCTTATTTCATTTTTATTTGATTTTGTTTCAAAAACATTACCACAAGCACAAGTTACACTACAAGTAACATATTCTGGATGAATCTCTTTTTTCATAACATTTCCTTTTAATTAGTGATTATTTTAAGTAAGGCGTGATTATACTATTTTTTTTCTTAAAAATCAAATTTACAACAAAACCTTTGAAGCTACACTTAAAATTGCTGTATTTGAGCGAAGAATATATGGCAAATTTAAAGCATATTTTTTTCTAAATTTCTGCTTTTCTCTATCGCTAAATCCCCCTTCAGGACCTATAAAAAATATCTCATCAAAAGCTGGTTTTTTAAATTTTTCTCCATCAAAATCTATCAAAGCTACATTGTTATATTTAGAAATAAATTGATCAATATCATTAAAAATTTCTGTCTCCATTACGGAATTTCTACCGCATTGTTGTGAAGATGAAATTAAAATTCTCTCCATTCTATCAGTATCAAATTTAAAATTTCTTTGCGAAAAATCACTATAAACTAAAATCAATTTTCCAACGCCCATTTCATTTAAATATGGAAGTGTTTTTTCTATAACATTTGGATCAACAACAGCCCAAGCAAGAGTTAAAAAATGATCTATTTTTTCTACACTATGCTTAAAAACTAGCTCTAAAAATGCTTTTTTTCTATCAATTTTTTTGATTTCATATATATAATTATAACCATCTTTTAAATTTCTTACATCAATCCTATCGCCTAAATTTAAACGCCTAGCCTTTAAATGTTTAAATTGACTTTCATTAACTCCTATAATCTCATCGCCACTAAATTTCGAATACAAAAACACCATCTATAAAAATCCTAAACTTAAATTTATCATAAAAATAATACCTAAAAAAATCGCCATTTTCATTTTATATTTACTAAAATTTTTTATGTAACAAGCCCTTTTAAGGCTCTTATATCCAATAGCAATTAAAGCAATTATAATAAAAGCAGATATCATCATTAAGATTACTTTATAATGCAAATGAAAATTCAAAATCGGTAGCATTATTATGCCAGTAAAGATTAAGCACGCCAAACAAAAGTTATAAATAGTTAAAAAAATGCGAATTCTTTTTACAAATTTTACACCACCTTTTAAACGTGTAAGTATAAAAAAAATAATAGTCAAAACTATAAAAAAATGTGCAAAAAATTTATGAAAACTAAGAGCAAATTCAAATAATTCAACCATCTAGCACTCTTTTGGAAGATCTAGTTTTTTACTGTTTATAAGTTTATGCATTAAATTTTTATCCATCCACTCATCCATAATATCATCGCTAAATTTAATATCGCTTAAATTTATAATTCCCATATTTTTATTATAAGCATCTTCTCTAAAGCACTGTGCATAGCCTGTTTTTGTTTCATGCACAATAATGCTATAAAGAGTGATGTTTTTCTCGTTATTATTCATACTGCTTAATTTTAAAATTTGATCTATTAATACAAAAAAGACTCTACAAAACTGCTCTGCACTTGGATTTTGTGGTATTTCTATCCATCTTTTTGAATGTTTTTTTATATCATTTTTATACTCTTTACTATCGCCAGTAAAAATAGTAGTAGCATGGTCAAAACTATCTATTATTGTTTTGATATAAATTTTCATCAACCCAAAATCATAAACCATTCCAGCACTATCTAAAAAATTTGAACTAATCAAAACCTCGCATCTATAAGAATGCCCATGAATACTAGTTTTGCAACGCTTTGAACTGCAAAATCTTACAATATGTGCATTTTCAAAATCAAAAATTTTTCTTATTATCATATCCCATCTTTATCGTTAAAAATTCTAATATGCAATCTATCTGAATAATTATAGCCGTTTTTTACACAAAACTCAAAAACAAATTTAGCATTTTTTTGCAATTGCTCTTGATTTTTCCCAAGAGGCATACAAAAAACTTCCATTTTTACAGCTTTTAAAATTTCATCAATCTCATTTTTTAAAAAATTGTTTGCATCAATTACAAATTTATAAAAACTCTCTTTTGCATTTTGCTTGATTAAATTTAAAGCCTTAAAATTTAATCTTTTTTCTATTTTTTCGCCAGAATTTGATAGCTTTGGAGAGATGGCAAAAACACAATTTTTATAAATCGGAAAATTATCAAAATCAACTAAAATTGTTCCGTTGCTCTCAAAATGCACATCATAACCACGCCCCAAAATTTCACAAATAAATTCATAAAAAATTATATTTTTATGATGGATCAATGGCTCGCCACCTGTTATAATAATAATGGGTTTAAAATTTAAATTTAATTCATCGATCTTACTTAAAAGCTCATTTTTAGATGAAATTTCCTTATGTTGAAAATGGCTTTCATAAACAGCTCTTATAGTGTCGCAACCGACTAAAATTTCGCCAGTTTTAGGGGATTTAAGTTCAGCCCCAAACCCTTTACATCTTAAAGTGCAGCCACCAAAACGAAAAAAAATAGCATTTTTACCTGCATATTTTCCTTCACCTTGAATACTATGAAATACTTCAACTAATTTCAAATTTACCCACCAGTTTGATAAAATGCTCTAGTTGAAATTTCATGTTCAGAAATTTTATTTTCCCAACGATTTTTTTCAGGCTTATTTCTTAAAACTTCTCTTAAAATTTCAGTTGCTTTTTTGATATCATTTTGTCTTAAAGCATCTTTTATACTTAAAGCCTCATCAAAATATAAACAAGGTATCAAAAGCCCTTCGGCTGAAAGTCTAATTCTATTACAGGTATCACAAAAATCGTGTTTATGGGGATCAATTATGCCAAATTGATAACCATCTTCTATGCTATACATTGTAGATGGCGAATTTTTTACCTTTCCAACCTCTTTAATGCTATATTTTTGAGATATTATCTCTAAAATTTCATCTCTTTTAAGGCTTTTTAATTCATCATTTGCATGTATATTTTCCATATATTCTATAAATCTTATAGTTGAGTTGTGGGCTTTAGCAAATTCTAGCAAGCTAATTAACTCATTATCATTTACGCCTTTTAAAGCAACCGTATTTATCTTGACTATTAAATTAGCTTCTATGGCGGCTTCAAAACCCTCTAAAACATTATGCAAAACGCTCTTTTGTGCCAAAAAGTGGGCTTTTTTTGGATCTAATGTATCAAGTGAAATGTTTATGCGTTTTAAGCCAGCTTGTTTTAAAATAAGAGCATAATTTTTTAAAAAATACCCATTTGTTGTCATCGCTAAATCAATCTCAGGGGCATAATCACTTATCATTTTGATAAATTTATCCACATCTTTTCTAACTAACGGCTCACCGCCTGTTATGCGAATTTTTTTTACTCCTTCATCAATTGCTACTTTTATAAATTCAAACATCTCTTCAAATTTTAAAATATTTTCATGCGGAACCCAATCAAATGGAGTGTGTGGCATACAATATTTACATCTAAAATTACACCTTTGCGTAACAGAAACCCTTAAATAATCAACAACTCTGCCATGCCCATCTATTAACATAATTCATCCTATTTTTGTCTTATTATACAAATTTTACGTAAATAAGCACTAAATTTATCTTTAAAGTTCATTATTTTTTTGATTTTTTTGATTTTTTTGAACTATCTCATCTATAATTTTTATGGATTTAATAATAGGTAAAATTTTCTCCTCCACTTGCTTATCGATACTTTCTGAAAAATCTCCAATATTCATATCATTTAAAATTTCCTTTAAGTTTTCAACTTCTTTTTGTAAAATAAAAATTCCATTCATATTATCATTTATAATTTGATCATATCTGTCAAATTTAGCATCAGTTTGTTTGTCTTTTATGTAAAGCAAAATAAGTACTATAAAAAGCACCAAACATAGTCCTAATATAATTATGCTATTAGCATCCATAAATTCTCCTTATAAAAATAAATCTAAAAATATAAAACAAAAAAACATTATCCCCAAATACCCATTTAAGGTAAAAAAAGCTTTATCTATTTTAGAAAAATCTTTTTTTACAATTCTATGCTCCAGATATAAAATCAATGCACTAATCATTACCCCCAAATAAGCAATATATCCAAGCTGAGCCGCCCAACAAAAGAGTAACCAAAAAAGTATAGCAATAATATGAAATAATCCGGAAATAAACATAGAAGCAGCACTTCCATAGATAGAAGGAATACTAAAAAGTCCTGCTTTTTTATCATATTCCATATCTTGAAGAGAGTATAAAATATCAAATCCACCAACCCAAAATGACACACCACAGCAAAGCAAAGCAGACCATAAAGGAATTTCACCACTTATAGCTACAGCACCAGCAATCGGTGCAAGCCCTAAACAAAAACCAAGTATAATGTGTGCTATTTGCGAAAATCTTTTAAAAATAGAATATCCACCCAAAATAATTAATATAGGAAAAGATAGCCAAAAAGCCAAATCATTTATAAAATATGCAACCAATACAAATATACAGGCATTTGATATAATAAAAATTATTAAATTTTTACGACCTATCCTGCCATCAACGCTAGGTCTATTTGCACATCTAGGATTTAATCTATCTATATCTTCATCCATATATCTATTAAATGCCATTGCAAAATTTCTAGCACTAACAGCACAAAAAACACCTAAAATAAATAGCTTAATGCCAAACCACATTGTATTGTTTTGAATTTTTGAAGCCGTAATCATAGCCACAAATATAAAAGGCAACGCAAAAACCGAATGTTTAAAAACAATTAATTCATTAATATCTAATAAAATTTGCTTGAATTTTTTCATTTCTCCCTTTCAAAACCTTTATTTTAGCTAATTTAAGATAAAATAGAGATTATTTAATTTAATTTTTATAGATTTTAAGGAAAAATATGTTTTTAGAATTTGCAATCATAGCACCGACAGCTAGTGGAAAAAGCGAGTTAGCACTACATTTGGCATCTAAATTTAATGCTGTAATTTTAAGCCTTGATTCTCTTAGTGTTTATAAACAAATCGATATCGCAAGTGCAAAACCAAGCAAAGAAGAGTTAAAAATGGTCAAACATTTTGGTATAGATTTAGTCTATCCAAATAAACATTTTAGCGTTGGTGATTTTATAACAGAGTATCAAAAAGCTAAAATTTATGCACAAAATTTACAAATACCACTTATCATAACTGGCGGTAGTGGATTTTATTTAAAAGCTATGATGAGCGGGTTAAGTCCAAAAATTCAAGATGTAAAACAAGATCTTTCAAATGAAGAAATTTACAATCTAGCCCTAAAAATCGATAAAGAATTCGCTAATAATTTTAGTAAAAATGACTCTTATAGACTTTTAAAGTGGTATAGTATTTACAAAACCACAAATGAAATTCCAACTCTATTTTTAAAACAAAATTTAAAACCACCAGTGATTCAAAATTTAAAAATTTATGAAATTTTTGTAGAGAGGGAAATTTTAAGAAAAAAAATTGAAGCTAGAACAAAATCAATGATAAAAAGTGGCTTAATAGATGAGGCTAAATTTTTATTTGATAAATATACAACTAAACCAAAATCTCTAAATTCAATAGGCTTAAAAGAGTGTGCTAGTTTTTTAAGAGGCGAAATCTCTTTAACAGAATTAGAAAATTTAATCTCGACCCACACAGCACAACTAGCAAAAAGACAAAGAACTTTTAACAAATCTCAATTTAAAGATAAAATTTCTCTTTCAAAAGATGAGTTAAAAGCATTTTTAGAAAATTTACTCAAAAGCCACTTAAAATAAGCATTTCATAAATTTTAGGTATCAAGGCTTTAAATACAAAAGGTGCAATTATACATAAAATAGCACAACTTGTAATTATAAATCCAAATTTATCACTTTTTGCGACACTTTTGCCACCATCTTTTAAAAACATAACAACCACAACCCTTAAATAATAATAAACTCCAATAGCACTATTTATCGCCATTGCTAAAGCTAAAAATATAAAACCAGAATTTATAGCTGCACCCATTAAATACATTTTACCCCAAAATAGACTAAATGGCGGAAATCCGGCCAAACTAAGCATAAAAATAGCCATCAATAATGCACTCTTAATATCTTTTCTCGCTAATCCAAAAAAGCTTTCAAATGGATAGTCATATTTTAAATCTCCATTTTGTTTTAAAGCCCAAAGAAGCCCAAAAACGCCTAAATTTGCTATACAAAACATAATCCAATAAATAAATAGGCTAACGTTTGCATAAGTTGTTGAAATCAAAATACCAGCCATCAAAAACCCCACATGAGAAATTGAGCTAAAAGCGAGCATTCTTTTTATATCTTTTTGTATCAAGGCTGTTAAATTTCCAACAAACATTGTGATAATCGATAAAATATAAAGTAAAATTTGTGCAAAATAAACGCCGCTTTCTATCATAACATCAAAAAATCTAAAAGCAACCACAAGTGCTGCAAATTTTGGAATGATAGATATAAATCCCGCTAAAAATGAGTGCGAGCTTTCATAAATATCACCAAGCCAAGTGTGAAATGGCACAAGTGAAACTTTAAAACCAATAGCAACCATCATAAAAACAACACCGACAAATAAAATATGATTTGGTTTTGATGACTCTAAAAATAAATTTATTCCGCTTATATCAATACGTCCTGTTGCATAATATAAAATTCCAGCCCCAAAAACAAAAAATCCAGTCCCTAAAGCCCCCATTACAAAGTATTTTATTGCAGACTCTACGCTAAAATTTGTATTTCTCATAGCTATCATAGTATAAAGAGCTAAGCTAGAAAATTCAAGTCCAACTATTATTAAAATTAAATTTTCACTAATGACCATAAATTCATATCCACTTAACATAAAAAGATACAATACATAATATTCTGGACGTTTAAATTCCTCTTCTTCTCCATCAAAAAACAGCACAAAAAATATACTCATAAGCGATATTATAACAAGCCCCATAAAAGCCACGCCATCTAGCAAAACAAGACCAAAAAAGCCTCTTGTTTTTCCATCGCCCGTGCCAAATAAAAAGGCTAAATTTAAAATCAAAGCAATAACACTTATATAGATGTAGAATTTATTATTTAAATCTTTTTTTACCATACTTACACAAAGCATCAAAAGTCCAAATAAAATAAGCACAACAACAGGCGAAATCAAACCGAAATTTAAAATACCAAATTCAAATTTACTCTCCAACATTTGCATTCCTTAATGTATTTGATCTATCTAAAAATTCTATGGTTTGTTGATTTTGAGTTTTATTTAACATATTTAGCACTAAATTTTTTGAGCTTTTATTGATTTCACTTAAAAATAAATTTGGAAATATACCCAAAACGATAACCAAAATAGCAATTGGAATAATAGCACAAAGTTCTGTTTTATTTAAATCTTTTAAATTTAGATTTTTTTTGTTTGTGATTTTGCCAAAAAATATATTTTTGTATAAATTTAAACCATAAATTGCACTCATTATTATACCGAGTCCGCCAAAAAAAGAGTACCAAGGATTAAATTTAAAAATACCCAAAAGTGCCAAAAATTCCCCAACAAAACCAATTGTTAAAGGAAGCCCAATCAAACCTAGCATAATAATACAAAACAAAAATGCACACATTGGCATAATTTTAGCAAAACCGCCATAATCACCCATTTGTCTTGTATGAGTTCTATCGTGCATAAAACCAATCAACATAAAAAGCCCTCCGCCAACTATACTATGACTTATCATTAAAAAAACAGCACCACTTATACCAATAACATTCATTGAAAAAATACCAAGCATTACAACCCCCATATGTGCAATAGAGCTATATGCAATGATTTGTTTGATATCTTTTTGTGCAAAAGCTATAAATGAAGTATAAATCACCATTATGATGGCTATGATACACATTAAATTTGCAAAATAAACACTAGCATCAGGAAAAATCGGCAAAATAAATCGCAAAAACCCATACGTCCCCATCTTTAAAAGCAAAATAGAGCCAATAGCAGGGGCTTGCTCGTGAACATGTGCTAACCAAGTATGAAACGGAAATATGGGTGTTTTTATAGCAAAAGCCATAAAAAAAGCTAAAAATAACCAAATTTGTAAATTAAAATTAAGTTGCAAATTCTGCCACTCTAAAATATTAAAACTAAAAATACCATTTTCAACATAACACAAATAAGCCATATAAATAATACCCACTAGCATTATAATGGAACCAAAAAAAGTATAAAGAAATAGTTTTAAAGCTGCATAAATTCTATTATTGCCACCCCAATATCCTACAATATAAAGCAGAGGAATCAAAGAAAGCTCCCAAAATATATAAAACAAAATCGCATCTAAGCTTAAAAATACCCCCATCATTGCCATTTCTAGAAACAAAATACTAACAACTAAGTGTTTTTGATTTTTTTGAATATTTAAGCTTACAACCCCAACAAAAACCATAAAAGCACTCATTAAAACCAAAAATAATGAAATTCCATCCACACCTAAAAAATAATTTATACCAAATTCTGATATAAATGGTATAAATTCAACCATCTTGATTGCACCATTAGTAAAAAGAAATTTAATCCAAACATAAACACATAAACAAAGCTCAATCAAACTAGTCATAACAGCATATGTTTTTACATTTTTCTCATCTATAAAACATCCAAAAATAGCCGCTATCAAAGGAAAAAATATTATAATGCTTAAATCCATCTAATCCTCCAAAAAATAAAAGCAAAAGTCAAAATAACAATAAAGCCAACAATCATAAGTAAAAGCATAAAAGATAAATTTTCGCTCTGCATTTTATCTGTCTTTTTGCCCAAATAAAGTAAAACATTGGCGATTAAATCAACACTTTTATCTATCACAACTCTATCTAAGCTAGCACAAATTTCAGACACACAAACATAACTTTTAGCTAAAAATTCTTTATAAAATTTAGGAATAAAATACTCGTGCTTTAAAATTCTATATATAAAATTTAGCTCTAAATTTTGTTTAAATATGTTAAATTTATAAGCAAATATTGCAAATAAAGTAGAAAGACTTATGCAAAATAGCGTTAAAATAATAAGCCAAATTTCAGTAGAATGAGACACGTGCTTATCAAATTTTGGTAAAATTTTTAAAATAAAATCATTAAATTTACCTTCACTAAATCCAGCAAATACAGCCAAAAAAGCAAGCGGAATTAAAGCTATAAGCATAAAACTTTTTGCTTCGTGGGGGTGGTGATTAAATTTTGATTTACCAAAAAATACAAGCATAATAATCCTAAAACTATAAAACGCTGTCATTAAAGCACCAATCAAAAGAACAACCCAAATAAAATAATCTCCACTAGCA
Source organism: Campylobacter portucalensis (assembly GCF_009690845.1). GTDB lineage: Bacteria > Campylobacterota > Campylobacteria > Campylobacterales > Campylobacteraceae > Campylobacter_B > Campylobacter_B portucalensis. Next base: position 114,239 of record NZ_VWSJ01000001.1, read on the forward strand.
AAAGCTGATTCTAAAATTTTATCTTTTGAGAAAAATCCAGAAAAAGGATAAAAACCAACCAAAGCAAGCGAAGCTAATACCATTAAAATCGCAGTTGGCTTCATAAATTTATAGAGTCCGCCCATTTTTTTGATATCTAACTCATCATTCATTGCGTGCATTATATTGCCAGCACATAAAAATAAAAGCGATTTAAAAAACGCATGAGTTACTAAGTGAAAAATAGCAATATGATACACCCCAAGCCCAGCTGCAACAAACATATATCCAAGCTGAGATAGAGTTGAGTATGCTATTATTTTTTTTAAATCATCACAAACTAAAGCCATACTAGCAGCAAATATAGCGACAAATGCACCTAAAATAACAATGAATTCACTAACATAAATAGCAGCCGAAAAAATTTCATTTGCTCTAACTACCAAATAAACGCCAGCAGTTACCATCGTAGCAGCGTGGATTAATGCTGAAACTGGCGTTGGTCCAGCCATCGCATCAGCAAGCCAAGTATGCAATGGAAACTGAGCCGATTTACCCATAGCACCTATAAATAAAAACACTCCCATCCACATTACAACATAAGTTGGTAAATTTGGTATTTTTAAAAATACTTCATCAAAATTTAAAGAGCCTGTATAAGAATATATTAAAAATATCCCCATCAAAAGCCCAAGATCTGCTATTCTATTCATAATAAAAGCTTCATTTGCACACCAGCTGAAATTTGATTTATCATACCAAAATCCAATTAAAAGCCAAGAGCAAAGCCCAACCCCCTCCCAACCTATAAAAAGACCAACAAAATTATCACTCATAACTAAAATGAGCATAGAAAAAACAAAAAGCCCAAGAAAGCTAAAAAATTTATTAAATTTTTCATCTCTATCCATATAGCCTATTGAGTAAATGTGTACAACACTTGCCACAATGCCAACAGTAACCATCATAATAGTGCTTAATGGATCTATGCTTAAACTAAAATTTACATTAAGATAGCCTGCACTCATAAAATCATTTAAAAAAACAGTCAAATCACCTTCGTTTAATACTATTTCTAAAAGTATAAACGAACTTATCATACTAATAATAATCAAAAAACTACAAACTACTCCAATTAAAGTATTTTTTTTATATCCGCTAAAAATTCCAGCAAAAATAGCCCCAAACAAAGGCGCAAAAAGCGAAACTAAAACATAATAAATCATATTTGTTCCTTTTTTAAACTACTTAGCTCAATAGAACCTGTTTTTTTATACCATCTTATTAAAAGCCCAAGCCCTACAGCTATTTCACTAGCTGCTATTGCTATAACAAATAAAGCAAAAATTTGACCATTGAAATCATCCAAATAGTGAGAAATAGCAACTAAAGCAACATTTGCGGCGTTTAATAAAATTTCAGTTGAAAAAAATAGCATAATTAAATTTTGTCTTTTTAAAACGCCAACTATACCAAGCATAAACATTATAATAGAAACAGCCAAATAATGCTCTAACCCTATCACTTTAGCTCCTTTTTATCCATCTCTTTATGAGTTAAAACTATACCGCAAATCATAGCCACTAAAAGCATTAAAGCAGCAATTTCAAAAACCAAAATATACCTACTAAACAAAACTTTACCTATTGCATTTGTATTTGGAATTTCATTTAAAATCTCGCTCTTAAAACTAAAATTTGCAAAAGGCATTAAAATCATCAAAAAAAGTAGCAATGAAGAAAAAACGCAAAGCGTATATATGAGTTTTTTAGCTTTTACTTTTTCTTTAACCTCTAAATTTGCATCAAAAAACATCATAGAAAATGCATATAATACAACAACTGCACCAGTATAAACTATAATCTGCACAACACCTAAAAATTCAGCATTCAAAATAAAAAACAATCCCGATACAAATATCATTCCAGCAGCCAAAGAGCTCATTGCATAGAGTGTTTTTTTAGAAAAAATACTTATACTAAAAAATACTATACAAAGTGTTGCAAAAAAATAAAATCCTATCGCTTCAATCATAACTCTTCCTTATTGCTATAAGCTGTTGGAGTAAATTTAACTAATTCACTAGCATTTGTCGGCAAAGAGCCATAACCTTCAAATTCACTTTGATCTTTTAAATTTGAGATTAAAAGATCTTTTTTAAATCCAAATCCAGCTCTTTGTTCGCTAGCAAATTCATATTCACCACCATGCACAATAGCAAGTTCTGGGCAAACATCAGCACAAAGCCCACAATAAACACATCTGCCAAAATTTATAGAATAGTTTGTAACTTCTTTTCTTCCATCTTCATTTAATTTTGTATCCATTGCTATACAATTACTAACGCAAATTTTTTCGCAAAGCCCACAACCAATGCATCTTTGATTACCACTTTCTAAAACTCTCAAAAGCTTATGGACGCCCCTATATCTTGCATTTAACTCCATTTTTTCAATAGGATAAAATATAGTATGGCTACTATCTTTTCTAACCATCTCTCTAAAAACAACACCAAGACCAACAAAAAGTTCAAATCGAAAAGTTCTTTTGAGAAATCTTTTAAATTTATCTTTTTTTGTTACATAACTCTGTCTTTCATCTAATTTTATATAATTTATCATCGAATTTCTCCTACAAAATCACAAGAGCAGTTATAAAAATCATAGCCAAAGATAGTGGCATTAAAATTTTCCAACAAAGACCCATTAATTGATCTGCTCTCAAATGAGGCCAAGAAGCCCTTGTCCATAAGAAAAAGAAAAACAAAAAACCAGTCTTTAAAAGCATCATTATCCCGCCCGGAATAAACCACATCTTATTAAACCCACCTAAAAATACAAGCGTCATTATGGCTGAGTAGGTTATCATATTTGCATACTCAGCTATAAAAAATATCCCAAATCTCATACCGCTATATGCTGTTGTGCATCCTCCAATAAGCTCTGGATCGTTTTCTGTCAAACAAAATGGCGTTCTATTGCACTCTATAAAACTAGCTATTAGGAAGATTATAAAACATACAGGATTACACCATATAAACCAACTTCCAATACCGCCACTTTGAGCATTTACTATATCTATTATAGAAAGAGAGCCAACCATCATAATAATCGGTATTATACTAAGTCCATTTATTATCTCAAAACTAATGAGTTGTAAAACAGCCCTCATTGAGCCTAAAAGTCCCCATTTGTTGTAACTTGAAAGTCCTCCTATTATAAGCCCATAAATACAAGTAGAACTAGCAGCCAAAACAAATAAAATTCCAACACCAATATCGCTTAAAATAGGATAAATCGTGTGTCCAAAAATAGTAAATTCAGGCAAAAATGGCACTGGCGAAAGTGCTACAAAAGCTCCAGTAGATGAGATAAGAGGCGCTAGCATAAAGGTTATTTTATTTGCATCTTTTGGCACTAAGTCTTCTTTACAAAAAAGCTTGATCATATCTGATAAAATTTGACCAATTCCAGCAGGTCCAACCATCCAAGGCCCCACTCTTCTTTGCATATAAGCCAAAACTTTTCTCTCAGCATAAGTTCCAAGACCAGAAAGAGAGGCAATAACAGCTAAAATCACAATAGATTTTAATATCGTTTCTAAAAATATCATTTAGCCACCTTTTTTAAATTAAATTTTTTATAACGTGTTTTAAAGATTTTATCTATATCGATTTTATCATCAAAATACGGCAAATAAGCACCTTCAATATTAGAATCAAATTTTACACATATCGCCAAATCGTCTAAATTTATAGGCTCCAAATTAGAGAGATTGAATTTTTGCATAAATTCCGTCCCCGCATAAAGGTACGCCACTTCATTTAAGATACTAGAGTTGTTTGTAAATTTGCTAAATTGTCCAACAGGATTGGCTTTATATATAAAATCATCAAATTTTTCATTTAAATTTGTTAAATCAAATTCATCGTCAATAAATTGACATTTTATATTTTCAAATTTATATCCCCTGTGGCTAATTCCACCATTATCATAAAAATTCTCTAAATCATCAAACATCACATCTCTAAAACCTAAACCTAAATTTGAAGTATAATCTACAGTGTTTTCAAGCCCTACATTAAGAGCTTTTGCAATATCATTTAACTCATATCCATCATAACCAACTGCTGGATTTATTGGCACAACTCTTTTGTCTAAATTTAAAAAAGTCCCTTCTTGTTGATTTAATGCAGGAGCATCTAAATCGCTTTCATAAACGCCAAAACTAATATCACCACTCTCATTATATCCAAGAGTTTTTCCGTTTTGAAAATCTTTATCTAAATCACATATCATTGCTACTCCAAGAGAATTTGTGCGTGGCGGTATGATTAAAACTTCAAAATTTGTGTATTTCTGGATACAGCCTGCTAATTTAGCTAGTTTTTCAGAATTTTTGCTATATATAAAATCTTCGCCTATTATTAAGCAAAATTTCTCTTTTTTAGCTAAAATTTCATCTAATTTCATCTCATCAAAGCCTAAAATTTTACTAAATTTAGATATTTTTTGCTCTTTTGTTTCTTGTGTTTTTTTATCTACTAAATTTATATTTTCAAACTCATTTTCTAATTTTTGACTCAACCACAACGGTAAATTTTTACCGAATTTTTGCAATAAAAAGAGTAAAATTTCTATATCTTTGTCATTATCGTGAATGCAAGTTATTAAATTTTTAGAAAATTTTTCAACAACTCTATCTTTTATAGTGTGAAAATACAGTCCGCTTGCTTTATTTATCTTTAAAGCATTATTAAATTTATATCCTAAATTTGGAGAATCATATCTCAAAAAACTTCCAGCAACCACTATAAAATCACTATTAACCACACAATCAAAATCGCTTGAATAAAGCCTGTTTCCGCTATATCTACTAAAATTTTGAAGAAATTTTTGATATAAAAATGCCTCATTGTTTATTAAATTTATCTCAAATTTTTCTTTTAAAATGGATAAAATTTTTGCTTCTTCATTTGTGATAAAGCTATTAAATTTAATATTTTTTATGGTTTTATTTTTAATACCATTTACTATTTTGTTAAAAAATTCTTCGTTTTTTGTGCTGTTTTCATTGTGAAAATCAAATCCAAATCTAGCAGCCCTATTTAATTCTCCAAAGTGAAAATCAGAGCCAACTCTATAAATTTTCAATCTTCTATCCTCGATACTTTTTGGCTTAACCTCATAATACAAAAGCTCGCAATCACTAGAATGCGGATTAGAAGATGGTATTTTTTTAAGTTCCCATGCATTTGACGTATATGTAAAATGACTTTGCACTAAAGCTCCAACAGGACAAACAGCAGCACACTCCCCACACTCATCGCAATCCAACTCATCAGTGCCGCTATGACCTATTAAACTTTTTTGAAATTTACTCCAAACAGCAAAAGCATCTTTTTGCATTACATCTTTTAAATTTTTATCTACTTGATCGCCACCTCTTGGAACAGTTTTTAAAGATTCACAACCAATTTTATCTTTACAGACAGTAACGCATCTTTCACAAACTATACAAAGGCTTGGTTCATAATCAACCACACCCCATTTTTGAAGAGGCTTATGAGTGTCTTTAATAGCATAAGGAACCTCATCTACTCCCATATGCATTGTAAAATTTTGAAGCTCGCACTCGCCACTTTGATCACAAACACCGCACTCTAAAGGGTGATTTATACAATAAGTTTGCATTATAGCTTTTCTAGCTTGTATGATTTCATCGGTATGAGTTAATATCTCCATACCATCTTTTGCTTTTGCATTACAGCTATAAACTATCTTTCCGCCTGTTTCAACCATACAAAGCCTACAAGCAAGAGTCGGACTACAGCCACTTAAGTAACAAATAGCTGGTATGTAGATATTGTTTCTTCTTGCTATGTTTAATATGCTTTCACTCTCATCACACTCACAAATTTTACCATTTATTGTTATATTTGCCATGCTAAACCTTGCTAATTTTTACTAATTCAAATTTATAACTATCTATAATATCAACACCAAGAAGGGCAATTGTGCCTTTTAAATTCTCATCTAACTCAAATTTTGTTGTAACTTCTAATGAATTTGAACTTATTTTTACAAAATCGCCATCTTTTATTTTTGCCACCATACAAAAATACTTTCCGCCTGTAAATTTATTATTTTTGGTATGTTTAAAAATAACGGCTCCATCATAATTTAAAAGATCTTTTAATGGAGTAAGAAGATGTGATTGAAGATTGATTTCACATAAATTTTCATCTAAAATTTTAATCTTAAATTTAGACGATATTAGATTTAAAAATTCTATTATATTTTTGTTATCAATATGAAATTTTATCAAATTTTCATCTACAATTAAACAATCGCACTCATCTAAAAATTCCAAAATTTCGTCAATCTCTTCTTCGCCCACATTGCTTTCGCCACTCAAAAAACCATCATCTAAATTTTTAAAATACTCACTATCACTAAATCTAGCACAAATCATTGCCAAAACAAAAGATAAACTGCCAATTTCGCACTTAATAAATTTACCTAAATTTTGCTCAAAAGGAGTTATGCTTAGAATTTCTAAATTTTCATTTTGTTTGAAAAAATCGCTATTTTCAAATTCTAAAAATGGTATTAAATTTAAAACTTTCAAAATCTCCCCTTTTTTACAACTATTATCCAATCGGCTCTGTTAAATTTTAGTGAATTCATTAAGGTTGAATTTAGTCCAGCAACCAAATCAGCACTTTTTTGAATACCTGAAAAATCCCCTATTTCAAAGATAAATTCCATCACACTACCTCTATTTGAGTCTTTTATAATCTCACCCATTCTAGATAAAAAATCACTTTTTAAATGTCTTAAATCGTATCTTTTCATCTATCAACCTCACCTAAAATTAAATTTGTGCTACAGATTATGGCAGAAATATCTGCTATATATCCACCAACCAACAGTTCTTCATAAGTAGAGCAATGATAAAAACTAGGAGTTCTTATTTTTACCCTATATGGATAACTCTCACCAGTTGAATATATATAAAAACTAAGCTCGCCTTTATTTGATTCTGTTGCAAAATATATCTCTCCTTTTGGTGCTTTTAAGCCTTGAGTTACTAAAACAAAATGTTTCATTAATGAGTAATTTTGCGTCATAATCTGCTCTTTGCTAGCACTTACATATTCTGGTGCATCGGCTAAAATTTGAGGATCACTTTTTTCATACAAATTAACACATTGTCTTAAAATTTTTACACTCTCTCTCATCTCTTGAATATAGCACTTATATCTTGCGTAACAATCTCCATTATCTGCATACGGTACATCAAAATCAAGCTCATCGTAAATTAAATATGGTTCTTCTTTTCTGATATCCCACTGCACCCCACTAGCTCTAAGCATAACTCCACTGCATCCATAAGTTAAAGCCATCTCTTTGCTTATTACGCCTACATTTTGAGTTCTCATAAGCCAAATTCTATTTGTGTCTAATAAATTTTCATAATCTTTAATGCCTGAAAGTATTTTATTGCAAACTTCTAAAAGCTCCTCTAAAAATCCGTCTTGCAAATCAACAAACACTCCGCCTATTTTAATGCTATTGTGAGTCAATCTAGCTCCACAATATCTCTCAATGAGATCTAAAACATACTCTCTTTCTCTAAAAGCATATAAAAATACAGTCATTGCACCTATATCTAAAGATTGAGTAGCTAAATAAAGCAAATGAGCAGCTATTCTATTTAACTCCAAAAGCATAACTCTAATAATCTTTGCTCGACGCGGTATTTCTATACCACAAAGTTTTTCAACAGCACCACAAAATGCGTAATTAGTTCCACTAGAAGCAACATAATCAAGCCTATCAGTTACTGGCACAAACTCATTATAAATCATATTCTCAGCCATTTTTTCAATGCCTCGATGCATATATCCAACATGAGGACTAGCTTTTATAATCTTTTCGCCATCAATCTCAAGCATAAGCCTTAACTGTCCATGTGCGGCTGGATGCTGAGGGCCAAAATTTAAAATCATATTTGAATCTTTTTTCTGAAATTCTATATTTTCAAAAAAAGGTCTAAGTTTAGTAGGATTTTGCATTATCTTCTCTTTTTTACTATCTTAAATTTATCTCTTTTAAGTTTTTTAACAAGCACAACGCCACCATCTTCTTGATACTCTTGTAAGTAAGCATCTTTTTTTAATTCCCCGCCATATTCTGTTTCGTGATAAATTTGTGAAAAATTAAACGTATCTTTGCTATCCACAAAAGCTGGATCTCTATTTTCTTCCCCTATCTCATCTCTATACTCACGCCCAAAAATTTTATCGACTTCATACCATTTTGCTCTCTCATCTCCTTGTAGAGGGTAGCTTTTTAAAAGCGGATGTCCATACCAATCATCAGGCATTATAATACGTCTTAAATTTGGATGATCCAAAAATAAAACACCAAACATATCATAAAGCTCTCTTTCAGCCCAATTTGCACTTTTATAAATATCACTTACACTGTGTATAAATTCTCCTTTTTCAACCAAACACTTAACTCTAGCTCTTTTTTTATGTTTTATGCTTAAAAGTTGGTAAAAAACTTCAATCCCACCTTTTTTAGAGATAAAATCTACACCGCTTATATCACAAAGAACTTCATAGCCAAATTTTTTTAGTTTTAAAAGAGTGTTTTTGATATCTTTTTTATTTATAAAAATAACCATCTGATCAAATTCAACATATGAATTTAAAATATCAACACCAACCAAGCTTGATAAATCATCTTTGAATTTACTGTCAGAAACTGAAATTTTTTCGCTCTGTTTTGCAACAAAAAATCTATCTTTATAATAGCTCTTTTTGCTAGCATCTTTTTCAAATTTATACTTTCTCATTACACCAACCTTTTTGGAGGCTGTTTTCTTCTAGGTGTTTGGCGACGGATTTTTTTTTGCAAAATCATTAATGCATACTGTAAAGTTTCAGGTCGCGGGGCACAACCTGGCAAATAAATATCAACAGGAATTATCCTATCACAGCCTTGTACAGTTGAATAAGTATTAAACATACCACCTGTATTAGCACAGCTCCCCATACTAATAACCCATTTTGGCTCAGGCATAGCATCATATAATCTTCTTGTAAATTCAGCATGTTTTTTAGTGAGAGTTCCAGCTATTATCATAACTTCTGATTGTTTTGCACTAGCTCTAAAAATCACTCCAAATCTATCAAAATCAAATCTACCGCCACCTGCTGCCATCATCTCTATAGCACAACAGGCAAGACCATAACTCACAGCCCAAAGAGAGTTGCTTCTACCCCATTGGATTAATTTATCTACTGTTGTTAAAACTATAGGAAGTCCGTTTTGTTTTGAATAATCTACTTTATGGAGTGCCATTCTAAAGCTCCTTTATGCCAAGCGTATATAAAACCTATAGTTAATAGCAAAATAAACAATACCATTTCAACAAAACCAAAAACACCTAGATATCTAAAATTTACTGCCCACGGAAACATAAAAATTATCTCCACATCAAACAAAATAAACAAAACTGCAACTAAATAAAAGTGAGAATTTATTCTATTTGGCTGCTTATTTGCTTCTGGACCTGACTCATATATGGCCGACTTTAGCTTATCGTCATTTTGATTTGCAAATTTAGAACCTACAATTGATGATAGTTTTGAAATCAACCAAAAAACCCCAAAACTTAAAATCAACATAACAAAAGCTCCAAAATACGGATGCTCAAAACTCATATGTGACATATTTACCTCTGTTTAGAATTTTAAATATTTTATTTTAATAAATTTTAGCTTTAAGAGTTATGAATTTAAAAAACTAATTATTTTATTAAATATATTATTAACTTATATCTAGTGATTAAATTTAATAAAAATAACAATCAAACACAATATAAAATAAAAAAGATTTAGATTTAATAATGAAATTGACAAATGGTAGAAAAAATAATTAATAAAAATTTATTTAAATTATATTTTTATCTTGACTTTTATATATTTTTTTTGTATAATTCGCTTTTATTTTTTAAATTAAACGGAGCGTAGCGCAGCCTGGTAGCGCATCTGGTTTGGGACCAGAGGGTCGAAGGTTCGAATCCTTTCGCTCCGACCATTTTAAAGGCGGTGAGTGTAGCTCAGTTGGTTAGAGCATCAGATTGTGGTCCTGAGGGTCGTGGGTTCAATTCCCATCACTCACCCCATCGAAATTTGATGTTTGTTGCGTGCGTTCGTAGCTCAATTGGATAGAGCAACAGACTTCGGATCTGTAGGTTGAAGGTTCGACTCCTTTCGAGCGTACCATTGACTTTTTATTTAAGCGTCCATAGCTCAGCTGGATAGAGCAACGGCCTTCTAAGCCGTAGGTCAGAGGTTCGAATCCTCTTGGGCGTACCATTTAAAGTTATTTTAAATTCATTTGCGGATGTGGTGAAATTGGCAGACACGCCAGACTTAGGATCTGGTGCCTCACGGCGTGAAGGTTCAAGTCCTTTCATCCGCACCACTTACAATTTTTAACTATAAACTCAAAATTTTAGTGTTTTAAATAAATTTAATTAATAGATAAGTAAAATTTCAGTAAAATATCTCCTTTTAAGGAATAATATGGATAAAGAAAATTTTGAAACTTCAGTAAAAAATATGCTTAAAATTATTGGTGAAGATGTTAATAGAGATGGTTTGATAGACACGCCAAGTAGAGTTTTTAAGGCTTTTAAATTTTTAACTAGTGGCTATAGTCAAGATCCAAAAGATATATTAAATGATGCACTTTTTGAAAGCTCAAACAATGAAATGGTTTTAGTAAAAGATATAGAATTTTATAGCCTTTGCGAACATCATTTACTTCCTATAATCGGACGTGTTCATGTTGGATACATACCAAATGGCAAAGTTGTTGGTCTTTCAAAAATTCCTAGAATGGTAGATGTTTTTGCAAGAAGGCTTCAAATTCAAGAGCAACTTACAGAACAAATAGCTCAAGCATTGCAAGAAGTTATAGAGCCAAAAGGAGTTGGGGTTGTGATAGAAGCTAGGCATATGTGTGTTGAAATGAGAGGCGTTCAAAAAATCAATTCAATTACAACGACTTCGGCTTTAAGAGGGGGATTTATCACAGATGCTAGAACTAGAAAAGAATTTTTTTCTCTGATAAATTCTAAAACATACACAAGGTTTTAAAATTATTTAAAATTTTAAAGCTTAAATTTAATAAATTTAATGTATTATTTCAATTAAGATATAAATTATCCGAATTAAAGGGAGAATATGAAAAGAGTTTATTTAGACAACAATGCTACAACGATGATGGCACCAGAAGCATATGAAGCTATGTTGCCATTTTTTTGTGAAAAATATGGAAATCCAAACTCACTTCATCAATTTGGTATCGAGTCTGCACCAGCCTTAAGAAAGGCGATGGATCAACTCTATGAAGGTCTTGGTGCTAACGATTTAGACGATGTGATTGTTACATCTTGTGCTACTGAGAGCAATAATTGGATTTTAAAAGGCATATATTTTGATAAAATTCTCAATGGAGAAAAAGATCATATTATAACTACAGCTGTAGAACATCCAGCTATTGGGCATACCTGTTCTTTTTTAGAAAGACTTGGAGTTAAAGTTACAAGACTTGATGTTAATAACGAGGGTCTTATAGATCCTGATGAGTTAAGGGATTTTATTACAGATAAAACGGCTCTTGTTAGTGTAATGTGGGCAAATAACGAAACAGGGGCTATTTTTCCAATAAAACAACTAGCTGATATTGCACATGAAAGAGGAGTTTTGTTTCATACAGATGCAGTTCAAGCAGTCGGCAAGATAAAAATAAATTTATCTGAAATAGATGTGGATTTCTTGAGTTTTTCGGCACATAAATTTCACGGTCCAAAAGGCATTGGCGGACTCTATATAAAAAAAGGTCAAATGCTTACTAGTTTATTGCATGGTGGCGAACATATGGGCGGAAGAAGAAGCGGAACTTTAAACACACCTTATATAGTTGCTATGGGTGAAGCATTAGAGCTTGCTAATAAATTTTTAGATATGGAAAATTCTCATGTTAGAAGACTTAGAGATATGTTAGAAGATGAAATTTTAACCATCTCCGATGTAAGCGTAGTAGGAAAAAGACAAAATAGAGTTCCAAATACTATCTTAGCAAGCATTAAAGGAGTTGAAGGTGAAGCTATGCTTTGGGATTTAAATAAAGCAGGAATTGCAGCATCAACAGGCTCAGCGTGTGCTAGTGAAAGTTTAGAGAGCAATCCAATTATGGAAGCTATAGGGGCCGATAAAGATTTAGCTCACACTGCACTTAGATTATCTCTTTCTAGATTTAACACTCAAGAAGAGATAGAGTATGCAGCAAATGAGATAAAAAAAGCGGTTAAAAGATTAAGAGCTATTTCAAGTAGCTTTGCATATGCTCCAAAATGGCATAAAAGTGGTTTATAAAAGGATAAAAGATGGCAAAAAATTCATTAATAAATAGTTCTTTTTGGGAAGAGTATTCTAAAAAAGTGCAAGATAGGATGAATAATCCTAGATTCATGGGTGAAATAACAGAAGAAGATGCAAATCAAAAAAATGCAAAACTAATAGTAGCTGATTTTGGAGCTGAAAGTTGCGGTGATGCAGTTAGGCTTTATTGGCTAGTAGATGAGGCTACAGATACAATTATAGATGCTAAATTTAAAAGCTTTGGCTGTGGGTCAGCAATTGCTAGTAGCGATACTATGGCTGAATTATGCATCGGAAAAACAGTTGATCAAGCAGTAAAAATAACAAACATTGATGTTGAAAAAGCTATGAGGGATAATCCAGAAACTCCAGCTGTTCCACCACAAAAAATGCACTGTTCTGTAATGGCTTATGATGTCATAAAAGCAGCTGCAGCTAGCTATAAAGGGGTAGATCCTGATCATTTTGAAGATGAAATAATAGTTTGCGAGTGTGCAAGGGTTAGTCTTGGAACGATAAAAGAAGTTATAAAATTAAATGATTTAAAAACAATAGAAGAGATTACTCAATACACAAAAGCGGGCGGATTTTGCAAAAGCTGTGTAAAACCTGGCGGACACGAGGAAAGAGAGTATTATTTAGCAGATATATTAGCTCAAACAAGAGATGAGATGGAAAAAGAGAAATTAACAAAAATAGCTGATGCAAAAATTTCTGGCTTTGACTCTGATATAAATTTTGAAGAGTTAAACACAATTGGTCAATTTAAAGCCGTAGAAGGCGTGATAGATGCTGAAATTCGCCCTATGCTTATGATGGATGGAGGCGATATGGATATAGTTGATATCAGAAAAGGTGATGATGGTAAAATTGATATTTATATAAGATATCTTGGAGCTTGTAGCGGATGTTCTAGTGGTTCAACTGGAACTCTCTTTGCAATAGAGCATGTTTTGCAAGAAAATTTAAGCTCAAATATAAGAGTTATGCCTATTTAATTTCTTAGATTGCTCTATTATTGAGCAATCTAAGAATCTTAAATTTAAAAAACTTATTTTTCGGTTTTACTATAATTTCCCCAACTTATACTTTAAATTTAAAATCTGATTTGCAATAACTCAAAAGTTTTCTATGCCTTTTGCGTAATTAGTAAATTTTACTCTAAAATTTTTACTACATACATATTCCAACTTTATGGCTATGATTGCAAGCATAATATCTCTACTAAAACATATAAATTTTCTTTTTACATCCATTTAAGCATTTGCATTTTATCACTCTGCCATTAATTTAGCCCCTATTTACCACCAAATTTTAACTATTTTATTGTTTATTTTAGACTCAATGAAACTTAAGCTTTAATGAAATGAGTTTTAAAATATTATCATAAAGATGAAAAAGGCATATTATCCATTCTAGAATTTCTAAAGCTAAATTTAGAGAAATTACAAGATATTTTTTGCTTCGTAAAACTTTTTTGATTTTCAAAAAATGCTTTGCTAATTTTGCTAAGATAACAAAAATATCAAATTTAACAGGTATTTAAGAAAAATATTGAGTAAAATTTAAACAAATTTTAGTGAAGCGTTAAAGCTTATGATAAATTATAAGACTCAAAGAACTAAAAGCATTTTAGAGCAAGGTATTCTAAAAATAAATTTGCCGATAATCATATAAATGATATAGAAAATTTCTTGGATTGCAAGTTAAGATTAAATAATTTTTTAGCTTTAGAAGAGATAAATTTATGCTAAATTTAAAAAGTGCTAATTTGGATATTATGCTAAAAAAATAGTAAAGTTTTATATCAAATTCTATTAAGCCAATAAGAAAATATCCAATCAACCATAAAATCGATTTTTTCTAAGATTCTTCTAAATTTAGCTTTCAAATCTTAATGAAACGCCTATTTTTATACTATAATCATATTAAATTTATGAAATCTTAAAAATTATTTAAATCCCAATCTATCGGATTCTGTCTTGTATTTTTTAAAATTGCATTTGTTTTTGAAAAATGTCTGCAACCAAAAAATCCGCCTCTAGCAAGAGGGCTAGGATGAGGTGCAGTTAATACAAAATGCTTATTTTGATCTATTAAAGAGGCTTTTTGCTTAGCAAAATTCCCCCACAACAAAAACACAACTCCTGTTTTTTTATCGCTTATTTTTTTAATAACAGAATCTGTAAAAATTTGCCATCCAAAATTTGAGTGAGAATTTGGTTTGCCACTCTCAACACTTAAAGTTGAATTTAAAAGCAAAACGCCCTGCTTTGCCCAAAATGTTAAATCTCCGTGATTTGGTTGCTTTATACCTAAATCATCATAAATTTCTTTATATATGTTTATTAGACTTGGCGGAATTTTTACATTTTTAGGAACAGAAAAACTAAGCCCCATTGCTTGATCTTTGCCATGATATGGATCTTGTCCTAAAATCACAACCTTAACCTCATCAAAAGGAGTGAGATTAAAAGCATTAAATATCAAATTTGATGGTGGAAAAACGATTGAAGTAAATTTTGCTAAAAGTAGTTTTTCTTTTAAAGCACAAAAATAAGGAGCTAAAAACTCATCTTTTAAAACCATTTTCCATGAATTTTCTATAGCCACCTTATCTAAATTTATCTTCATCTTAACGCCTAAATTTATTTAATAGCCTGCATATGGTTTTTTATAAATTCTTTTGTATCGCCATCTGCAACAAATCCACCACCAAATGCCTTGTATACAAAAACAACACTATTTAAAAGCTCTAAATTTGCATTTGCTAAATTTAATTTTGCATTTAAAAGTCCTCTTTGAGCATCTAAAAGTTCCAAATGATCGCTATATCCAGCATTATATCTTTGATATGCTAGATCATAAACTTTTTGCTGAGAATCAACTAAATTTTGTGCTGCTTCTTTCTTTAAAATAGAATTTTTTCTATTTGCAAGGCTATTTCTTACTTCACTAAAAGCATTTTTGATGACCTTATCATAATTTATCAAACTTGCATTTTGTTCTAAATTTGCTATCTTGACTCTTTTTGAAGTTCTACCAAAATCAAGAAGCGGTCCCACTAAAGATCCGCCAATATTCCAGCTATTAGCATTTTCAATAAAAAGTCTATCAAATTCACTGCTTGTATAGCCAAAAATTCCAGTTATTGATAGTTTTGGAAAATAGCTTGCCTTTGCGACACCAACTAAAAAATTTGAAGCTTTTAATCTTTCTAAAGCACTTGCTATATCTGATCTTTTTAAAAGTAAATTTGATGGAATGCCGCTAGGAATTTCTGGCACAAAAAAGTCAAAATTATCAGAAATTTTTACATTATCATACAAAATTTCATCATAATCTCTACCAATTAAAACAGACAAAGCGGTATTTGTGCTTGAAATTTGATTTTGAATATCAATAAGTTTAAATTTTGCACTATCAACTTGAGATTTTGTTTGATAATACACGATAGAACTAATCACGCCAGCTTTTAGTTGATTTTGTCTAAATTCTAAGGTGCTTTCATATGCTTTAAGACTGTCTTTTAAAATTTCTTCTTGTTTTTTTAAAAATAAAAGCTTAAAATAGCTAGAAACAACGCTACTTGCTATACTTAGTCTTGCTGTATCATAGTCATATTTAGTTGCTAAAAAAGATGACTTTTTGGATGATACACTATTTCTTACTCTACCCCACAAATCAAGCTCATAATCTAAAATCCCACTAAAACTATAACTCTCTTTTGGATTAGAATCAATCCCACTAGCACCTAAATTTCCACCGCCTTTATAGATGATAGTTGGTAAAAACTCCAACTTATTTAACCCTAAATTTACTCTTGCTAGCTCAATATTATTTAAAGCCATTGCTAAATCTAAATTATTATTTAAAGCAAAATCAACTAACTCATTTAAGGTATCATCTTTAAAATCCATCCACCATTTATCACTCAATTCAATACTATCTAAATTTGCCTTGTAGTTATATTGTTGAAGCGGCATATCTGGCTTAAAAGAACATCCACTAAAAACAAATGCCAAAAAAATGGTAAATTTTATAATCTTTTTATGCATAATCTTCCTTTTTATTTTGCGATAATTGATTATCTTTAAATTTTTTATTTAACCAATTATTAAAATTTTCAACTATAGAATAAAACAATGGTACAAAAAATATCGCTATAGTAGAAGCAGCTATCATTCCTCCAATCACACCAGTGCCTATAGCCTGTCTTGATGCTGAACCAGCTCCAGTGCTTATAGCCATAGGCAAGACCCCTAGAGTAAAAGCAAGAGAAGTCATCACAATTGGTCTAAACCTAAGCCTTGCAGCTTTAATGCTTGCATTAAATATACCCTCACCTTTTTTATACTCCTCCATCGCAAATTCTATAATCAAAATAGCATTTTTAGCTCCTAAACCAATCAACAATAAAAGTCCTATTTGAAAATATATATCATTATTTAAGCCTCTAGCCCATATAAAAATTAAAGCTCCAAAAACAGAAAACGGAACAGCTGTTAAAACGGCTAATGGCATAAGCCATCTTTCGTATTGTGCCGCCAAAATCAAATATACAAATATAAGTCCAAATATAAAAGCTATTTTACCAGTTCCTGTTGAATTTACCTCTTGATAAGCAGTGCCTGACCAGCCAATTAAATAATCATTATTTGGAAAAACCTCTCTAAATACTTCTGAAATTGCTTGTATGGCTTGACCTGATGTATATCCAGGGCGAGGCTCTCCCATAACTTTTGCAGCCGGAAAACCATTAAATCTATCAACATTATCAGGTCCTAAGCTTCTTTCAAGTTTGACAAGAGAATTTATAGGTATCATATTTTTTGTTGTTTGGCTTTTTACAAAAATATTTCTAAAAACATTTTCAGAATCCCTAAATTCAGATTTAGCCCTTATGCTTACTTTGTAAGTTTTTCCAAGCATATTAAAATCATTTACATAATAACTTCCTATAGTTGCATTTATTGTAGCAAATAAATCCGCCAAATGTACTCCACTCATTTTTACTTTTTCATCATTTATCACAAGGTTATATTGTGGAAATTTTGTATCTAGAGTGGTTCTTACCATCATTAATTCTGGTCTTTGATTTGCTGCTGCAACAACTTTTTGCATATCTTCTTGCATTTGGATATAGCTTTTTCCTGTATTTGTTTGTGCAAAAAGCTCAAAACCTCCTGTTGCGGAAAGACCGCTAATTGGAGGTGGATTTACAACAAAACTAACACCATCTCTATTTCCATAAAACATAGCATTAAATTTATTCGCTAAAGCAAAAGATGATTGTTCTAAAGTTCGTCTTTCATCCCAAGGCTTTAATTTGATAAACATAATAGAGGAATTTTCTCTAAGTGTTCCCGCTACTAAATCATATCCTGCCATTAAACCTGCAGATTCTACATTTTCTTCACTCATCGTAATATCTACTAAATTTTTACCATGTGATTTTGTTAGCTCAATAGAAGATGCTGATGGAAGTTGATTAATTACCATTAAAGCACCCTTATCTTCATTTGGAACGAGTCCTCCTGGAATAACCTTCATAAGCGTATAAATTCCATATATCATTATACCAACAACTATTAACGACGGTATGGTATGTCTTAAAATTTTACTTACACCTTTTGTGTATAAGTTGGTACTATAATCAAAAAAGTCATTAAATTTACGCACAAACCACCAAGGCTGAGTTCTATCTTTTTTTAACATTAAAGCACATAGTGCAGGCGTTAAAGTAAGTGCTACAAAACCAGATAAACATACAGAAACAACAAGAGTTAAAGCAAATTGTTTTTGAATGATCCCCACAAAACCATCCATAAAAGCAACAGGAACAAACACGGCACTTAAAACTAAAACTATAGATATAACTGGTGCAAAAATTTCTTGAACTGCTTTTTGAGTAGCTTCTTTAACGCTTAAATTAGGCTTCTCTTCTAAAATTCTTTCAACATTTTCAATTACAATAATTGCATCATCAACAACAATACCAATTGCCAAAATCATAGCAAAAAGCGTTATCATATTTATAGAAAATCCCATAATAAGTATGCCAGCAAAAGCCCCTATAATAGAAACAGGCACGGCTAGCATTGGAATGATTGTTGCTCTTAAATTTCCTAAAAACATATACATTACAACTAAAACTAAAATCATAGCCTCAATAAAAGTTTTAATAACTTCTTGTATGCTTATATTAACAAATGTGGTTGTATCATATAAAATGTCATAAGTTAAAGTTCCTGGAAAATTTTTTGAAAGCTCAACTAATTTTTTGTTTACCAACTCAGCCACTTCTAAAGCATTTGCATCACTTTGAGTCATAATCAAAACAGGTGCCATAGCACTTTTATTAACAAAAGCATCAAAAACATATTTTTCAGAACCAATAGTAACGTCAGCAACATCTTTTAACTTTAGCATAGAGCCTTTATCATCGCTTCTTAATATTATATTTTCAAATTCTTGTGCGTTTTTCAATCTTCCTTCGGGTTTTAAAATATATACGTATGGATTATCGCTAGTAGTTGGTTGCTCTCCAATTTTTCCTGCTGCGTATTGACTATTTTGCTCTCTTATTGAAGATATAACTTCAGAAATTGTTAGGTTGTATTTTTTTAACATATCTGGTTTAATCCAAATTCGCATAGCATAGTCTTTACTGCCAATTAAAATTGCATTTCCAACTCCTGGAATTCTTTTTAATTCATCAACAATATTTACTGAAACATAGTTATTTAAATCAACTATATCCATTTTTCCTTCTGGATCATAAAAAGATAAAACTTCTAATATATTTGGACTCATTTCAAAAGCATTAACACCAATTCTTTTTACTTCTTCAGGAAGAGATGCTTGTGCAATTTTGACTCTATTATTGACATTAACTAAGGCTTCTTGAGGATCTGTTCCGACCTTAAAAAATACATTTAAAGACATCTCGCCAGAAGAGCTAGATGTTGATTGCATATATATCATATTTTCTACACCATTTATAGCTTCTTCAAGAGGTGCAGCAACTGTTGAAGCTATAGTTTGAGCATCAGCACCATTATAATTTGCCACAACAGCTATTTTTGGTGGAGTGAGTTGAGGGTATTCTTCAACCGGTAAAATTTTCATTGAAATTAAACCCGCTATTATTATAATGATAGATAAAACCATAGCAAGTATTGGTCGATTTATAAAAAATTTAGAAAACATTACTTACCTTCCACTATTTTAACTGGCATACCTAATCTTAACTTTATAAAATTATCCAATATTATCTTGTCTCCATCTTCTAAGCCGTGAGATACAACAGCATATTGACTTGTTTGATCTGAAATTTTAATGCTGGATTTAGCAACTTTTCCATCTTTTACCAAATACACAAAAGCACCTTTTAAATCTTGTTTTATAGCAATTTGAGGAATTTTAAAACCGTTTTTTTGATATAAGCCACTCATTGTAACAACAGCAAAACTTCCTGGTATTAACTCTAAATTTTGATTATCAAAAACAGCTTTTGCATCTACGGAATTTGTTAAAGGATTTATAACTCTATCTATAAAAACGGTAGTGCCATTATACTCTTTTTCATTTATTGTAAGAGTTGCGGGAGAATCTTTTTGAACCCACTCTCCGCCTAAAATTTTACTATTTATATTAAGTGCATCAATATCAGAAATAGCGTATTTAGCATATATTGGATTTAGTTTTGTAAGTCTTACTAAATTTGGATTTTGAATACTTACATAAGCCCCTATATCTTTATATGGATCTCCTAAAATTCCATCAAAAGGTGCAGTTACTATAGTGTATCCTAAATCGATCTGAGCATTTCGTAAAATTGCTTTTGCATTATCTACTTTTGCCTTTGAAATTTTTAAATTTAAAAGAGCCAAATCAAATTCTTTTTGACTAATTGAGTTTGATTGTTTAAGCTTTTTAACTCTATCATAATCAAGTTCTGCCATCTTATAGCTAGCGTTTGCAACGCCTAAATTTGCTTTTGCGACATCGACTGCGGATCTATATTTTTCATCATCAATCAAAAAAAGCTTATCACCTTTTTTTACATTATCGCCCGCTTTAAAAAATTGTTTTATTATAGTTCCATTAACTTTTGCTACTATATCCACACTCTGTTCGCTAACTATTTTGGCTGGATATTTTGCACTAATTGGCACATCAAAACTTTTTACTTCCATAACAGAAACTGGCAAAGGTTGCGGTTTTAAACCAGAAGGCTTTTCTTTTGTTGATGGTTTATTGCAACCATAAAAAATTAAAACAAAAGATAAAAATATCAATGTTTTTTTAAATTTATTCATAAAATTTTCCTTAAATAATATAATTTTGTAATTTAAATTACAAAATAAAAGCTAATTCTACATCTTAAATTTAAACTTGTCAATAAAAATTGATTAAATTTTAAGATAAAATTCCATTTAAAAATACCTTTATAGATCTTTTTATATGCAAAATTTGCTCTTCTTTTGTGATTTTTATATCCTTATCAAAAAAAATTGCTTCAAAAAAATATGGCTCTTTTATTAAAAATGTAAAATTAAAAGCATATTGAGAAAGTTCGTGCTCTTCAAATTTAGACATAAATTTATCTTTTTTAAAAAAATCTACTAAATATTTATTTAAAAATATAGCAGTATCATTTACAAAAGATCTTCCAATTGCAATATTATAAGAGTTAAAACCCTCACTTAAGATTAATTTATGAAATAAAATAGTATTTTTTCTAAACATAACATTAAGATAAATTTCACTAAATATAAATAAAAAATCTTCAAGATTTAAATTTTTATTTATATTAATTTCTTGTTGTAGTTTTTGATTGATTTTATCTACGCTTTCTGAAATAATCGCCCTAAAAAGCCCCTCTTTATTCTTAAAAAATTTATATATAGTAGCAAAAGACCCACCACTTTTTTTTACTATATCATTTAAACTTGTATTTTTATAGCCTTTTTCTAAAAATAAATCCAGCCCAGACTGCAGAATTTTTTCATACCTAAATTTAGCTCTTTTGTTGCTAAATTCTAGCGACATATTATCTCCTATTTTTTAATTTTTCATCTATCACTGTTTTTTTAGGATAGACAAAAATACTCTTTTTTTGCGTGCTTATACTTTCATCATCAACCGCAAAAGCTTTTATGTTTATATTAATTACACTATCTTTTCTATCGCTATTTGCCAACATTTTAGAAGTTTTTAAAGTTACAATTATTTTTTTCTTCTTTTTACTTTTTATATAAAATGGCTTTTGTGGTTTTTTAATAATTATATCTTGATTATCAACACTAAAATAAAATTTATGATCTTTGTTTTGTGTATTTTCTATCATAAAAATATAACTATTTTCAATACTAAATTTATCATCTTCAACTACAATGCTATAAAGACTGCTATCTCTATTAATGTTTAAAAGTAATCTTTCTCTATTTGCACCCACAAAAAACAACACAATAAAAATCAAAGATAAAACAACCATATAACCAATCGTTCTAAATCTAAAAAATTTTATCTTATTTCCGCTATCAATTGAATTTTTACTAGTCCAATTTATCAATGATTTTTTGTTAAATTTAGCCATAACATTAGAGCAAGCATCTGCACATTCTAAACAATTTATACACTCAAGCTGCATACCACGCCTAATATCAATATGAGTTGGACAAACATTCACACAGGATTTACAACCAATGCACTCATCAAATTCGCCTTTTGGTTTATCTGAAATTTTATTATGTTTGTCATCATAAATTTTTCCACCTCTTTTTACATCATAAATAACTTGCACAGTATCACCATCAAACATTGCTGATTGAATTCTTGCATAAGGACATATATAAATACAAAAATTTTCTTTAATAAAAATAGTATCAATAAATATAAAAGTAGCTATAAGAAACACTATAGTAACGGTTATTTGATGCTCGCTTGGATTTGTTATATAGATTAAAAAATCTTCAGGTGGCACAAAATACCATAAAAAATTTGAAGCCATAATAATACTTATAAAAGCCCAAATACAGGCCGCAAAAAATCTTCTTATAAATTTATCCTCAACTTTTTTTTGTTTATTTGAAATATTTTTTCTGATTTTAAAAATTTTTGTTTGCAAAAAATCTCTATAAAATGTTCTCATTATAGTTTGAGGGCAGATCCAACCACACCATACACGCCCACCTAATGTCGTTATAAAAAAAATAGTTAAAAAAAGTATAATCAAAACAAACGGCATCAAATACATCTCTTGCATAGAAAAAATTTGAAAAAATAGGTGTAACTCTTTTTTATCAAAACTAAGCAAAAAAAGATGTGCTTCATTGATACGTAAAAAAGGTATAACTAAAGCCATAACTGAAATGCAAATAAAAGTAAAATATCTATTTTTAGCGTATTTTGTAATAAATCCTCTAGCCATATTTTTTCCTTTTTATGATAAATTTAGCAATATCGCAATTATACTACATTTAAGCTTTAAAAGGCAAATTTTTTAATTTGCTTTTTTTATTTTTTTTATGTATAATAAAACCTCAAAAATTTTAATGAAAGGTGGTGATTTGGATGCCAGGAATCAAGGTTCATCCAAATGAGTCTTTTGATGAAGCTTACAGAAAGTTTAAAAAGCAAACAGATAGAAATCTTGTAGTTACAGAAGCAAGAGCTAGAAAATTTTTTGAGCCAAATACTGAAATTCGCAAAAAGCAAAAAATTTCAGCACGCAAAAAAATGCTAAAAAGACTTTATATGTTAAGAAGATATGAGTCAAAACTCTAACCATATAGCTAACTAGCAGTAAATTTAGCTGTTAGTTAGTAAAATTTATTATATTTTTAGCCTAAATTTGAGATAATACTAACAAGGAGTTTGTTATTATGGAAAAATTTTCTATTCAAGAAGCAGCACAAAAGCTTGGAATTTCAAAAGAGGCTATTTATAATAGAATTAGAAGAAATGTTATGAAAAGCGTAGAAGAAAATGGCATTAAATATGTTATTTTAGAAAAATTAGAAAAAAAAGATTCTACAAAGCAACCATCAAAAAAATCACAAAATTTAATACATCAAGAAAATAGCGAATTTATATCATATTTAAAAAATGAAATTGAATATTTAAAGCTTAAAAATAAGAGCTTGTTAGAAGATAAAGAAAAACTTTTTAGAGAAAAAGAAGAGCTTTTGATGGCAAGTAAAAATGAGATAAAAATGATTTATCAAGAAAGAGATGAAAAATTAAAATATTTTTTAAGCATATTAGAAAGACCGATTTTACCACAAACAGATAAAATAGAAGCTAAAGCTATAGATATTAAAAATGACGAGTGGATTGAACTTGGAAGCTTTTTGGATTCTTTAAATTTAAAAAAGAAAAAAAGGAAAAATATTAAAAAATTTATTATTAAAAATGCTTACACAGATGAAAATTTAAAAATTCAAAATGGTATGGTTTTGGTAAATAAAAATTTTGATATATTAAAAATCAACGATAAGGATGATAATGAAGAGTATTAAACAGATTAAAAAATACGCTATGGCTGGCGGTTTTGGATTGATTTTAGCTGGAGGGCTTAGTGGATGTGCGAGCCAAGATGAAAATTCAAATTTAGAACAAAATGCAAATCAAGGAGCTTTCGTAATCATTGAAGAAGTTTTAGGTGGTGGATATAAAATAGTCGAAGAATTTCCGAGCAAAGAAACTAGAATTGTTCTAAAAAAATTAGATGGAAGCGAAAAAGTTTTAACAAAAGAAGAGATGGATGCTTTAATTCAAAAAGAAAATGTAAAAATCCAAAATGGAACTTCAAATTTAACGAATCCAAACGCTACTATTAGTAGCGGTGGAATGGGGCTTGGAGAAGCGATATTATCTAGTGTGGCTGGAGCAATTATTGGAAGCTGGATAGGGAGCAAGCTTTTTAATAATCCAGCATATCAAAATCAACGACAAAGTGCATACAAAAACCCTTCAGCATACTCAAAAAGCGTAAATAGTTTTAATAAACAAAGCACAACTTCATCTAAAAAATCAAGCGGTAAAAGCGGATTTTTTGGTGGTGGTTCAAAATCAAATTCAGTAGGAGGTTGAGATGTTAAATTTAAAAAAAGTTGCCCCTTTAAGTAAAGAGTATTTAGAAAATTTAGGCTTTAAATGGCACACTGACGAAGATAAAAGCCCTTATTTAGCTGATGAAATTTTAGAAATTTCACAAAAGCAAGCAGATAGATATTATGAAGCAGTAAATGAATTATACGATATGTTTGTAAATGCAGCACAATATGTGATTGATAATGATTTATTTCATGAGATTGGAATTCCTTTTAATTTAATAGATATCATCAAAGATAGTTGGGAAAATGATGTTCATTGGCATTTATATGGCAGATTTGATTTAGCTGGAGGTATTGACGGTAAGGCGATTAAATTAATTGAATTTAACGCTGATACGCCAACATCTCTTTTTGAGAGTGCAGTTATACAATGGGCTTTATTAAAGCAAAATGATATGGATGAAAATTCTCAATTTAACGGAATTTACGATGCATTGGTTGAAAATTTTAAAAGACTAGTAACTTTGAGTGATGATACATCTGAATTTGATAAATACTATGATGGATGGAAAATTCTATTTAGCTCTATAGCTGGAAATATAGAAGATGAAATAACGACTAAATTTTTAGAAGTTGCAGCAAAAGAAGCTGGATTTGAGACAGATTTTGCTTATGTTGATGAAGTTGATTTTAGCGATGAAGATGGTATAAATTTTAATGGTCAAAATTACGAATTTTGGTTTAAATTAATACCATGGGAAAGTATAGCAGTTGATGAGGGCGAGCTTGCATTAATTTTAAAAAATATCATAAAAAACAAAAAAGCCATCATCTTAAATCCAGCCTACACTCTTCTTTTTCAAAGCAAAGGAATTCTAAAAATTCTATGGGATCTATATCCAAATCATCCGCTTTTATTAGAAAGTTCTTTTGAGCCTTTAGACGATAAAAAAATGGTAAAAAAGCCATTTTTGGGGCGTGAAGGCGGGAATGTAAGCATAATTAACAAAAATGGAGAAACTATCTTAGAAGAAGATGGAGATTATGCAAATCAAAGATTTTTATATCAAGAATTTTATGAATTCAATAAAGACAAAAACAACAACTCATATCAAGCGGGAGTATTTTTTGCTTATGAGGGTTGTGGGTTAGGATTTAGAAGAGGTGGTGAAATCTTAGGAAATTTTGCTAAATTTGTTAGTCATTATATAAAGGATTAAAAATGAAAATAGTATGTTTAGATGCCGACACTTTAGGTTTTGATGCAGATTTGAGCATATTTAATAAATTTGGAGAATTTAAGAGCTATGATAAAACTCCTGCAAATTTAACTATAGAACGTTTAAAAGATGCTGATATTGTAATTACAAATAAAGTTTTAATCACTAACGAAGTTATAGCCAACACAAATTTAAAACTCATTTGTGTTAGTGCAACAGGTGTTAATAATATAGATTTAGAAGCTGCTAAAAAACGTGAAATTCCTGTTAAAAATGTAGCTGGCTACTCTACTAATAGCGTAGTTCAACAAACATTTGCATCACTACTGATGCTAACAAACAATATGAATTATTATACAAATTATGTTAGTAGCGGAGAATGGGCTAAGAGTGAAATTTTTACAAATTTGGATAAGCCTATTACTGAAATTTGTGGTAAAAATTTTGGAATTATTGGACTTGGCGAGATAGGAAAAAAGGTAGCCAAAATAGCTCAAGTCTTTGGTGCAAATATAAGCTATTTTTCAACAAGTGGTAAAAATAACGACTCAAATTTTAGGCAAGTTAGCTTAGATGAGTTATTGCAAGAGTGCGATATAATCTCAATTCACGCTCCACTAAATGAAAATACTAAAAATTTAATAGGTAAAAATGAACTAAGCAAGATAAAAAAAGGTGCGATTTTAATGAATTTTGGTCGTGGTGGAATTATAGATGAAATCGCTTTAGCAAACGCTATTGATGATGGAAATTTAAAAGTAGTTTTAGATGTTTTAGAAACTGAGCCAATGACAAAAAATCATCCATTGCTAAATGTTAAATTTAAAGAAAATTTAATCATCACTCCACATACAGCTTGGGGTAGCGTTGAAGCAAGAAAAATATTAATAGAAAAAATCGCTTTGAATATTGAAAATTTTTTAAATAATTAAAAAATAGTGTTCTAAATTTAGAACACTATGCTATATAAATTTTATTAAATTCTTTGTATCAAAAGGAAAATTTAACAAACTTTATGATAGACTTATAATTCTTATATAATATAATTTTTAAAGGAATTTTAATATATGTCGTTTCTAAATAAAACAATAAATAAATTTGCCATAAAATATGCACACTCAAAAATGCAAAAAGCATTAACAAATAATCTAAATATCGATATTACAAATCAAAATATAGCCAAAATTCCAAATCCAAATAAATCATATATGCTATACACACACATTCCATTTTGCCATATTTTTTGTCCATATTGCTCTTTTCATAAATTTCAATACAATAAAGAAAGCTGTAAAAACTATTTTAAAAATTTAAGAGAGGAATTAAAGCAAACAAAAGAAGCTGGATATGATTTCAACTCTTTATATGTTGGCGGTGGCACAACTCTTATTGATGAAGATGAATTAATAAAAACCCTAGAACTTGCAAAAAAATTATTTAGCATTCAAGATATCTCTTGCGAAACAGATCCAAATCACATTCAACCTGAAAATTTGGCTAAATTTAGAGGGCTTATAGATAGAATCAGTGTTGGAGTGCAAAGTTTTGATGATGAAATTTTAAAAAAAGTTGCCAGATTCGAAAAATTTGGCTCACAAAAAGATTTAATCAATAAGCTAGAAAAGGCTATAAATATCTTGCCTGTGCTAAGTCTTGATTTAATTTTTAATTTTCCATTTCAAACAAAAGATAATTTATTAACCGACATCAAAATTGCAAAAGATTTAAATCCACAACAAATAACGCTCTATCCATTAATGAAATCAAATTTAACAAAAGACGCAATCGCTAAAAGCCTTGGAATTAGTAATATAGACAATGAGTATGAATTCTATAAAATCATAAGAGAAGAATTTAAAGATTACAACTCAAATAATGCTTGGGCTTTCTCAAAAGAAAAGTCAAATTTAGCAGATGAGTATGTTGGATCAAATAGCGATTATGTTGGAGTTGGTAGCGGGGCTTTTAGTTTTTTAGATGGTAGGCTTTTGATAAATGCTTTTAATTTAGATGATTATGAAGAAAAGATTAAATCAAATAAAAGCCCTGTCATTGCCACTTGTGATTTTAAAGATAGTGAAAAAATAAAATATATATTTCTAACTAAACTATTTGATGGAGAGATAAATATAAAAGATTTTAATTTACAAAACAAAGTGGATTTAAAAAAAACTATGTTTTTAGAACTAAATTTATTGCGTCTTGCAAATGCCATATATGAAGAAAATGGCTTTATTAGACCAACAGAATTTGGAAGATATATATGTGTAGTTTTAATGAAAGATTTCTATACTGGAATGGACAAAGTAAGGGCTATATTCAAAAATGATGCAAAAATTAAATCGAGAAAAAAACTATATGTAATGAGTGAAGAAATTTAACTCAAAGGAGTTAAATTTCAGCTATAATATCTTAATGCTACAAAATTCCAACTCTTTTTTCATCTCCAAAAGCTGAAATTTGCTCTGTTTGTATCTCCTCTATAAAATCACTCATCTTAAAAATTTCATCCTCTCTTACAGCAACTTTCAAGGCTGTATTTTTTAAAATTAGTGAAATTTGGGCTCCACTTAAATCAAATTTAGCTAATTTTTCTATACTAAAACTCTCTTCAAAACTTGCATTTTCAGGAAGAATTTGTTGCCAAATTCTAATTCTTTCTTGAAAATTTGGCTTTTTAAACTCTATTTTAAAATCAAATCTTCTTGAAAAAGCACTATCTAGGCTTTGTAAAAAATTTGTAGTCGCCACTAAAACACCCTCAAATTTTTCAATTTGTTCTAAAAAGATGTTTTGCATTTGATTATGCATTTTTTCTGCTCCACTAAGCCCATTTTCAAGCCTACTTGATAAAAATTGATCAGCTTCATTTAAAAGCAATAAAGGCTCGCTTTTTGTTTGAGAACAAATTTGCTTAAAAGTATCAAAAATTTTTCTCACATTTTGTTCACTCTCGCCAACATATTTTGATAGAATTTTAGAGCAATCAAAACTTATCACATCCTTTTTTAAACTTTTTGCAAGACTTATTGCACTCATAGTTTTGCCAGTTCCAGCCGGACCATAAAATATTATTTTTGCATCTATGTTTTTTCTAGTTTTTATACCCCAACTATTTAGTTTATTTATAACTTTTTTATCAAGCTGTTTTAAGATAGAATCTAGAATTTGCTTAATTTTAGGATTTAAGACTACATCATTTATATCTGTTTTAGGCGTAATTAATTCAAAAATTTCACTATCTTTTATCAAATTTTCAAGCACTAGTTTTTTACTTTTTTTATCATTTTTTTGTGGATACATTATTGATTGCAAAATATCTTCATTAATAAAAAAGCTTTTTGTAACTCCACCTGTCGCACCAAGAACCTCATCATAATCAATCAACCCATTTGATATCAAATTTCCACTATCTTCTAGTAAATAGCGATTTTTAATCTTATCCATCTCATTATCGCCAATCATATCAAGAAGAGTATTTATATCTCTCAAATTTTCATAATCGCTAGAATATTCCTCTTTCAAGAGAGCTAAAAATATTATTTGTTCTTGCTCATTTAAAAAATTTTGTTTAAAAATTTGCTCAATAACGATATTAATTTTACTTATTTTTAGCTTGTTTTTTATGATATTTTTAAGAGTATTAATTTTTTTATCGATACGAATTTTATGCTCCCTACTTTGAGCTAAAAGTCTTTTTTGATAAAACTCAACCAATAAAAATTGATCTTGCAAATACTCTAAATGATTAGAATACTCGCCCAAATCAGGAAAGCCATTATCGATTTCTCCTGATTCTAAGAAATTTAAAAACATATCGCTAAGTTCTATTTCGGTGTGCAAAAGGCTTAATTTTGAAGCCTTTTTGTCTGACTTAAAAAAATTAACATTTTTTACAATATATCCAAAATCGAGCAAATTTTTAATTTCATCCAAATGATTTAAATATCTATAATTATCTTTACCAAAAGCCTTTAAAAGCAGATTATGAACACTATTTGATAAATTTCCATCCATATATGATTTTGTTAAAATTTTCAAAATTTCTGCTTCATTTTTTGATATTTCTAAAATTTCATAAATTTTAGGCTGTATTTCGTTATTGCTTAAAAAATCTTTTAAATAATCCATAATCTTCCTTTTTTAAAATTTAACTAAATTTTAATCAATCCTACATCATTGAACGTAAAATTTCTATCTCTTTTTCCCATAAATTTTCATCAATTGTCTCTAAGATAAGCGGAATTTCATCTATATTTTTATCTTGCATTATATTTTTAAATGTTTCAAGCCCTAAAGTCCCTGCTCCAAGACTTTCATGGCGATCCTTTTTTACGCCAAGACTATTTTTAGAATCATTTAAATGCATTGCACTTAAATATTTATAGCCAACGATTCTATCGAATAAAGCCATTGTTTTGTCATAACTAAATTTATCTCTTATATCATATCCACCAGCAAAAAAATGACAAGTATCTATACAAACCCCTATTCTATTTTTATCGTGAATTTTGCTTATTAAATATGACAAATGCTCTAATTTATAACCTAAATTTGACCCTTGTCCTGCTGTATTTTCTATAACTAATTTAACATTTTGTGAATTTGAGATGGCTCTATTTAGACAAAAAGCAATATTATCCAAACACTCCTCTTCGCTTATTTGATTTAAATGAGAACCTGGATGAAAATTTAAAAGCTTAAGTCCTAATATATTAGCCCTATTTATCTCATCCATAAAAGCTTCAAAACTTTTTTGTCTAAGAGATGGATCTGGATGACCTAAATTTATAAGATAGCTATCATGTGGCAAAATGTGATCTTTTTTTATATTTGCGACCTCTAAATTTTCATTAAAAAGTTTGATATTTTCATCACTATAAGGTTTTGCACTCCATTGTCTTTGATTTTTTAAAAACAACGCAAAAGCGTCTGCTTTTATTTTCATTGCATTTAACGGTGCATTTTCTACTCCGCCACTAGCACTAACATGAGCTCCAACTCTTTTCAATCCATCTCCTTTATTATTATTTTTATTTCATTTTTTTTGTCATTAAAACTAATTTTTTTATTGCAAATTTCATATTGCAAATTTATAACTTCTTGCCTAAATCCACACTCTGTTTTTATGAGATTTTTTGCATTATAGATCGGTTTTTTTGCCAAAATATCTTTAAAAAAACCTCTATAATGTTTAAATTTAAAGAATTTTTCATTAAATTTAATCTCATCTTCACAGATACCATTATAACAAATTTTATCTTTAATATCCATTTCAAACAATCCAACGCCGCTATTATAAATTTGAAGCCTAATCTTTTTTTTGCCAAAATCAATAAATCCAGCATCGTTTATTTTTATCAAAGGACTTTTTATGGTAAAAATAGCTGATTTTGAGCGATTTAAACCTGTTTTTGCACAACTTACAAAAAAAATTCCTATAAAAATTAAAAAAAATATATTTTTAGCTCTCATTTAAGTAACCTTTAAGTTTTTTTGAAGTATAATCACATTTCACAAATATTTTATTAACCGAGTGGCCCATTCGTCTAACGGTTAGGACATCGCCCTTTCACGGCGGTAACACGAGTTCGAATCTCGTATGGGTCACCAACACTATATTGAAAAAGCATACAAAAATTATCAACAAAAAAGTATTTTTAAAAGACATAAAGTTATTAAATTATAAAAGTCTTTACAATAACTAAATACGAAATGCTTTAATTAAAATATCTATAAGTTATTAAAAAATCTACTATAAAATTTTGGAACTTTTTAAATGCCTATAAAAAATATCAAATTTATGAATCTTTTAAATTTTAAAAATAATAAGAGTATCCAAGATAAGCTTTTAAATTTTTATTTGTAATGTCATCGATGGTAAATTTTTGGTCATCATTAAAATTAGAAAATTCTGTATAGTTATATTTCATACCAACTTCGATGCCATGATGATCTGCTACGATATATTCTAAACCTAGTTTTGCACCTATTAACCATCCAGCAACAGTATAATCTATAGTGCCTCTTTGAGAGTCTTTATTAATCTTAACTCCGCCATGTATGATAGAAGATCCAGTGTAAGCACCAATTACTGCCCTAAGATCGGTTGCGATTTCTGGAGTCCAGTCTGCACCTAAATATATCTCATGAATAGTTGCATCCATTTGATTTTTTTCTTTGTTATGTTTTATTTTTGATATATATTCATAAGCACCATAAACTCTAAATTCACCAAAACTATAACCACCTTTTATACCAAGTCCAAAATTTGATTTACTTGCATCGAATTTTTCACTAGAGCTACCTTTTGTCTCAAGGCTAAGCGAAAAATTATTATAACCACCTTCAAAACCTACAAAAGCACCCTTATGTGCATTTAGCGACGAAGCAACCAATAAGCTAGCAACAAAGCTAAGTTTAACTAAATTTTTCATTTTTTCTCCTTATTAAAAGATATGATGTAATTATACCCCCCCCTCTTTTTTTTTAAGGTTGGCTGAAAAATTAAATAAAATGAAAATTTATTATTAAATTATTGTAAAAATTTGGATGTAATCTAACTGGCAATAGAGATTTACAAAAAGCAAATCTCTAAATTTGAAAATATTAAAGGGCTTCTTTTGCTTTTTTGACCACCAAAGCAAATGAAGCTGGATCATTCATAGCCATATCAGCTAAAACTTTTCTATCAAGCTCAATGCCTGATTTTTTAAGTGCATTCATAAATTTTGAGTAACTTATATCATTTAATCTACAAGCAGCATTTATTCTAACGATCCAAAGGCGTCTAAAATCTCTTTTTTTGGCCCTTCTATCTCTATATGCATAACATAAGCTTCTTTCTAATTGCTCTTTTGCTTTTCTAAAGTGTTTGCGTCTTGCACTATAAAAGCCTCTAGCTAACTTTAAAACTTTTTTGTGGCGTCTTCTTCTAACCACGCCTGTTTTTACTCTTGCCATACCTATCCTTTCATAAATGGCGTCCAAATTTGGAACTTGCCCTTAAATTTAAGCAAATTTAGGGGAGTTTGAATGATAAAAATCAAAAACTATTTCCCAAGCATTTTTTTCACAGCTTTTTCATTGGTGCTATCGACAAACTGAGCTTGTCTTAAATCTCTTTTGCGTTTTCTAGACATTTTTGTTAAAATGTGGCTTCTAAAAGCAGAGCCTCTTTTAATTTTATTTTTGCCTACTTTAAAACGCTTAGCTGCACCACGAACGGTTTTCATCTTTGGCATGCTAATCCTTTAAATTTAGAATGAAACGTGATTATATCAAAATAAGTTTTATTTAAACTGAATTTACATATCTTTTTAAGCTTTGATCATATTTATATCGGTGTATTTATCGAATTATCCTAAAATTTAAAAATAAAAGCTCATTTATAACTACATCTTAAGCAAAATGTAGGATAACTTAGTATTTACTAACCCATAAAACACAGCTTTAATTGCTAAAATACCTAAGATTCTAACTATTAAAGCTAACGCTGATACAAAGTTATTTTTATTTTTGAGATAGACATTAAAATACCAAATCATCATAAATAACCCAACTAACATAGCCTTTTTTTCTAAGACTGCTAAAAGTGCTAAGTCTTGCAACATTATCTTCAAATTTATAAGCACTCTCCGCAAACCTTGCACTCTTTCCTAAAACGCCTTTTAGTGTGCTTTCTCCACTGCTTACATCTGCAATCTGCCCTCTACCAAAAAGACCGCTATCGTAAGCTTCTTTATATATCTTCATCTCATCGCTCATATCTAAAAGTGTTTTACTCTCAGTTTCGTTAATAATCCCTAGCTTTTGTTTTGCTAATAGGGTATCGTATGTTTTAGCCTTTGATAAAACATTGGCTTGTTTTATCATATCTGTTGGATTAAAGCCGTTTAATATCATTAAAGAGGCGTTAGAGGCTAGGTTATTAATATGTGCTTTTGAGTTATACACTGTTTTTGATTTTTTCCACATATTTAGATAATTTTTCCAACCCGCACCCCAACCATCACGACCAAAAAAAGTTCCATATAGCTTATCGTAATTAGCGTTTAAATCGTTTGCAATATCTTTTCTTATGTATTTACCCTCTAATACCCCAAATCTACTATCTAGCTTTGTAAATCCGCTTTGTTTTGCAAAACTATCTAAGTATTTTTTATCAACATCACCTGCTACTTCTAAAAAAATCTGCTGTTTATTTGGACTTTGTTTTGCTAATTGCTCTGCATAATCTTTAATGTTTTGCAGATATTTTGCATGCTCTATTAGCTCTCTTTGTTTCATCAGAGTTTTTGCCGCAATTATAGATATATCTGTATCTTCTTTAAGCTCGGCTCTTCTTGCTTTTGATAAATCTTGTCTTATGATTACTTGATTTTTTTGATTGTGTAAAATTTTACCATCTTTATCTCTGAAATAAGTCTTTTTGCCTTTGCTAAATCCTCCACTTCCATACTCTACAATATCTCCACTTGCAACGCCTTTTTTAAAATCTTCTAAACTAATAGCATACTCTTCACCTCTTTTTTTTGTTATATTATCTAAACCAAATCCTGCTTTAAATGTGTTTTTAAATTTATCTTTTAAATTTAAATCATAGTTTCTTATAGTATAGTTTCCTAGATACTCATTTAGTGTATTGGTGTCAAAAAATCCAAGAGAGTGAAGCTCTTTTGTATTATTATCTATCATATCTCTAAGACTAGCTACTAGCTTATTATCAATGTTACCTAAGGTTATATCCTCTCCTTGTAGTGCTTTACCCATATTTTGCAAAGTTTGCTTATCATATCCGCTAAACATCTTGTTTATTACTTCAATATCCATAGCTTGTTTATTTATATTAGATACTGCTTTATCTCTTAGCTTATTAAAATCATCGCTAAATGTATTTGTAAATGCTCCTCTTAATTCGCCAAAAACTCCATTTATATTTTTAAAATCCTTGTCATCTTTTAGCTGTTCTTTTAACTGCCTAACCTTAGCTTGCTTCTCTATAAGGGTATTATTAAGAGCAATTTCTTCATTTTTTATAAGGGCTTTTTCTTCTTCTACTCTTGGAGTATAAGGAGCGTTTAAATTTTCTCTATAATTAATCGCATCCTCCATTTGTTTTTTAATCTTATCTTTTTCCTCTTTATTTCCTTTTGCCTGCTTATAACTTTGTTTTTGCTGTTCTAAATATTCTAAGATTTCTCTATTTTTTTCTAATATTTCAGGAGGAATTATATCTGCTTCTACTTCATTAAAACGCTTTTGGAGTTTGTCTTGTTTATCATTATATGTTTTTAGAAACTCATCATTCTCTAATATAGCACTATCTAGCTCTTTTTTTATAGGCAATGTTTCAGCCTCTCTTATAATCTTAGGTGCATTCTTAATAGCTAATCCGCCTCCTGCTCCTAAAATAGCACCAGTTGCCACACTTGCCCAGTCAATATCACCCTTACTATCATAATCAGCATTTATCGTTGCACCAACTCCTGCACCGCTTATTGCAGAGCCAGCTTGATTTGAGGCAATGCCTTTTAAATTTTCAAGATTAAATTTAGAGATTTTAGGAATTTGTTCGCTATCTTGATAAGCTTTTGTATGAAATTCCATAGGCTCTTTAAGGTTTTTATCAGAATAAAAAGATATAATTTTCTCA
Organism: Campylobacter portucalensis; assembly: GCF_009690845.1. GTDB lineage: Bacteria > Campylobacterota > Campylobacteria > Campylobacterales > Campylobacteraceae > Campylobacter_B > Campylobacter_B portucalensis. The sequence continues at coordinate 149,627 of NZ_VWSJ01000001.1, forward strand.
CGAGGCTGATTAAAATTGGCTGGAGATTGATCTAGTTCAGCCTTGTCTAAATCTCTTGTAACTGCACGGAAATTAGAGGAATCTTTTTCCCATTCATATAGTTTTTTATTTCTTCCCATACTATCAATTTCAGTGGTTGGCTCTATATTGTTTTGCAAATTATTTCTAATATTTTGCCCTAAGCTCATAATGTCATACTTGCTAACTTCGCCTTTCTTACCACTCCCTAAATGCTTTCTTTGTATATGTTTTGCACCATATTTTTTATTGCCTTTTTCAAAAATTAGTGCGTCTTTATTGCTATCATCATATTTTCTAATGATAGTAGATGGCTTTTTATTTTCTAAAACCTGATGCACTCTAGCCATCTCTTTTTTATCAATCCTATTTAACTCTCTTGGTGTTAGATTTGGGTTTGCACTATCTAAAACATTATCTATTATAGGGTTACTTATCTTACCCCTTAATTTATCTATACTATCTTTTGCTTTATTGTAGCCTTTTTTGATTAATTGTTGTGGTAAGCCACTAGCTAAACTTCCGCCAATTGTTGCTCCAACTGCACCGCTTAATAAAGCATTCTTTTTCATTTGCTCGCTACTTATAGCACTATCTCCATAATCACTAAGCATACTAGCTCCAGAACTAAACGCTCCAAATTTTAAAGCCTCTTTTCCTATGTCTTTTGCTTTTTCAAGTTTGCTTAAATCTTTTATTTTTCTAGCTTTACCAATAGCACCACCAACAGGAATTAAATTTAAAGGGTCACCGACCATCTCCCCAATCACACCAGCTACTTGATTATTTATTCTTTTTTTATAATCATTTGCAATATCTGAAGAGTTTTTGCTAGCTTCTTCTAAATATCTACTTGCCTTATCTAAACCAATTGCACCAGCTCCTTTTGACGCCATTTTTTGTATAGAAGCCACATATTTATTTATGTTATTTACGTGTCCGCTCCACATATCACCCATAAAGCTTGTATTTTTTTTAACGTCTTTAGTTCCCAAAAATTCTTCAGGGCTGATTTCTTTGTATTTCATTGTAGCGTTTTGCTTTTCGACTCCTAAAAACTCCTCTGGTGTAATCTCTGTGTATTTCATCATTCAGCCTTAATTACTCTACCGTCTTTATCCATTATGTATTTTTTTCCATCTTCTCCCATTACAAATTTATACCCTCTCTTTTGTAAAGTTTCTACGTCCTTAAACGTCATACTTGTTGATGGAAGCGTGCCATATTTAGCATAAAATCGTGATGCAACTTCTCTTTCTTCGCCTTTTAAATCATCTAGTGCAGATTGTATATTATCGCTATATAATTTCTCTGTATTCTTTGCATTAAAATTTCTATCATCATTTTCTTTTTGATAGTTAAATTTATCTTGGTTTAAATTATAATCTCTATCGTCTTTTTCTTTTTGATAGTTAAATTTATCTTGATTTAATAAAAAGTTTTGTCTATCTTGTTCTCTCTCGTAATTAAGTTTATCATAATCTAATTGTTTGTTATAGTTAAAAATACGCTCTTCTTTTGCTTTTGTATCTTCGTATTTTTTTCCTTTTAACATCGCCATATCATTTAAAAAACCACTTATATTCCATCCGTATTTATCTCCAACTTCACGACCTGTTGCATTAGAACGACCTATGTTTAGATATGGATTATCACTTTTGAGATTGCCGTTGCCGTAAAAATCCCTAGCATTAGTAAAACTATCATTATAATTGTTTGCTCGTTGCTTTTGTTGGTTATAATAGTTGTTACCTTGCCCTGCACTTGAAAGCCTATTGCTTACTGTGTCTGAAAACGCTTTTTGTCTTTTTTTGTATTCTTCATCTATTTTATAATCATAAGCCATATTTTTTCCTTATTTTTTTAATTATACAATCAAAAATATCTGTTTTATAGTATTATTTCTAATAGCTAAATACGTATAACTCTCCAAAGTTATTATCAAAATCAGTAGAATAAAAGATTATTTTTCTATCTCCTCCTCTAAAAAACCTAACATAACTACTTTCAATCATATTGATATGCTCGTGCTCTCTATAAAAGCGTCTATTTTTTAAATGCTCATAGATGCCCATATCTGCGTCATCTGTATTATTTAGATAGTAATCTAGCCTGCTATTTATTTTATGGTCAAGTGGTCTTATAAATTCCCCAATAAATATAAATTTAGAGTAATTTCCATTAAGTAATTCAAACTGATTTATAATGCCAGCCATAAAAAATATACATAAAATCCCACAAGCTAAAGCTAGATATAGAAATACTCTTTTTTCTTTAAATCAAAGAAGCCCACCAAAAAGTAAAACAAACCCAGCAAATGCAACCTCGTTATTCATCCAACCTATATGCCACTCATTATTTGCATAAAATACACCCATTCTTCTTAAGAAATTTAACGAGTGAGTAATATCTCCTAAGTGAAAAACAGATGGAAGCATAGCAAGACCCATAGCCACAACCGTAAAAAGTCCAAATTTCTTTAAATTTAGCCTATAACCTTTGTAATGAGCTGGAGCATAAACAAAAATAAGCCCCACTACAGCTTAAACAAATACAGTAAAAAACAAAAGCGGAATTTCAGCGGCTATAATTTCAAACAATTTCATCTTCAACTCCTTGATAAGCGTGAGGTAAATGCATTTTTCCACCTCTATCACCACTTTTTCTGGTATTTTTTTCAGGTTTTATAACTAAATTTGGCAGAGTTACACTCTCTTCTATCAATGGTGCCACACTTGCCAAAGTTCCATATTCTGCTCTTAATTCCCCAATATCGCCATATTCTAAGGCTCTAAATGGACATGAGCTCACACAAATTGGTTCAAATCCAGCGTCTAGTCTATCCTAAACAGCCATCACATTTATTCATATGTTTTTTTATCTTATTAAACTGTGGTGCTTCATATGAACACGCCATAGCACACGCCTTACAGCCTACACATCTTTTATCATTTACCATAACAATGCCATATCTTGTCTTCATCATAGCACAAAGTTAGACAAGCCTTTAAACAGGCTGGATCGATGCAGTGATTACAGCTAATTGATGTATAGTAAGCAAAAACATCATTTGAGATGATAGTTCCTTTCTCATCCATACTATACCTTCATACTCATACACTCTTCTAAAATTTACTCCTATTGGACTATCTTGATAATCTTTACAGGCTATTTGATATGTTAAAGTAACTCCTGGCATTGCTCTTGAAGTTACCTTTGCAATTCCGCTTATTTTTCCTATATGATTTTTAACTATAACCTTAACATCTGTCTTGATATCTCTACTTTTAGCATCAAATTTACTAATCCTGTATTTCCACCCAAAATACCAACATTTCCAGTCATACAGGCTAGTGTTGCTATAGCTCTGCTTGATTGCTCTCCATTTTGATGGCGTTGAGGTCCCCAACCTTGCTCTATAAAACAGGGTTTTACATTTGCAATCTCTCTTGCAAGTTTAATTATCCTTGAAGTTGGCATTCTTGTGATAACTTCAGCTCATTTTGGAGTTTTTGGCGTGTTATCGTATCTGGTTCCTAAAACATAATCCATATATGAAGCATTTTTTGGAGCGTCTAAAGGCAAAGCTTCTCTGCTAAAACCTATAAAATATCTATCCAACAATTCTTTATCGTATAAATTTTCTTCTATCATTACATAAGCTAAAGCAACGTCCGTTGCTGGAGCTATTGAGATCCACTCATCACTATTTCATATCATAGTATCGCTATACTGCGGATCTATGCAAATAATTTTTGTGCTATTTTTCTCTCATATGTTGCAAAGAGTATCCAATTGATTAGCCACTCATTCTAGATCCTGCGTGATTTGAGCTAAATAAAACAGCAAGTTTTGCATGAGCTAATTCTCAATATCAGATCCTGCACTTGTGCCATAAAAACAGGCTAAACCATTGGCTATTTAAGTGCTCGAGTAGCTATTGTGATAATTTAGATAACCGCCAAAAAAAGACTAAGCAATCTATGATAACTGCCATCTAGCCAACCTGCCATAATTGAGCCAATAGTGCCTGTATGATAAAGTATATAAAATGCTTCATTTTTATACTTTTCTTTTACCTCTTTCATTTTGGTAGCTATTGTATTGATAGCTTCATCCCAACTAATTCTTTTAAATTTACCTTCGCCTCTTTTTCCAACTCTTTTTAGTGGATAAAGAAGCCTATCTGGATTATAGTGTCTATATCTTGCAGAACGCCCTCTAACGCAAGCTCTTATCTGGCGTTTTTCGTAGCTATCATTTCCTTTATCATCGCTAGTCATATAAGTAATAACGCCATCTTTTATATGAGCTTTTAGCATACATTTACTACCACAATTTACAGGACAAGAACCAATAAACACCTTTTCGTCATTGCTTTTTAATGGGTTTAACTCACTAACTGTATCAGCTGAAGCTGTTTCCATATAAGCACTAGTTAGTCCGCTAAGCTTTAAAAATTTTCTTCTATTTAGTTGCAAATCAACCTCCTTAAAAATTTATTATCAATTGTCTTAGCATTACTCTTAATAATTAATAAACTATAACAACATAACATTTTGAATTTTACAACTATTAGTTTATATAAACTTAATATTAATAAATTAATATACTTTTTGTTAGTAATTAATGCGAAAATTTCAATATCTTCAAAATGCCTAAACTAACATTATAATAAATAATATCTATGAAAGAAAATCGTGCTTTAAGTGCTTATAGAAAACTGTAACACTATAAACGAGTATTTTTCTGTTTTTAGAGAGATAATTATATAGAGCTAGATTAAAGCTATTTTAGGGTCACTAAAACAAAAACTTTGCCTTACTCGTAACTGCAAGCAAAAAGGCTTCAATAAACTAAAATTTATAGCATTAGATTAAATTTTAAATTGCATTTAAAGAGTGTAAATTTAAAAGGATGAAAAAAATATAAAAATTGATAGCTTAATACTTTAAATTAATAGTAATAAATAAGATAAATTTACTAAATTTATAGCAAATTTATCCTTTTTGGTATTAATATAAAGTAGCAATTACTTTTTTGGAGTTACAAGTAAATTTACATATCTACCCTCAAACATCGGCTCTTTATCTTTATCGCAAAACTCTTTTATGCTTTCATAAATTTTATTTAAAAGCTCAACACCAACGCTAGGATTAGACATTTCACGACCTTTTAAAAATACTCTAAATTTAACGTGCTTGCCATCTCTTAAAAACTCAACCGCGTGTTTTACCTTGTAATTTATGTCATTTTGTGCTATTTTAGCTGAAAGTTTTATCTCTTTAATGTCGATAGTTTTTTGTTTTTTCTTGGCTTCTTTTTGTTTTTTTTCTTGTTGATAGCGAAATTTTCCATAGTCCATAATCTTGCAAACTGGCGGTTTTGCATCAGGAGCTATCAAAACCAAATCAAGCCCCATTTTATTTGCTATATCTAAAGCTTCTTCACTTGATATAACACCATAAACTTCACCATCATCGCCAACACATCTTACCTCTTTTTCACGAATATCTTCGTTTAGATATATAATTTTTTCTTTACTCAAAAATGCACCTCGTTTAATTTTTCCTCTATAAATTTAATAAACTCATCCAGACTTAAATTTTGCTGGATTCTAGCTCTTCTATCTCTAAGAGCAACACTTTTTTTATCAACCTCTTCATCTCCAATTACCACAATATAAGGCACGTGAGCCTTTTCAGCTGTTCTAATTCTTTTATTTAAAGTTTCATTTTTATTTAAAATTTCTACATCTATATCTAAATTTTGAAGTAAATTTTTAATCTCTTTTGCATAATTTTCATGTTTTTGACTAATAGGCACTATACTTACACCAGTTGGTGCTATAAAAAATGGAAGTTCGCCTGCAGTATGTTCTATCAAAATTCCAATAAATCTCTCAAAACTTCCTAAAATAGCTCTATGTATCATAACAGGACGCTTTTTTTCATTATTTTCATCTATATAATTTAAATCAAATCTCTCAGGCAGATTAAAATCAACTTGAATAGTTCCACACTGCCATTTTCTTTTTAAAGCATCAGTTATTTTTATATCTATTTTTGGTCCATAAAATGCACCACCACCCTCATCTATTCCATATCTATAACCATTTTCATCAAGTGCTTGTTTTAAGGCATTTGTTGCAATCTCCCAAACTTCATCATCGCCAATAGCTTTATTTGGTTTGGTTGAAATTTCCATCTCATAACTAAAATTAAAGGCTTTCATAATATTTTGCACAAAATCTAAAATTTCTAAAACATTTTCTTTTATTTGGGATGGCATACAAAATATATGTGCATCATCTTGAGTAAATTCTCTAACCCTAAAAAGTCCGTGCATAACGCCGCTTTTTTCGTGTCTATGAACTACTCCGTATTCAAAAAATTTAAGTGGTAAATCTCTATAGCTTCTAATATCGCTTTGATAAACTTTAACATGTCCAACACAATTCATAGGCTTGATACCATATTCTTGCTCATCGATTTTTGTAAAGTACATATTTTCTTTATAATTATCATAATGTCCTGAAATTTTCCATGCATCTGATTTTAAAATTTCAGGTCCACGAACTGGCTCATATCCTCTTTTTCTATGCACTTTGAATAGAATTTTTTCTAATTTTGAACGCATTCTTGAACCATTTGGAAGCCAAATAGGAAGCCCTGCACCAACTTCTTCATCAAAAGTAAAAAGCTTCATCTCATTTCCAAGCTTTCTATGATCTCTTTTTTTAGCCTCTTCAAGCATTTTTAAATGTTCATTTAAACTATCTTTATCAGCAAAAGCTACACCATAAATTCTCGTGAGCATCTCTTTATCTTCATCGCCGCCCAAATAAGCACCTGCAACTCTTGTGAGTTTAAAAAATCTTAAATATTTTGTATTTGGCACATGAGGACCGCGGCAAATATCTTCAAATTTACCTTGAGAATAGATACTAACTATACCATCTGGAATTTTTTTTAAAACTTCTTGTTTTAAGTCATCATCTTTAAATTTTATACTAACTTCGGATTTTGTTGAGTTTATCTTGGAGAAATTTAGTCTATCTTCAACCAAATTTTTCATCTTTTTTTCTATATCTTTTAAATCATTCTCGCCAATCTTGCTGCCATCTTCTTTAAAAGCTCTAAAATCATAATAAAAACCATCTTCAATTGCTGGTCCAACAAAAAATTTTGCTTCTGGATATAGTTCCAAAATAGCTTCAGCCATTAAATGAGCACAGGAGTGCCTAATGACTTCTAGTGCTTCTTTTGAGTTATCAAAATATATAGGTTGAGCTAAATTTTCATTTTCGCCAATGCTAAATGTATCAATTATATTTTCATTTAATTTATATGCGATTATATCGCTCATTTATCTTCCTTTATGCTTTACCAATCTGTCTTTTTTACATATAAAAGAACGATTTATATTTTATCTTGTTATATTTTAAATTAAACTTAAATTTTTACTTTTTGTTAATCATTGAGTTTTTTTACGACTTTTTGATGCCATAAATTTAATGTTTTTTCAAATCCAATATCAAAGCTTTGATAAAATTTAATATCTTTTTCTAAATATTTTTGCTCAACCCAACCGCCAAAATCATGAGGATATAGATAGTTTTTTTTATCTAAATTTGTATTGATAAGGTATGTTGGAATTTCTAAAGGCGGGTTTTGTTCTACATATTTTAAAGCTTTATTTATGGCTTTATAACTTGAGTTTGATTTAGGAGAACTAGCCAAATATACAACACATTGTGAAAGTAAAATTCTAGCTTCTGGATAACCAATCTTACTAACGCAAATCATTGTGTTAGTAGCCAAATTTAATGCATTTGGATTTGCATTTCCAATATCTTCGCTTGCAAAAATAGAAAGTCTTCTAGCTATAAATTCAGCACTTTCACCTTCATTGATTAACCTTGCAAGATAATAAATACTAGCATCAATATCACTTCCCCTTAAGCTTTTAATCAATGCACTTGCCAAATTATAGTGAGTATCGCCACTACTAACTCCATCTTTAAGTGGCAAATTTCTTAACTCTCTTAATGTTTTTAGTGTTATATTAGTACCAATTTTTAAAGCAAAATCAAGTAAATTTAACATAGCTCGTGCATCTCCACAACTAGAAGATATAAGATAATCTAAAGCATCGATATCTATATTAAATTTTAATACATTTTGTATCCTAACAAAAAGAGATTTTAAATCTTCGTTAGTTAGTGATTTTAACTCAAAAAGCATTGAGCGAGATCTAATTGCACTGGTTAAAGAAAAATATGGATTTTCAGTACTAGCACCAATGATTTTAACAAAATCATTTTCCATAGGGATTAGAAGAGATTCTTGTTGTGTTTTGGATAATCTATGAATTTCATCTATAAAAATTAAGGGCTTAAAGAGAGAATTTCTATCTTTATCTATCACTTTTCTAATATCGTCTAATTTTAAATTTCCGCCATCAAATTCGTAAAAATTCATATTTAATTCATTTGCTATAACTCTAGCTATCGTGGTTTTACCACATCCAGCTGGTCCAAAAAATATCATATGCGCAATAGTGCCTTTTTTAATCAACTTAAACAAAGCACTATTTGGAGATATTATGTGTTTTTGTCCGCAAATCTCTTCTAAAATTTTTGGTCTAAAATCAAGTGCTAAACTCATAATATCTTATTTTTTTTGTTTCTAATAATAATATTTATACTTTCAACAACCAATGAAAAAGCCATCGAAAAATAAATATAACCCTTAGGAATATGAAAATCAAATCCATCAGCTATCAAAGCAACACCAACTAAAATCAAAAACGATAGTGCTAAAATTTTAATAGTTGGATTGCTATCAACAAATCTACTAATTGCTCCGCTTGCAAGCATCATAACTCCAACTGCTACTACAACAGCAATTATCATTATATCTATATGATCAGCCATTCCTACAGCTGTAATTACACTATCTAATGAAAAAACAATATCAAGTATAGAAATTTGAACTATAATACTTGCAAAACTAACAGATTTTGTGTTGGTTTGTCTGTTTTCTTCTTCGCCTGTTACACTATGGTGAATTTCTGTAGTTGATTTTAATATCAAAAAAAGCCCACCAATTATCAAAATCAAATCTCTGCCTGAAATTTCATTTCCAAATACACTAAAGATCGGAGTAGTTAATTTCATAATCAAAAACAAGCTAAAAAGAAGCGCGATTCTGCTAATCATCGCAAAACCAAGCCCTACAATTCTTGCTTTGTTTCTTTGATTTTGAGGAAGTTTTGCACATAAAATGGCGATAAAAATTATATTATCAATACCAAGTACGATTTCTAAACCAATCAGCGTAAATAGACTTATCCAAGCTTCTGGAGAATATATCCACTCAAACATTTTCATCCTTTATATAAATTTTATCAATAGTTAAAATTTCAATCACACAAAGAGGTAAAATTTCATGCTCTATTTTATGAATTTCATCCTCCCAATCCTGTAGAGTCATATTTTTATTTCTTTCAAATGTGCGTTGTTTTATGATTTTTCCACCATCTAACTCATCGCTAACATAATGAACACTAACACCGCCTACTTGCATATCGCTAAAAAAACTATCTTTTATAGCGTTTGAACCTTTAAAAAGAGGCAAAATGCTAGGATGAAGATTGATGGCTTTTATTTGACTTGTAAAAGTGTTAGTTAAAATTCTCATAAATCCAGCCAAAACAACCAAATCAACATCTTTTGCTTTAATTTCCTTAACAAGTTGAGCATCAAATTCCTCTCTTGAATTAAATTTTGTATGCTCTATGATTTTAGTTTCTAGCCCAAATTTCTTAGCTCTTTGAATACCAAAAGCATCTTTTTTGTTACAAATTAGCAAAACACACTCTATTTTTACTCCATTAAAAATTTTATTATGAACCTTTTTAAGTAGAGCCTCTAAATTTGACCCATTTGAGCTAAATAAAATAGCTATTTTTTTTACAAACATTTTACTCCTTCGATAATATCAAGCGGTGTTAATGAGTACGAATTTTTACTAAAATTATTAAGACTCAAAGCGTGAGCCAAAACTCCATTTATACTAGCGTCTAAAATCGAATAATTTTGAGTCAAAAAAGCACCTATAAATCCAGCTAAAACATCACCACTCCCACCTTTTGCTAGAGCTTGATTGCCTAAATCGCAAATATATAAATAGCCATTTTTAGCTATAATCGTATTTGCACCTTTTAGCACTAAAACGGAGTCAAATTTTTCACTCCAAATTTTAGCAAACTTAAAACGATTATCTTGAATTTCACTAACACTAACATCAGCAATATTAGCTAGCCTTAACAAACTTGAAAATTCTTTTGGATGAGGGGTGATTACTAAATTTGGATTGTTTTTAAGTAAATTGATAATATTTTTTTTATAACACAAATCAGCATCTATAACACAAATTTTGTTAGTTAATTCGTCTAAATTTATGTTTTTTTCTCCCAATCCAGGACCAGCAACTACAAATTTAGCATTTTTTAGTGAAGATTTCTGCATCAATTGATATGGCAAATTAAATAGTCTTTTATCGCTAACTAAACTAACAAGCCCAGCTCCTAAAGCATTTGCCGCAAGAGCAGCCAAAATACCAGCACCTTCCATATCGCCACTTATTACATATAAATGCCCAAAATCACCCTTATTTACATTAAATTTATCTCTTAAAGGAAGCTTTATATCATTATTTTCAAGCAAAAAATAGTTAGTTGTTTTTTCAAATTTAATTCTACTAACACCCAAATTTGCAACTCTTACTTCGCCGACAAAATCCTTTGCAACATCCAAATAAAACCCAAGCTTTAAAGTGCCCATTGCAACAGTTATATCACTTTTAAATACGGTTTGTTTATCTATGACTTGACCAAATTTATTAATCCCAGTTGGTATGTCAATAGCAATCTTAAATGCAGGTATTGAATTGATTTTAAAAATTATATCTTTTACTTTATCATCCAAATCTCTATTTAATCCACTACCAAAAATAGCATCTACATAGCAATCAAAACCATAAATTTCGGTAGTTTTTTTAACTCCAACCTTTTCTAAAATTTCTAGTTGAAATTTTGCCATTTTATTTAAATTTTCACTAACTAACAAAATACTAACATCATAATCACCAGATATTCTTCTAGCCAAACAAAGCCCGTCAGCTGCGTTATTTCCAGTGCCACAAACAACTAAAATTTTGCTGTTTTTTTCTAATTTTTCTCTAATAATATTTTCAACACCGCTAGCTGCATTTTCCATTAAAATTTCTTGATTAATGCCTAAATTTACGCACTCTAAATCTAAATTTGCAGTATCTAAAAATAATTTTTGCACCTAAGCACCTCTTTGCCTAAAACTTAAACTCTCCAAAATATGATTTTTCATAATGATTTCGCTTTTAGATAAATCGGCAATGCTTCTTGCTACTTTTAGAGCTTTATTAATGCCTCTTTGAGAGAGATTAAATTTACTAATAGCTTGTTCCAACGCCTCTTTTGCACTATTTTCTAAGATACAAAATCTATTAATTTCAGTATCACTCATCTTGCCATTTAGCTCTTTTTGTCCTCTTGATTTTTGAATTTTAAAAACATCTAAAACTTGCTCATACATCTCTTTGCTACTAATTGTAGATTTATCATTTTTATCTATTTCATCCATAGCAACATATATATCAATTCTATCTAAAATAGGCGATGAAATCGTGCTTTTATAGCGTTTAATTTCCATCTCAGAGCAGACACAACTACTTTTTTTACTAAATAAATTCCCGCAAGGGCAAGGATTTTGTGCTGCTACAAATAAAAATTTAGTTTCGTAGCAAACTTTTGAATTTACTCTTGATATTAGAATTTTATTATCTTCTAAAGGCTCTCTTAGGCTCTCTAAAATTTTCTTACCAAAATGTGGAAATTCATCAAAAAAAAGCACTCCACCATTTGCTAATGCAACTTCACCAATCTTAGCAGAATGTGAACCACCGCCAAAAATCGAACTTCTCGTTGAAGTGTGGTGAGGATTTCTAAATGGGCGTATAGCACTAAATTCAATCTCTTTATTATTTAAAGACTCATATGCAGTAGTAAGCAAAACTTCATTAATGCTTTGTGGGGGCATAATATAAACAAGTCTTTTTGCACACATACTTTTACCGCTTCCAGGACTTCCTTCAAATAAAATATTATGCATACCGCAAGTTGCTATCAAACACGCTCTTTTTGCACGATCTTGCCCCTTTATATCTAAAAAATCAAAATTAAAATTAAAATTTGGAACGAATTTTTGATTATTAATCTCTATACAATTCTTAAAAAGCGGATGCATCGAACTTACCAAAGAGTTGTTTTTAAATTCATCATCGCTAAAAAATTTCAAGGCCTCATCTAAATTCTCAACAGCATAAACTTCAAAATTTGGAATGCTTGACGCTTTTAAAGCAATGTTTTTAGGAACTAAAATTCTAGCATATTTTACTTTTTGACTTAAAAATAAAAGTGTAGAAAAAAGAGAATTTGTACTTTTTAACTCTCCACTTAATCCAAGCTCTCCAAAAACAAAAAAATCTTCATCAAAGTTCTCTTTTTGCAAAGCAATTAAAAGTGCAATAGCAAGATCAAAATGACTTCCTCTTTTTGGTATGTCAGAAGGGGATAAATTTATGACAATTTTTTGTGGGGGAAAGTTAAAATTTTGATTTAAAAGTGCTGCTTTTATGCGATTTTCACTCTCTTTAATAGTTGTATTTGCAAGTCCAACCACACTAAATCCAGGCAATCCCCTTAAAAAAGAGGACTCAACATTTACAATCTGAACTTCGTCGGCAAAAGTAGCACATTTTAAAGATTTCATTTTAGTTTTTGTTTCTTTTGATACTCTTTGGTAAAATTTTTTCTCTGTTTATACCCTAATCTTTCTATAAATAAATGACCATTTAAATGATCCATTTCGTGTTGAATGCAAACAGATAAAAGATCGCTTGCTTCTAATTCTATAAATTCACCAAATCTATTTTGATACCTTATCTTTATATTTTTTGATCTTTTAACTTCATCATAAAAATTTGGCACTGATAAGCAACCCTCTTCCCAAATTATCTCTCCATCTTTTTCTAAAATTTCAGGATTAATAATTTCAAGCAAATCACTTTTATCTTGCACCCCATCTTTATTTGCTAAATTTATAACCAAAACACGAATCGCTTTGCCAACTTGAATAGCAGCAAGACCAATGCCTTTTTTTGCTATCATTGTGTCGTACATATCATCTAAAAATTTATGTAAATCATCGTCAAATTTTTCAACAATTTTAGAATTTTCATAAAGTTTTTTATTAGGGTATGTTAAAACATCTAGCACCATCTATTTTAAGCTCTTTTCTAAAACTTTATCAATAAGTCCATAACTTTTAGCTTCGCTAGCACTCATAAAAAAATCTCTATCTGTATCTTTTTCTATTTTTTCAATACTTTGAGAACAGTTTTTGGCCAAAATTTCATTTAAAGTCTTTTTGATACGAAGAATTTCTTTTGCTGTGATTTCTATATCTGTAGCTTGACCTTGAGCTCCGCCAAGAGGCTGATGAATCATCACTCTAGCATTTGGAAGAGCAAATCTCTTACCCTTTTGACCGCAACTCAATAAAAATGCCCCCATTGAGGCTGCTTGACCTATACAAATTGTGCTAACATCGGCTTTTATATAGTTCATCGTATCATAAATACTCATCCCGCTTGTTACAACACCACCTGGGCTATTTATATAAAGATATATATCTTTTTCTGGATCTTCGGCTTCTAAAAACAGAAGTTGCGCTACAATGGATGCGGCAATATCATCATTTATTTCACCACTTAGCATAATAATTCTATCCTTTAAAAGCCTAGAGTATATATCATAGCTTCTTTCGCCCCTGCTTGTTTTTTCAATTACATAAGGCACATAAAATCCCATTATTCGCCTTTTTCTTCTTTTTTATCTTTTTTGAAAATATCATTAAATAATTTTTCTTCTATCAACGCCATTTTTACAGCCGGCAATATTCCTTGATTTTTATAATCTTCTAAATGTTTTTTAGGATCTATACCATACCTATAAGCCTCAAAATACACAGTTTGTAAAATTTCATTATCACTTACTTCTATTTTTCTAACTTTTGCTAATTCATCAATTATAAATGTTAATTTTACACTTTTTTGAGCATCGCTTCTATACTCTTCTCTTTTGTTAGTTAAAGCGTCTTTATCAGCCCTAAATTTTTCCATATCTTCTTTTGAAAAGCTATCCCAAGCATTTCTAAATTGCAGATCAATTTCTTGTTCAACAATTACATTTGGTAAATCAAAATTTATCTTTTCAACTATAGCATCAACAAATTTTGGTTTTAAATCCTCGTTTAGAAGTTTTTGAAATTTATCCTCTTTTATTTGAGTTTTTATTCTTTCTTCAAATTTTTCAATTGTTATATCTTCTTCATTTGGAACCAATTTTTTTAAAGTTTCTTCATCTAATTTTTCAGCTATATTTTTGGCTTGAATTTCATGCAATTTTACCTTAAAAACAGCGTCTTTATCTGCTAAATTTGGAGCTTGATAGTCGGCTGGGAATTTTACTTTTATATCCTTTTCTTCGCCAACTTTTAAACCAATCATACCATCTTCAAAACCTGGTATAAACTGCTTTGAGCCTATTTCTAAAATATAATTTTCAGCCTTTCCGCCCTCAAAAGCCTCTCCATCAACAAAACCTTCAAAATCAAATTTAGCAAAATCTCCACTTTCTAAAACATCTTTTTCTATTTTTTCTAAAGGTGCTATCATTTTTAAAAGTTCGTTGATTTTTTCTTCAATCTCTTTTTTTGTAACTCTTGGGGTTGAGTATTCAGGAATTACTTCCTCATATCCACTAACATCAACCGCTGGTCTAAAAGAAATTTCAATTTGAGCGTCTATATTTCCATCTTTTTCATCAAATTTAGAAAAAATAGGCTCACCTAAAATTTCATCTGTTTTTTTGTCGATATCTTTTAAACCATCATCTATAGCCTTTTTAAAAAGCTCTTGTTTTGCATCTTTTAAGAGATCATCTTTATATCTATCTAAAACTATTTTTACAGGAACGTTTCCTGGTCTAAAACCATCTATCTTAACTTTTTTGGCTGTTATTTTAGCTATATCATTTAGCTTATTTTCTATGCTTTTGGCATCTATTTTTGCCTCTATAATTGCATTAGCTGAATTTAATAATTTCGAAGTGATTTCCATCATATTCCTTTATGTTTTTAAAAATTTGTCTATTAATATACCAAATTTTACCTTATTTTAAGTATAAATTTTAAAATTTTTTAAAATTTTTATGCGTTATATATTTTTGTGTGAGATATCTTAAAAAATATTAAATTTTATCTTGTAGAATTACAAAATTTTACAAAATCAAAAAGAGGTTATAATGAAAAAAGGATTTAAAACAAGTGAAATTAAAACACTAGGTCTCTCATCTTTAGGCGGAATGCTTGAATTTTATGATTTTATAATTTTTGTATTTTTTGCAAAGTATATTTCAAAACTATTTTTTCCCGAGCATTTAGATTCTTTTTGGCAAATACTAAACACATACGGAGCTTTTGCGGCAGGGTATCTAGCAAGACCTTTGGGCGGAATAATTATGGCACATTTTGGCGATAAATATGGTAGAAAAAATATGTTTATGTTATCTATTTTATTAATGGTTATACCTACATTTTGTCTTGGTTTTATGCCTACTTTTGAAACTATTGGATATTTAGCACCACTTTTATTAATCGTAATTAGAATTTTGCAAGGCATTGCAATAGGCGGAGAACTTCCTGGTGCTTGGGTTTTTATGAATGAACACGCTCCTAAAAATAAACTTTTTGTAAGCATTGGATTTTTAACCGCCGCGGTTGTGGGTGGAATTTTGCTTGGCAGTATAGTTTCACTTTTTATACATTTAACTTATCAAGATGAAGCGATTGCAAAATGGGCTTGGAGAATACCATTTATTATTGGTGGAGTATTTGGGATAATTTCTATTTATCTTAGAAAATTTCTAAACGAAACACCTATTTTTAAAGCAATGAAAGAGAGAAATGAGCTTGAAACAATGCCACTTAAAAAACTTTTTAATCAATATAAAATAAATTCTTTCATATCAATGCTTTTTACTTGGGTTTTAACTGGTTGCATTGTTGTGATGATTTTGCTTATGCCAAATTTTATGGCCACGAAATTTGAAGCTAGTGGATATGTAAAAATAGACTTTATATATCTACAAATGATTTGCATATTTTTAATGTGCAGTGGATGCGTGATTTATGGGTATTTAAGCGATATTTTTGGACTTGAAAAAATAAGTGTAGTTTTTGGTGTTTTGTTTTGCATTTTTGCGGGTGGGTATTTTTACTTAGTTTATAATGGTGGAAGTTTTGAAAGTGTTAGAATATGGTATTTTTTAGCTGGATTTTTTGGAGCTATTGGACCAACTGGAGCACCTTTTCATATGATAAAATTATATCCATCAAACGTAAAATATACAGGAATTTCTTTTTCATACAATATAGCTTATGCAATAAGTGGCGGTATAACTCCTGTTTTAGCTGCATTTGCAAATGAAAAATATCCATCATTACTAATTGTATATATGGTGATTTTAGGATTAGTTTTTTTAAGTAGTGTTTTTTGGTTTAAATCAAAAAAAGTAAAGAAATTTTAAGTGTTTTTATGAAATTTAAAAAGCTTTATTTGATTGTTTGTGGGATTTTTATACTTGGATATTTTTATATTGAGTATAAAAGTTCTCAAAACATTCAAAATATAAAAAAATACTTTGAATTTAATGCAGAAATAGTTTTAAAAAAGATTGAAGAAATAAGATTAAATGCTCTTGCTATGTCCATTATAGTATCTCAAAATAAAGAGATAAAAGAGTGTATTTTAGAAAATGATTTTCAAAAATGTCAAAAAATTTTACAATCTTATACCTCAACTTTAACACAAATTCCTATTTATCAAAATGTGCTTTTTCATTTGCATTCTAAAAATTTAATAAGCATTGCAAGAAGTTTTGAAGATAATAAATATGGTGATAATTTAAGCACTTTTAGATTTACTCTAAAAGAAGTCAAAAAAACAATTACTCCAATATCTGGAATAGAAGCTGGAAGGTGTGGAGTTTTTATAAGGGGGATTGCTCCGATTTTTATAGATAATAAATTTAGCGGAAGCAGTGAAGTTATGCTTGATTTTAAACCCATTTTTGAGATTGCAAAAAGAGAGGGGTTTGATATTTTTATTTTGATTGATGATAAATTTAAGAGTGATTGTTTTTTTGAAAAAGATCAAATTCTTAAAAATTTTATTATTTTAAATAAAGAAAATTCTAATTTAAATTTAGCTTCAATTCTTCAAAAAATAGATTTTAAAAATCAAAATTTTATTAAATTTAAAAATAATTACTTCTTTTCTAAAAAATTATATGATTTATACAATAACTACATAGGCTATATAATAATTCACATCAATAATGATAAAAAAAATAAATTTATTTCAAATTTAAAACTTGTATTATGAGATGTTGTCTAAAATTTTCTCTTTATAGGCAGGTATAGCGTATGTAAATGTGCTACCTTGTTTATAGATAGATTTTACATTTTTAGATATTGCATATTTTTGACAAATTTTTAATACAATATTAAGCCCTAAGCCAAAACCTCCATTTATCCTATCTTCTCTAACATATCGTTGCCAAATTTTAGATGTATCTTTTATACCTATGCCAAAATCTTTAACAACAAATACAATCATACCATTTTCAAGATGCAAATTTATTAGAATTTTTTGTCCTTCATTTGAGTATTTAATTGCATTTGAGATGGTATTATCTATAAGCCTTGTTGCTTCTATTTCACTCATAAAAATATATAAATTTGGCTTAATGTGAGCTATTATTTTGATATTTTTACTTTTTGCTACGGCGTTTATAAATGATATTCTTAAAGCCAGAAATGAAGATAAATTTATCACTTTCTTGGTAAAATTTATCTTAGAATTTTTAATAAAATACTCAATATCTTCATAAGTAATCATCATCTGTTTTAATGCAGATTTTATTCGGTGTGTGTTTTTATTTTTAAATTCCATCATTGATAAATTTAGCATTGCAACGCCTAATGGAGTTTTAAGCTCATGCATTGCGTCATTAAAAAAAGTCGTCATTTTATCTTTTTGTTCTAAGTGGGATTTTATAGTGCTTTGGTGTGTAAAATACATTATTAAAAACACAACCAAAATAGTTGCAAAAAGCATAAAACAAGTGATTAAATTTAACTTTTCGTTTGTCAATTTTTTAGCAACTATTAAATAATAAAGCTTATCATCTTGAAAGAAAAAATCTTTATAAAACATATAGTTTTTAAATTTATAAATTTCAAAATCAAAATTTAGTAAATCTATAGCTAAATTTGAAAATAAAATTTCATTTTTGTGATTTAAAATCATATATTGATATATTAAATTTGGTTTTAAATTTATAGAATTTGGATCTTTTTTTATATCATTACTTTTTTTGACAAGAGAAAAAATTTCTTGATTTTCTATTGATTTTTTAGTTAAATCAAGAATTTGAAAACCTTGAAATATAAATAAAAAAATTATTATCATACTTGAGAAAAATGGAATTTTTATATTTTCAAACATTTATTTTATATCCAAGACCTCTTTTTGAAATAATAAAATTAGGGCTTGTCTTTTGCCTGATTTTCATTATATGCATTCTTACATCAGCACTTTCAACATCAGCCCAAATTTGAGTTAAAATTTCATCAATGCCTACAAAAGTTCCTTTTTTAGTAAGCAAAAAGTCTAAAAGTTCAAGCTCTTTTTGGCTTAAATTTATGATTTTATCATTAAATTTTATATGTTTTGCTATCGTATCATAAAAGAAATTATCTATTTTTATTAAATTTTTATCATCTTTTGAATAGTATTTTCTCATAAGCTCATTTACTCTAAATTTAAGTTCAGCTATATTAAATGGCTTCTTTAAATATTCATTACAACCAAGCAAGTAACCAATTTCCATATTATCAATATCAATCAAAGAAGTCATTATCATAATCGGTGTTTTTAAATTTAAACTTTTAGCGTATTTCATAACCTCGTGACCTGAAATTTCAGGCACATTGATATCAAGGATAAGAAGATGATAAAAGTTATCTCGTATCTTGTCGCAAGCTTCTATACCATCGCAAGCTTCATCGACTTCATATCCTAAGCTTTGCAAATACTCAGCTATACTTTTTCTGTAACTAAAATCATCTTCTAATAAAAGAATTTTCACAAAAACTCCCTAAAATTTAAACTCCCAAACAAACTTGACCAGCATAAACAAAAAAGAATCTAAGACAAACAACGCCAGCCACAATACAAATAGAATCCAACACTATAAAAATTGGCTTATAGGCATGATTTTTTAGTGCTGTAAATGCTATTAAAATCGGTGCAAAAAGTCCAACCCCAAAAGCACCAATCCAAAATAAAACTCCATAAGAATTATGCGTTAAAGCCTGTTTTACCGCAACCAAACTAGATCCGCCCTCAAAATATAAACCTAAAAATAAAACCATTAAAAGCGGAATCTCAAAAACAACCGCCCTTAAATCCATAGTTAAAAGATATTTTATACTATTTTTGTTTAATGTCCCTTTAAAAAAAGTCATTCCAACCAAAACAGTTGTAGCAATACCGCTTGAAAATCCAGAAAGCAAAAATAAAAGCGGTAAAACGGGAGTATTCCATAATGGAATTTTATAAGCCGCACCAAGTAAAAATCCAGTATAAAGACCTACTCCAAGAGCCAATATAAAAAGTAAATATTCAACACTTTTTGCTAAGCTTGCAAAAGATCTGATTATATTTAAAATAGGCGATAAAAAAGATAAATATTTAGAATTTTTTATCTCTCTTTCAAAAATAATAAGTGCAAAAAGATAAGATAATGGCGTAAAAATAAGCAAAGTTATAACCCCTACGCTCATTACAGAAGTAAAATTATATTTAATCAAAATCCAATAAAAGCTAAGTGGCTTACTAAGCTCAGCTATAAGCAGTAAAAGTCCAGCACTAATAGCTATCGGTGCTGTTATGGCTCCTGCTTTTACCATAGAATCCCAAATTGAATTTGTATTATCACTATGCATATTCCATTTAACTAAAAGAGAGATTATGATAGCACCTGCACTAAGTCCAGCTAAAACTAAATAAATAGCAATGTGCCAACCCCAATAAATTTCATTAGCTCCATTTGAAACCATCCATAAATTATTCATAATATCCCCCTTTTTTGTTTTTAATAAATGCTAATTTTGGTTTTGTGCCTAATTCTTGCTTTGGAAAACTAAGAGAATTTTGAGATGCCACTTTTCTAATGAAGCTATTTTCATCATTTAAATCTCCAAAAATAAGTGCATCTGTTGGACAAACACTAACACAAGCAGGCTCATCCCCTCTTCCAACACGAGTATCAAAACAAAACGTACATTTACTTACAGCATGCGTTATAGGATCTACATATCTTGCATCATATGGACAGGCCAAAATGCAGTATTTGCATCCAATGCAAGTTCTCTCATCTATCATTGTAATACCATTATCTAATTTAAAACTTGCATGAGTTGGACAAACATCCACGCAAGGGCTTTCATCACACATCACGCAACTATGTCTTTGAAAATCGATTTTTAAATTTGGAAATGATCCTTTCATATTTGAATGTACTTCTAATCTACTAACTCCATCTGGTACCTTATTTTCATTCTTGCAAGCTACCAAACAACCTTGACAGCCTATACATAAATTTTCATCATAAATCATTGCATACTTTTTCATAATTTATCCTTTTATACTTTCTTTATCTCAACGCCAACATTTGTAACCATCGTTCCTGACACAGCACCATCTGCAGGATTTAAAAGTTTGCTTTGATTTAATCCATCACCAAATGTCCTTTTAAGACCTTTACTTACATGACCAAAACCATGATAAACAAACAAAGAGTCCTCTCTAATGCCTTCTGTAACCAAAACTTTAGCATATCCGCTTGCAAATTTACTTTTAACTAAAACGGTATCTCCTGTTTTTAGATTATATTTTTGTGCTGTTTTTGTATTAATCCACATTGGACTTTGATCCATCATATCATTTAATACTTTTATATTTTGCGTATGTCCATTTGTATGGATCGGTGTTTTGCCACTCATCAAACAAAGTTCAAAACCATCATAAACATCCATATCTCTTGTGTGTAAACAACCTTCTCCAGGAAGTTTATCTTCAACGCTTTGTAAAAAAAGTTCTATTTTTCCACTTGGAGTTTTAAATTTCATCAACGAAGACATAAGCCCATTCTCATCTACAAATTTAGCAGATTTTGGATATTTCTCGACAAATTTAGAAACACTTTTTTTATCCATATAATAAAGTTTTGGAACTTTCCAAGAAACATAACCATCTTTAATCAAACTAGCGACTAATTCGTGATTTCCTTTTGCTTGTTGCATTCTATACTCATTTATATTATTCCAAGTGTAGTCTTTATCTATTTGCATTTTTCTTGCTAATTGTCTAAAAATCTCATATCCACTTTTTGTATCCCCAAGTGGCTCAATAACTTTATTTCTCATACAAAATGCAGGGGAAGTACTACTTTTATCTAAAATAGCCTCATCTCTTTCTAAATACGTACTTTCAGGCAAAACAATATCAGCAAACCAAGCAAAATCACTCATATAAATATCAACAGCCATAACAAAATCAAGTTTTTTAATGGCTTCTATGCTTTTTTCTTCGCCCGCTACATTGATTAAGTGATTAAATCTAGTGCTAACCCAACCTTTAATAGGATATGGTTTTTCTTCTAAAATTGCAGGAGCAATATCCATTAAAACGCCATGCTTTCTAGGTATAAAATAGTGCTTATGTCCATCTTCGCCACATCCATCAATGCGACTAATTTTTGGAATTTTAAAATTTTTATCTGGATTAGCTAATGTTAAAAATAGCTCTTCATCACAAATTTTATTAAAATCAGATGATTTTTTACCAAAGAAAATTCCACCAACTTTCTCAAAATTTCCCATCAAGGCATTTGCGATTGAAATAGCCCTTGTTCTTTGATATTCTGCTCTTGTTGTTGTAGTTTTATGTCCCCAGTCTATCACAACTCTTGGTGCGGCTTTATAAATTTCATCAGCTATCCTTTCAACGACTTCAGCTTTTATACCTGTTAAATTTTCTTGCCATTTAGGCGTACTATCTTTAACGGCTTCTTTTAGCTCTTCTAGACCAACTGTAAATTTATTAACAAAATCTTTATCGTACTTACCATCTCGTAGCCAAATATGAATCAACGCCATTACAAATGCAAGATCTGTTCCAGGTCTAACAGCAAGCCACTCATCAGCTTTTGCAGCCACAACACTAAATCTTGGCTCTAAAACTAAAAATTTAGTATCGCTTTTATAAACACTTTTAGCTAGTTTTTTTGTCTTTGAAATATCAATTCCTTCAAATAAATTATGACCAAAATTTACTATATATTTTGCATTTTCATAATCTATTTTTGGAGTTACACCAAAGGTATGAGGAACTGCTATTTTTTCGGTAATTGGACAACAAGACCAGTGTGAAAAAATATTTGGGCTACCATAAGAACAGGCAAAATTTGTTAATTGATTATGACTTTCGCCACTTTTTGAAGTAAATACAACAGATTTTGCACCATATTTATCTTTAATCTCATCTAACTTTTTAGCACAAAATTCATAAGCCTCATCCCAGCTTATCTCTTTCCATTTTCCCTCTCCTCTTTGTCCTACTCTAAGAAGTGGTTTTAACAATCTTTGTTTATCATAAAGTTGATTAACTCCAGCCCCACCTCTAGCACAAACTGACGTTTTATTTGATGAAAATTTAGGATTTCCCATAATAAAATCACACTTGCCATCTACGACTCTTGCTTCGATTTGACATCTTGAAGAGCACATTTCGCAAAAACTCTTAACATATCTAGCACCATCATTTACAACAAATTTAGCATCTAAATTTAAAGCACCCAAGGTGCAAGCAGAACCTTTTAAAAAATCCCTTCTACTTATAGATTTACTCATAATCAACCTTTCAAATAAAATTATCAAAATTATATATATTTTGTGTAAAATTAATGTAAAAATTTAGTCTCCAATTTTAATGACGCTATTAATTATATATTGTAAATTAGCTAAATATTAAAATTAGTTTGGATATTTTTGACTTATAAATTTACTATTTTTATTTATAGGTTAGATTTTAACTATTGTTTTGTCCGCATTATCTATTTGCTCGCTTATTTTTAAGTGATGTATTTCGTTAAATTTTGTATTTAATGGTTGTGCTTTGAAGTGTTTAATTATCTAAATTTATAAATCATATATTTTTTAGCTAAATAATCTTAAAAGACATAAGATCCCTGCAAAATTTAAAACACAACAAAACAGGCATTCTTGCAAATATCAATTTTATTCTTTTTGATGCTTATTTTTAATATCTCACACTATTTATTTTTAAAAAATCTCTCAAATCTTCATATTCAGATGCAGTTAAATATCTCCATTTACCATCTTTAAGCATTCCTAAATTTACTCTTCCAAAACTAACTCTCTTTAAGTCCATAACCTCTAAATCAAAACATCCAAAAAATCTTCTAAGTTCCCTATTTTGACCCTCGTTTATTATAACTTTAAGTTTTGTATAACCTCCACTTGAACCAAGTATAGAATACGCCAAAAACGGCTTAAATTCCATAGATTTTATTTGACTTTTTTTATGAGCACCTTTTGTTGCATCTTTAGCAAAAAATCCATCTTTCATAGCATTTATGACATCATTTCCAACTTCACCCTTAACTTTCAAATAATACATTCTCTCAATATCACTTTTCATTAAAGAATCAGCAATAGCTGGAGCATCGGTTAAAAGCAAAAGCCCCTCACTTGCAAAATCAAGCCTGCCAATAGGTATAAATTTTTTAAATCCACTAGGGAGAGAGTCGTAAATTATTTTTCTTCCACGATCATCTTTTTTAGTAACCAACTCGCCTTTTTGTTTGTTATAAACTATCATAGTAAATTCAGTTTTTTTCTTAATCAAACGCCCATTTATACGGATTTTATCTTCGTAACTAACTTCTATAAAATCACTAACAACACGACCATTTACACTAACTTTTCCATCTTTAATCAACCTATCTGCTTCACGTCTTGAATATCCAGTATTGTGCGATATAAATTTATTTAATCTCATTTTGTTCATTTCATAATCCTAAATTTGCTAAATCGTGAATATGTAAAATTCCAACTGGTATTTTTTCATCATTAACGATAATTAGTAATTGAATTTTATATTTTTCTATCATCTCTAAAGCTTTACTAGCTAACATATCTTTATCATCTATAGTTTTTGGTGTTTTTGTGGCATACTTAAGGGCTTTTTGATTTATATCAAAATCGCTACTTTGTAACGCTCTTCTTAAATCTCCATCGCTTAAAATAGCAACTAACTCGCTGTTTTTGTTGGCTATCAAAACAGCCCCAACTTTTCCGTGAGTCATAGCATCTATGGCAATTTTTAAGCTAACATCATTACCAATAACTGGTAAATTGTTAGTTCTCATAATATCGCCAACTTTTAAAAATAGCTTTTTTCCTAAACTTCCTCCAGGATGGAAATTTGCAAAATCGCTCTCTTTAAAATTTTTCATTTTCATCAAACAAATCGCTAAAGCATCTCCTAAGGCTAAAGTTAAAGTCGTAGAAGTTGTTGGTGCCGCCCCTAAAAGACATGCTTCTTTTACGATATTTAAATTTATAATTTTATCACTAAAATTAGCCAATGATGAGTTTTTGTTTTTAGTCATTGCGATAATTTTTACGCCAAATCTTTTTAAATGTGGCAAAATTTCAGTTACTTCTTTACTTTCACCACTAAAACTTATGGCTAAAATTAAATCATTTTTTTCAACCATACCAAGATCACCATGAAGTGCTTCTGTTGGATGTAAAAAAAAGCTAGGAGTGCCAGTGCTTGCAAAAGTGGCTGCAATTTTAGCTCCTATATGCCCGCTTTTGCCAACGCCAGTTATTATAACCTTTCCTTTGCAAGAATTAATTAAATTTAAAACATCAACAAAGCTTTCATTTAACATTTTTGAGTGCCTTAAAAGCTCATCTCCTTCAATTTTTAAAACCTCCCTTGCTAGCTCTAAAATCTCACTCATTTTATGCCTTTATCGTTTATAAATTTTTCCATAGCAATATCATCTAAAATTTTATCAAATTCTTTTTCAAATCTATTTGAATTTTTTATATCAAAATCACAAATCGTTTTCATAAAATCTTTAAAATTTTTGTTTTTGCTAGCTAATTCATCCATTAAATTTAAATCTAAACTCTCTTTAAATCTAGCCGCTGCCAACACTTTGCTTTGATCTAAATTTTCACTATCTAAACTTATAACGCCTATGCCAAAACTAAGCGATGTTTTGTTGATTAAGTCTTTTAACTCATCGTTTTCTTCATTTATATTTAAGGCCACTAAATAGCCTTCATTTGCCCAGCTTGAGTTGCTAACAGCCTGAAAATAACACTCTCTAAAATTTGAAATATTTAACTCTTTTTTTATCTCAAAAGAGTAAATTTTTACTCGTCTTTTATCAAATTTAGATATAAATTCTAAAATTTCATCTCCAAATTTTTCAAATTTTACGCCAATCATATCAGGATACAACCATTTATCGTAACCTTTTTTATTTTTAGTGCTATTTTCGTGAAAAATTGTCTTTGAAAAAGCATCAAAATTTGAATTGCTGTATATAAATTTTGCAAGAAGTAAATGCAAATCTCTCTCGCAAAATTTATCCTCACACTTCTTATCGTCTAAAATTTCATATTTTACAGCTTTAGATATTTTGTTGAAATTTTGATTTTTTAGCTTTATTGATATTTTTGGTTTGTGTTGAACTATCTCAAAAATGCTATTTTGATAATTATGTTTTATATCCGTATAAATACGTGCTCCAAAACTAGCATAAGGTGTTTTTCCATTTAAATTTAAGCTTTTTGTGAGTCCTAAATTTTTAGCAATATCCCAAATTTCGTTAATCGTTAAAGGCTTATAGCTTTTTTCTAAAACTATTTTTGCTACTTCTATATTTTTATTCATAAAATTTCCAATCACATTAGATAAATTATAGGCACTATTGTTGGATACTTTTTAAGTTTTCTAAAAATATGCTTTCTAACCGCTTGTCTGATTTGACTCTCTAAAGCTCTTTGATCTTTTAAGAGTTCATCTTTTAAATTTACCAAAAACTGCATCAAAACACTCTCCATATCTTTAGCAAAAGATTTTTGATCTCTATCACTAACTAAACCATACGTAACAACCCTTGTTTTTAATAAATTCTTATCATTCATTCCAACTTGTGCAATTATCATCACCACTCCAGCATCTGCTAAATTTTGACGATGCTTTACAATCTCATCGGTAATTTGCTTATTGATTTGATTATCTATAAAAATTTTGCCAGTTTTTATAGTCTTAACTCTTTTTAAATAGTTTAAATTTACCTCCATTTGATCGCCATCACTCATTAGATAGATATTTTTTGGATTAACCCCACACTCGATCGCAGTTTGAGCGTGTTTGTGTATGTGATTAAATTCTCCGTGAACAGGTAAGAAAAATTTTGGCTTTGTTAAACGAAACATAAGTTTTTGCTCTTCTTGTGCTGCATGACCTGAAACATGAATTTCACTAAAATCTTGATACGCCACACTTGCACCACTTTTTAACAAAAAATTTAGCACAGTTGAGACACTGCCTTCATTGCCAGGAATTGCTTTAGCTGAGATTATGATTTGATCTGTTGGTTTGATTTTTATATATTTATGCTCATCTGTTGCCATTCTATAAAGCGCACTCATAGTTTCGCCTTGAGAGCCTGTTGTTACTATTAAAATTTTATTATCAGAATATTTTACTACTTCGTTTGCATCTATAAAAATGCTTTTATCTAACTCAACATAACCAAGCTCAATAGCAGTAAATAAATTTCTCTCCATAGATCTACCTATTACACACACTTTTCTTCCAAATTTAAGACCATACTCTATAGCTTGGCAGACACGGTGAATATTTGAGCTAAATGTGCTCATAATCACACGCCCTTTTGAATTACTAAAAATTTTATCAAAGGTTTTACCAACGCTACTTTCGCTTTTTGTAAAGCCTTCTTTGTGAGAATTTGTACTATCACTCATCAAAAGCAAAACCCCTTTTTCGCCATAATAAGCCAATCGTCCCAAATCTGTTGGATAGCCATCTATTGGTGTATGATCTATTTTAAAATCACCCGTATGTATGATTGTGCCAGTTTTTGTTGTAATAGCAAGAGCTGAAGCATCGATGATAGAGTGAGTTATATGTATAAATTCTATCTCAAAATCCCCTATTTTATATATTTTTCTTTTTTCTACAGGCTTAAAAAAACTTCTTTTATCTTTTAATCCATGCTCTTCAAATTTATTTGAAATCATACCGAGTGCCAAGGGCGTTGCATAAATTGGATAGTTAAATTCTTTAAAAAAATATGGCATTGCACCGATGTGATCTTCGTGAGCATGAGTGATAATTATGGCTTTGATTTTATCTTCTATTTTTTTAATGTAACTAAAATCAGGTATTAAAATATCTACGCCAAGCATAGTTTCATTTGGAAAACTCATACCTATATCAACTATAATAGCACTATCTTGCGTTTCAAATACAGTCATATTTCCACCAATTTCTCCAAGCCCACCTAGAGGAGTTATGCGAATTTTATCGCTATTTGGCTTACTAAATTTAAGAGGATTTAGTCTTAAATCTTGCATTTTTTTATTTGCAATGATTATATCTTGCATATCTTTTTGCCACTGTTCATTGCCATTTAGTGTGCGAGGAGTTTTTGATTTTTTCTTCTTTTTGCCAGTTTGCGAATTTTCATTTTTTGCTAAATCTTTTGAAACGCTATTTTGTCCATTGATTTGAGCTTGTTTTTTTAAATTTTGCCTATGTCTTGAATAGCGATTTTCTTTTTTTAAAAACTCTTTTTTTACTGAATTTTTTGATAAATTTTCACTCTTTTCTTCCATTTTCTACCTTTAAAAAATTAAAAATTTTTATTAATAAGGTGTTATTTGATTGATGAGGTCTGATTTTTTTATCTAAATTTATATCTTCAAAAATTTTAACTACAAAATTCTTCTTAAATTTGGTAGTTAAATTTGAAAATAGTGTCTTTCTTGGACTTGAAAAACAAATTCTAAGAAAATTTTTATAATCAAAATAATCTTGCATTTTTAAATCGCCAAAGTTATTAAATTTATCAAATTTAATAACGCTAGACATCACTTTAGGCATAGGTTTAAATGATGTATTTGGCACATCAAATAAAAGATTTATCTCTCCATTTAAATTTGCTATTAAAGATAAAGAATTTGAGTTTTTATCATTTAGTGTAAATTTCAAAGCCACTTCTTTTTGTATCATCACTATAAAACCAACGCAATTTTTATCATCAATGGCTTTTAGGATGATATTTGTTGCTACATAATATGGCAAATTTGCAACCAAAAAATAACTCTCGTCTAAAAGATTATCTTTTTGCCAAAATTCCAAAACATCGCCTAAAATTAAATTTAATCTAGAATTTGTAATCTCTGTTTTAAAATTTTTACTTAAAATTGTAAAAAGTTCTTCATCAATCTCATAACTTCTAACTTTTGAAATTTCTAATAATTTCTTAGTTAAATCACCTAAGCCAGCCCCAATTTCTACCAAATTTATATCTGAATTTTTGGGAATCGATTGGATGATTTTATCTAAAATAAAACTATCTTTTAAAAAATTTTGTCCAAATTTCTTTTTTGCCTTAATCATCTCACAATTGTAGCCAAAAATAGTTAATAAACTCT
Organism: Campylobacter portucalensis; assembly: GCF_009690845.1. Lineage (GTDB taxonomy): Bacteria > Campylobacterota > Campylobacteria > Campylobacterales > Campylobacteraceae > Campylobacter_B > Campylobacter_B portucalensis. Next base: position 178,731 of record NZ_VWSJ01000001.1, read on the forward strand.
ATTTTTAAGGAAAATTAGCTAAAATACCATAAAGGAGGAACGATGGAAAATTTAACAAAAAGAATCATTCCTTGTCTTGACGTTAAAGATAAAAGGGTTGTTAAAGGCATAAATTTTGTAAATTTAATAGACGCAGGAGATCCTTTAGAAGTAGCAAAAAGATATAATGATGAAGGGGCCGATGAGATATGTTTTTTAGATATTACTGCTACAGACGAAAAGAGAAAAACAATAGTAGAAGTCATTGAACGTGTAGCAAAAAATCTTTTTATCCCCTTAACGGTTGGAGGTGGCATAAAAAACATAGATGACGTAAATGCCCTTTTAAGTGTTGGTTGCGATAAAATAAGTATAAATTCATCCGCTGTAAATAATCCAAATTTAATAGATCAAATAGCTTTAAAATTTGGATCACAGTGCGTTGTTGTGGCTATTGATGTAAAAAGAAACAAAGAAAAATACGAAGTTTTTACAAACGGCGGTAAAAAAAATAGTAAAATTGATGCGATTTCTTGGGCTAAAGAAGCACAAGAAAGAGGAGCAGGCGAAATTTTACTTACATCTATGGATGCAGACGGTACTAAAAATGGTTATGATATAGATATCACTAAAAAAATAAGCAATCTTCTAAAAATTCCAGTGATTGCAAGTGGCGGAGCAGGAAAAATGCAAGATATTAAAGAAGTTTTTGAGATTGGTGCAGATGCTGCTTTAGCTGCTTCTATTTTTCATTTTGGAGAAATCAGAATAAACGAGCTAAAAAAATATCTCTTAAATAATAATATTAGTGTTAGAATTTGAGGTTTTTATGGAAAATTTATTAATTTGTGCAGGCGGTAATGAAAATTTTGATTTTGCAAAAGGAGTTGGAATAGGACTTGTTGATAGTGCTATAAATTTAACTCATATGCTTTTAAAAATGGATAAAATGCCTAAAAAAATTATATTTATAGGCACTGCTGGGATATATAAAGATGGTGAAATATTGAAAATTTATGAATGTTTTTATGCTTCAAATTTAGAAATTTCAAAAATCTTAGGGCTATCATATACTCCTTTAAATATGGATAAAATTTGCAATGTTCCACGTGAAACTTTATCAAAAAATAGATCTGATATAGTAGTAAATTCATCAAATTTTATAACAACTGACAAAAAAAGTGCTTTAAAATTCTCAGATTATGGATTGATGCTAGAAAATATGGAATTTTTTTCTATTTTAAGCGTGGCAAATAAATTTAAAATTCCATGTTATGCTTTGCTCTGTGCTACAAATTTTTGTGATGAAAATGCTCATAATGATTTTTTAAAAAATCATTATGTTGCAAAAAAAAGATTAGAAAATTATATGAAAGAAAAAGGGTTGATTTGAAAAATTTACTTGATTTTACGAAAGAAGAGCTATCTGATATCATAAAGCCAGCTTTTAGAGCTAAACAAATTTATGAGTGGATATATAAAAAAAATGTTGATAGTTTTGATGATATGAGGAATTTGCCAAGGGATTTAAGGGATTATTTGAAAGAGAATTTTTATTTTAATCCTTTAAAAAAGGTAAAAGAAGAAGTAAGTCAAGATGGAAGTAAAAAATATCTTTTTATGTTAAAAGATGGTAAAACTATAGAAAGCGTTTTATTACCAATGAAAGGTGATGAATTTGATGAAAATGGCAAACTAATAAAACACGCTCGCTATACAATTTGTGTTAGTTCGCAAGTTGGCTGCAAAATGGGCTGTAGTTTTTGTCTAACAGCTAAAGGTGGATTTGTTAGAAATTTAACGCCAGGAGAGATAGTTGAGCAGGTTCATTTTATAAAAAAAGAAAATAAGATTCCATATGAAAGGCGAGTAAATATAGTATATATGGGGATGGGTGAGCCTTTAAATAATTTAAACAATCTAGCAAAAGCAATTAAAATTTTTACAGACAATGACGGTCTTGCCATCTCACCAAGAAGACAGACTGTTAGCACTAGCGGACTTAGCTCTCAAATAGTAAAATTAGGTAACTTAAATTTAGGCGTGTTATTAGCTATTTCACTTCATGCTGTAAATGATGAATTAAGACAAGAGTTAATGCCTGTAAATAAAGCCTATAATATCGCCTCTATAATGGAAGCTGTTAGAAAATTTCCTATTGATATGAGAAAAAGAGTGATGTTTGAATATCTTATGATGGATGGCGTAAATGATAGCATAAAAGATGCAAAAACTCTAGTAAAGCTTCTTGATGGCATTAAAGCAAAAGTAAATTTGATATACTTTAATCCGCATGAAGGAAGCATTTATAAACGCCCTAAGCCTGAAAATATGGAAAAATTTAGAGATTTTTTACAAAGCAAAAGCGTTACTTGCACTATTAGAGAGAGTAAGGGTATTGATATTAGTGCGGCTTGCGGTCAGCTTAAAGAAAGGAGTAAAAATGACAACTCTTGATTTAATAGAAATTTTTTTTATAGCTAGCATTGTTGTGGTTGGGGTTGGATTTTTAATTAAAATTATTTTGGATGACAAAAATGATAATTGAGTTTTTAAATTTTGATAATAAACCTACATCGCTTCTAAAATATAAATTTATTCTAAGTTTATACTATACCCAGATAGAGTTAATTAAATCAATTTTAGAAGCAGTTTAAAAACAAAACCGATATCATTTGGCATTAAATTTATTTCTATTATTTTACTTACAGAAATAAATATAAGATTTTATGACAAGGGTTTAAAAATCAAAATACTTTCATTTTAGGATATATTAGATTTAGCAAAGCACAAAAACTTGCAAGAAATTAATTAGTTATGGCGTTTTATTGCAAAATAAAGTTTATCAAAAGTCAAAAAGCTTTTTATCTTTATTTTAAAACGAATGCAGATATCAAAGCATTGGTAAAATTTTACTAAATAAAATATCGAATTTATTTTATTTTACACAATTTTAAGTCTTTAATTTTGCTATCAAATTCACAATTTTTTAGTCATTGAAATCAAATTTAATAAAAATAAATCTATCAAGTCAAATCATTTGTTTATAAAAATTAATTTTTAAAATTTAAAAGTTATAATATTTTGCATTAGCCCACCAATTCATCAAATCCATCTCTAAAATCATTAAATTTTAAAACCAATTAGTTTTTAAATAAGATACAAAAAAGGTTAAAAGCTTGATAAATTTAGGCTATAAGATTGTTTATTTATCGGTGTTTTTTAAATTTTCAAACACTTAATTTAGCAAAGCTTATTAATTAAAACTATCTTTTAACTCCAAAATCATCAATTGATTATTAGGTTATTTTTGTTTATATTAGTTTAATACGGCTTATTTATCTTAGTTTATTTATTAAATCTTGGTTCAACAAAAAATCCTATTTCTCTTTAATATAATTATTTGCATTAAAACTAGCACTTTTAAATACAAAATTTCTCTTAATCGCCTCCCTGTAATCTCTAAATATATTTACAAACTCATTTTATTTATAGCAAAAAAAAGAATATCTTACAATTAATTTCATTAAATTAACGGTTTTACCACGATCTTTTTACATAAAAATAATTTTCCTCTCTTTTGGTATTAAAATTTGAATTTATTTAAAGATTGTTTTAATTTAATTAGCTTTCATAACTTCTAAAATTTTTCTTATAAATTTATGGTGACAACACTTATTTTATAGATAAAATTATAATTCAAAGCTAGTTTGATTTAGTTTAAATTCACTAACCAAAAGTTGCCATTATTTATCAAATTTAATTTATGAATTTGATATTGCTAGGTTATTTTTTATTTATATTAGTTTAATACGGCT
>NZ_VWSJ01000010.1 GCF_009690845.1 Campylobacter portucalensis
TACCCCTGAGCTATTCCCGCAATCTAAAACAGAATTGAAGTCATAGCAAAAGTAAGCTTAAAATTTTATTATTTTTTGAAAAAATATAGTATTTTTTAAAAATTTCAAGCAAATATAAGAATTTTTATGTAAAATTACACCATCAATATGGGGTTATAGCTCAGCTGGGAGAGTGCTTGAATGGCATTCAAGAGGTCGGCGGTTCGATCCCGCTTAACTCCACCAATTAAGTTTTTTTAAGTTTCTTTTCTTTCTTTTTATTTGCTTTTAAACACCATAAAATCAAGTTTTTCTATGCTTTTATGTATTTTTATTTTCTTTTACGATATAATTATTTTCAAATAAATTGCGTAGTTATTAGGGTGGTGGATAATCATTAGCGTAGTTTTTGATAAAAAGGATTAAAATGGCAAATATCTTAAAGGCAAATTTATTAGATAAAGATATAAGAAGCTTAGAAATTTTATCTAAACAATACAAAAAGAAAGTTGGCAATCCAAAAGAGCTATACATCTGGATAAATCCAAGTGGGATGAAGACTTTTTCGGTAGAATATCAAAGAAATAAATTTAAAAAAATAGGTGAATTTAGAGAAGGTATTTATAGCGTAGCTGAAGCTAGGCGTGATGCTTTGACGATTTTAAAATATTTTAAGAGTGGTAAAGATATAAATACAATTATGGGTAATAATGAAAAATATCTATATAAAATTTATTTAACACATATATCAAACAAAAGCTAAAAAATAGCATAAGCCAAAGCTATATCGCCAAAATAATCAAACAACACCAAAACTATATCTTGCCAAACTTTGACAATAAAGATATAAAAACTATAAAATATTCTGATATTTTTGCGGTTTTAAATGCTATTTTTAATCCAAATAACCCACGCACTTCAAGATTAGAGACAATCCACCGCTTAATCAATGATATTGATAAGGTTTTCAGCCTAGCTCAAAGAGATGAATATATCACCTATAATCCAAGTAAAGAGCTGCACAGAGTATTCCCTACTACTAGTCGCTTTACGCTTGATAAATTTGTAGATACTAGACTTCCAGCATTAACCGATAAAGAAAAAATTAAAGAGTTTATCATAGATTTAAAGATGGATAATAAGCTTGATTTATCAACTAAAAGAGCTATCTATCTACAAATTCTTTGCGTTAATCGCCCATTTAATACAGTTAGTGCTAAGTGGAGTAATATGGATTTAGAAAGTGAAATTTAGACTATTAAAGCAGATGAGATGAAAACCAAATCAACTCACGAAATTGCTCTAAGCTCTTACGCTCTTAAAATATTAAAAGAACAACATATGTTTAAAATTATTGATAGCTCATTTGTCTTTCCAGCCCTTAATGCAAACGGACATCTACATAGAGACACACTAAGCAAGGCTATAAGAAATTTAGGTGGCAAAAATAAATATAGTGGCATTGCTACTTCGCACGGATTTAGGGCTACATTTAGAACTATATGCTCTAAAAATAAGGCTGAACTTTTGAATTTAGGCATAAGTGAAGAAGTAATTGAGAGTGTTTTAGCTCATAAAGAGTTAAACGCAGTAAAACACTCATATGAAAGAGACAAAGCCACTATAGAACAAAAAACAAAGTTAATGCAGTGGTATGTGGATTATTTAAATTCTATTGAGCCACTTGGAATTTAAAATAATTAAATAAATATATTTTATTTAATTATTAAAGAAAAAAACTCTTTTTTAATGACAAATTCATAGAAATTCATTTTTTTGTTTTCTTAATGGATGTAAAGCCCTAAAATACAATATTCTAAGGCTTTATATGAATGGTTTGCTTAAAGCGGATAAAAAGTTAAAAAATTTTTTATTGTTTGAAATTATCTTGTAAAATTTACCATCTAATTGTTTTAATAAAATTTTTATTGCGTGTATTCCGCAAATCTCTACTTCTAATTTCGGTAGTTAAATTTTTAAGATTTATTCCATTTGGATTATCTTTAATTATCTCTTTTGTATATTCAAGGACTTGAAATTGCTTATCATTCATTGCATAAAGCATAAAATCATCAAATTTAAGACTTAAATTTGCTGTATTAATAATAATGGCTTGCGGTTGTGTATCATCTCGTTGCTTCATTGGCTCTAGTGTTACAATTAACATATTTTCTTTTCTTTCTCTTTTTTCATAAAATAAGCTTTATCACAACTATCAAAAAACGCCGTTGCTCCCTTATACGCTTTATTGTTTTCTCCTGTAAAATCTTGTTTGTTTTGATGATTTAAAAACCAAACGCCAGCATAATAATCTCGCATATTTTGAAGTGCATCAAGCGTTGGCATTACTGCGTCATCGTAGCTCATACTTCCGCTTAAAAAGTTTCTAATGCTGTCAAAAATGATTAAAGTGTCTTTATAATTTTCATTAGCGGTCGCCGATAAACTAAAAATAAGCGTTTTTGGGTCTATATATTTTTTGGCTTTTTTAGCCGAGCTTATATATTTTAGTTGTCCTTCATATTTATTTAAAATTTGCTCTAAACCACAATTTTTAAGTGTTCCTAAGCCATTATCCATATCTACATAAATAACTTTTTTAATCACTTTATTTTCAAACATATAAGTAGCTAAATAAAGTGTTGTTAAACTTTTACCGCTTCCTGGCATCGCATAAAGACTTATTAGTTTATTACTCTCAGCAAAGCCATTTTGGATTATAATCCGCTATATCTTTTTGGCGCTAACAATAGATTTAAATTTTCCAAATCTATTACTTTGCTTGTCTTGGAATTTTTATCTTTTTCCATTTTTTCTACCCTACTAAGCACATTATTGTAACTATTGATAAAATATATCAATTGATTAGCTGTTAATTCCTTTTTGTTTATTGTCTTCATTTCCATACCAATCTTTTTTAAGTTCTAAATATCTTTTAGCAAATATGGTATTTTTATCAATTAAATTTTTAGCGGCATTGTCTATCTTTTCGTTGAGATTTTTAAGCGTAATGTTGTTTGTCACTAGATTAATGGCTTCGGTTATTTTTTCTACTTTATCTTTTTCTTGCCAAATAGCGTATTCATCATTCCAATTGTAAAAGTCGCTTTCATATCGTTTAGCAACTTCTACAAATTCCATCATTTGTTCTTGTGTTAAAACATACTCTTTGTAGTTTTTATGTCCCCATTTTTTATAATTATCATTGTCTTGTTCTTTTAAACTTCCCAAAAACAGCCTATCTTTCATCTCTTGCGGTAGTTTTTGTATAACTTTTGTTCTAGCTAGATTAAATTCATCTTTAATCTCAACCAAAGAGTTATTTAACTCTAAAATTTGACTTTGTAGTGTTTGATTTTACTCTTTAATGGTTTTATCTTCATTTTCAAGCTTGATAATTTTTACCATATTTTCATCTAATTTATTAAGGTAATCTAATTTAAATTTATCAAGCTCATCTTTGGTGATTAACTCCCTATCTCTAATTTTTTGGCGATAATAATTTACTTCTTGCTCTAATTTTGCGTAATCAGCCCTATTGGCTCCATTTTGTTTTAACTGCTCTCTTAGTTCTTTATTTATCTCATTAATATCTTTTAATTTCGCAAGTTCTGCTTTTAAAAATCTATGTTCTTGGATTTGATATTGCTCTTTTAATACTTTTCTCTCAGCAATTGCCTTATTTTTAGCATACTCTTGGCGATTTAAATGTTGCGGTGCTCTTTCTTTGAAACTAGCATAATCTTTATCACGCTCCATTTCTAGCTCATTTGCTACTAGTGTTTGAAGTTCTTTGTGAATTTTGTATCTATCTTTTGATTTATATCTATTAATACCTTGCTTATCTAGCGTAAAATTCAATATGAGCGTGTAAATTTGGATCGAAAATAAAATCGCCATTTTCATCTTTTAAATATTCTCCATTAATATCTTTTAAATAGTGCCCCTCATCATTATCTTTTTGATAGTATATTCTAACTCGCTTTATTTTCCATTCATCATCATCTTCATCAAAAAAAATATTTTTAAATTTTTTCATTTTTAATCCTTATAAATTATTTTTTAGCCCTTGTGGCGTAAAAATCTCATTTATCACTCTTGCATTTTGTAAGGGTGTATAATGGCTAATCTCATCGCCACAAGGGCTTGAATTAGAAATTTGAGTATTTATTTGAGACAAAAATTGAGTAATTTGAGTTTGCGATTGTTCTAGCTTTGTGAGCTTTTTCATATGTTTATTTTTTAATTTTTCTAAATCTCTTTGATATTTAGCATTTTCATTTTTTATTTTGATTTGAATACTAAGCAATTGTTTGCATTTTTGATTTATAGATTTTATATTTTTATCGATATTTTCTATCATTAAATTATTCATTATTTAGCTCCTTTTCTAAGAGATAAAAGCCACGCATTAATGTCGCTTCTAAAATACAAAATTCTTTTGCCTACTTTTATAAATGGAATATTTGTCCCATTTACATAATTTTTTCTTAATCGCATTTTATTTTGAGCTCCTATTGTGATGCCAAATTCTGCTTCTAATTGTTTAGGCGTAAGCCACTCCTTATTTTGAATTTGAATATCCTTCATTCAATCTCCTTGTTAAAATTTTATATATAACAGCCGGTGAAAAACTTAGAGATTTAAGAAATGCTTTTGGGCTTAGTCAAGCTCAATTTGGAAATAGAACAGGTATTACAAGGGGAAGTATAGCTTCTTATGAAAACAATATAAATCCATTAAATAAAAGTGCAAAATATAAAATTTTACAAGCAACCGGCATAGGGGATGAGTATTTTGATACAGATATGCAATTATGGGAGGCTTTTAGAAAATACAATATAGATCCCGCAAATTTAAAACTAAAATCTCTAACTGACACTATAATAGCTTTTCGTAATAGCATAAAAGATTTTGCAAATAATACACAAACACCAAAATTTCTTAACACAAAAATAGAATATTTAAAATTTATAGCAGAATATGAAAATGCCGAGTGCGTCTTTATAAAAGTTGTTGGTAAAGAAGCCCAGCCATTGGCAAATAATGGCGATATTTTAGTAGTTATACAAGACGAACATCAGAGAATACAAATTGGATAATTATTAAAATAAACAATGATACGCTTATAAAGCAATATCTACTTACTAGCAATGATGAAATTAGTTTAAAATCATCAAATGATGATAATTATAAATTTAAAATCAGAATTTGAAAAAGAAGTAAAAGTTTTAGGCATAATTAAATCTAAAATTTCAGTAGAAATTTTATAAATAAAAAATAAATAGCGTAGTAATTAACAAAGTTAAAAATCTTTAAATGCTTAAAATACCAGTATTTAAGAAATTTAAAGAGTATTATACGAGCGAGCTTAACGCTATTTTTAAATTTAAATCAATCTTTTATAATTCGCTTGAATTCCATTTTCATCATACTTTTTAGCTTTTTTAATTATTTTTGATTTCAATTGTGATATAGTAATATTTCTAATAAATTAGGTTATTTTTAGAGTAAATTACCATATTAAAGGCTATCTAATGGCAAATATAAACAAATCAAATTTTTTAGATAAAGACAGGAGTAAAAAAAGCAATATGTTAAAGCAGTTGGCAATCTAAAAGAGCGTTATGATTATGTAAATCCTGGCTATATAAAAACTTTTTCGCTTTATTGTAATAAAAAATATATGAAAATCAAAAATTTAGAGAAAATATTTACAGCACTAAAAAAGTAAGAAAAGATGTCTTAAGTAGTTAAAAACGGCATAAGTAAGAATTGTATCAAAAAAGCTTTAAAAATGCACGAAAAATATATTACAATATAGATATAAAACAGTCAAATATAGCAATATTTTAAGCGTTTTAACGTTATTTTTAATCCAAGAAAGAGCCACTTAGAGACAATGCATCGCCTTATAAATAATATTAACAAAGTGTTTGTAATCGCTTAAAAAAAAGATAAATATATCGTCCATAATACAGCCAAAAGAATTTCTACTTCCAATAATCTTAATCTAAGCAAGGCACAACTCTTTTATCATTAATAACAAAAGTGATATTAAAGCATTTTAAATAGACTTGCTTATATTATCCAAAGGCTATAATTTTTAAGTGCTTCCTATTCTTCTTTGAATGATAAATTTTATAAATTATAAATTTTGATTTATATGGTATAGAAGTGCCATTTAAACCAGCAAACAAACCAAAAGTGACAACTAATGCTAAAGATATAAATTTAAAACGTTTTAAATATTTTCTCCTTTTTAAAAAAATAATATGAGCATTATACCCCCTCCCCTTTTTTTAAGGTTAGTTTGAAAGTGTGTAAAATTGTGTATTTTTTGAAAATCTATCGATTTTGGTAGAAAATTAAGTTTTATGTAAGATATAAATGGGATTTAGGTTTTGTTAAAGCCTAAATTTATAAGATTTATTTAGGCTTTTAAATATTAAAAATAGAAAGAGTAGCTAAGATAAGGCTTTAAATTTCTATTTTTTATGCTATTGATGTAGTTTCCTGATTTATCTTTATGGTTTTTGAAGTAAGCGTAGTCATACTTTACACCAAATTCTAAGCCATGATGATCGGCTACGATGTATTCTAGGCCTAATTTTGTACCTATTAACCAACCAGTACCGCTATAGCTGATACTATAGGTTTCTGAGTGACTTACGCCATCGCCACCGCCGTTGCTAGCATCATTATTTAATTTATCGCTTATAATAGAAGTCCCTGTATAAGCACCAACTACTGCTTTGAGATCATTTGTGATTTCTGGCGTGTAGTCAAAACCGATATATAGGTTGTGAGTAGTGGCTTTGGATGTTTTGCCGTTTTTGCTATTTTTTGCTTTAAATAAATACTCATAACCGCCATAAGCTCTAAAATCACCAAAATTATAACCACCTTTTATACCAAATCCAGGAGTTGATTTGCTAAATTTTACTTTTTGATTATTTCCAAGATGATTTTTTTCTGGATGGATTGAAATATCTGATGAAGTTTTGCTATATATACCCTCAACGCCTACAAAAGCACCTTTATGTGCATTTAATGATGAAGCGACTAGCAAGCTAGCAACAAAACTAAATTTAACTAAATTTTTCATTTACTCTCCTCTTAAAAATATCGTGTAATTTTACCCCCCCCTCCTTAAAGTTGGCTGAAATTTTAGAAAAATGGTGGAAATTGTAAAATTTATTGCAAAGAGTGATTTTATAAGGTTTAATTAAATCGCAAAAAAGCATTGATATGACTAAATTTAGCACTACAATTTTAAAAAGAAGATAGAAACGACATTTAAATTTAAAGATAAACACAACTTGTAATAAAACGCCTTAAAAAATTATATTAGACAAGTAGTGATTTTTAGCAAATCAAATGTATTTAAAATTGATTCTAATGCTACTAAATTTAAAAAATCTTTATTTAGTAAAATTTTTGCTTGCAATTATGAGTAAAGCTAAGTTTTTAGTTTTGCTAGTGATTCTAAAATAGTTTTTATTTAATTGTATATAAATTATCTTTCTAAACATAGAAAAATATTTGTTTATTAGAATCATTAAAATCTATCAGAAAAAAGATATTTTAAAAATCGGCTCAATTTTAAATTAAATTTAAATACAGATATTTTTTGAAAATTTTAAATATTTTAAGGCTCAAAAAGAAAAATTTAATAAAATAACCATATTGTCTTAGCTTCAACATAAAAATTTTTACATTTTTGTGATTATTTTAAAATTTTTCTTATATCTTTTAAAAGTGATATAGATGCTTCAATTTCAACTTTTGTTTTTGAAATGCTCTCAACATTTACGCCAATTGATATGCCTTTATTTTTTGAGTATGTATTTAAAAACTTAAACATATCAAGGCTAAGAGAGATTGATTTTTCTAGCATATTTTGACTGTTTAAAAGAGTTTTTTCTATCTCTTTTCCTACATAAATTCCAAGCCATTTCATAAAATTTAGCATTTTAGACGAACCGCAAGGAGTTAGTGTAAAAATAATTTGTCTTTTTTCTATACTCATTTTTGCATAATCATCTATAAATTTTTTTGCACTTTCTAAATCATAAACGGCTTGAGTTATAAAAAATTTGCATCCAAATATGCTTTTTTTAGCCACTCTAAAATGCTCATCGTTTTTTAGATTATGTCGTTCAGGTATGCAAATACCGCCCATTAAGGTATTTGGATTTAGGCTATTTTTGATTTTATAAGCATCTTTTAGGCTAAATTTAACGCTATCTTTACTGGAACTTGATCCTACGAAAACGACAGGATTTTTATTTTTATTGATAAAATTTAAAAACTCATCTTTTGAAAATTTATTTACCACTTTGTAAATCACAGCTTCATAATCATTTAGAAATTTTTCATGATAAATTTCTGGCTTTATCGTATCAAAAAACTCAAAAATTCTCTCATCACTATTTCTTAAACTCTCATCTTGCAAATCATAAATAATAAATCCATCTATCAAATCAGATGGAATTCTATTTTTTAATTTTGATGAAATTTCATATGTTTTATCTATACTTGTTCCGATTTTAGGAGGCGTAATGCCATATAACAAAACGCTTCCTTCTTTTAATTTTTCACAAAGCATATTAAACTCTTGAAATTTTTGTCGCCTCTACTAAATTTTTAAGGCTTGGCTTAACCTCTTCCCATTTTCTAGTTTTAAGCCCACAATCAGGATTTATCCAAAGACGTTCTTTTGGTAAAACTTCTAAAATAGCTTCAATTTGTTTTACCATCTCTTCGACGCTTGGAATTCTTGGGCTGTGGATATCATAAATTCCAGGCCCTACTTCAGCCTTATATCCAGCTTCTTTGAAAATTTTTAGTAGCTCATTGCCACTTCTTGCTGTTTCTATGCTTATAACATCAGCATCCATTGCTTCAATCGTTTTTATGATATCGTTAAATTCGCTATAGCACATATGAGTGTGAATTTGAGTTTTTGGAAATGCTAAACTTGTGGATAGTTTAAAGGCTTTTATGGATGAGTTTTCATAATCTTTAATGTTTTCATCTCTTAAAGGATATCCCTCTTTAAATGCAGCTTCATCAACTTGAATTATCTTAATGCCTGCATTTTGCAAATCATTAATCTCATCAGCTATTGCTAAAGCAACTTGAGTTGCTACTATATCTTTTGATTCATCATCTCTTACAAATGACCAATTTAGTATGGTTACAGGACCTGTTAGCATACCTTTCATAATTTTTTGAGTTAAACTTTGTGCGTAAGTTATCCACTCAACCGTCATCGCTGCAGGTCTTGAAACATCAGCGTATAAAAGTGGCGGTTTTACGCATCTACTTCCATAACTTTGAACCCAACCATTGCTTGTAAAAGCAAAGCCATCTAACATCTCGCCAAAATACTCAACCATATCATTTCTCTCAGGCTCTCCATGAACTAAAACATCTAAATCAATCTCTTCTTGGAATTTAACACAATCTTTTATGTAATCTTTTATATGATTTGTATAAACTTCGCTATCAATAAGCCCTTTTTTATAAGCATTTCTCATTTGGCGAAGCTCTGTAGTTTGTGGAAAACTTCCTATGGTTGTTGTTGGTAGAATCGGATATTTTAACTCATCTCTTTGAATTTTAATCCTCTCTTCAAAAGATAAATCTCTTTGAAATTTAGTTAAATTTTCAACCCTATTTCTAACGCTTTTTTTATGCACGATAGTCGATGTTTTTCTGCTTTGATTTGCTTTTATATTTTTATCTAAATCATCGCTTCTATCAACGCCATTTAATAAATCTCTTAATAGAGTAATTTCATCAAGTTTTTCTATAGCAAAACTAAGCCAATTTTTTAAATTTTCATCCAAATTATCTTCATATTTTAAGCTAAAAGGCACATGTAAAAGCGAGCAACTTGTCCCTACATATAGCCTATTTTGATTAATTTTTTCTTTTAGTTTGCTTATAAATTCTAATTTTTTAGATATATCACTTTTCCATATATTTCTTCCATCTATCACGCCCGCAAAAAGGGTTAAATTTGAATTTGCTATTAAATCCAGACATTTTTCACAAAATTTACCATAAACATAATCTTGCCCTATTCCCCAAATTCCGCTTTCAATAACATCTTTTATCACATTTGTAGAGTGTTCAAAATACGTAGAAAAGAGAATTTTTAGATCTTTAATGCTTGAAAATTTAGTATAAACTGGCTTTATAAATTTAACTAAATTTTCGCCTTTAGAGGTTGAAAAAATCGGCTCTTCAATTTGGATTATTATATCTTTTTTAATGCTAGCAAGTTCGCCTAGAAGCTTTTCATATTCAGCAACCAAATCATCCAATAAATCAAATTTATCACTATCATCAATAGTTTTAGAAAGAGCAAGAAAAGTTATAGGTCCAATTAGATTAAATTTTAAATTTACCCTATTTTCAATTGCAAAATTTAACTCATCTATAAATTTCTTAGAATTTAGGCTAAATTTAGTATCTTTGCTAAGTTCAGGCACGATATAATGATAATTTGTGTTAAACCATTTTGTCATCTCAAGAGCATGAAGAGATGAATTACCTCTTGCAAGAGCAAAATATAGCTCTTCATCTTTTAGATGGCAAAAACGCTTAGGAATGGCATTAAATGCAACAATATGATCAAGCATAATATCATATAAACAAAAGTCATTTACACTTACTAAATCTATATCTTTTTGATAATTATAGTGTCTTTTTTTAAGCTCATTTGCTACTTCTAAAACCTCGCTAAATTCGGCCTTTTTAGTCCAAAACTTTTCTAAAATAAATTTTAACTCTCTCTTTTCTCCAATTCGCGGAAAACCAGTTACGAAACTTTTTATCATATTTTATCCTTTTAATTTTATTTGTATTTTATATTTGATTGAACATATTTTAACGCATTTCGAAAATAGTGATTGGAATCTTAAAGCCAGTTAGTTTAAAAAATAACTTTTTTGTATTAAAAATGGTAATTATAGTAAATTTTATACCAATGAAACAAAAATATCTAAATTTTTTGAAGTCCCTTTTCCATGGGATAAAGCATACAAAACTCCCTTAATAAAATGAATTTTGTAATTCTACTAATAAATCACTTAATGTTTTATTAAATTTAATTAAAAGTTAAAAAATCTCAGATAATATTTTAAGAATTTTTTTAGGAGAAGTTATATGAAAGTTTTTAAAATTTTTATTTTTACATTTATATTTTTTTCAAATTTAATTGGAGGTGAAAAAATGAGAGAAATATATTTAGCAGGCGGTTGTTTTTGGGGCGTTGAGGGGTATTTTAAAAAACTTGATGGTGTTTTAAAAACAGATGTTGGTTACGCAAATGGCAATAGCAACAATACAAGCTATCAAATTTTAAAAGATACAAATCACGCTGAGGCTTTACATTTAATCTATGATGAACAAAAGATAAATTTAAATGATATTTTAAGACACTTTTTTAGAGTAATTGATCCAACTTCTTTAAATAGACAAGGCAACGATATCGGCACTCAATACAGAACAGGAATTTATACAACTGACAAAAAAAGCCTAGATATAGCTAAAAAATTTATTGAAGATGAGCAAAAAAATTATGATAAAAAGATAGTGGTTGAAGTTGAGGAGCTAAGAAATTTCGTTATAGCAGAAGAGTATCATCAAGATTATTTAGATAAAAATCCTGGCGGGTATTGTCATATAGATCTAAATTTAGCAAACATTCCTTTAGAAAAAAAATACAAAATTCCTAGCAAGAAAGAGCTAAAAGAAAAATTAAGTGATATTTCTTACTCAGTAACTCAAGAAAATGCTACAGAAAAACCATTTTCTAGCGAGTATGATAATTTTTATGAAAAAGGGATTTATGTAGATGTAGTAAGCGGCGAGCCACTTTTTAGCTCTACTGATAAATTTGATGCAGGATGTGGATGGCCTAGTTTTTCAAAACCAATCAATGAAAAAATGATTCAAACAAAAAAAGATTTTAGCCATATGATGATTAGAACAGAAGTTCGTTCAAGTCAAGCAAATAGCCATTTAGGTCATGTATTTAATGATGGTCCAAAAGATAAAGGGGGCTTGAGATACTGCATAAATGGTGCTTCACTAGAGTTTATACCTTTTGAAAAAATGGATGAGAGAGGCTATGGCGAGTATAAGAAATTTGTAGAATAGTTAAATTTTAAATTTAAAAATAAAACACTAAAATTTTGGCGGAATTTAAATTTTTGATTTTATTCTGCCAAAATTTAGCAGTTTTAATTTTATAAATTTTATACTAGTTAATAGCTATTTTATCGCTAATATTAAAATTTATTAGTGTTTTGATAACCTATTACGTGGTTATTTTAAGTAAGTTTTTTATTAAACTGCATAAAATATCTATTTTGAAATTTACAAATAGTTATTTATAGATAGTTTGACTGTAAAAATTAAGATTTAATTTATTGGTGGAGTTATACTCGTTTGATAAATTTGTCTATAAGTCGTTAATATAGAGATTTTAGAATAATTAGTTTTTATAAGTCCGTAAAAAGTCCGTTATAAAAAAACTTAAATTATCACTTATTTTTAGTCTTTAAATTTTGGTCTTTTTTTTGGAGCCGAATTATAGACTAAAGTAAAGCGACTATAATGCAAAAATAAGATTAAAAAAACTCTATAGTTGTAGTCCAACTTCTGTCTATCTTATGGGTGGCTTTTTTGATGATAAATTTATGCGTCTTACCATCATCAAATAAAATATTTATAAAACCCCCTGCAAAGAATGCTTCACCCATTATCTCCATACTACCTTTAATCTCTAGGTTGTTTTGATTTTTAAGTTTGCTCTTGGCTAGCTTTAAAGCACTATCTTTATCTTTTGCCATAGATGTTATATTTAGACAAGGTTCTTGTGTGCCAACTCTTGCAACTTTATATTTTGCTCCTTTTGTATCATGCCATCTAACTTCACAGCTTTTATACACCTCTTTTTCTCTTTTTTTATAGGTTAAGGAGATGCTATCATCTGCGTTATAGAAATAATTCACTCTGTGGCTGTTGTTATCCCTGTCATAAAAGATTAAATACCCATTTTTTACACAAAATGTTAGCTCTAAATCTTTTGCTATTTTATGACATAAATTCATATCACTTTTGTCATGTTGTTCTAAAACAGTAATCTCATCCATCCTCTCAAAATCTATCTTTGTTTCATAGCCATTTTCTTTAGCAATAGATTCAATTATCTCTTTATAGCTTTGGTTTTCAAAGGTTCGGTTTTTGTTTTTTGTAAAATCACTCATAAAATCAACACTCACAGCCTCTATGCTAAAGCTTTTTTTATAATCCACGCTCACACGTGATATTATAAATTTACCTAAAAATAGATTATTTATAAATACTTCTATACTATCTTTCATCCTTGGTCTTGCATTGTGATAGCTCATATTTGCTATAAATCTATCGGCTAAATCTCTTTCATTGTCTTCTATGCTTATGCTAGTCCAGTTAAACTCATCTGTTTTATCAACTCCGTTATAAAGTATTTTTATACTTGGTTTATAAAAGCTTCTTAATCCCATAAATATTTAACCTCATCAACTTTTTTTAACTCTAAATTTGGCAAATTTACTAAATCCCCTCTATCTAAACTGTCTTTATGCAAAATATCTGCATTTGCTCTTAAAAAAAGAGCATAAATATCACTATCTAAAGTTTTATAAATTTTAAAACATATCATATCTAAGGTATCACCATCTCTTGCTATATAAATATCCATATCTTTTTTATCCTTTATCTAACTCTTTTTGAAATATACCTATAGCTTTGTTTTGTGCTTCATCAGTAAAGTCTAAAAGTTCATCATCTAAATTTGCTCTTTTTTGAATGTAGTAATATGGTCTTTTTCTTATACCACTAGTTAAGCCCTCTGTTACTGTGTAGCCACTTACACTATGCTTTTTACTAGAGATATAGAATTTACCTTTTTTATATCTACTTGTTTGAGTACCAAACTTATTTCCAATATCTGGTCTTGCGACTCTAGCTTGCATAAAAGGGGTTATAAATTTAGATGTAGATGTAAGTCTTATGCTTAAGTCACTGCTTCTAGCTCGGCAACCATTTAGCCTTTTATTATGTAGATACTTCTTTTTAACACTATGTTTGCCATAAATATAGTCTTTTTGTAGATTTCTTACCTTTGTAAGAGTTCTATTAAGGGCGTTTTTTACTTGCCTTGTAATCTCTTTGTCAGTAAAATCTATCTTTATCATAAAAGTAGTCCTTTAACTCCAAATTTATTAAAAGCACTTTCATTGTAGTCATCTATGATAGCTCCTGTTATGGATAGCTCTTTGGTGTAGTAAATAGTGCTATTAAAACTACCTTTTACAAAGTTACCAAGTTCTACACTATACTCAGTTATAAAAATATGCTTGAAATTTACCATATCAAAGCTATTTATCCTTAGTGGTCTTGCTTCCTTTATAAGAGTTTCAAAGCCTATAAAAAATTTAATATCCTTAAGCAAAATCTTAGCCTTAAAGCTAACTACTTCTGAGTATCCTCCCATATGAGAATAAACTGGTCTTGTAAGGGTATCTTGTTTGTCTAAATTTACATTTAGAGTTTTTGATAGTCCTGCGATATTATGCTTTACTAAAAAAAGTATCTATCTATTTGTATAAGCATTAATCCCCTCCTAGATAGTAGCTATTTTTATCTATAAATTTTGCAACCTCTTGCGGTGAGGCACTGCTTCCGTACATGTTAATATTTATAATCCTGTCATCGTTAATTTGTTTTGTAGTGTGGTTGTCACTTTGATAAATTTGACTTCCAGCTATGAGTTTATTTAGATCACCTTGCGTTGTTTGAGTAGTAGGCTCTTTATTTCCAAAACCAAAAAAGCCTTTTACTCCACTTGTGATTTTGTTAGTCATATTTCTTACCCATCCAAATTTACCATCAAGCCAGTTAAAAAGTGGCTCAAAAAATGCCTTTATATCATTTACAACATTTAAAGCGGTATTACTTAGTGCTTCTCCCCACTCCTTGCCCTTTAGTTTAATTATATCTATACTTAGTCCTATAGCTGTTATTATATTATCTAAGGCTCTAAATGGGTATAAAAGCATATTTATAACTCCTCCTACTACTTGTCCAAAGCTTACTCCTTTTGCTTCAAGCTGGGCTAATTTTTCCCTACTTTCATCACTTCTTGCAAATATACTAAAAAATGAAATAAGTTTTTCTTTTAAAAAATTAAAAATATTGCTAAGGCCACTAAAGGTATTTTTAAAAGCAGTTATGGTTGGCTCTAGTCCTTGAGATAAGCCTTTGAAAAAGCCACTAAAAAATGATTTTAACTTATCCCAGTTCCTATATACAATATAAGCAACCGCGGCGATAGTAAGAGCTATTAAAGTAATGGGATTTGTTAAAAATGCTAAATTTATGCTTTTTATACTAGCTATAACGCCTAAAGCCATACCTGAAAATGATTTTTTAATAGTAGCTAAGGCTAGAGTGGCATTAAGCCCTATATTTGTAAAATCAAGTCCTAAAAAAGATTTTTTAAAACTCAAAACATCAATGGGAAGTTTTAAAAGCATAGCCCTAAAACTTGAAAGTCCTATGGTTGCAAGTGGTCCTGCCATTTTAATACTTAAAAGTGCTATATTTAAAGATATAACCGAAGTTATTGCTATTGCTATGGCTTTAGTTAAATTTGGAAAATTGCTAGCAAAGCTAGCTATTCCTTGAGATACTTTTTGGATAACCTTAACTACTCTATTTAATGCAGGTAAAAAAACATTTCCTACATTTATGCCTATTTCTGATATGTTGTTTTTTAGAAGCTGGATATTGTTTGCTGTGGTGGCACTTTTGTTTTGAAACTCCTTTGTCATAGAGTTAAGATAGATAGCTTCATCTGAAACATTAGCTAAAGTATCTTTATATGTATCTAGTCCATTTACTAAAAGAGCTATGTCTGCACTAAATCCCCTACCAAATAAATCAGTTAAAATTTGAAGTTGTTTATCTTGATTTGGCATATTTTTAACAGCTTCTAAAAAGCCTATAATTGTCTTTTGTGGATCTATGTTCATCTGTTTTTCTAGCTCTGTTGTAGTCAGCCCAAGCTCTGCAATGGCATTTTCTGCTTTATCCCCTAAAGATGATATATTTTTAAGTTGCAAAAGTAGCGTTTTGCTAGAAGTAGCGGCTAATTCAGGAGTTTTACCAAGGCTTAAAAACGCAGCTGAAAGTGCGGCTGCTTCTTGTGCTGTTAATCTAACAGTTTGAGATGCTCCACCTATACGCTTTAGCACCTCTACAACCTCACTTGCTTTTGCGGCTGAATTATCTGAGAGATGGTTTATAGCATCACCTAGTTTTGTAACTCCTGCTATATCCATATTAAAGATATTCATTAGCTTACCCATACTATCTCCAGCCTGATGTGCTGAAGTATCAAAAGCTACTCCCATTTTAGCTGCGACATTAGTAAATTCTATAAGCTGACTTTTAGCAATCCCAAGCTGACCTCCAGCGGCGGTTATAGATGCTAACTCATTTGCACTCATAGGGATAACTCTACTAAGCTTAACTATCTCACCGCTAAACTCCTTTAGCTCCTTATTGCTATCAAAATCAACTACTTTTTTAACATCTGCCATACTCTCTTCAAAATCTATGGCAGTTGAGATCGGAACGGTTATACCTTTTACTACACCAACAGTAGCTATGATATTACCAGCTAAGCTTTTAAGCCTTTTGTTAGCATCGCTTATGTCAAGGTCTAGCTTTGCTTTTTGGGTTGTTTTTATCTTTTTCTTTAACTCATCAAGTTCTTTAAAGGTTTTTTCTTTTTGCTCAAAACTAAGCCCTTTTATTGAAAGCTTACTTACTCCATTTTTGTAAGCTTGCATAGCATCTTCTAATCCACGAGATAGGCTCTGGTTTAAAGTGCTAGTTTCGCGGTTTATTCTGTTAAGGGCTGTATTTAGCTGAGATAGATCTACTTCAAAGGTAAGTGTTGCGTTTTTTGCCATTTTTACATTGCCTTTTTTATGTTATAATAGTTAAGTTTTAGATTTTTAAATACAATGTAAGGGGTGAATAATGATAGAATCGGCAGTGCTTTTAATTATCTACTTTATAGCAGGTTTATTTGTACCATTGTTTTTTGCTCTATATGTTGTTTTTGTTCTACCTTTTAAGGTAGTTTATTTTATATACCATAAGTTTTTTATAGAAAAAAACAAGGTTAATAAAACAGATAGTTATTTGCTTAAATATAAAAAAATTAAAATTTAGCTCCACTTAGCTTTTTTGCTATCATATAGTAATCTACAAACTCATTAAATGTAAAGTTCATTATATCGCTATGGGTGAAATTTAAGGTATAGCCTATTAAAGCTATACCTTCTCTTAGTTTTTTTCGCTAAATCCTGTAAGCTGTGCTACAACTTCGCTTATCTTTCCTATCTCAGCTACTGGTAAAGAGTTTATAAACTCCTTATCCATCTCTCCATCGCTCATATCTATAAGCAGGCTAACAAGCTTTTCAACATCGTTTTTTGAATTTTCAGCTTTTTGCACCTGTGCTAAAGTTGGAGCTTTTAAAACTACACTTTGTCCATCGCTAAAAATGAATTCCTTAAATTCAGGTTCTATTTTTTTAAGCACTCTAACTCCTTTTTATAATCTATCAACTCATTTGCAAGTAGCTCAAACTCTTTTAAGTCCATTGGTTCATTTAAAGAGTAAATAATACTATCTTTAACTCTTGCTATTTTACTTTTTAGCTCATAAATTTTATCATCTTTGATTTTTTTAAGCCCTATCTCATATATTTGTCTATTTGTCATTAATTTCCTTTATAAAATATTTTTTCTAATTGGTTCATAAATATCTTTGCCATTTGCTTCATAAATGCTATTTATAACATCATAAAGCAAAAGTGTCTCTTTATCTGCTTCATATTTTACAAAAGTTGCACTCATTTCAAAGCTTAATTCTGCTTCTGTATTAATCTCAAATTTTGGAGCATTTAATACTTTTAAATTTCCCTCAAAAGTTACTACTACTCCAACTTCTCCATCCATATGAGTAAGATTACTTTTAACATAAATTTTATGTCTTTTTGCAGTATCAAGTAATCCAAAATAGATTTTATCTACTTTATTTATCGTAAAAGTTGCAGTTAATGGTTTAAGTGTAGGCAGGATATATTCATATTTGCCTATTTGCCCTGATGTTTCTATAACTTCGTGTTCAAAAGTTGGTGGCTCGTGGCTTTTTAACTCGCCAAACATTTCTATACCCTCAACAAAAAGATTTCCACCAGTTATTGCTTGTGCTGATAATATATTTTTAATCATCTTCTATCCTTTTAGCTCTTCTATTAATTTAATTGAGTAGTTATCCACTCTATAAATTCTATTAGTAATATTTTTAAGTAAAGGCATCTCTTGGACTTCGTGCTTAATGTAAATTTTACCTTCTGCTACTGTTTGATTATCATTTAAATCTTGTGGCACTGTAACTAAAAAGCCAACTACGACATTATTTGCAACTAATCTTCTATAAAACGCTTCTAAGCTATCAACTACATTTTTAAGCACATCTCTCATTTTCTTATCAATAGCTCTTTTTTGTGCATCAAAGATAGTATCTATGGCGGTATAAAATATAACATATGTATGAAGTGAGCTAAAGTCCTCATCTCTTGTTTCTCCTCCCCAAGCTCTAAGTCCATCATCTGCTATAATTGCTGTTATACCATTTGCTCTAAGTCTATCAGCTTCGCAGCCCATCCCTTGAATAAACTCAACCTTTTGTTCTACTTCTATAATACCCGAAATAACCCTATTTGAGTAAGTTTGGCTAAATCCATACTCCGTTTGACTCATAACAGAGGCATATAGTGAGATTAAAAAAGCACTTGCAGGGCGGACAACCTTATCAACCCTTGCAACCTTTTGATAAGTGATAATAGCTGTTTTTGTCTGTAAAGTATCCACTGCTAAAAGTGCTTCTGTTTCAGTTGTGGCATCTACTTCTATAGCATAAACTGCTCTTAGCCACTGAGCAACTTGCTTTAACTTCTCATATACTCCGCTATCGTTATACTCAGGTGCTAGAATAAATTTAGGCTTTACTTTAACTGAACTTTCAGCTTTTTTAAGATTATCTATTGCATTAAGGCATCTTTTTAAATTTTCTCCATCTTGTGAGTCCTCTTTTTTAAAGCTAGATAGTACTATTTGAGTATAGATGCCTGTAGCTTTAAAGTCTTCTAGGGCGTTTTTGATAGTCCCTTCTCCTACCTCATCAAGGGCTTTTTCAATAGTGCTAAAAACATGCAATCCAGGATCTAAGGTTGTATCATCTCCAACTAAAGCTATCGGCCGTGAGTTTTCTATTTTGTAGGGGTTAAGTGAGCCATTATGTAACTCAACATTTACACCAAATTTGCTTGCCATTTTTTCTCCTTTGTAAATTATGGAAGTTTTAATTAGTTTAGTTAAATTTAGGGGTTTTTTATATATTGTAATATTTAGCTAATTTTAACTCTATTTAACCAACCATTTAAGAAGTGGGCGTATCTAGTAGGGTTATTATCAGCTAGTCTTTTATAATATCTTTCAAATTTATCTTTATACTCCACTTCAAATTTCATAGGATTATAACTATTTAAAGCTTTTAAAGTGTTTCTACCTGCAATCCCAACTGCACTTACTCCTACTACATCTTGAGTGTATCTAACGGCTCTATTAATGCCTACATTGACTGCAAATTTAAACATTAAATCAGCCGTTCTATATGGAAAAACATCATCAAGCCCCATCTTATCCCAAAAGTTTTTTTTGTAAAAGTCCTCTACCAAATCAGTCAAATTTCTGTCTTTGTAGCAAAACTCACTTGCCCTTTTATTCCCATACTCTTTTATATGCATTTTAATAATACCCCAACCACCCCAATCAGGATAAGCCTTTTCATAAATACCCTCTTTTTCAGGTATTTTAAGTAAGTTTATAATCTCAATCTCTTTTATAGTTCTTATATCTCTATTTCCTATATAGGGATAAACATGTAAATTTAACATCTGATGCTGTTTTTTAATATAATTAGGAGTTAAATTTGAAGCTTTTATATCAAGCCACTTTTTTGCTATGGTTTTAAAATTTGCATCTTTATCTATACTATTTTTTAGCTTTATATCTATACCATCTTTAGCGTCTTGCCTTAATTTTTCGCTTATCTCTCTAGCTTTTTTTTAAACTTAGTTTTGGATAATCTCCTAAATTTACTCTTTTAATTTTTTGATCAAGTGGGCTTTTATATTCTAAAGCAAAATACTTCCTGCCATTTGGTTGGATAAATATATAAAGCCCTTTTCCATCACTTTTTTTATAAACTTTTTCTTTTGGCTTCATATTTTTAATCTCTATATCTTTAAGTGGAGTTGGTATCTTTGGCAAATTAAATCCTTTTAAATTTTTTAACGGAGTAAAAATTTGATATTTTCTCCTACTCCGTATTATATCCGTTAAAACTCTTTAATTCAATATTATTTTACATTATCTGTAATAACTCTTAATTAGCCTTAATAAGTGCGATAAAATGGGCTTTTAATTAGCCTTTATTAATTTAAATTATTTGTAACTATATGATATATGGTGGAGTTAAGCGGGATCGAACCGCCGACCTCTTGAATGCCATTCAAGTGCTCTCCCAGCTGAGCTATAACCCCATATTGATGGTGTAATTTTACATAAAAATTCTTATATTTGCTTGAAATTTTTAAAAAATACTATATTTTTTCAAAAAATAATAAAATTTTAAGCTTACTTTTGCTATGATTTCAATTCTGTTTTAGATTGCGGGAATAGCTCAGGGGTAGAGCACAACCTTGCCAAGGTTGGGGTCGCGAGTTCGAATCTCGTTTCCCGCTCCATATTGATGTTTGTTAAGTGCCCGGATGGCGGAATTGGTAGACGCAAGGGACTTAAAATCCCTCGGATTTTTTTTCCGTGCCGGTTCAAGTCCGGCTCCGGGCACCACCAGTAGTTTTGTTCGGCGACATAGCCAAGTGGTAAGGCATGAGCCTGCAAAGCTTTGATCCTCAGTTCGAATCTGAGTGTCGCCTCCACAATGCAAAATGGTATAAATATCACTTATGTTAGTTATATGGTATAAATTTATTTAAACGTATAGTTGGCATAAAGTATATTTAAATAAATATCTAGTGGAAGAATACATAAAATTTTTACGGAAGATGGCTGAGCGGTCGAAAGCGGCGGTCTTGAAAACCGTTGAGGGTAACACCTCCTGGGGTTCGAATCCCTATCTTCCGGCCAT
>NZ_VWSJ01000011.1 GCF_009690845.1 Campylobacter portucalensis
AGCCGTATTAAACTAATATAAACAAAAACAACCTAATGCTAATTGATGATTTTAGAGTTAAAAGCTTTAATAATTTATATTTTAAATGAGAAAATATTTTTTAAAAATCTAACAACGCAACTTCGATAAACAGCCTTAAATTTAACAAATTAATTTTGATAACAAAAACAACCTAACAATATCAAATTTATAAAACTAAATTTGATAAATAATGGCGACTTTTGGTTAGTGAATTTAGCAAGTAGCATATATCTAGACAACCCAAAAAAATCATAAAACAAACCCAGAAAATATATAAATAAGATTTCTATTGCATTTTTTGCTTCATTCCTGCTGGCTACTATTTGATTTATCTTTAAATCATCTAGCAGAGCCGTTAAGTCCGCAGGTGTTAATTTATAATAAATTAAAACTATTATTTAAACCCCCATCTATAATCCACTCTCATCACATACATAAACTTTTTGCGATAAGCTAAGTTTTTATAATTAAAACAAGTTTTAAAACTTGGATAAAATTTGATTTTACGTCATAATACTTTGCTTTATATTCTAAAACTCCATTATTTTTGTAGCTATTTGACCTTTAATCATAAGGCTTTTGTGTGCAAACTGTCTTTGTCTTTTAGCTAATCCCGTAAATTTACCGAGTAGCTTTAATTTAACTACTAAATCTTTTGATAAGGTTTCATTTCTAAATCTACTCCAAGATTATTGCTCAACCTATATAAATTAACTATTTTTTATATAATATAAACCTTTTGTAAGTCCATTAGGTATTAAATTAAAAGCTTGGCTAGTCTTTTAAGCGTCCTAAATTTTCAAATTCTTTGTAGTCTATTGGCTTACCATTAAAAATAAATACATAATAAAAACCATTATGCACAATATAGAAAAATATCAAATAAATATTAGCTTTTTAAATGATCAATAATTAAAAAAAAGCAAATTGTAAAAAAATTGCCAAAAATCAATTTATTGATTTTAAAATTTATCTGTTGTTTCACTAGTTACAATATCAAATTTAGTAAAAGTTGAAGTAAATTTAAATCTTGCTACGGTTTTGGGCGGCTAAGAAAGATATAGATAAAACTAGTGGTAAATTTGCAATAAAACTAGAAATTAGTAAATTATTTATCGCAATACAACACCAGTAAATATGTGGCAATTTTGTTGATATTGTTTTATATCTATCATTTTCGTATCTTTATGGATATTTTGCATTGATTTGATAAATCTTTATCTGCGATAACCATCTTTGTTTCTCTTGAAAAATCAATTCTTATAATAACTTTAATTTATCCCTAAAAATGGCTATAAAAATTATTAATGTATTTTATTTTTTATCGTTTAGATTATTTTTAAATGCTTGATAGTTATATTTTTATTATAGTTTGATATTCATATTTGTATCCAAAAAACTAAAAAATGGAGATATTAAGTTCGCTAAAATATTTTAAAATAAAAAATTACCCCATTTCTCTAGACAAAAATATAGTTAAAATAAATTTAATTACTTTTAAAAGATAAATTAAATTTATCTTTTAAAATAAGCCTATTTTTCACTTTTATCTTAGAATTTTTATAAATATTTTTTATGCAATAACTTCTTCAAATAATAATATAAACTTATTATGAATTTTTACTTTGCATCTTAATATAAATATGAAGCAAATCGATTGCAGCTGGCGTGATTCCGCTTATTTGTTTTGCAGCAAAAAGAGTTGGCGGATTAAATTTATTTAATTTCTCTACCACTTCATTGCTAAGCCCTGAAATACCGCTAAAATTCATATCTTTAGGTATTTTTACATCCAGCATTGATTTCATTTTTTCAACTTCATCTAGTTGCATTTGGATATAAAAATAATATTTACACTCGATTAAAATTTGCTCCAAGCTCTCATCATCTAAATTTTGAAAAAATTCATTTAATTTTCTTAAATTTTCTCTATTAAAGCTTTTTCTAGCAACTATTTTTTGAAGAGTAACTGTATTTGTGATTGCCTCTTCGTTTAAATTTGCTAAAAATTCGTTATTTTCTTTAGACGGAGTTAGTTGTGTGGTTGTTAAAATCTCCATACCTTTTTTAATGTTTTGTTTAATTTG
Source organism: Campylobacter portucalensis (assembly GCF_009690845.1). Taxonomy (GTDB): domain Bacteria; phylum Campylobacterota; class Campylobacteria; order Campylobacterales; family Campylobacteraceae; genus Campylobacter_B; species Campylobacter_B portucalensis. The sequence continues at coordinate 2,109 of NZ_VWSJ01000011.1, forward strand.
ATTTGAGTATGCAAAAGTTTCATCATCTAAAAGTCCTAGCTCGTTGCCGTATTTAGAAAGCCTTAAATGTGCATTATCTTCTCTTAATAAAAGTCTATATTCAGCCCTGCTTGTAAACATCCTATACGGCTCTTTTGTTCCTTTTGTAACTAAATCATCTATCATAACTCCAATATATGCTTCATCTCTTCTTAAAACAAAAGGCTCTTTTTTATCTAAGCTAATTACCGCATTTATTCCTGCCATAAGTCCTTGAGCAGCAGCTTCTTCATATCCAGTAGTGCCATTTATTTGTCCAGCTAAAAACAGCCCTTTTATCTTTTTTGTCTCTAAAGTATGCTTTAGCTCTGTTGGTTCGATAAAATCGTATTCTATCGCATAGCCATGACGAACTATTTTTGCATTTTCAAAGCCTTTTATTGTTTTAATCATAGCTTTTTGCACCTCAAATGGAAGCGATGAAGAAAGCCCATTTATATAGTATTCTGTAGCTTGCATAGTTTGAGGCTCTACAAAAAGATGGTGTCTTTCTCTTTCACTAAAGCGATTAACTTTATCTTCAATGCTTGGACAATACCTAGGCCCTACACCTTCTATTTGACCTGTAAAAATAGGTGCTTTATCAAAATTTTTTCTTATAATTTCGTGAGTATTTTCGTTTGTGTAAGCTATATAGCAAGGTAGCTGATCAGGGTTGAAATTTTTAGTTTTTATGCTAAAAGGTTTTGGCGTTTCATCGCCATCTTGCATTTCTAAAACGCTAAAATCAATACTACTTCCAAGAATTCTTGAGCAAGTTCCTGTTTTTAATCTACCAACTTTTAAATTTAAATTTTTTAATGACTCTGATAAAGATTTGCTACTTAATTCCCCAACCCTGCCAGCTTCAAGTTTATTTGTGCCTACGTGAATCAAACCATTTAGAAACGTTCCTGTTGTGATAATGAGTTTTGTTGTGTGATAGATGCTATCAAGATGAGTTTTTACTCCACAAATTTCGCCATTTTCTGTTAGAATTTCAGTGGCTATTTCTTGTGTTACATCTAAATTTGGAGTTTGCAAAAGTAGATTTCTCATATAAATTCTATATTTATCCATATCGATTTGAGCTCTACTTCCTCTAACGGCTGGACCTTTGCTTTCATTTAAAATTCTAAATTGTATTCCGCATATATCAGTTGTAATTCCCATTTGACCACCAAGAGCATCAATTTCTTTTACTAGATGCCCTTTTGCTAAACCGCCAATTGCAGGATTACAGCTAGCAGCACCGATTTGTTCTGCTAAAATTGTAATAAGAAGAGTTTTTTTGCCCATTTTTGCAGCAGCCAAACACGCTTCAATTCCCGCATGCCCACCACCAACTACTATAATATCATAATTCATATCTATTCCTTAAAATTTTAAAGCCCTAATTTTACCAAAATTAAGTTTAATACATTATAATATCAGCCCGAAACAAAGGATTTGCAATGAAAAATAAAATATTAAATGGCTATAAAATTTCAAAAAAAGAGGCTTTAAATTTAGTTTTTAATGCTAAATTAGAAGATTTATTGAGCGATGCAAATGAAATTAGACAGCATTTTTGTGGTGATAAATTTAATCTTTGTGCAATTATAAACGTTAAATCTGGTGGCTGTAGTGAAGATTGTGCGTATTGTGCTCAATCTTCTTATTTTAAAACAAATTCTCCAAAGTATCCGCTTTTAGATAGCAAGACTATATTAAAATCTGCTAAATATCATAACGAAAAAGGCGTACATAGATTTTCACTTGTTGCAAGCGGTAGAGGTCTAACAAAAAGCAAAAAAATAGAAGAAATTTACAATATTTTAGATGAACAAACATCCTTGCATTTATGTGGATCTTTTGGGATTGTAGGTGTAGAAATTTTAGAAAATTTAAAAAAATCTGGTCTTAAGACATATCATCATAATCTTGAAACTTCAAGGAATTTTTATCCAAAAATTTGCACAACTCATAGTTATGATGATAGAATTCAAACTATTGAAAACGCCAAATCAGTTGGTCTTGATGTATGTAGTGGTGCTATATTTGGAATGGGGGAGAGTATGGAAGATAGAATTGATTTAGCTTTTGAACTAAGAAATTTAGAAGTTAGTAGTGTGCCATTAAATATATTAACGCCAATTCCTGGAACTCCGCTTCAAAATCAACCCCCACTTCCTAAAGATGAAATTTTAAGAACAATGGCTATTTTTAGATTTATCTTGCCAAATGTGTTTTTAAGATATGCAGGTGGTAGAAATAATCTTGGAGAATTTGTGGAGATTGGATTAAAAGGGGGAGTAAATTCTGCACTAACTGGTGATTTTTTAACAACAAAAGGTGATGCTATAGAAAATGATATAAAAATGGCTAGAAAACTAGGATTTAGCGATGTTTAATGGACTTATAAAAGAGATTTCTCAGGTTGTAAATTTTGATGGTAAAATTTTAACTCTAAAATCAAATTTAAATCCAAATTTAGGAGATAGTATAGCTATAAATGGTGCTTGTTTAAGTGTAATTTCTAAATTTAATGGTGGTTTTAGCGTAGAAGTTAGTAGCGAGAGTGTTAAAAATTTAGCAATTGAAAACTTTAAGGACTTTGTTCATAGCGAAGAAGCGCTTAAATTTGGAGATAAGATAGATGGGCATTTAATTCAGGGTCATATCGATTTTATCGGTGAAATTTATAAAATATCAGAGTTAAAAACAGGCTTTGATTTCTATATAAAATTACCTTCCCAAGCTATGAAATTTGTAGCAAATAAAGGAAGCATAGCAGTTGATGGGGTGAGTTTGACTATTAATGAAATTTTAGATAATGCAATTCGTCTAACCATCATATCTATTACGATGAGAGATACACTTTTTGGCAGATATAAAGTTGGTCGGCGTGTCAATATAGAAACAGATCTACTTGCAAGATATGTAGCAAGGGCGTTAAATTTAGATAAAAAAGGGCTTTCTTGGGAAGATGTGGAGAGAATTTCAAGTTTGTATTAGATGAAAATTTTGCTTTTGCAGGGTATTCAAACAGATTTGGCGGTGTTTCAAAAGATGATTTTGATAGCTTAAATTTAGGTTTGCATGTTGGAGATGATGGAGATTTAGTCATAAAAAATAGAGAAATACTAAAGCAAAATTTAGATCTTAAGAGTTTAATTTTTATGGAGCAAATCCACGGCGATGGCGTTGAAATTTTGATAGATGAAAATCAAAGTCTTCCTCCTTGCGATGCTGTTATTACCAATTTAAAAAACATAGCACTTGCTGTTATGGTGGCTGATTGTGTGGGCGTGATGTTGGTTTCAAAAGAGTGCGTTGGCGTTGTGCATGCTGGGCGAGCTGGAATTTTAAAAAAACTTACTAGCAAAACAATAAATTTAATGAAAAAAGAGTTTAATGCAAAAAATATAAATCTTTTTACTACGCCTTTTATTCAGGGGAGTTGCTATGATATTGGTAATTTAAATTTAAAAGACTTCAATAAATTTATAAACAAATCTAAATTTAATATGCAAAAAGCCCTTTTTGATGAGGTTAGGACTTTAAATTTAGAAAGATGTGAAGTTTCTAAAATTTGTACACATTGTGATAAAAATTTTTTTTCATACAGAAGAGAAAAAATCACGGGTAGATTCGCTGGAATTTGTGCTTTAAAATAAAAATTAAATATATAAATTTAAAATTTACAATTATTTAAACTAAATTTTATATAAATTTTGCTATCATCAGCTCTTTATTTCGCACATACAAATCCTTATTTGGTTGCAAAAAGTTAAGGTGTATGGAGGTAAAAACTAAATTTTTAAGGAGAAACTCATGGTTACAATGAGAGATTTATTGGAGTGTGGCGTTCATTTTGGACATCAAACTAGAAGATGGAATCCAAAGATGAAAAAATTCATTTTTGGCGAGAGAAAAGGTATTTATATCATAGATTTACAACAAACTATTAGATATTTTAGAAAAACTTATAATATCGTTCGTGATGCTGCAGCAGAAGGTAAAACGGTGCTTTTTGTGGGCACTAAAAAACAAGCTGGATCTACTTTAAAAGAGTATGCTCAAAAATGCAATATGCCATATGTAAATCATCGCTGGTTAGGCGGTATGCTTACAAATTTTGGAACTATAAAACAATCAATTGCAAAACTTGAAAAAATAGAAAAAATGGAAGAAGATGGCACAATTGATCTTTTGACTAAAAAAGAAGCTTTAATGCTAAGAAGAAAAAAAGAAAAACTTCTTGATTATTTAGGCGGTATTAGAGATATGAAGCAACTTCCAGATATGATTTTTGTGGTTGATATCGTAAAAGAAAAAATTGCAGTTGATGAAGCAAATAGATTAGGTATTCCAATCGTTGCTCCACTTGATACAAACTGCGACCCTGATTTAGTAACTTATCCAATTCCAGGAAATGACGATGCTATTCGCTCTGTTCAATTATTTTGTCAAGAAATGGCAGAAGCTATAAATGAAGGCAAAAGTATGATAGATGAAGATGGAAATATAAAACAAACAAATAGCGAAGAATCTTCAGAAGAAGAAAATGGTGAAGAATTTAGCGAAGAAGATTTAAACTTTGAAGAATTAGAAGGACAAGAGTAATGGATATTAGTGCATCAATGGTAAAAGAGCTTAGAGAAAGCACTGGAGCGGGTATGATGGATTGCAAAAAAGCCTTGGTTGAAACTAATGGCGATATGCAAAAAGCGGTTGATTTGCTTAGAGAAAAGGGGCTTGGAAAAGCAGCAAAAAAGGCAGATAGACTTGCAAGTGAGGGTCTTGCTGGCGTAATTGTAGATACTGAGTGTAAAAAAGCCACTTTAGTTGAGATAAATTCAGAAACTGATTTTGTTGCTAAAAATGATAAATTTATATCTTTAGTGAATTTAGTTACTTCTCATATACAAAATGAAAATATCAAAACAGTAGAAGAGTTGAATGCAAGTAAAATTAATGGTGAAGTTTTTGAAGATTATCTAAAATCACAAATTGCAACTATTGGTGAAAATTTGGTTGTTAGAAGATTTGAGAGTGTTAGTGATGATATTGTAAATGCTTATTTGCACTCAAATGGTAGAGTTGCAGTTGCTATTTCGGCAAAATATAATGGCGATAATACAGAGAAAGTAAAAGAATTTTTAAAACAACTTTGCATGCACGCAGCAGCTATGAAACCAAGCGTTATAAGCTATAAAGATTTAGATTTAGAATTTGTTGAGAAAGAATTTTTAGCACTAAAAGGCGAACTAGAAAAAGAAAATGAAGAGTTAAAAAGATTAGGAAAGACACTTCACAACATACCTTCTTTTGCAAGCAGAGTTCAAATAAATGATGAAATTATGGCAAAAGTTGAAACTGATATTAAAGAAGAATTAAAAAAAGAGGGAAAACCAGAAAAAATTTGGGATAAAATTTTACCAGGAAAAATTGATAGATTTATGGCAGATAATACAATTTTAGATCAGAGATTAACCCTAATGGGCCAATTTTATGTTTTAGACGATAAAAAAACAGTTGAGCAAATTATTGCCGAAAAAAGTAAAGAATTTGGTGCAGAGATTGTTTTAACTTCTTATGTTAGATATGAAGTTGGCGAAGGTTTAGAAAAAAAAGTTGATGATTTTGCTGCAGAAGTTGCAGCTCAAATTGGCTAAAAATGGAACTTTTAAAGGGTGTAAATTTAACTCATAAATTTGACTACACTCTTTTTAAAAATTTAAATTTTACTATTTCGCAGAATGAAAGTTCTGCGATTTTAGGAGTGAGTGGTTGTGGTAAATCCACTCTTTTACACATACTATGCACGCTTCTAAAACCGCACAATGGTGAAGTTTTTTATAATAATCAATCTATCTACACGCTAAATAACGATGATAGATTAAAAATTAGAAGATGTGATTTTGGTATTATTTTTCAATCACACTATCTTTTTAAAGGTTTTACGGCTTATGAAAATATTGAGCTTGTGGCCACTCTTACGAAGCAAAAAATAGATGATGAAATTCTAGAAAAATTAAAAATAAAAAATATTTTGACACAAAAAGTTGGTGAATTAAGCGGCGGACAACAACAGCGTGTTAGCATAGCAAGAATTTTAAGCAAAAAACCCAAAATCATTTTTGCAGACGAACCAACAGGAAATTTAGATAAGAATACAGCAAATGATGTTATGGAAATTTTATTTAGTTATATAAAATCAGTAAAAGGTGCTTTAATTTTAGTAACTCATGATGAAAATTTAGCCAACAGATGTTCGACGATTTACCATTTAAATAATAAAAATTTAGAAAAAATTTCATAAATTTTGTATAACTAAGCAAAAAATAACTAAAATTATCATAAAATAAAGGTTATATTTACATAATAAGGAATTGAAATGAAAGTTTTTTTAGATAGCCAAGATAAACTTGGTATTTCTACTCTTGTTGAAATCAGTTGCGATAGAGGCGGCTTTGATTTAGTAGAAGATGGTGCTTATGATATTTTAATCAAGGATGTTGAAAAAGATGAGGAGTTGTTAAATTTTGATGAGAACAAAACTATATTTTTGTTGCCTAAAAATTTAAGTGATGCCTATTCTTTTAAAAATCAAATCATAAAACCATTTTTGCCTACCGAATTGATTCAAATACTAAAAGATATAGGTAAAAAAAATATTGTAGAAAAGAAAACTGCACAAGACATTAGTGAGATTAATGCTACCTTAAAAGAAATTGAAGAGATTGATAATGAATTTGATGCTTCAAATAATTTATATGACCAAGATAACTTTTTTGATTATGAAAATTTAGAAATAAATGATGATATACCCTTGGATGAGATTGCTCTAAATTTACAATCTCAAAACGATAAATCGAGTTGTGAAAATATCTTAAATGAGGATAATGAAAATTTAGAAATAAATATTTTAGATGAATCTTTAAATGATAAAAAAGATGTATCCTTAAAGCCATTAAGCTCAGAAGAGGAAACTTATAAAAATCAAGATTGCAATACAAAAGATATTTTGAAAAACGAGATTGAAAAAGGTGTAGAAAATTTATTGCTAAATGGCGATTTAAAAGATATTTTAAAAGATATGAAAATTGTAGTTTCTGTAACTTTTGAGGATAAAAACTAGTGCAAAAAGGTCAAATTTTAGTCATTTCTGGCCCTAGTGGAAGTGGCAAAAGTACTTTAATCGAAAAACTTATGAAAAATCAAAGTAATATCTATTTTTCTATATCCAGCACAACAAGAGATATTAGAGATGGTGAAAAAGACGGTGTTAATTATCATTATATAAGTTGTGATGAATTTAAAAAAGGCATAGAAAATAATGAATTTTTAGAATGGGCTTTGGTTCATGAAAATTATTATGGCACATCTTTAAAACCAGTTTTAAATGCCTTAAATGATGGCAAAATGGTTGTGTTTGATATAGATGTTCAAGGCTTTAAAATAGTAAAAAGTAAATTTACAAAAGGGTTAACTTCTGTTTTTATAACAACCAAAGATAAAAAAGAGCTTAAGCAAAGATTAGAACTTAGATCTAAAAATACTTTATCAGACATCAATCATCGTATAATTAATGCAACTAATGAGATTATGTGTATTAATGAGTATGATTATTTGATAATAAATGACGATTTAAGCGAGGCTTATAAAGCACTTGAGTCTATTTTTATAGCAATGAAATTTAAAACATCAAATTTAGATTTTAAGTCTATAATTAATAACTGGGTATATTAAGGATTGAAAGGAGAAAAAATGGGTAGTATGAGTATGGGGCATTGGCTAGTAGTTTTAGCAATAATTGTTTTGCTTTTTGGAGCAAAAAAAATTCCAGAACTTGCAAAAGGAGTTGGCAAGGGCATAAAAACCTTTAAAAAAGAGATGGAAACAGATGATGAAAATATAGAAAAAATAGAAAAAGTTGAAATAAAAACTCAAAATGAAGAGATAAAAGAGAGTATAAAATCTTAATGAAAAATTTTGTAAAAAATGAAATAGAAAAAACACTAAATTTAAACGTTGTTTTAGAAAAACCTAAAGATAAAAATTTAGCTCATTACGCAGCACCTGTGGCTTTTGCTCTTGCAAAAGAGTTAAAAAAATCTCCGATTTTGATAGCAAAAGAGTTGGCTTTAAAATTTGAGGAAAGTAAATTTTTTAAGGTAAGTGCTGTAAATGGATATTTAAATTTTAAGTTAAAAAGAGAATTATTAAATGAAATTGCTACTAAAGCTTTAGAAGATGGTATAAAATTTGCAAAATCTAAAAGCAAAAATAACAAAATTTTATTAGAGTATGTTAGTGCAAATCCTACGGGACCGCTTCATATAGGGCATGTTAGAGGTGCTGTTTATGGAGACACTTTAGCAAGGATTGGCAGATATGTTGGCTATGATATCACAACTGAATACTATATAAACGATGCTGGAAATCAAATGGATTTGCTTGGATTATCTATATTTTTATTTGGTAAAAGCGACATTTTAAAAGAAGATGTAGAATTTCCTGAAGTTTTTTATCGTGGCGAATATACACAAAATTTAGCAAAAAAGGCGGCTGAAGTTTTTGGGTATGAAATTTTTACTGATGATAAAAATATAGAAAAGTTAAGTTTGTGGGGTAAAGATGAAATTTTACAAATCATAAAAAAAGATTTAGCGAATGCAAATATTGAGATTGAGAATTGGATTAGCGAAAAATCTCTATATAATAAGCTAGATGATACTATATCTAAACTTGAAAAATGCGATGGAATTTACAATAAAGATGGCAAAATTTGGCTAAAATCTACTCAAATTGGCGATGAAAAAGATAGGGTTATTATACGTGAAGATTTAAGACCTACTTATTTGGCTGGAGATATTGTTTATCACAATTATAAATTTGAAAGAGACTTTGATAGATATATTAATATTTGGGGTGCAGATCATCATGGATATATTCAAAGAATTAAAGCAAGTATCCATTTTTTGGGATATGATGAGAATAAATTAGAAGTTATTTTATCTCAGATGGTAGGACTTTTAAAAGGCGGCGAAGTATTTAAGATGAGTAAAAGAGCTGGTAATTTTATTTTGATGAGTGATGTTTTAGATGAGATTGGAAGCGATGCTTTAAGATTTATTTTTATTAGTAAAAAGTGTGATACTGCACTTGAATTTGATGTTGATGAATTAAAAAAACAAGATAGCTCAAATCCTATTTTTTATATAAATTATGCACATGCAAGAATAAATCAAATTTTTGCAAAATCTAAAAAAAGAATTGATGATGTGATTGGTGTTGATTTTAAAAATTTAGATGAAAATGCTTTAAATTTAGTATTTGAGGCACTTACTTTAAATGAAATTTTAGAAGATGCATTTAATACCAGACAACTTCAAAAACTTCCTGAATTCTTAAGAAATTTAGCTTCAAATTTTCATAAATTTTATAACGAAAATAAAGTTCTTGGGAGTGAATTGGAAAATGAACTTTTAAAAGTTTTTGGAATTGTTGGGCTTTGTATTAGAACAGGACTTGATTTGATGGGGATTTGTGCAAAAAATATAATGATAAAAGATTAATTAGGGGTGTTGATGGCAACAATTATGCAAAAAGAGGCATTGATAGAGGCGGGTTTCACAAGTTCAAGCGATTTTGGCTAAACGACTTGATTTTTGTGCTTCATTGATCCCAGATGAATTGCGTTTAATGGAAATTAGAGAGTTTTTGTATAAAACTCATCATAATGATATTTTATATTATGAGATATTAGATGAGGTAAAATCAATAAAAGAAAAATTTGAAAATTGAGCTAATGCTTATTGACAAATTAAAGTGTTAAATTTAGATCAAATTTGATGATATTTTAAATTTGAGTTTAAATTTAATCACTCATAAAAATTATTTTTTATTGCATTTTTAAATATGCAAACATCAACTTTATTTAAAATAGCAGTTTTTAAATCATCGCATATTATGGCTATTTTGCTATCAAAAAGATAAAATTCTGCTAAATTTATAGCATTTTTTGTAAGGATTAAATTCTCAAGAACTATAAATTTAGCCCCCATAGCGTTAGCTAAAACAATCTCTTCTTCCGTTTTTGCAAGTATTGAAAATTTTTTATTTTCTTTTATGGAAATTTTTATAAAATCTTCATTATATGTGAATAATAAATTATCAAATTTATAAATTTCATCTATATTTTTGATTAAATTTAGGTAGTCAAATTTGATTAAATTATGCCCTATAATTTGCATTATCTATCCCTTTTTAAGCAATCTTTGCAGATATATTTTTGATTTTTTATGATAGCTTCTTTTATATCAACAAAAGTATTACATTTATCGCATTCTACAAAATTTTGGATTTTATTATCTTTTTTGGTTCTAAATTTAGGCAAAATCAAAAAATAACAAAATGCACAAATTAAAATTAATATCAAAATTTTACCCATTTTTAACTCCATTTAAAATTATGAAATTTCTATTTTTTTCTTGATGAATTTCTATTTTTTTTGCTTTTAAATTTTGTATTTCATTATGTGCATTTGAGCCTTTATATAGTATAAATAAAGTATTTTCGTCAAAAAATCCATTACAAATTTTTAAAAGTAAATCAGCTCTCATTAAAGCTCTTGATGTTATTAAATCTGCTTTAAATTTAATATCTTTTTCTATTTTTTTAGAGTGGATGGCGATATTTTTAAGCCCTAAATTTAGCTTAACGCAGGTTAAAAAACTTGATTTTTTAAAATTTGGCTCAAACAAATGCCACTGACAATTTTCAAAATACATAGCTAAAAATATCGCAGGAAATCCAGCCCCGCTACCAACATCAATGGCTATTTTGGGATCGTTTGTTATAAATTTTGCACCACTTAAACTATCTTTTATCACGCTATCTAAATTTTTATAATTTGTTAGATTATGAATTTTATTAAAACGATTTAAAATTTCGCAAAATTTAGCAATTTGTTCATTCATCAAGCAAATGCCCCATTTGATTTTTTTTGATTTCTAAATAATTTTTATTAAATTTATTTGCTTTTATGATGATTGGAATTCTTTTTACTATTTTCACGCTTTTTAGGCCTTGTAATTTTTCTGGATTATTGGTAAGTAAATTTATCTCTTTTATCCCAAAATGATTTAATATAAAATCCACTATTTCATAAGTTCTTTCATCTGCTTTAAATCCTAATTGATGATTTGCCTCTATAGTGTCAAAGCCCTTGTCTTGCAGCGCATAAGCATTTATTTTATTTAAAAGACCGATATTTCTTCCTTCTTGCCTTAAATACAAAATAAGCCCGCCGTTTTTTTCTATATAATCTAAACTAGCTCTTAATTGCTCACCACAATCGCATTTTAAGCTACCTAATGTATCTCCTGTAATGCACTCTGAATGAATTCTTACATTTACAGCTTCATTTTTATTATCAATTAAATCGTTCATAATCACTAAGTGCTCTTTAAAATTCTCTTTAAAGGCTATTATTTTAAACTTTCCAAACACTGTTGGTAAATTTGCAAATTCTGAAATTTCAATATCCACAACTGCTTCCTAATATTGAATTAAAATGCTTATTATATCAAAATAATATTTCATTTTGCTAATAAATAGACAATGACATTTTTTAAATTTAGCTATTATTTATAAGGGTTGTGATAAACTATATGGGTTTAGAAAATTAAAGAGGTGAAGATTATGTTTAGAAGATTTAGAAGACTTAGGGTAAATTCAAATATAAGAGATTTGGTTAAAGAAACAAATTTAAGTGTAAATGATCTTATTTATCCTCTTTTTGTCGTTCCTGGAAGCGGTATTAGAATTGATACAGCCTCAATGCCTGGAGTTTTTCAATTAAGCGTTGATGAAATTTTAAAAGAGTGTGAAGAGATTGTAAATTTAGGGATAAAGGCTATTTTGCTTTTTGGAATTCCAGAGATTAAAGATAGTGTTGGAAGTGATGCTTTAAGTGATGATGGTATAATTGCAAAAACTCTTCGAAAGATAAAAGAGAGATTTCCAAATTTATATGTAATAACTGATTTATGTTTTTGTGAATACACTGATCACGGTCATTGTGGTATTTTGTGTGGCGATAGTGTAGATAATGACGCAACATTAGAAATTTCAGCAAAGCAAGCCTTAGTACACGCTAAAAATGGTGCTAATATGATAGCTCCAAGTGGAATGATGGATGGGATTATAAAAACTTTAAGAGAAGCCCTTGATAAAAATGGATATGAAAATTTACCGATTATGGCATATTCTACCAAATTTGCATCTTCTTATTATGGACCTTTTAGAGATGTGGCTGAAAGTTCTCCTAGTTTTGGAGATAGAAAAACTTATCAAATGGATCCAGCAAATCGCTTTGAAGCAATTAGCGAGAGTTTAGAGGATGAAAAACAAGGAGCTGATATTTTGATGATAAAACCAGCTTTAGCATATTTAGATATTATTAGAGATTTAAGACAAAATTCTCTTCTTCCAATTTGTGCATATAATGTAAGCGGTGAATATGCACTTTTGCAAGCAGGGAAAATCGCAGGCGTGATTGACTATGAGAGGGTTATGATGGAGACGCTAATTAGCATAAAAAGAGCGGGTGCAAATTTAATAATAACCTATCACGCAAAAGAAGTAGCTAAAATTTTAAAAAATACCAATTGAAATAATCAAAAAATGGTAGTTTTAGCTTAATAGAACAAGGAGCAAGTATGGGCGATGAATATAAAATTTATGAAAACGAAATAGAGCAAATAACTCAAATTTTAGGTTCTATTAAAAGTACAAAACAGAGAACCGTTTTTGATATAATTGATAATGACAACACAAAAACTTTAATTCTAAAAAGCGGTTCTTGGAAGAGTAAAGAGCCTTGGTTTGGAGTGGATAAGGATAGTAATCTACATACGATGGTCTGCGTAAAAACTCTTAATGATTTTATAGAAAGCTATAGAAATTTAGCAAAAGAAAATTTTGAATTAAGACTTGAAAAGATTATAATGAAGTACTTGCCTGTCGATTTTGGTGATGTTTGGAGCGTTTGTCTAAATAAAATAGGTGAAATTTTGAAGCAAAATCCAAATCTTCAAATTTTAAATATCGATTTAAATCAATTAGTAAAAAAAATCAAACAAGACTATCCGAATTTATTTGTAAATTTAGATACTATTATGGAGTAAGGAGATGAGATATGAAAAATTCTTTCATAAATTTTGATGAATTTGCTAAGTATTCTAAGCCAGGACCAAGATATACAAGCTATCCAACGGCGTTAGAATTTAGCGAAGAATTTAGCTATCAATCATACATAAATGAACTTAAAAATCAAAGCGATCAAACTCCCCTTTCGCTATATTTTCACTTTCCATTTTGTAGGTCGGCTTGTTATTTTTGTGGTTGCAATGTGATTTATACTAGCAAAAAAGATAAGATGGATAGATACATTGATTATTTAGAAAAAGAGTTAGAAATTTTAAGCAAATTAGTCAATACAAAAAGGGTTGTAACTCAGATGCATTTTGGCGGAGGAACTCCTACATTTTATGATGCAAAAGAGCTTGAGAGAATCATAAAGGCTATCAAAAGTCATTTTAAAAATTTTAGTAAAGACGCTGAGATAAGCTGTGAGATTGATCCTAGATTTTTAAATGAAGATCAAGTTAAAATTTTTGTAGAAAATGGATTTAATAGAGTTAGTTTTGGTGTGCAAGATTTTAATGATTTAGTTCAAACAGAAATTCACCGCATCCAACCTTTTGAAACTACCCAAAATGCAGTGAATTTAGTTAGAAAATATGGCATAAAATCAGTAAATATGGATTTAATTTATGGTCTTCCGTATCAAAATTTAGATAGTTTTAAAAATACTTTAGAGTTATCTTTGAAATTAAATACCGATAGATACGCCATTTTCAACTACGCTCATGTTCCTTGGATTAAAAAATCGATGAGAAAATTTGATGAAGCAACGCTCCCAACTCCAAAAGTAAAGCTTGAAATTTTAAAATTTACACATGATTTTTTGACTCAAAATGGCTATAAAATGATAGGAATGGATCACTATGCAAAACCAGAAGATGAACTTTTTAAAGCTCTTAAAAATGGTAGTTTGCACAGAAATTTTCAAGGCTATACTACAAAAAGCGGAGCTAATTTAATTGGTGTTGGTCTTACTAGCATAGGCGAAGGACAAAGGCATTATGCTCAAAATTTTAAGGATTTAAATGAGTATGAAAATGCAATCGATAATAATAAGCTTCCGTTTTGTAAGGGAATTTTATTAAAAGATGAAGATATACTTAGAAAAGCCGTTATTATGGGATTGATGAGTAATTTTTATTTAGATATTTCTAGGATTGAAGATAAATTTAATGTAAATTTTAAAGAACATTTTAGGCATAGCTTAGAAAAATTAAAAGAGTATGATAATTTTGTAAATGTTAGTGAAAAATGCATTGAAATAACTCAAACTGGCACGCTTTTGATACGAAATATTGCGATGTGTTTTGATGAGTATATGAAAGAAAATGAGAAGAGGTTTTCAAAAACAGTATGATTGATTTATTGGATATTAGCAATGCTTGCGTAAAGTGCGGAAAGTGCATTCAAGTTTGCACTATTTATGATATAAATAGAGATGAAACGACTTCTCCTAGAGGATTTTTAGATCTTTTAGGTGCTTATAAAAATGGCGATTTAAATTTAGATAAAAGTGCAAAACAGATATTTGAGAGCTGTTTTTTATGCACGAATTGTGTTGAGGCTTGTCCTAAAAATTTAAGAGTTGATACAGCTATTGAGAGCGTTAGGGTTGATATTTCTGAAAAATATGGTATTTCGTGGTATAAAAAAATAGCATTTTGGTTTTTAAGTCATAGAAAAATTTTAGATATAGCCGCTAAAATGGGTTATATTTTTCAAAGTTGTGCGTTTAAAATTCAAAATGAAAAATTTACAAATTCGATGAAGGCTAGATTTTCGCTTCCAATTATAAAAAAAGAGAGGCTTTTACCGACTGCTTCAAAAAAGAGTTTTTTAAATTCACATCCTGAGTTTATAGATAACGGTGGTGATAAAACAATAGGGCTGTTTATAGGCTGTATGGGAAATTATGCTTATACAAATATTGGTGAAAGTATTTTAAAAATTTGCAAAACCTTAAAAATTAACGTTCATTTGATGAAAAAACAAGCCTGTTGCGGGGCTGCAATGTATTTTACTGGCGATATTAAGAGAGTAAAATCTTTGGCTAAATTTAATATTGAATATTTTGAAAAATTAAATTTAGAAGCAATTATTATTCCAGAAGCCACCTGTTCGGCTATGATTAGAGTTGATTATGAGCATGTTTTTAGCGATGAAAAATCTTGGCAAGAAAGAGCCATTGAGTTAAAAGATAAGATATTTTTAGCTACGGAATTTTTTGATAAATTTACAAATTTAAGCGAAATTTTAGCCAATAAAAACAGAACAGATATTTCTATTACATATCACGATCCTTGTCATGCTAGAAAAATGCAAGGAATTTATAAGGAGCCACGAAATCTTCTAAACAAAAATTTTAAAATAATAGAAATGAAAAATCCAAATAAATGTTGTGGATTTGGTGGGGTTACCATGCAGACAAATCGTTATAATTTAAGTAGAAAAGCTGGACTTGAAAAAACTGGTATGATTAAAAAAACTAATGCGAATTTTGTAAGTGCGGAATGTAGTGCGTGCAGGATGCAGCTTAATAATGTTTTAAATATCGATAAATGCGATATTAGATGTGTCAATCCTGTTGAGTTAATTGCAGAGGCATTGCAATAAAATTTAATATTAAATTTTAAAAATATTAAATTTAAGAAAAAAATCTTAAAAACTCTTGACATAATAGATATTTTAAGCTATAATTTCATTTTTAAATTCATTGGTGCTGGTGTAGCTCAGTCGGTAGAGCTACTGCCTTGTAAGCAGTAGGTCGGCGGTTCAAGTCCGTTCACCAGCTCCATTTAAACAGTGTTTGACCAGATAATGCTAATATATTTAATTATATTAGGTGAGATACTCAAGTGGCCAACGAGGGCAGACTGTAAATCTGCTGACTATGTCTTCCGTGGTTCGAATCCACGTCTCACCACCATTTAAATTGTGCGGGAGTAGCTCAGTTGGCTAGAGCATCAGCCTTCCAAGCTGAGGGTCGCGAGTTCGAGCCTCGTTTCCCGCTCCATTTTAGAAATCTAACTGGGAGCTGTAAAATTTTTATGCAGTATTTTAGTTAAGATTTTCAATAAAAGTTGTTTGTGTATGTTTATTTAGTAGAAAGTTTGCTTTTGCCATGAGTTTTTTGCTCATATGGCTCAGAGGTAGAGCACTTCCTTGGTAAGGAAGAGGTCGTGGGTTCAAGTCCCACTATGAGCTCCATCAAAACAGATATAATGCTAAACACACAGATTTTATAAAACAAGATATTATTTATGGAGGATAAAGATGGCTAAAGAAAAATTTAATCGAAGTAAGCCACATGTTAACATTGGTACTATTGGTCACGTCGATCATGGCAAAACTACATTGACAGCTGCTATTTCAGCGGTTCTTTCAAGAAAAGGTTTAGCAGAGCTAAAAGATTATGACAATATAGATAATGCACCTGAAGAAAAAGAGCGTGGTATTACTATTGCAACATCTCATATAGAGTATGAAACAGTTGCTAGACATTATGCACACGTTGATTGTCCTGGTCACGCTGATTATGTTAAAAATATGATTACTGGTGCTGCACAAATGGATGGTGCTATATTGGTTGTAAGTGCTGCTGATGGTCCTATGCCTCAAACAAGAGAGCACATTTTGCTTTCAAGACAAGTAGGCGTTCCTTATATTGTGGTATTTTTAAACAAAAAAGATATGGTAGATGATGATGAACTTCTAGAATTAGTTGAAATGGAAGTTAGAGAATTATTGAATGAATATGGATTCCCTGGTGATGATACTCCAATTGTGGCTGGTTCAGCACTTCAAGCTCTTGAAGAAGCAAAAGCTGGTAATGATGGTGAGTGGTCAGCTAAAATTATGGAATTAATGGATGCTGTTGATAGTTATATTCCAACTCCAGAAAGAGATACCGATAAAGCATTTCTTATGCCAATAGAAGATGTTTTCTCTATTTCAGGTCGCGGAACTGTTGTTACTGGTAGGGTAGAAAAAGGTGTTGTAAAAGTAGGTGAGACTATTGAAATAGTAGGTATTAGACCAACTCAAACTACAACAGTTACTGGTGTTGAAATGTTTAGAAAAGAACTAGATCAAGGTGAAGCTGGAGATAATATCGGCGTATTGCTTAGAGGAACAAAAAAAGAAGATGTTGAAAGAGGTATGGTTTTATGCAAACCAAGCTCAATTACTCCACATAATAAATTTGAAGCTGAAGTCTATATACTAACAAAAGAAGAGGGTGGAAGACATACTCCATTTTTCAATAACTATAGACCGCAATTTTATGTAAGAACAACTGACGTAACTGGAACTATAGCTCTCCCTGAAGGAACTGAAATGGTTATGCCAGGCGATAATGTTAAAATTACAGTTGAACTTATTCATCCAATTGCTTTAGAGCAAGGAACGAGATTTGCTATCCGTGAGGGTGGTAGAACTGTTGGTTCTGGTGTTGTTTCAAAGGTTATTGCTTAATTTATTTTAAAAAAATGGGCTAGAATTCTAGCCCTATATTTATAGAAGGGATGATATATAATGAGAATTAAAGTAGGATTAAAATGCACTGAAAGTGGTGATATTAATTATAGTACTTATAAAAATAGTAAAACAACAACTGCAAAGTTAGAATTAAAAAAGTATTGCCCAAGATTAAGAAAACATACTATTCATAAAGAAGTTAAGCTAAAGGGCTAATTATATTTTAGGGCAATAGCTCTAATGGTAGAGCGCCGGATTCCAAATCCGATGGTTGGGGGTTCGAGTCCCTCTTGCCCTGCCACAAATTTAAGGTTTAATATGGAAAAATTTAAAAATTACATAAATCAAGCAAAAGCAGAGCTTTACAAGATAATATTTCCTACTTCACAACAAGTTAGGACAGCGTTTATAACTGTTTTAGTGGTTGTTGCTATTATTTCAATTTTTCTAGCTTTAATTGATTTATTGATGTCTTTTTCTATTCCTAAGATAGTGTGAGGTTGATATGGCTTTTAAATGGTATGCTATTCAAACTTATGCTGGTTCGGAAATGAGTGTTAAAAATGCTATTGAAGCATTGGTTGATAGTCATGGTTTAGGTGACAGAATCAAACAAGTTGTAGTTCCGACTGAAGATGTAATTGATGTCAAAAATGGTAAGCAAGCAATAAAAGAAAGAAGTTTGTATCCTGGATATTGCTTTGCTGAACTTGAGTTAGATACTGCACTTTGGCATCGAATTCAAATGCTTCCAAAAGTTGGACGATTTATAGGTGAGTCTAAAAAACCAAGTCCATTAGGCGATAAAGATATAGAGCTTATTCTTGATAAAGTTAATACAAGAGCAGCTCCGAAACCAAAAATATCTTTTGAGTATGGAGAAGTTGTTAGAGTTATTGAAGGTCCTTTTGCTAATTTTAATGGCACTGTTGAAGAATACGATATGATACATGGCACGCTAAAATTAAATGTTTCTATTTTTGGCAGAAGCACGCCTGTTGAGATTTTGTATTCACAAGTTGAAAAAATTGTTTAAAAATAAAGGAGATAGTTTATGGCTAAGAAGGTTATAGGCGAGATAAAATTACAAATAGCAGCCGCAAAGGCAAATCCAAGTCCGCCAGTAGGTCCAGCTTTAGGGCAAAAGGGTGTGAATATTATGGAATTTTGTAAGGCTTTTAATGAAAGAACAAAAGATATGGCGGGTTTTAATATTCCTGTTGTGATTACTGTTTATGCAGATAAAAGTTTTACATTTATTACCAAACAACCTCCTGCGACTGATTTGATTAAAAAGGCAGCAGGAATTCAAAAAGGATCAGATAATCCTTTAAAAAATAAAGTAGGTCAATTAACTAAAGCTCAAATTCTAGAAATAGTTGAGAAAAAAATAGCAGATTTAAATACTACAGATAGAGAGCAAGCTGCTAAAATTATAGCTGGTTCTGCTAGATCAATGGGAATTAATGTAGTTGATTAAACCTTTACCACTAAGGTTATTAATAAAAGTGGAAGCAAATTAAATGCGGAGAAATTTATGAAGAAGAATTCAAAAAGATTTGAAGAGTTATTAAAAAAAATAGAAGTAGATAAAATTTACACTTCACAAGAAGGAGTTAGTGTAGTTAAAACACTTGCTTCTGCTAAATTTGATGAAACAGTAGAGATAGCGTTAAAATTAAATGTTGACCCTAAATATGCAGATCAAATGGTTAGAGGATCTGTAGTTTTACCTGCTGGAACAGGAAAAACGGTTAGAGTTGCAGTTATAGCTAAAGATTTAAAGGCTGATGAAGCATTAAAAGCTGGTGCTGATGTTGTTGGAAGCGACGATTTGATTGAAGATATCCAAAAGGGAGTTATAAATTTTGATGTTTTAATCGCAACTCCAAATTTAATGGGTCTTGTTGGTAAAGTTGGTAGAATTTTAGGGCCAAAAGGTCTTATGCCAAACCCAAAAACAGGAACAGTTACTATGGATGTAGCTGAGGCTGTAAATAATGCAAAAAGTGGTCAAGTAAATTTTAGAGTTGATAAACAGGGCAATATTCACGCAGGAATTGGAAAGGTTAGTTTTACAGAAGAGCAACTGCTTAGCAATTTAACTACATTTGTCAAAGCTATAAATAGGCATAAGCCAGCATCTGCTAAAGGAAGATATATTAAAAATGCAACGCTTTCTTTAACTATGAGTCCTTCAATTAGTCTTGATACTCAAGAACTTATTGATTTAAGGTAGTAAAATATATCTTAGATTGGAGATAGCCGAGGCTATAAGCTTAATTGAGTTTTACTCTCTCTGCTTGAAATCACTGATCGGAAAGGAGAAAAATTGACACGAGATAAAAAATCTGATCTTATTAATACTTTAAGTGAAAGCTTTAAAGAATCAAGCGGCATTGTTGTTAGTGAGTTTAAGGGTTTGAGTGTTAAAAAACTTGAAGAGTTAAGAAAATCTGCAAAAGATTTGGATGTTAAGGTTCAAGTTGTTAAAAATACTCTTGCTAGTTTAGCACTAAAAAATGCAGGAATTGATGGTTTTGTATTAAAAGATACAAATATTTTCATTTGGGGTGAGCAACTTAACGTTACTAAGGTGGCTGCTAAATTTGCTGAAAATAATGATTTATTTAATATAAAATCAGCCCATATTGATGGAGAAATTTGCGGAGTAGAAAAAGTTGTAGCACTTTCAAAAATGCCAAGTCGCGACGAGCTTATTGCGATGTTGCTTCAGGTTTGGAATGCACCAATTCAGAATTTTACAATTGGCTTGAATGCGCTTAAAGAAAAAAAAGAACAAACAGCATAATATAATTTAGGAGAATAAAGATGGCAATTACAAAAGAAGATGTGTTAGAGTATATTTCTAATCTTACAGTTTTAGAATTAAGTGAATTAGTAAAAGAATTTGAAGAAAAATTTGGAGTTAGTGCAGCACCAGTTATGGTTGCAGGTGCTGTTGCGGGAGGTGCTGCGGCAGTAGAAGAAGAAAAAACAGAATTTGATGTTGTTTTGGTTGATGCTGGAGATAAAAAAATAAATGTTATTAAAGTAGTTAGAGCTTTAACTGGACTTGGCTTAAAAGAGGCAAAAGATGCAGTTGAACAAACTCCTTCAACTCTAAAAGAAGGCGTTAGTAAAGAAGATGCTGAAGCTGCTAAAAAAGAGCTTGAAGAAGCTGGAGCAAAAGTAGAACTTAAATAAGTTTTATTTTGTTATTATAAAATAAGGGGACATTCCCCTTAAAATTTGTGCTAACTTAGCACCAATCTTTCTTTCAAAATTTTTGCCATGGGGTGATAATATGCTAAATAGCCTTTATTCCGGAAATCGTCTTAGAATTGACTTTTCAAAAGTTAAAAAAGAGATTGAAATTCCAAATTTATTACAATTACAAAAAAAGAGTTTTGATGATTTTATAAATATAAATGATTCAACCAAAAATAGCGGTATAGAAAAAGTTTTTAAATCCATTTTTCCTATACACGATCCGCAAAATAGACTAAGTATAGAATATGTAAGTAGTGAAATTTTAAAGCCAAAATATACAGTTAGAGAGTGCATGGAGCGTGGTCTTACATACTCGGTTTCTTTAAAAATGAAGATTAGGCTTGTTATTTATGAAAAAGATGAAAAAACAGGTGAAAAATTAGGCGTAAAAGATGTAAAAGAGCAAGATATTTTAATACGTGATATTCCTTTGATGACAGATAGAGTATCTTTTATTATAAATGGTGTTGAGAGGGTTGTTGTTAATCAGCTTCATAGAAGTCCAGGTGTTATTTTTAAAGAAGAAGATAGCCCTACTGTTGTTAATAGAAGAATTTATACCGCACAAATTATACCAGATAGAGGCAGTTGGTTGTATTTTGAATATGATGTAAAAGATGTTTTATATGTTAGAATTAACAAACGAAGAAAAATGCCAATAACTATCCTATTTAGGGCAATGGGATATAAAAAACAAGATATTATTAAACTATTTTACCCAGTCAAAACCTTATTTATAAAAAATGGTAAATTTGTAACAAAATTTGATTTTAATGATTATAGTACAAAAGTAGATTATGATATAAAAGATGAAAAAGGAAATATAATTCATCAATCTGGAAAGAGATTAACTAAGAAAAAAGCAGATGCGTTAATAGAAGAGGGAATTAAATTTGTTGAGTATCCAATGGAGCTTTTACTAGAAAGATACTTAGCAAGCCCTGTAATAGATGGTGATAGTGGAGAAGTACTATATGATATCCTATCATCCTTAGATGAAGCAAAAATAGAAAAAATTCTATCCACCCAAACAAGTATTGAAATAGCAAATGACCTTGCAAAAGGTGTTGATAATAGTATCATAAATTCATTTTTACAAGACAATGAAACCTTAAAAATTTTAAGTCAAACCGAAGGAATTGATGATGAAAATGATTTAGCTGCTATTAGAATTTATAAGGTTATGAGACCGGGAGAGCCAGTTGTAAAAGATGCGGCCAGAACTTTTGTAAAAGATCTATTTTTTAATCCAGAAAGATATGATTTAACAAAAGTTGGTAGAATGAAGATGAATCATAAACTTGGCTTAGATGTTCCTGAATATGTAACTGTAATGACAAGTGAAGATATCATAAAAACTGTGCAGTATCTAATAAAAGTTAAAAATGGTCAAGGATTTATTGATGATAGAGATCATTTAGGAAATAGAAGAATTAGATCTATTGGAGAGCTTTTAGCAAATGAAACACATCTTGGATTTGTGAAGCTGCAAAAAGCAATTAGAGATAAATTTATAACTTTAGGTGGAAATATTGATGAGCTTATGCCTTATGATTTAATAAATCCTAAAACGATAACTTCTACATTGATTGAATTTTTTACAGGTGGGCAGTTAAGTCAGTTTATGGATCAAACTAATCCTTTAAGCGAGATAACCCATAAAAGAAGACTTTCAGCACTTGGAGAGGGTGGTTTAGTGAAAGAAAGAGCTGGATTTGAAGTAAGAGATGTTCATCCAACTCATTATGGTAGAATTTGTCCTATTGAAACACCTGAAGGTCAAAACATAGGTCTTATAAATACTTTAGCAACATATGCAAAAGTTAATGATTTAGGTTTTGTTGAAGCGCCTTACAAAAAGGTTGTAAATTGTAAAGTAACAGATGAAATTGTTTATTTAACAGCTACACAAGAAGAAAATTTAGTCATTGCTGCTGCTTCTGCAAAAATAGATGATGATGGAAATTTAATAGATGATTTTTTAGAAGCACGAAAAGATGGCGAAACTATTCTTGCAAAAAAAGAAGAAGTATCATTAATAGATCTTTGTTCTGGTATGGTAGCAGGCGTTGCTGCTTCTTTGATACCATTTTTAGAACACGATGATGCAAATAGGGCTTTGATGGGTTCAAATATGCAACGACAAGCAGTTCCTCTCCTAAGATCAACTGCACCATTGGTTGGTACTGGTATGGAGGCTACCATTGCTCGTGATTCTTGGGGGGCTATTAAGGCAAAAAGAGCTGGAACTATTGAAAAAGTAGATAGCAAAAATATATTTATTTTAGGCGAAGATTTAAATGGTCCTTTTATTGATCATTATTCAATGGAAAAAAATCTTAGAACAAACCAAAATACTATGTTCTCGCAACATCCGATCGTTAAAAAAGGAGATTTTGTATCAGAAGGTCAAGTTATTGCTGATGGTGCTAGCATGGATGGTGGCGAACTTGCTATCGGTAAAAATGCCTTAATAGCATTTATGCCTTGGCATGGTTATAATTATGAAGACGCTGTTGTTATGAGTGAGAAGATGATTCGTCAAGATGCTTATACCAGTGTGCATATTTATGAAAAAGAAATAGAAGCTAGAGAGTTAAAAGATGGTGTTGAAGAGATAACTAGAGATATACCAAATGTAAAAGAAGAAGAGCTTGCTCATCTTGATGAAAGCGGTATAGTAAAAATAGGAACAGAAGTTAAAGCTGGTATGATTTTAGTTGGAAAAGTTACTCCAAAAGGTGAGGTAAAACCAACTCCAGAAGAGAGACTTTTAAGAGCTATTTTTGGAGAAAAAGCAGGACACGTGGCAAATAAATCAATGTATGTTACAGGCTCTACCGAAGGCGTTGTTGTAGATGTTAAAATTTTCACTAAAAAAGGATATGAAAAAGATCATAGATCTCAAAAAGCATACGAAATTGAAAAAATGGGATTAGAAAAGGAACATCACGATAGACTTTTAATGCTAGATAGGGAAGAGATGCTAAAAGTAACCTCTTTACTTATAAAAAATAAACTTCAAGAAAATGCTACTTTGGGTAAAAATTCATATAAAGCAGGAAGTTTTGTTAAAAAAGAAGATCTTGAGCATTCAAATAGATTTACTTTAAATACATTTGTAAAATCTTATGACAAAAAAATACAAGAAGAGTATGATAATATAAAAAATCACTTCCAAAATGAAAAGCGTAAATTAAAAGAAGAGCATGATGAAAAACTTGAAATTTTAGAAAAAGATGATATTTTACCAAGCGGAGTTGTTAAATTAGTTAAAGTTTATATAGCCACAAAAAGAAAACTAAAAGTTGGTGATAAGATGGCAGGGCGTCACGGAAACAAGGGTATAGTTTCAACTATAGTTCCAGAAGTTGATATGCCATATTTACCAAATGGTCAAAGAGTTGATATTGTTTTAAATCCATTGGGCGTTCCAAGTCGTATGAATATAGGACAAATCATGGAGAGCCATTTAGGATTGGTTGGTTGGCGTTTAGGTGAGCAAATTGAGCAAATTTTAGAAGAAAAAACAGGCGAGTGGTTATCAAATTTAAGAGCTAAGATGATACAAATAGCAGATACAGCAAAATTAATGGACGCCAAAAACGAACTTAGTTTAATAAGCGATCAAGATCTTTTAAAATATGCAAGAGATTGGAGCAAGGGTGTTAAATTTGCAGCTCCTATTTTTGAAGGTATAGTTCCAGAAGATTTTGTTAAGCTTTTTGAATTAGCTAATATTGATAGTGATGGAAAAACAGAACTATATGATGGAATTACTGGTGAAAAATTTAAAGAAAGAGTAAATGTTGGTTGTATGTACTACTTAAAATTACACCATTTAGTTGATGAAAAAGTTCATGCAAGAAGCACAGGACCATATAGTTTAGTAACCCAACAGCCAGTTGGTGGTAAAGCACTTAGTGGCGGACAAAGATTTGGAGAGATGGAAGTTTGGGCATTAGAAGCTTATGGTGCAGCTTATACCTTAAGAGAAATGCTAACGATCAAATCAGATGATGTTGAGGGAAGATTTGAGGCTTATAAAGCCTTAACTAGAGGTGAAAATGTTCCAAGTGCAAGAATTCCAGAGACATTTTTTGTGCTAACAAAAGAGCTTAAATCATTAGCACTTGATATTGATATTTATAAAAAGGAAGACGCTGATGAGTGATTTAGTTAAAATTGAAATAAATGCAGAAGATAGACCTCACGACTTTGATGCAGTTCAGATAAAATTAGCAAGCCCCGATGAGATAAGATCATGGAGTCATGGTGAAGTTAAAAAACCAGAGACTATTAATTATAGAACTTTAAAACCCGAAAGAGATGGGCTATTTTGTGCTAAAATTTTTGGTCCTGTTAGAGATTATGAGTGTTTATGTGGTAAATATAAAAAAATGCGTTTTAAGGGGCATAAGTGTGAAAAATGTGGAGTTGAAATCACTGCTTCAAAAGTAAGAAGAAGTAGAATGGGGCATATTGAGCTAGTTACGCCAGTTGCTCACATTTGGTATGTAAATTCACTTCCTAGTAGAATTGGGACTTTGCTTGACATAAAGATGAAAGATTTAGAAAGAGTTCTTTACTATGAAGCTTATATAGTTGAAAATTCTGGTGAAGCTTTTTATGATAATGAAAATTCTAAAAAAGTTGAAAAATATGAAGTCTTAAATGAAGAGCAGTACCAGTTCTTAAGTCAAAAATTCTATGATACGGGATTTCGTGCAAGAATGGGCGGAGAAGCTATTAGAGATCTTCTTTGTGAATTAGATTTAATAGAAATTTTATCACAATTGAAAGAAGAAATGAGTTCTACAAATTCAGAGTCCAAAAAGAAAAGCATTGTAAAAAGATTAAAAGTTATTGAAGGTTTTGTGTCATCTGGTAATCGCCCAGAATGGATGATGATAACAGCTCTTCCGATTCTACCTGCAGATTTAAGACCTCTTGTTAGTTTGGATGGTGGTAAATTTGCCGTTTCTGATGTTAATGATTTATATAGAAGAGTTATCAATAGAAATACAAGATTAAAAAGACTATTAGAACTTGATGCACCTGAAATTATTATAAGAAATGAAAAAAGAATGCTTCAAGAAGCAGTTGATGCTCTTTTTGACAATGGAAGAAGGGCAAATGCAGTAAAAGGTGCAAATAAACGTCCATTAAAATCACTAAGTGAGATAATTAAAGGCAAACAAGGGCGTTTTAGACAAAATTTATTAGGTAAAAGAGTTGATTTTTCTGGTCGTTCAGTTATTGTTGTTGGTCCAAATTTAAGAATGGATCAATGCGGATTACCAAAAACTATGGCATTAGAACTTTTTAAGCCCCACCTTATAGCAAGATTGCAAGAAAAAAGCTATGCTACAACAGTAAAACAAGCTAAAAGAATGATTGATGAAAAAACTAATGAAGTTTGGGAGTGCTTAGAAGAGGTCGTAAAAGATTATCCTGTTATGCTAAATAGAGCTCCAACTCTTCATAAAATGTCTATTCAAGCATTTCATCCTGTTTTAGTTGAAGGTAAGGCAATTAGACTTCATCCGCTAGTTTGTGCTGCTTTTAATGCTGATTTTGATGGCGATCAAATGGCTGTTCATGTTCCGCTTTCTCAAGAAGCTATTGCTGAGTGCAAAACTTTAATGTTAAGTTCTATGAATATTTTACTTCCTGCAAGTGGTAAAGCAGTTTGCGTTCCATCGCAAGATATGGTTTTAGGAATTTATTATCTATCTTTAGAAAAAGAAAATGCTATTGGCACAAATAAAATTTACGCTAGTGTTGATGAGGTTATGGTAGCAGTTGATACTGGATTTTTAGATATCCATGCAAAAATTAAAACAATGATTAATGGCAGAACTCTCTTTACTACAGCTGGAAGATTATTAATTAAATCCGTTATACCTGATTTTATAGATGATAATCTTTGGAATAAAATAATGAAGAAAAAAGATATTTCTAATCTAGTTGATCAAGTCTATAAAATAGGAGGCACTGAGATTACTGCTAAATTTTTAGATGATTTAAAAAATTTAGGTTTTAAATCGGCAACAAAAGCTGCAGTTTCTATATCAGTAGCCGATATTATAATACCAGAATCAAAAGATAAATATATAAATGAAGCCAAAAAACAGGTTCAAGAAATTCAAAAACAACATGGAGTAGGGCTTTTAACAGATAGCGAAAAACATAATAAAATATTAGATATTTGGACTGAGACAGGTAATCAAGTAGCTAGCGAAATGATGAATTTGATCAAATCAGATAAGAGCGGCTTTAACTCAATTTATATGATGGCAGATAGTGGTGCTAGAGGTAGTTCAGCACAAATTCGCCAACTTGCTGGTATGAGAGGGCTTATGGCAAAGCCTGATGGAAGCATTATTGAAACTCCAATCATTTCAAATTTCCGTGAAGGATTAAATGTATTGGAATATTTTATTTCAACTCACGGTGCCAGAAAAGGTCTTGCTGATACTGCTTTAAAAACGGCTAGTGCTGGTTATTTGACAAGAAAATTGATAGATGTTGGTCAAAATGTCAAAGTTACTATTGATGATTGCGGAACTCATGAAGGTATAGAAGTTACAGAAATTACTTCTAATGGGGAGTTGATTGAGAGTTTAGAAGATAGAATTTTAGGAAGAGTTTTGAGTGATGATGTGATAGATCCTATTACAAATGAAATTTTATATCCAGAAGGAACTTTACTTGATGAAGAAATGGCAAAAGCTATAAGCGAAGCTGGTATTAAATCTGTAAGTATTAGAACTCCAATTACTTGTAAGGCTAAAAAAGGGGTTTGCTCTAAATGTTATGGTGTAAATTTGGGCGAGGGCAAATTAGTAAAACCAGGAGAAGCTGTAGGAATTATATCAGCTCAATCAATCGGTGAGCCAGGCACACAGCTAACTTTAAGAACCTTCCATATTGGTGGAACTGCATCGGCCGAGCAACAAGATAGACAAGTTGTTGCTAAAAAAGAGGGCTTTGTGAGGTATTATAATATAAAAGCTTATGAAAATAATGGTAAATATATCGTTTCAAATAGAAGAAATGCTGCTATTTTGATAGTTGAACCTAAGATAAAAGCACCATTTAGCGGAAAGATTAATATAGAAAGCGTCCATGAGGATATTATTATTACTATTACATCCAACAAAGATGAGGCTAAATTTACTCTTAGAAAACATAATCTTGCAAAACCTAATGAGTTAGCAGGTGTTAGTGGTAAGATTGAGGGAAAATACTTCTTGCCTTATGCAAGCGGAGATAGTGTTGAAGAAAATGAAAGCATAGTTGAAGTTGTTAAAGAAGGATGGAATGTTCCAAACCGTATTCCTTATGCAAGTGAGATTAAAATAGCAGATGGAGAGCCAATTAGTCAAGTAATTAAATCAAATGCCAATGGAGTAATTAAATTTTTTATATTAAAAGGCGGCGATTTAGAGAGAATTAAAAGCATAAAAAAAGGCTATAAAGTATCTGAAAAAGGTCTTTTTGTGGTTATAGCTGATACCCAAGGTAGAGAAGCTAATAGATTTTATATCCCTAGAAATTCCATAATTGAACTTGACGATAATTCATATGTTAAGGTGGGCGATGTTTTGGTTAGACCAGAAAGTGTCGATAGAGTAGTGATTGCTGAATGGGATCCATATTCTTCACCGATTATAGCAGAATCTAGCGGTGTTGTTAGTTTTGAAGATATTGAGCCTGGTTTTAGTGCTACAGAGCAATACGATGAGCTTACTGGTCAAACTCGTTTAGTTATTAATGAATATTTACCGCAAGGAATTAAGCCGTATATATTAATAGCAACTGATGATGGAGAAATTCTAAGATATCAAATCGAGCCAAAAACCGCTATTTTTGTTAGTGATGGAGCTAGAGTAAATTTAGCAGATACTCTTGCTAAAGTTCCAAAAGCCGTTGCAAAATCAAACGATATTACAGGCGGTTTACCAAGAGTTAGTGAACTTTTTGAAGCTAGAAAACCAAAAAATATAGCAGTAATTGCTGAAATTGATGGAAAGGTAAGATTTGATAAACCTCTTAGATCAAAAGAGAGGATTGTTATAGAATCATCAAATGGAACTAGCGTTGAGTATTTGATTGACAAAAACCGTCAAATTCAAGTAAGGCCAGGAGAATTTATACATGCAGGAGAAAAATTAACAGATGGAGTTATTAGTAGCCATGATGTTCTTAGAATTTTAGGCGAAAAAGCACTTCATTATTATTTGATTAGCGAAATTCAACAAGTTTATAGAAATCAAGGTGTTGCTATAAATGATAAACATATTGAAATAATTGTTTCTCAAATGCTTAGACAAATTAGAATTCTAGATAGCGGAAATACAAGTTTTATCGTTGGAGATTTGGTTAGTAGGCGTAAATTTAGAGAAGAAAATGAAAAAATTATCAAATTAGGCGGAGAGCCTGCTATAGCTGAGCCAATTTTATTAGGCGTTACTAGTGCCGCTATTGGAAGTGATAGTTTTATTTCAGCAGCCTCATTCCAAGAAACTACCAAAGTTTTAACAGAATCTAGTATTATAGGTAAATTTGATTATCTTGAAGATTTGAAAGAAAACGTTATTTTAGGAAGAATGGTGCCAGTTGGAACTGGGCTTTATAAAAATAAAAAAATTAAATTAAAGTCAAATAAATAAAATTCCAAAGAGTACTAACTCTTTGGAAGTAAATTATGCTTTGGAAACAATATGTTAAAAATTTTAAATTTACCAAATTTTGGACTTTTATTATTAAGAATATTCTTAGGAATTTGTGTTTTATATCATGGAATTTTTAAAATAAAATATGGAATATCTAACGTTATTTCTATTTTAGAAAAATCTGGAATTCCTGGATTTTTAGGATATTTTGTATATGTGAGTGAAGTTGTAATCCCAATTATGATTATAGTTGGAATTTATACAAGATTTGCTTGCTTGATTTTAATCTTAACATTTGGTGTTGTTTTATATACGGCTTATTCTAATTCTTTATTTTTCATTACGCCAGTTGGAGGATTGGTTCCTGAGATAGTTTATTTATATTTAGGCATCTCTTTTTGTTTATTATTTTGTGGGGGTGGAAAATTTGTTTTAAAAAATGATTAATAAAATTTAACAAAATTTTTTAAAAATTTACAATTTTTTAAGCCAAGGTTTGCTAAAATTAGCTTTTTTTAATAAATTTAATGATGAAAGGAAAATATTGTGCCAACCATAAATCAATTGGTCAGAAAAGAACGTAAAAAAGTGATTACTAAATCTAAATCACCGGCGTTGCAAAATTGCCCTCAAAGAAGAGGTGTTTGTACAAGAGTTTATACAACAACTCCTAAAAAACCTAACTCAGCTTTGAGAAAAGTTGCCAAAGTAAGGCTAACAAGTGGATTTGAAGTTATTAGCTATATCGGTGGCGAAGGACATAATCTACAAGAACACTCAATCGTTTTAGTAAGAGGCGGTAGGGTAAAAGATTTACCAGGTGTTAAATATCATATTGTTCGTGGTGCATTAGACACAGCAGGTGTTGCAAAAAGAACAGTTTCGAGATCAAAATACGGTGCTAAACGACCTAAAAAATAGTTTAGTTAAACAGACTAGCCCGAGTTTTGGCTAAGTTTGAGTAAAATTAAAATTTGAAGGAATAAAATGAGAAGAAGAAGAGCCCCTGTTAGGGAAGTTATGCCTGATCCAATTTATGGAAACAAAATAATCACTAAATTTATTAACTCACTTATGTATGATGGAAAAAAAAGTGTAGCCACTGAGATTATGTATGGTGCTTTAGATTTAATAGATAGTAAAAATTTAGAGCAAAAAGGAATTGACATTTTTAATGATGCCATTGAGAATATCAAGCCTATATTAGAAGTTAAAGCAAGAAGAGTAGGTGGAGCTACCTATCAAGTTCCAATCGAAGTTCGTCCAGCAAGACAGCAAGCACTTGCTATTAGATGGATTATATCTTTTGCTAGAAAAAGAAGTGAAAGAACTATGATAGAAAAACTAGCATATGAATTAATAGATGCTGCAAATTCAAAAGGTGCTTCATTTAAGAAGAAAGAAGATACTTATAAAATGGCAGAAGCTAACAAAGCATTTGCTCATTATCGTTGGTAATAGAAAGGATATTTAATGGCAAGAAAAACACCTTTAAATATGGTAAGAAACATCGGTATTGCTGCACATATAGATGCTGGAAAAACAACAACAAGTGAAAGAATTCTATTTTTTACTGGAATGAGCCATAAGATTGGTGAAGTTCATGACGGTGCTGCTACTATGGATTGGATGGAGCAAGAAAAAGAAAGAGGCATTACAATTACATCGGCTGCTACTACTTGCTTTTGGAAAGACCATCAAATCAATCTTATAGACACCCCAGGACACGTTGATTTTACTATTGAAGTTGAGAGATCTATGAGGGTTTTAGACGGTGCGGTGGCTGTATTTTGTTCTGTTGGTGGTGTTCAGCCACAAAGCGAAACTGTTTGGAGACAAGCAAATAAATATGGTGTTCCAAGGATAGTTTTTGTAAATAAAATGGACAGAATTGGAGCAAATTTTTATAATGTTGAACAACAAATCAAAGATAGATTAAAAGCTAATCCAGTTCCTATCCAAATTCCAATCGGTGCTGAAGATGAATTTAAAGGCGTGGTAGATTTAATAACCATGAAAGCATTAGTTTGGGAAGATGAAAGCAAGCCTACAACTTACGTTGAAAAAGAAATTCCAAGTGAACTTTTAGAAAAAGCACAAGAATATAGAGAAAAATTAGTAGAAGCTGTTGCTGAGAACGATGATTTACTAATGGAAAAATATTTTGGTGGAGAAGAGCTTAGTGAATCTGAGATTAAAAATGGCATAAAGAAAAGTTGTTTAAATTTAAGTATCGTACCTATGATGTGTGGAACTGCTTTTAAAAATAAAGGTGTTCAACCTCTTTTAGATGCTGTTGTTGATTATTTACCAGCGCCAGATGAAGTTGCAGATATTAAAGGTCAATATGAAGATGGAACAGAAGTAATTGTAAAATCAACAGATGATGGCGAATTTGCAGCTTTAGGTTTTAAGATTATGACAGATCCATTTGTTGGTCAGCTTACTTTCGTTAGAGTTTATAGAGGAATTTTAGAAAGCGGAAGTTATGTCTATAATACAGTAAAAGGCAAAAAAGAGAGAATTGGACGACTTCTTAGAATGCACTCTAATAAAAGAGAAGAGATAAAAGAGCTTTATGCTGGCGAAATTGGTGCCGTTGTGGGATTAAAAGATACATTGACAGGAGATACTTTAGCAAGCGAAAAAGATAAGGTTATTTTAGAAAGAATGGAATTTCCAGAGCCTGTAATAAGTGTTGCAGTAGAGCCAAAAACAAAAGCAGATCAAGAAAAAATGGGTATAGCTCTTCAAAAATTAGCACAAGAAGATCCTAGTTTTAGAGTTACAACTGATGAAGAAAGTGGTCAAACTATTATTTCTGGTATGGGTGAATTGCATCTTGAAATTATCGTAGATAGAATGCTTAGAGAATTTAAAGTAGAAGCAGAAGTTGGTCAGCCACAAGTTGCTTATAGAGAAACTATCAGAAAAACTGTTGAGCAAGAGTATAAATACGCTAAACAATCAGGTGGTCGTGGTCAATATGGTCATGTATATTTACGTCTTGAACCGCTTGAGCCAGGCAGTGGTTATGAATTTGTGAATGATATAAAAGGCGGAGCTATTCCAAAAGAATACATTCCAGCTGTTGATAAGGGTTGTCAAGAGGCTATGCAAGGTGGCGTTTTAGCAGGATATCCTGTAGAAGATGTTAAAGTTACTGTATATGATGGAAGTTATCACGATGTAGATAGTTCCGAAATGGCATTTAAACTTGCTGCTTCAATGGGCTTTAAGGAGGGTGCTAGAAAAGCAGGTGCTGTTATTTTAGAACCGATTATGAAGGTTGAAGTTGAAACTCCAGAAGATTATATGGGCGATGTTATAGGTGATTTAAATAAAAGAAGAGGTCAAGTTAATAATATGAGCGAGCGTGGCGGAAATAAAATAATAGATGCATTTTGTCCACTTTCAGAAATGTTTGGTTATTCAACTGATTTGAGAAGTCAAACCCAAGGTCGTGCTACATATTCGATGGAATTTGATCATTATGCAGAAGTTCCAAAAAACGTTAGTGAAGAGATAATTAAAAAAAGAAATGGTTAATTTAAGGGCAGATTTTGCCCTTAGTTTAATTGATTAAATTTACAATATGTTCGTTTATTAAATTGTGTTTTAAATTTATAACGCAAGGTTAATGTTGATAAATTCGTATAAATTTTAAATTTAAATTTATGCTTTCATTACAATTTTTGTCCTCATAGCTCAGCTGGATAGAGCACAAAATTCCTAATTTTGAGGCCGTGAGTTCGAATCTCGCTGAGGACACCACTACAAATATAATTCAGGAGAATTTATGGCAGGAGTTTTAAGTATTCAGATAAATTCAGTAGTTGGAGATAAAGAAGCAAATTTATCTAAAGTAGATAATTTAATAAAACAAAATAGCGATAAAAAGCTAGATTTAGTTGTTTTACCCGAGTTTTTTTCTACTAATATTAGCCATTTTGATTTTCAAAATTCACCTGAAAATGAAAATGGAGGAGATGTTATTAAAAGGCTACAGAATTTAGCCAAAAAATACAACACAAATATCATTTCAGGCTCTGTTATTACGCAAGAACAATCAAAGCTTTTTAATACAACTTTTGCTATTGATAGGGATGGACAAATTTTAGCTAAATATAAAAAAATTCATCTTTATAACTATTGTGGCGGAAATGAGGGTGCTTTAATAAGTGCTGGCGATCAAAAGAGGGTTGTAGAGTTTGATTTTGCCAAAGTTGGTCTTGGGATTTGTTTTGATATAAGATATCCTAATTTTTTTAAAGATTTAGCTAAAAATGGGGCTGAAATTTTTGTTTTACCAACTGCTTGGATTATGGAAAATAAAATTTTCAATGATGAAAATTTACTTAAATTCGAAAGAGATATTTTCAATCATATGGCTCAAATTAGAGCATTTGATAATGCGTGTTTTATGGTTGTGTCAAATCAAGCAAAAGATGTAAATTCAAAAATTTCATCCATTGGTTGCTCGATGATATGCGATTTTGATGGTAGAATTTTAGCTAAAGCTAGAGATGAAGAGTGCGGTATTTTTGCCGAGATTAATCTTTTGAGGCGAAGAAATTTTATAAAAGATTTTCCTATTTTTGAGATTGATTAAATGGATATTTTTTTAGTTTCTCACACTGAAAATGATAGGGTTAAAAATATTAAAGTTTGTGGTGTTAAATTTTATAATTTTAGTATTGATTTATCAGATTTTGATGCTTTAGTTGCTACGTCTAAAAATTCCATCAAAGCCCTAAAAAACAACTCTATAAACTTAGTAAATTTAGAGGTTTTTAGCATAGGTCAAAGCACTACAAAAGCGGCTTTAGATTTTGGTTTTACTCAAATTTATACAGCTAAAAATTCTCACGGCAATGAATTTGCTCACGAGATAATACCTCTTTTAAAAAATAAAAAAGTTATTTTTTTAAAAGCAAAAGATAGCGTTTCAAATATAAGAGAAATTTTAATTAAAAATCATATAAATTTGAGTGAAATTTTAGCTTATGAAACAGAAATTTTAAATTTATCAAAAGATGAAATTTTATCTAAAATACCACCAAAAAACAGCGTTTTAATCTTTACTTCTCCATCAAATGTTAAAGGATTTTTGCAAAATTTCAACATTGATGATAGCTATAAGCTAATAGCAATCGGCAAAGCAACAGCAAAAGAGCTAAAGGGCTATAAAAATGTATCTATTTCAGATAAACAAAATATAAATGAGTGTATAAAATTAGCCAAATTTATAGCATTTTAAAAACAAGATAAATTTTCAAAAAATAAAAATAATAGCAGATAGACGCATGTTTATTAAACTCTATTTTCTAAATTTAAAGATATTAGATGATTTTTGTTTGAAAAATTATAAAATTATGAAAAAATATTTACTTTTATTTAAAATGATTATTACTTTAAGCGTTTTTTTTTTTTTTGAAATGTTATAATAATCTCCATTTTACAATAAGGATTGAGCAATGAAAAAGATATTTTTATTTGCATTTTGTTTGGCTGTGTTTTGTTTGGCTGCTGATTTAGATGAGATCAGACAAAAAGGAGAGATAAAAATCGGCGTTAGAACGAATTTATTTCCTTTTGCAAAACTTACATCAAATGGAGAATTTGAGGGCTTTGAGGTAGAGTTGGCTAAAAAAATTGGCTATGAGCTTTTAGAAAATAGAGGTAAGGTAAAATTGGTTGGAGTAAATGCCAAGCAGAGGATAGAATTTTTGCAAAATGGTAGCGTTGATATCATAATAGCGTCATTTGCTCAAGATCCTGAAAGGGAGAAGGTGGTAGATTTTTCTATACCGTATTTTTCAATGTCTGATGCTATCTTGACGCATAAAAATAAACAAGTTTCTTCTTTAAATAGCGTATTTGGAGAGAAAATTTTAGCAGTGCCAGGCACGACTTCATATACTTATCTAACACAAATGGGAAGATTTCAAATTATTGATTGTAAAAACTCAAAAGATTGTTTTACTAGGTTAAAAGCCGGCGAGGCTGATT
This sequence comes from Campylobacter portucalensis, assembly GCF_009690845.1. Taxonomy (GTDB): domain Bacteria; phylum Campylobacterota; class Campylobacteria; order Campylobacterales; family Campylobacteraceae; genus Campylobacter_B; species Campylobacter_B portucalensis. The sequence continues at coordinate 37,769 of NZ_VWSJ01000011.1, forward strand.
ATTATGCTCAAATGATACAGATGGTTGGCGTTTATCCTTTGGTGGATAAAGATTATGTAGTTTCTCTTAGAAAAATAGGAGAAGATCACTACTTGTCTGTTGGCTTGCCTAAAAATACGCCAAAATTAAAAGAAGCTGTCAATAAAACTATCATAAAATTAAGCAAAGAAGGCTTTTTCCAAAAAGCTTATAGCGAAATTTTTGAACCATTTTATAGAGGAACTCTTGATAAGAAGTACTTTTTGGTAGATTCTATTTATGATATGTTTTTTTAAAATTTTATCCGCATAAATTTTGTGCGGATTTAAATTTTATACTTCAAAATCTAATTAAATTTTTAAGATTTTATACCCTGTGCGATAAAATTCTGTAAAATCTAGTATAATTATATCCAAAAAGGATGATTATGATAAAGCTTGAGTTTGTGGGAGTTGGAGAAGTTAGAGAATATGGAGAAAAGAATTATAAAAATTCCTTAGAAAAGCCATGGAAAAGTGCTATGAAAAAACTTTAATTACTGAAAAAATTTATGCAAATAAATTTGGCTTTGAAAATGATATGGTGTTTGATACAAAAAATCATGGTGGATTAGAAAAAGCAATTTTTGCAAATTCTACTAAAAACTACAAAATTTGGGCTAAATTCTTAAACAAAAATATAAATTATGGCGATATGGGTGAAAATTTAACTATAAATGGTCTTGATGAAAGCAGTGTTTGTGTCGAAGATATCCATAAAATAGGCTCTTTGGTTATTCAGGTTAGTCAGCCACGAAAACCTTGCTTTAAGATAAGCAAGATGTTTAAACACAAAAATTTCACAGCCAAAATTATAGAAACAGGTCTTACTGGGTGGTATTATAGGGTTTTAGAAGAAAGTATCTTAAAATGTGGTGATGAGGTAAAAATAATCCAAAAATATAGTGTAAATTTAAGTATTTTAGAACTCAACAAACTTTTTTATAATCTAAATGACAATTCAAATATATTTGAAAAATTAAAAATTTGCAAAACTTTATCTAATGAGTGGAATGGAAGTATTTAGAGTAGATTAAAAGGAATTTATGATGATAGCTATATGAAAAATTGATAAATTTACTCTAATTTCTATCTAATTTTATAGATAAATATCTCGACTTTGAGATTTATTAAACCAGATAGAATTGACTCAACTTAAGTGCTAATAAATTTAAAATATCATTATTTAGAAGAATTTTAAAGAGTTTTCATCAAAATAGCTAAAATTTGCGATGTTTTAAAGAGTTGTAGATAAATAGATGAAAACATGATATTTGATAGCTAGGGAGTATTTTAGGGTAAAAATTGTAAGAATAAATTTAACTCATATAAATAAAGGACTTGAAAAACAGACTTAAATTTAAAGTATTTTTTGCTTTTTTGTGCGATATAAAAGATAAATTAAACTTAATTTTAAAAGTATAGATGACTTTATATTACATTTTTTGTAATGCAATTTACTATCAAAGCTAAGTTAAAAGTACGAGTTGAGTTTAAATGTAGTCTAAGAATATTATAAATTTTTTCTTCAAACCACTCAAAAAAATAAGGTGTAATGGGAATTTAAGAGTGTTTTCTATCTCGTATTATTACGAACAAATACGCTGTAATACTTGCTTTATAGTAAGGAGTAAAACAATAGAATTAATCACTGCGATTATCCAGCTAGCCACCGCGATAATCGATTTGATTTTAATTCTTTATCTAGCCAAACATAGATAAACTTAAGGGGTGGTTCCCCTTAAACCATTGTTTTACCCTTATGGCAATTATACCATAAGGAGTTAAAATGGAGCTAATAAATGCTATTTTAGGATTAGTAAATTCATTGCCATTATTATACATAGCCATTAAGCTATAAGGAGCTAAAAATGAGTGAAATTATAGAAGCTATAGAGGTTTTGTTGCTTGCATATATCGCACTTAACATTCACAAATTAAATTTAAACAGTATCAAAGGTTAATCTAATCAACCTTTGAAACAAAAACAAGGAGTATTAAGATGTTAAAGTTCTTGCAAGTTTTAGCATTAGTTTTACAAATCCTTTACTGGATTTTAAGACTTTTAGGATTTATCTAAATCCTACCCCTTTAACGGGGGCTAAAAAACTTTTATCTTAATACCCTTGATAATTTTACCATAAAGGAGTAAAAATGTGGCTAGATATTTTAATGAGTGTTATTTTTATAATAACTTGCGTGTGGATTTATAAAACTATAAAGGCTAAAAAATGATTACAGTTGTTATAAACAATATTATAAGGAGGCTAAAATGAAAACACCTAATTTAAAAAAAAAGAATTTTTAGAGTTAGCTAGGGCTTTTAAAGACGAAAATGGAAACATTGATTTAATGGAGTTGTCTTATACGTTATTTGTGTCTCTTAAAAATTTAGCAAATAACTATAATAAAATGAAAAATGAAATTTCAAAAACAAGAAAGGATATAAAATGAATAATATAATTATAAATAATGTAGAGGTTGAATTTAAAGTAGTAGATAATAAAGTTTTTGCAAACTCACTACAAGTTGCTGAAGTTTTCGAGAAAAGACATACGCATATTTTAGACACAATAAAAGCTTTACCACAAGATGATTTTACTAAGCCAAATTTTCGGCTGAGTGAATACAAGGACGCAACAGGACGAACTTTACCAATGTATAATCTTACTCGTGACGGTTTTTCTCTTTTGGTTATGGGCTTTACAGGAGAGAAAGCCTATAAATGGAAAGTTGAATTTTTAAAAGCGTTTAATTTGCTGTTGGAAGAGAATAAACGCCTTAAATTTAGTCTTTACACAGATAAAATAGCAAATTTAGAAGCCCACAGATATTAAAAGCATTTCAATTAAATTTGATGACTAATTGCCTAAACTTTAATTAAATTTGATATTTATTGCAAACTTTAAATAATAAAACGACAGATCTTAGCTCATTAGAAATTTCTATTTTTAAGTATTTTGGATTGTATTTAAAATTATTTAAAAACCCTTAGTTGGCAGTTAAAAAATCACTTAAGCTTATTTTTGCACTCTATTTTGTGAGTTTTATGAATTTTTATAAACTTAAAATTTTCATTTAATATGAAAATTTTCTAAACCAAACCTCTGCTATATCGCATTTGTCTTTTTAAAATATTTCTCTATTTTTACACTATTGCGGATAAATTTAGGTATTTGCGGATCTCTAAATTTATCACTTTTATATTTAAAATACGCCAAAATGAACTTAAAAACTATAAAAAAGTTTTAAAAAATATATTTTTCAAATCCAAATTTAATCATCCCACCCATTACCATCAAAGCTAAAAGACCAGCAAAAAATCCAGCTAATACATCATCAAGCATTACGCCAAGACCACCTTTTACATTTCTATCAATTCGCCCAATAATTGATGGTTTAAATATATCAAAACCCCTAAAAAACACAAAAGACAAAATCAAAGCTAGATATGAGTTTTCGTTTAAACAAAGCGTAATGCTTTGAGCTATCCAAATACCAACTACTTCATCGATAACTATGTTAGAATCATCATGATTGCCACCATTTTTTTCGTATGTGTTTATAGAATTTATAGCAATTAAACATATTAAAATCGCTAGTAAAAATAGAGTTTCTAAACCGATAAATTTTGCCACAAAAAATCCAACCACAAGTCCAGCCAAACTCCCCCAAGTCCCAGGTGCAGGCTTTATGTATCCAACATAAAAAAAAGTTAAAAAAAGTTTATTTGTGTTAAATTTATTCATTTTAATCCTTATTTATAAATTCATTTGATATAAATTTGCAAGCTCTTTGTAAAATTCTTCATAACTATGAATTTCTAAAAGCCCCTTATTTGGAAAAAGCTCATCATAAATTTGTTGCAAATTTTCAAATCTATTTGGAAAAAGTTCGCTTAAAATCATAGATGAAAGCTCTTTTCTCATTAAAATTTCAGGCGGCATAATCCCTTTTCTTAGCAAAGTTCTTATTGTAGGACTATGAAATTTTATATGATGATGTTGCCCATGAGGGCAAGTTTTGGTGCTTACTATAGCCTTGCATTCATTACAAAATACATACTCAGGCATCACCAAAACGTCTAAATTTAGAGCATTTTTGACTCTATCAAAAATTGTAAAAGGTTGATTTTCATCAAAAAACATACCAATAGCACCGTGATTTTGACCTATTACGATTTTTGTAGCCCCAAATTTATACGCGGCTATAGCTTCTAGTTCAGGATTATTGTGTGCTGTAAATAGAGTTGTATCTCTAAGCGGAACGACTGCTACTATTTGATTTGGTAAGAAATTTTTTATAAAATGCTTTATCGTTTTTAGCCTAAGCTCATAATCTAATCTATCCTCCCTCAAACTTCTAATCAAAAAAATTATAAGCAAATCAGCCTTATCAATAGCCATTCTAACAAGTCTTTCATGCACTCTATGAAATGGATTTGCACACATCATTAAAGCTGTTATTTTTTTTGCATTTAGTTCTTTTATTTTATTTGAAATTTGTTCTTTGATGTTTTTTATATCATCATCAAAAATTTCTATCTCTCCGCTAATGCAAAGTGCATTTTCATCTATATTTGCAGACATAAATTGTGCTGAATTTGCCCAAAAAATTGATATATTTTTCCACTCTTTTTGAAATTTAAATACAGATTTTACAAAAATTCTACCAACTATTTTATTATCTAGCTTTAAATTTACATAACTATTTAGCTTTAAATTTGCTATTGTATTTTTATCTTCATTTGGAGAAAAAATAAAAGCATATGGCATAATTTCTCCATCTAAATAGCCATTTTTGTAAATTTCATCTATTTGATGTTTATCCATAAGTTGATTTTTGTTTGATAAAATTTTATTAGCTATTAATTTAAAAAGTCCATAAATTTCTAGTGAAATTTTTAGTGCTTTATTTTGTTTTGTTGATTCCATATTTTTTTCTCTTTTCCCAAAGTGATTTTCTTGAAATTCCAAGCCTTAAAGCTAGTTCAGTATCTGAATATAATTTTTCATAAGAAATTATAATGCTTTTATAATAATCATCTATAGATAAAATATCGCCACTATATATTTTATTAGGCTTATCTTCTATAGTTATAGTTTCAAAAGGTATTTTATTATTTGCATTAGTGTTAGAGATGATTATCTCTTTTTTATCTATGATATTAAAAATTTCATCTTTTTCTGCGGTATTTAACCCTGAAAAATCAGCTATATAAAGAGGAATTGTTGAATTTTTTATTATAGATTTTGTATTTTTATCCTTAAAAGATAGAAACTCAAATGGTTTTTTAAGCTCTTGTGATAATAAAAAAACTATTTTATCTGCATAAATTTGATCTTGAGAATTTATAAAAAGTGGAAATTTTACATCTTTTAGAGATATTTTAGGCAAGATTACGTTATCAAATTTTGAATTTAGGTATTTAACATAAAATTCATTAAATTTTTTGATATTTTTAAATTCCTCAAAATGGTGAATTTTTCTGATTAATTCCTCTACCATAAAGGGCTTTTGTATGTAGTCATTAGCACCCGCTTTAATCGGCTTAGAAACAGTGTCGTTACTTATGTATGATATGAGTAAGATTATGATTGAGTTTTGAAATTTTTTGATGACTTCATATATATTTTCGCCAAAAATTCCAGTTGAAAGCAAAATGGCGTCTTTATTTTCACATTTTAAAACATCACCAATATTTGTTAAAATTTCACAATCATGCCCTAAACTAGCAAGTTTTGTAGCTATGCTTTGAGCTAAATAAACTTCATTTTCTATAATTAAAATTTTCATACATCCATCCAATCAAAATACCTAGCACTAGCACTAGCCATAACAGCAATGCCTTCACTCCTTCCAACAAAGCCTAATTTTTCTGTCGTTGTTGCTTTTACATTTACTCTTTCAATTCCTAAAATTTCAACTAAATTTTGTCTCATTTGGTGTTTGTAATTTTGTAATTTTGGAGTTTGAGCAATTATTGTTATATCAACATTTACAAGAGTGTATCCTAAATTTTTTATCAATTTTAATGTATTTTTTAATAAAATTTTTGAGTCAATTCCTTTAAATTCATCGTTCGTATCAGGATATAATTCTCCTATATCACCCATCATACAAGCCCCCAAAATAGCATCTATTAAGGCATGAATTGCGACATCTCCATCACTATGAGCTATAAATTTATACTCACAAGGCACTTTAATACCGCACAAAATAAGTCCATCACCATCTTGAAATTTATGCACATCAAAACCATTTCCAGTAAAAATTTCACTTGATGGAGGTTGTAAATTTAGCATTTTTAAGTCATCTTTTGTTGTGATTTTAAAAGCTCTTTTATCTCCTTTAATAAATCCTAAACTCCCACCCACACTTTTTATCGCCATACTATCATCGGTAAATTTTTTACCACTTTTTAAGGCTTTTTTTAGAAGTTTTGTTTTACTAAGTTGTGGAGTTTGGATAAGTTTTATTTCATCTCTATTTACTGCATCAAGCCCCAAATAAGTTGTATCATAAACCCCAATATAAGGACTAATAGAGTCAAATTTAAAAGCATTTTCAATCATATCTAAAACGACATTTTTATTTACATAAACTCTTACAACATCGCTTACCATTACAAATTCTGTATCCACTAAATTTAAAGCATTTTGCAAGGAAACCTGCCTTTCATCGCCCCCACAAACAAATTCAAAATCATCACAAATTTGACGCATAAATTTAATCTCATTTTTATTTGCTACAATCATAATTTTTTTAAATTTATACATTTTTTTGAAATTTTTTGCACAATATAGCCAAAGTGGTTCGTGTTTTGTTCTTAGCCATTGTTTTTTTGTTTCTAGCTCCATTCTAGTGGAATTTCCAGCAGCTAAAAGAATAAGTGCAATATCCAAAATTCTTCCTTCATTTTAAAAGTGCTACAATTATACTTAAATTATCTTTTTAAAAAGCTTAGTTTAAACAAAAATATTGGCTTTAAATTTTAATGGATTATTTGATAAAATTTATTTATAAACTACAAAACAAACGGCAGTGATAAAGTTAATCTAGAACTATTTAAAATCAAAACAATAAATTTAAGCATTGAAACTGTAATTATATTGTGAAAGCTTTAATGTTGTGCAGTTTAATAGTTTAACTAAATTTTTAAGCACATTTTAAATGCTAAAAGAATACAATACAAACTCTACGAAATTTAAAGGAAATTTATGCAAACAGCTTTACAAACTCTTGGATTAATATCGGCAATTAATAGAATTCCTTTTGATTCAAATGCT
>NZ_VWSJ01000012.1 GCF_009690845.1 Campylobacter portucalensis
AATTCCTTTTGATTCAAATGCTATAATTAATAAATTTGCACTTACTAAAAATGAGCCAAGTATTGAAGAGTTTGTAAGAATTCTTAAAACTTGTGAGTTTAAAACTAAAATAAAAACATTAAGCTTAGAAAATTTAACCAAATATGAAGCTCCTTTTATTTTACAAGATAAAAATGGGCTTTATTTTACTGTTTTAAAAGTTGTTAAAAAAGATAATAAATCAAATAGCAAAAGTGTAAATAGTAAGAATTTAAATGATAATAAGTCAAATAGTAAAAGCCCAAACAACAATAATTCAACCAAGAAAAACTCAAAAAATCATGATAGTTACTCTTTTATAGTTTTTAACGGTGGAAGCTCTACAAATGAACTAACTTATGATGAGCTACTAAATATCTCAAATCCTAAATTTATAGTTTTAGCCCATAAAATGGTAAATTCTCAAATAAAATTTGGCTTTGGCTGGTTTTATAAGAGGATGTTAAATTATAAAAGGATTGTTTTTGAAGTATTAATAGCTTCATTTATTATGCAACTTTTTGGTCTTATTACTCCACTTTTTACTCAGGTTGTTTTAGATAAGGTTTTAACTCATCATAGTCTTAGCACACTAAATGTTATAGCTGTTGCATTTTTAGCGGTAATTATCTTTGAGTTATTATTGAGTTTAAGTAGAAACTATATCTTTGCACACACCACAACAAAAATTGATGCAAGGCTGGGAAGCGAGCTTTTTTCTCACCTAGCACTTCTTCCAATGACTTACTTTGAAAATAGAAGGGTTGGAAATATAGTTGCTAGAGTGAGAGAACTAGATTCTATTAGAGAATTTATAGCCAATAAAAGCATAACAGTTCTTTTGGATATTTTATTTAGCTTTGTATTTGTAATTATGATGCTTTTATATAGCATAAAGCTAACTTTTATATCAATTTTATTTGTAACTAGCATAGCTTTAATTTACTTTTTCATAACTCCAGTTCTAAGAAAAAGACTTGAAGAGAAATTTCAAATGGGAGCAGCATCAAATTCATATCTAGTTGAAGCAGTTACAGGAATGCAAACTGTAAAATCCTTGGCTATCGAAGGAAGTATGCAACGTGAGTGGGAGAAGTATTTAAGTAGGTATGTAAAATCATCATTTAATCTATCAAATTTAGGCAATGTGGCAAGCGGATTTGCTACTTCGCTTCAAAAAATTATGACTTTAAGTATTTTATATTTTGGTGTAGGGGAAGTTATAAGAGGAAATTTAAGCGTAGGACAGTTAATTGCATTCCAGATGTTTGCAGGTCAATTTAGTGGTCCTGTTATGAGACTTGTATCTTTATGGAATGAATTTCAAAGTGCACTTCTTAGCGTGGATAGATTGGGTGATATTTTAAACACTCCAACAGAGCAAATCACAAACAAACCAATAGCTATAAATAATATATATGGTGATATTAGATTTGAAAATGTTAGTTTTAAATACACCCCAAGCTCAAATTTGGTCTTAAAAAATATAAATTTACATATAGAACCAAATAAAAGCATAGGTATAGTCGGAAGAAGCGGAAGTGGTAAAAGCACTATAACAAAACTGATTGAAAGACTTTATTTACAAAGTGAGGGGGCTATTTATATAGACTCCATTGATATAAGGCATTTGAATCCGTACCTTCTTAGGCAAAATATCGGAGTTGTTTTGCAAGAAAGTTATCTCTTTAGCGGAAGCATAAAAGATAATATATCTTTTGCAAGCACTGGAGCTAGGATGGAGGATATTCTTAGGGTAAGCATGATAGCTGGAGCTCATGAATTTATAGCTGCTTTAGAAAAAGGATATGATACGGAAGTTGGAGAAAGAGGATCGTCTTTAAGTGGTGGTCAAAAACAAAGAATAGCTATAGCAAGAGCACTTATAAATAATCCTCGAATTTTGATATTTGATGAAGCAACTTCCGCACTTGACTATGAAAGCGAGAGTATAATTACAAGAAATTTATCTCAAATCAAACAAAATAAAACATTTATCATCATAGCTCATAGATTAAGCACGGTTAGGGATTGTGATGAGATTATTGTTATGGATAAGGGTGAAATTAAAGAAAAAGGTACCCATGATGAATTAATTGCTTTAAATGGGTATTATAAAAGTTTATATGATAAACAAAATTTAGGCTAAATTATGTTAACAATTTTTAAAAAAATAAAAGATGACTCGCACGAGTTTAAGCCAGTAATTATCGAAATTGAAGAAACGCCCACAAATCCATTGGGCAGAACTCTGTTATATATAATCATATCTCTTATTGTTTTTGCTGTGCTTTGGCTTTTTTTGGCAAAGGTTGATGTTGTAGTAGGTAGTCGTGGTAAAGTTATCCCAAGCGGAGAGATAAAGATACTAAAACCGCTTCAAACTGGAGTTATATCTAAAATTTTAGTAAAAGAAGGTGATATAGTTAAAAAAGGTGATACTTTAATACAAATTGATCCTAGCATATCAAGTTTTAATCTTAAAACCAAACAAAAAGAACTTGAACATTTAAATATGAGTATAATAAGACTTAAGGCATTAGGGCAAGATTCAATTCTAAGCAATAGCGAGTTAAGTTCTTTAAGTAAAGATGAGCTTGATTTATATCTAAATCAAAAAAACTCATATGATGATAAGATTTCACAATACAAATTCGCTTTAGAAGAGTTGAACTCAAATTTAAAAAAGGTTGATGATGAGATAATGAGATTAGAGTTAATCTTATCTAAAAACTCAGCAAGATTAGAGAGACTTGAAAACGTAAAGGATATAATATCAAATAAAGAGTATGAAAATTTAGAAAAAGAAACTCTAGATTTAAAATCAAGGCTAAGCATTGCTAAAAATAGCAAAGATGAAGCTAATAGTAGATTAAATGCAACAAAACAAGAACTTGTTGTGTTTAAACAAAGTTTTAAAAGTCAATATTTAAATGAATTAATACAAAAACAAAAAGAAGCAAATTTAATAAGAGCAGAGATTAACACATATATCTTTCAAAGCAAACAACAACTCATTAAAAGCCCAGTTGATGGATATATAGGAAAGCTTTTAGTAAATACAGAAGGAGGGGTTGTAAATAGCACAGAACCACTTCTTAGTATAATACCAGCAAATGAACCATTAATTATCAAAGCAAACGCACTAAATAAAGATATAGGCTTTTTAGAAAAAGGACAAAAGGTTGCTATAAAGGTAGATACATTTAATTTTCAAAAATATGGTAAACTTGATGGAGAGCTAATACACATTGCAAATGATGCTATAGAAGATGAAAAGCTTGGAACAATATATGAGATAAAAGTAAGACCTTTAAAAACAACTCTAAACATAGATGGAGAGATAAAAAACATTGAACCTGGAATGAGTGTGATAGCTGAAATTAAGGTAGGCAAAAGAAGAGTAATTGAACTATTTATCTACCCAATAATAAAATACCTTGATGAAGGGTTAAGTGTGAGGTAATTTGCAAAAGTATTATAAATTATTGTGATAAATAAATATTTGTGATACAATTCAAAACAAAGAGAATATTTTATGAAATTTGAAGATGTTTTATATAATAAAAATGAATATACACAAGATTGTAACAACATAATAAATCATGTTAAAAATTGTTGTAAAGATTATGATAAATATGAAAGCAACACATATGTTTTAGTTAAGTTACTTGATAAAAAAATAGATATTTTGCACAAATTAAAATATGATAATTATGATGAAATATCCTCAGAATTAAAAACAATAAATGAACAAATTTACAAACAAATAAAGATATTTAAAAACGATGTTTTTAATGATTTTAAAAATAAAGATGAAATTAAAATAGAAGATGAAATTAAAAATCCAAACTCACAACTAAATTCCAAGTATAATTTGGGATATATAAAAGAAAAAATAAATAAGAAAAATACAAGTCATAGCTCAAAGGAAATTAAAAAATGTATATTTGATGGAATGAAAGATTTTATATCTAATCAAGATGGTAAAAACTTTAATAATTTTATTATAAATAACATAAAAAATATATCATTAAATTTTAAAAACGTATCATTTATTATTTTATTATCATTCTTAATAGGCTTAATACCTTTTGCGTTATATTTTTTTATAGAAATAAAAAATGTTTCATCAATGCAAGGACTTGATATATTTTATTTAGTTATTATGCTTGGTGTTGCTGCGTTTATATATCTTTTCTTACTTTTACTATTACCATTTTCATATTTCGGTATCATAGAGATATCTTGTTTAGAATATAAAAATTATGAAAGTAAAAATATAAGAAAATATTTTATTATTTCTAATATTGTTAGTTCTTTAGCTGTTATTGGTTTAGTATTTCTTCCTGATAAATTAATAAACGATGAAAATATAATATCTTTTATTGTTATCTTAATTCTTGCTTTTGTATCTATAGTAACTTGTATTATCTATTGCAAAAATAATAAAAATAAGTTTGAGCTTAATAAAGAATTTATCCTTATGTTTATATTTACTATCTTAATAAGTTCTTTGCTTTTATTAATGGTTTTTTTTGGTTAATTACTACATGATATTTTTAGCTATCAAGGATATTGTTTTTTCAATTTTTACTATTTTTCTTTATGTTACAGTACTGCTTTTTGTTTATTATAGTTTTGTCATAAAAGATATATCTACTTTTAAATTTAGCATACAAGTATTTGTGTTTTTTAATATATTTTTCTTGCTTCCTATTTTAAACTATGACATAATGCAAAGATTAAATTTTGGAAATATTAATTATCCTTATATTATTTTAGATAAAAATGCAAAACTACCTAATGAAATTTACATAGATGATGGAAATTTAACTGACAAATCGGAAAGCAACAAAACAATACCGACATATTTTATAAAAAAAGATGACAGAATAGAGCTTTATAACATTAAAGTTTTATCTACACTTGGAGATAGTTGGTATATAGAAACTCAAAACGGATTTAGATTTAAACTAGATAAAAATCTTATAGAAACAGAGATTTTAAAAGAATAATTTTAATTTCTCACTCACACACCCCTTGTTTGCTCATCAAATTTGCTTTAGTTATATTATATCCTATTTTTAAAGCGTGTTCTTTATAGTCTAATTCTTTTTTAAGAGATAGTATTAAAGAATTTATTACATCTATTTTTGAGCTTTCTTTTGCTTTGTTTAGTCTAGTTTGCATATTATAGCCTTCTTTTAATAGTTTATCAAGTTCTTTTAAAATATCTCCCATCTTATCCTTGTTGTTTAAAAATAGCTTTAAATCAGCTATCTCTTTTTCATACTATAATCTTGCTATTTCTTTTTGAAATTTAATTTTTTATCTGTTAATCTCCTTGTCTTTTATTATAGATCTCTTTTTACCGCCATCAAATAAACTCATATTTATATCCTTGTCTTTTAAAATTTTGTACAGCCTTAAAGTAGTCATTTTTATCGTTTCCATATAAGTCATATCTTGCATATAAAGACACTTTTGGATAATAAGATCTCTTATTGGCTTCTAGTGCATACTTGTTTGCTTTTAATTGTTGATCAAATTTCTTAGCTGTAAAAGTATCTTCAAATTTAACAAATTCACTATTTTTTATATTTATATTAAAATCATTTAATTTTTTGTATTGTTTCTATCTTCAAGCCTGTTATTTGATTTATTAAATTTAATTGATAATTGGCACCTAGCTCTAGTTTTGACAAAATATAGCTCGTATCCATTATAGTACTTTGGCTTAATTCTATCTTACCAATTTTGCCAGCACTGTTTAATCTCTTTTGATACACATAAAGAGTCTTATAAGCTTTTTCTAAAGCCTCATAAATTTCTATTTTACTTTTATACTCTAAAGCTTCATAATAAATATCAAGTAGTCTTAGTGATAATTCTAACTCATAAGCACATTTATTATATCTAGCTTTTTGTATATTTTTTTTTTGATGATTTTACTTTTAAACTATCACTTCCAAATGTATATAAATCATAGTTTAAAACTAATGATACAGAGTTGCTATAAGGCGATGATAATGTAAGATTATCCTTGCCGATATAAACTGAGTTGTATCTATCACAAATCTTTTGGAATACTCTGCGTTTGCACTGATCCCAATTTCAGTATAGAAACTTGATTTATTATAGTTTAGTTTATTTATAAGACTATCTATTTCTAATTTATATAAAGCTATTTTGGCAGAGTTTTTTAGTGTGTATAATAAAAGATATTCAAAAGTGTATTTGCTAGAGGTTGTTAAATTTGCTTAATTGGTTCTATTTGCAAATTTTTCATCTTTAATGTTTCTAAATATATGATTAGAATTACTCATATCAGAACCAAAAAGATTTAAAAAATAAAATAATAAAACCAATTTCTTCATATAATCAAATTTAATACCTTTTATTCACTAATTAAAAACATTATTTTATAAATTATAGCTTTAAGAAATTATGAAATTTGATTAAATTTATAAATAAAATTAAATATCATAAGCTAAAACATGAGAGAAATTTGTGAAAATATAATAATATGAGTATATTTAAAGATAATTTTAGCATAAAGCTTAGTTATTTTGCAATTTTTTCAAAATTAAATTTAGTGGAATATAAAAACTAACTAAATGTTTAAATTTAAAGAATATAAAAAATAAATTTTATTTTATTTAAAAAATAATTTTGTTTTTACATCTTAAATTTTTAGTAATTATTTTTGTATATTGAGTTTAGTGTTTGAAAGTTAGACTACACATCTTTTTATTTCAAGCAAAGTTATTGGATTTTTATTGAGCAAAGACACTCACTCTTATAAAATTAAATTTAAGCCTTATATATTTATTTTATCAATGACTCAAGTAAAAGCAAAAATATATAAACCAATAATATCTCTTTATATGTTTAGTATAAATTTACGAGCAGATAGAGAAAAGAGAAATATATTATTGGTATTAATTCTCTAAAATTTATATAAATTTATGTTTAATGCGTTGATTTATCATAAAGGCAGCCTCTCTATTATTAACTGCCTTTATTTTTAATAATTTTATACATTATATAGTTGCATAATATCGGGATTATTAAACTCATTGCAACCTGATATATTTATAGAGCCATCATTAGAATAAGAGTTTAAATCTTGGATAACTTTATTTACAACATCACTAGACAGTGAAAAATTTAGATCTAGAAACTCTTCATGACTTAATACTTCACCATTACTGAATTTAAAGTTTTCAATTAAATAAGATTTACTATAATCTCTTCCTGAGTTTTGATAAAAGCTATTTATAGTAATGGAGTCATCTGTATCTTTGATAGAGATAACAAGGTCATTTTTGTTTCTTCCGTGAGTAATAATTAAATCATCTTTACTGATTCCCTCTCCAAACTCTATAGTGTCATTACTGCCATTATCAAAGATAAATCTTTACCATCACCTCTATTAAATACATAAGTATCATCTCCATATTCGCCATATAAATAGTCGTTACCTTCTCCACCTATTATGAATATAGAATAAAGTTTTTGTAGTTTTTAAATTTTTTTATTACAAATATGCTATATTAAATTTATCAGATAATATACAAATCAAATTTGAAAATAATTTAAAAATTAAAAATTTAATTATACAAGACTTAAATAAATTTAACACAATAAAAGCTTAATATTTAAGATTTATAAAAACGAAATATGCTAAATCAAAGCGATTATAATCCGATTGTCTTAGTTTAAATATTGCATTATATCAATGAATTTCAAAGATATACAAATACTTTTAATAAAAATAAATTTTTAATTTTCAAGCATAATATACAATGAAACGATAGTAACGGCTATATCTTTTTGATCATTATATAAAAAATATACAATTATTTTTAATCTTTAGGATTATAGTAATGGTGACCCATTAATTAGGTATTCAACTAAACACAGTTATGACTTCTATCTAAAAGATTTAAATTATAATTTTAAACTAAATTAAACTAATTATTTTGTAGGTAATGTGAGAAATTATTGTAGGTAATAAGTGAAAACTATATTAAATAATATAAATTTATGCCAATAATTTCGGTATAGAAGTTAAAAAGAGTGTATTTTTTAGCTATCTATTATTTTTTTTCACATATAACCTACAAATTTTACTGTTTTGTAGGTAGTGTGAGAAAGTATTTAGATATTTAACAATTAAAGCTCTAAAATAAGGGCTTATTTATTAATAGAGTAAATAATAGAATAAATTTTGTAGAATATAGAGGTATTTATAGTATTATTTGTTAATTTTATTTAATACTAAATGTATAGCTAGTGACTTTATTACTATTTTTATAAAGCTAATTATATTGTAAAAATAGGAAATATGATTTAGCAGTATAAATGTTTAACTTGCAGACTATTTTAAAACTTCCAATAATCGTCTTATTTTTATAAATTAAAAGAGTTAAAAAATAAATCTTAGTTTTGTATTACTTGATTATATAACAAAAATAAGATAAAATACAAAATCAAAAAAGAAAGTTAAAAATGAATTTAAAACTTAAAGATATAGCAATTATAAGCGTCGGGCTTTTGCTTAATCGCAAAAAAGCCATCCTAAAAGATAAAGATAAATTTAGCTATAAAATTGTCTCTTTAAAAAGCTTTAACGATGATGCTGTCTATTGCCACGAATTTGCAGAAAATTTCATTGCAAATGAAGATTTAACTCAGTATTTGACGCAAAAAGGCGATATTTTAGTTAGGCTTAGAGAGCCAAATTTCGCTATTTATATAGATAAAGATTACCCAAATTTGATTTATTCATCGCTAGTAGCAAAAATAAGAGTAAAAAATTTTAGCCC
This sequence comes from Campylobacter portucalensis, assembly GCF_009690845.1. GTDB lineage: Bacteria > Campylobacterota > Campylobacteria > Campylobacterales > Campylobacteraceae > Campylobacter_B > Campylobacter_B portucalensis. The sequence goes on from NZ_VWSJ01000012.1 coordinate 8,853, forward strand.
ACTTTTTATAGCTCATTATTTAAATAGTAGCGTCATTAAAAGGCGTCTTTTAAAAGATATTTCCGGAACTTCTATACCTACCATAAATATAAAAAATTTAGAAAATATAAACATTCCTAAAATTTCTTTGCAAAAGCAAGAGTATTTAGTAAAATGCCTACAAGAATTTAGAAAAAATAATCAAATTTTAAAAAACCTGATAACCCAAAATAAAAAAGTCCAAAAATTTATAATAGAAAATTTAGAACAAGGAATTTAATATGCAAAAAACTTCTCAAAATACCATAAACAACATTGTTTGGAAAGCTTGTGATACATTTCGTGGGACAATGGATGCAAACGACTATAAAGACTACATTTTAACTATGCTTTTCGTAAAATATCTATCCGATTTTTACAAAGAAAAGGTTGAAATTCTATCAAAAGAACTAAAAGGCAATAAAGAAAGAATCAAGCAAAGACTAAAATTAGAAAAATTTAAACTTGATGAAACTTGCAGTTTTGAGTATCTCATCTCTAAAAAAGATGAAGTAAATATCGGCGAAATCATTAACAAAGCCCTTTTAAAAATAGAAGAAGATAATAGCGAAAAACTGGCTGGAATTTTTAGAAATATCGATTTTAACGACAAATTAACCTTAGGCGATACCAAAGAAAAAAACGCCATACTTAAAAATTTAATTGAAGATTTTAACGATGAAAGGCTTGATTTACGCCCATCAAAGCTAGTTGGAAACGACATTATAGGTGATGCTTATGAGTATCTTATAGCTCACTTTGCAGAAAGTTCAGGCAAAAAAGGTGGCGAGTTTTACACACCAAGTGGAGTTTCAACGCTTTTAGCCAAACTTGTCCAGCCAAAAGAGGGAAGTTCTATTTACGACCCAACTTGTGGATCTGGCTCACTTCTTATTAAAACAGCAAAAGAGATTAAATCAGGAATTTTTCGCCTTTACGGACAGGAAAAAAACAGTCAAACTCACGCACTTTGTAGGATGAATATGTTTTTACACGAAATAAATGATTCCATAATTGAGTGGGGCGATACGCTAAGAAATCCACTACATTTGGAAAATGGGGCTTTAAAAACCTTTGATATAGTTATTGCTAATCCACCTTTTAGCCTTGATAAATGGGGTGAAGAAGAGGCGAAAAATGACATTTTTGATAGGTTTAAATTTGGAATTCCGCCAAAAAGTAAGGGCGATTATGCTTTTGTTTTGCATATGATTAGCTCTTTAAATCAAAATGGAACTATGGGTGTTATTTTACCACACGGTGTGCTTTTTAGAGGATCGAAAGAAGGTAAAATTCGCCAAAAACTTATAGAAAAAAACTTACTTGACGCAGTTATCGGACTTCCTGCAAATCTTTTCTTTGGTACAAGTATCCCAGCTTGTATTATGATTTTTAAGAAAAATAGATCAAATAACGACATATTTTTTATAGATGCAAGCAAAGACTATGAAAAAGGCAAAAACCAAAACACCATTACAAAAAGCCATATCGAAAAAATCGTAAATGCTTACAAATCTCGCCAAAATATAGATAAATTCGCCTACAAGGCCAGCCTTGATGAGATAAAAGAAAATGATTTTAACCTAAATATACCACGCTATGTTGATACTTACGAAGAAGAAGAGCTAATCGACATAAAAGCCACCAAAGATGAAATTTCACGCCTTGAAAATGAGTTAAGGCTATCACAAAATAAGATAAATGAGTATTTAAGGGAGTTAGGGCTATAAAATGAGTGAGATTATTATTTATCAGGATGAAAATGGTGTTACAAACCTTGAAGTAATGCTTGAAAACGAAACCGTTTGGCTATCACAAAAACAGCTTTCAGAATTATTTGATGTAACAACTGCTACTATAAATGAACATATCAAAAATATCTATCTAGAAAACGAACTTGAAAGAGATTCAACTATTAGGAAATTCCTAATAGTTCAAAAAGAAGGAACAAGAAATGTAAAAAGACAGATAGAGCATTACAACTTAGATATGATTATTTCTGTAGGTTATCGAGTAAAATCAAACATTGCTACTAAATTTAGACAATGGGCGACAAAAACCCTTAAAGAATATATCATTAAAGGTTTTGTATTGGATGATGAAAGGCTAAAACAGGCTAAAAATAGTTATTTTGATGAACTCTTAGAACGAATTAGAGATATAAGAAGTAGTGAAAAATTATTTTGGCAAAAGGTACTTGATATTTATGCTACTAGCGTTGATTATGACCCAAGAGATGAAATTTCAAAAGAATTTTTTAAAACTATTCAAAACAAAATGCACTTTGCCACACACGGACAAACAACCGCTGAAATAATCTTTCAAAGAGCAGATAGTTCAAAACCATTTATAGGAATGACAAATTTTAGTGGATATAAACCTAATAAAAAAGAGGCGATAATAGCTAAAAACTACCTAAACGAAAACGAACTAGAAATTTTAAATGGCATAGTTTCATCATATCTTGAGTTTGCAGAACTTCAAGCGAAAAGAAGAAAAGTAATGAAAATGAGAGATTGGATAAAAAAACTTGATGATTTTTTAAATTTGTCAAGCTTTGATGTGCTTCAAACAAAAGGTAAAATTTCACACTCACAATCTATTAAAAAAGCAAACGATGAATATGAAAAATATAAAGCTAAAACAATAAATGAAAAAAGTAAAGCAGAAATTGACTTTGATAAATTTGTAAAAAAACTGGAAGATAAAAAATGAAACAAGACTATAAAAAAACAAGTTTGGGGATAATTCCAAACGAGTGGGAAGTTGTGAAGTTGGGAGATGTTTGTAAATTTTACAAAGGAAAAGGAATTTCAAAAAAAGATATTTCTGAAAATGGAATTAATTGTATAAGATATGGTGAACTTTACACTACTTACAATGAAAAAATAGATAAAGTTTATTCTAGAACAAATTTAAATATTGATGGTTTATTTTTAAGCAAATTTAACGATATTATTATTGCTTCATCTGGTGAAACTGCTATTGACATTTCAAAAGCTTCTTGTGTTTTGCTTGATAATGTTGCACTTGGTGGCGATTTAAATGTATTAAGAACCAAAGAAAATGGAATTTTTATATCATATTATTTAAATCATATAGTTAAAAATGAAATTGCAAAATTAGCCCAAGGTGTTTCAATAGTTCATTTGTATGCAAGCGATTTAAAAAATTTAAAAATAGTTTTACCGCCCCTAAAAGAGCAAATCAAAATAGCTGAAATTTTAAGCGAATTTGACACAGCTATAAATTTAATGTCAAATTTAATATCGCAAAAAACCAAATTTAAAAAAGCCCTAATGCAAAATTTACTCACAGCCAAAATTCGCTTCCCAAATTTCAAAGACAAATGGCAAGAAGTTAGTTTAGATAAAATAGTTTTTTATCAAGAAGGACCGGGTGTTAGAAATACACAATATAGAAAAAAAGGTGTTAAACTTCTAAATGTTTCAAATTTAAATAACAATCAACTAAATCTTAGCACTACAACTACATATATAAATAAAGAATTAGCATATGGAAAATATAAGCATTTTTTAGTAGATGAAGGTGATTTACTGATTTCGTGTTCTGGTATAAACTCCGAAAGTTTTAAAACAAAAATAGCTTTTGCAAAAAAGGAGCATTTACCTTTATGTATGAATACAAGCACTATGAGATTTAAAAATTTAGATGATAGTTTATCATTAAAATATTTATATTATTTTTTTCAAACCTTAAATTTTGAAAAACAAGTTTTTAGCATATTAACAGGCTCTGCTCAGTTTAATTTCGGACCAACTCATATAAAGTGGTTCAAAATCAAACTTCCAAATTTAGACGAGCAAAAGAAAATCGCTGAAATTTTAAGCAGTATTGATGATGAGATAAATTTGCTAAATTTAAAATTAAAAAATTTAAAAGATTTAAAAAAGGGCGTTATGCAAAATTTATTAACAGGAAAGGTTAGGGTAGATGGCTAAATTCTTATTAAATTTAAGTTCTTTTTTATGGATAATTATGTTATTTATTTTATCAAATTTGTCAATTAAAGAAAATGCCTTAAATGAATATCTTAATTTACAACTAAATGTTTATTTTTTTAATTTGTCGGCTGAGATATTATATTTTATAGTTGCTGTTTTTTTAAATACAGTTTTTTATTTTTGTATGGAGTATTATTTGAAAAATAAAACATTAGATAATTTAGAATTCGAAAAAATATACCCAGTTTATAATGAATATGTTGCAAGTTATTTTGCTGTTTGTGCCGTTGTTTTTTCAATGGGTTTTTTGAATAATACAAATTTGCTTTCAAATATTATAATTTGTATATTTTTATTTTTTGTTTTCTATATAAATAATATAGGATACTTAAATCCGTTTCTTTACATTATTGGTAAAAGAATTTATAAAGTAGAAAATAATAGTGGGAATTTTATTATAATTACCAACAAAAACGAACAAATGAAAAATACAAAAAATATAAGTAATTTAGTAAAAATAGATGAAAATGTATTCTATAAAATAAAAAGGATGAAAGATGAATTCAAAACTAATGGCTACAGATAAACATAACTTTTATAGTGTTTTTGGAAATATACAAGATGAGACAAACATAAAAAATGATAATGAAATATTTTTCAATAAAATTGATATATCTAACGAGTATAAATATCTTAACAATCCAGACAGAATGATTAGTAAAGAAGATAATGAATGGTTTTTTGTTGATTTTAATAGTATTGATTTTAGAGATGAAATTCTAGAAATTTTTAATATCTTTAATAATACAGGTAGTTATCCAAATTTATCAAGAGATGATTTTAAAAAAATAAAACATTTTGTATATGGTTTCATATATGAAAATAATCATATTATAAATATACAAAATGTAAAAAATGGAAATTTTATTAAAAATAAAACCCTTCTAAAAGTTATAAGCAATAATGTAAAATATGAAAAAGCCGAACAAATTTTAACTTTTTATAATGAAGTTGATATTTTTATAGATAGAAATAATGAAAAAATATATTTTCAAGATTTTAAAGATTTAAAATATTTTAACAATAAATTTTTAGCAATCTATAAAGAAGCTATAGAAGAAGATAGTGCAAATTTTAAAGAGTTCGTAAATAGTAATATTAGCTTATTTTCCGTAAATATTCCACATAACAAGATAAGAAATAGAAATAGTAAAAAATTAAAATATGTGTTAGATAATAATATGCTTGATGGATTTATAGGCAAAGAAAATATAATTAGAGAATATATAAATACATATAATATTTCTACAAAACTCAAATATGAAAATGATAAATTTATCATAGATGAAAATAAAGATCTTACTAGTTTAATTGAGATAATTTTTGAGCAACATTACACTGGAGCTATTACCGAACAGCACCTATTGGCTAGTGGAAACGAAATAGTTGAAAATAATAGTTAAGGAGCAAAAATGACACCAGATACCAGCGAAAATGCACTTCAAAAACAAACAATTGAGCTTTTTGTAAAAATGGGTTATAAATTTATAAGCAGAAGTGAGAATTTAACTTTTAGAAATAACGATAAAAACGAAGTAATTTTTAAAGAAATTTTAGTTAAAAAGCTAAGCGAGATAAACTCTTATGAATATAAAGATAAATTTTATAAATTCTCGCCTAAAAACATACAAAAAGCTATAAATGATCTTAATATTTCCTTAAATGAAGGGCTAAATATCGCAAATAAAAAGATTACAAATTTGCTTCTTTATGGGACAAGCCAGATAGAAAATTTAGCCGATGGAAGTAAAAAAAGCTTTGATATAAATTTCATTGATTTTAAAAATCCCGAAAATAACGACTTTTATATAACAGAAGAGTTTGAAATTTTAAACGCAAATCAACACCAAAAAAAGAAAACTTCAAGACCTGATTTGGTAGCTTTTATAAATGGAATTCCTGTTATGGTTATAGAACTTAAAAGCTCTTTAAAAAGCGTAGATAACGGCGTAAGGCAAATTTTAAACGAACAAAATAAAGATAATATTCAAAATTTTTATAAATTTATACAAATTGCAATGGCAGGAAATTCAAACGAAGCAAAATACGCTACAACTCAAACACAAAGGGAAAAATACGCCATTTGGAAAGAAGATGGCTTAAAAGATGAGTTAAGAAAACTTATAGATGATAGAGAAATTTCTGTTTTAGATGAGAGCGTTTTTGCACTGGCTAGAAAAGAGAGAATTTTGGAATTTATAGAAAATTTTATCATTTTTGACGCAAATGTTAAGAAAATTTGTCGCTATCAGCAGTATTTTGGTATAAAAAACACCCTAAAAAGGGTTAAAAATTTAGAAAATGGCAAGAGAAAAGGTGGGCTTATCTGGCACACGCAAGGAAGCGGAAAAAGCCTTACAATGGTAATGTTGAGTAAAATTTTAATCAAAACTTATAAAAATTCTAAAATCATCCTAGTAACTGATAGAACAGACTTGGAAGAGCAGTTAAAAGATACTTTTTTTAATACTGGCATAAAACCATTGAAAGCCACAAGCGGAGCAGATCTTATAAACAAACTAAAAAGTGGTGCAAGCGTTATAATAACGCTTATAAATAAATTTAATAAAGATGAAAAAGATATTTTAACAGACTCAAATATCTTTGTTTTGGTTGATGAAGCTCATAGAACACAAGGCGGGGATTTGCACGATAGTATGAAAAGCTACTTGCCAAATGCTTGTTTTATAGGATTTACCGGCACACCACTTTTAAAAAGAGAAAAAAGCAGTTTTTTAAAATTTGGTGGTGAAATTCATCGATATACCATAGATGACGCTGTAAAAGACGGCGTTGTCGTGCCGCTTTTATATGAGAGTAGATTTGCAAAGCAAGGAATTTTGGATGAAAATTCCTTAAATAGAAAATTTTATATGATTAGCAGAAATTTAAGCGATGATGAAAAAGATCTTTTAGCCAAAGAGTGGACGAAATTTCAAAAAATAGCTTCAAGTGAGCAAAGATTAGAAATAATCGCTTTTGATATATGTGAGCATTTTAAAAGCGCGGTAAAACCATTTGGCACGAAGGCTATGCTGGTAGCAAATTCAAGATATGAAGCGATAAAATATCATCAAATTTTTGAAAAACATTTTAATGATTTAAAAACTATCTTTGTAATTTCTGGAAATGAAGGCGAAGAAAATGACGGCGGAGATAAGAAATTTATAACTGATGAATATAAAAAACTGCTTTTAAATTTTAGTAGCGAGATAGATTTTTTAAATAGAGTTAAAAGTGACTTTATAAGCGGGGATTTAGATTTAATAATCGTTGTAAATAAGCTTTTAACCGGCTTTGACGCACCGCCTGCTAGTGTGCTTTATATAGATAGACCGCTTAAAGAGCATAACCTGCTTCAAGCCATAGCAAGAGTAAATAGGCTTTATAAAGGCAAGGAGTATGGGCTTATCGTTGATTATCGCGGGCTTTTAGAAGAACTTAGTAGTTCGCTTAGTGCGTATGAGTGTTTAAGCGGCTTTGATGAGATAGATATAACAGGTGCTGTCATAGATATCAAAAAAGAGCTAGTTAAAACTAAAACTTTTTATACACATTTAAACGAAATTTTTGAAGAAGCTAAGCATAAAGATGACTTGGAAAGCTATGTTTTAGTTTTAGCCGATAGCGAAAAAAGGGCTAAATTCAAGAATAATCTGCTTAAATTTATAAAATCCTTTAAGCTTGTAATGACTACTCAAAAAAACGTTTTTAGTGATGATGAGATAAAGGAATTTAAAGAAAAGATTAAATTTTATCTAAATTTAAGAGAGATAGCACAAATTAGATACCACGAAAAGCTTGACTTTAAAGAGTATGAAAAACAGATGAGAGAGCTTTTAGATAGATATATAGGCGTTGGCGAGATAGAGCCACTTGGGGATTTGGTTGATATTTTTGATATAAAATTTGATAATGAAGTTAAAAAAGCCAAAAATTTAAACGCAAAAGCACAAATAATATCAAGTGCAATCGCAGCCGTAATAAGCGAGAAACTAAACTCAAACCCAGCTTTTTATAATGATATTTCAAATAGACTAAATGAGATAATAAAAGAGTATGAAGAAAAAAGAATAAATGAAGAAGAGAAACTAAATCAAATCATAAATTTAAAAGAGTTAATCACTGGCAAAAAGGAGATAAAAATTTATCCACAAAATATTAAAACCGATAGCTTAAAGGGCTTTTATGATAATTTGCTTGAAGCTTTGTATCAAGTTAGTGATGAAGCCACCCAAAAAATCGCTATAAAAATAGATGAAATTTATAATGCTTTTTCAAAATATCCTGAATGGCAAAATAATAGTGATATAGAAAATGAGATAGATATAGCTTTGCAGGGCATTTTGTGGGATTTAGAAGATGAGACGGGTATCAAATTTGAAAATTTTGACGAAATTTCTAAAACAATGAGAAAAATAGGGATTTATCACTATGCAAACTAAAAGTATATCAATAATAAGAAAAAATGTTAAAAATTTTAGTCTTAAAGTTCGCCCAAATGGTAGTGTAGAACTAGTTTTGCCACTAATGGCAAAAAATGGTGATATAAATTTTATTTTAGAAAAATACTCAAAATGGATAGATGATAAAAAGGCGTATTTTAAGGAGTTTGAAACTATTAAAAAAGAGCTGGTAAGTGGTGAGAGTATGAAATTTTTAGGTAAAGATTACCGCCTTAGAGTTATAAAAGATAGCAAAGAAAGGGTGGAATTTGATAAGCTTTTTATAAATTTATATGCTAAAAATGTAGAAAATTTTAGTAAAAAAAGCGAAATTTTAGAAAAATGGTATAGGGAAAATGCACTAATTTATTTTCTAAATATAGCAAATGAATACAATAAAATCATAAATTTAGATGATATAAAGATAAAAATTCGCAAAATGAAAACAAGGTGGGGGAGCTGTAACGCTAGTAAAAAATCTATAAATTTAAATCTAGAACTTATAAAAAAGCCCAAAATTTGTATAGAATATGTAATTTTCCACGAGCTAGCACACCTAATACACCCAAATCACTCAAGGGAATTTTATAACTTTTTAAGCTTACATATGAGTGATTGGAAAAGTAGAGAGAAAATTTTAAACGGTAGTAGCATTAATGTCTAAAATAAAGCAGTGTAATATTTTTTAGATGTCTCACAAGCATTATTATGTCATAGCGTTATTCTAGACCAAATAAAATTATACGATACTTACTAAAATATGCTATAATTTTAAAAACAAAAAAGAGTAAAAGTTATAAAAAACTTAAAATTTTAAGCTCAATGGTTTTAGATAGTTTTATTTTATTTGGGTGCAGTGAAGAAGTAAAAATCAAAAAAATGGATTAGTTGAGCTTCAAAACACAAATCCAACCATAAACCAAGAACATTTCGATGCTATGGTTTCAAAAATTAAAAGTGAAATTACAAATAGTGATTTTAAAATTTATAGCATAGAAAATACTTTTAACGAGCCATATAAATCAAAAATAACAGAAGAAACAATGAATAAACTGTTGTCTGAAAAAGCAGAAAATAAGCTCATAAGAGATGCAGACTTGACTTTGGCAACAAGTGTATTTATAGTAAGTGAAAAGGATGAAACAGAATTTTTTATTTACAGAATAACACGCAAAGATAAAGAGTGTAATAGAGCAATGACACTACAATGTAAATAAGGAGAAAAAATGATTATTTCAACAACCATAACAACAAAAGAAACACCACAAATTATAGAAATACTACAAAATGCAATAGAGCAAATAAGACAAATAAATCAAGAAGTTAGTGTTGAATACGCCAACTACGAGACAGAATACGATGTAAGTCAAGCTGACAAGGATGATAAGAAAGAGATTTTGGCTTTAAGAGAGTGTGAGAAGCTAGAGTATGTGAGTTTAAAAGAGATTGATGGCTAAGTTGAAACTATCATATCAAAAAGAGAAGCAGATGCAAATAAAATACACGCATAAATTTCAAATACGAATAGGTGCTATAGTTGATTATATTACCATTGAAGTTTTATGTAAATTTAAAAAAGCAAATAAACAACATATCCTTTATGCCATATAGGTATCGCAAAAGTATAACAGCTGATGATGAGAACATTAGAGACCTTATTTTTAAAGGATATGTTATGCCATTTTTTATTGACAAAGAAAATAATACAATAGAAATTTTATCAATCTACTCAAAAAATCAGCCTTGATAAAAAAAGGTTTAGTAGATGGTAGAACTCTTGAAAGACTTGAAGATGAAGCAGCAAGTATTTCAGATATGAAAGCTATTTCTACAGGCGACCCTTTGTTTTTAGAACAAGCCAACATTGAAAGGGTTTTAAAAAAAGAAGAAATGCTATATAAACATTTTATAGCTGACATTGAAGATAGTGAAGATAGAATTAGTAGTAATATCAAAAATATCCAACAAGCAATAAAAGACAACCTATCTTACGAAAACGCTAAAGAACAAATTTTAGCATATGATAGTGAAAATTTTAAATGTAGTCTATATAATAATAATAAAACCCTTGAAAATTTTGAAATTTTAAAAGATGATAAATCAGAATATATAAAAATTACTCAAACTAAAATGAGTGAAATTTTTAATAAAAAATATAAGCGATATCATAGCTTATTCAGACCAAGAACATAAACTAATGTAATATAAGGGTTTTAAAATTTCAGGTTATTATGATAGTTTTCTAAAAGACTTGATTTTGAACTAAAAAATAAAGCTACAGGATGGCTTTTTCAACCTGATAATCTTGTTTTTAAAAACAGAGATAGTCTCTTTAGAGAACAAATTTCAATAACTGGTTTTTTAGGAGAATAAACAACTTCTTAAATCTAGAAAGCTTAAAAAAGTAAAAGAACTATTGAAACTATGATTAACAACAGAAAAAAGGCGAAAAGAATGAATTTAAATCAACTGCACTTAAAAAGTTAGAAAACTTTAACAAAGCTGTTAATGATAATGGCTCTTCGGTTGATGATAACAAAAGCAGGAGAGAAGGATGGAATAGATAACTTTTTAAAAGGCTATTAACATTTTTAAAATGTGTTTTTACCTTATAATAATGTAAATAGCCTTTTATATAGTTTTTTAAGAAAACTATCAAATTTGTTCAAAATTTTTGGTTTTCTTAAGCCATTTTTTACACTTTAAGCTTGCTAAACTTAAATTTAAAGACCATACAGTAATACAAGCTCTTAAAGTAGGGCTTATTTAATTTTAGTATTGAAAATCGTGATTTTCATAGCAAAAAATGCTTTTATGGAAAATTTGATATAATTAAAAGAAAACATTAGGGTGATTATAAAAATGAAAAATAAATTATCTATCGATCAACAAATACAACATATGAAAGAAAATGGAATAACTTTTACTCTTTTTAAAGAAAGTGAAGCTAAAGAATTTTTACAGCATAGCAACTATTTTTTTAAAGTAAAATCTTTTGCAAAAAATTATCAAAAAATAGACGATAAATATATTGATTTAGATTTTATATATTTAAGAGAATTAGCATTAATGGATACTTTGTTGAGAAATATTGTTTTAGAGATATCACTAATTATAGAACATATTTTAAAAGTAAATTTTATAAATGATATAACCAACAATCCGCTAGAAGACGGATATATTATTATAAAAAAATTTTTAGATGAAAAAAGAGAGCCAACTATTTTTACAAATTATAATAAAAAAAGAGATAATATTGATTTCTACACAAGAGGCTTAATGGATAAATACTATAAATATAATTTTCCAGTTTGGGCTTTTGTAGAAATTTTAACATTTTCAGAATTATTAACTTTATTAAAATTTTACTACATTGAAAACAATAACGCACATGCTAAATTTTATAACAACTCTTTATTATACAATGTCAAAAAATTACGAAATGTTCTGTTCATAATAACTGCTTTTTAAATAATTTAATAAAAACAGAAGAATTTACTAAAACAAGAAGACTATTAACAGAAGTAAAAAATCTAAATTTACAACAATATAGCAATAGAAAAATAGATGCTTTATGTGAAACACCCGCTATACACGATTATGCTTCTGTATTGATAGTTTTTAATAAATTATGTCCTAACAAAATGAAAAATATAGTAATAAAAGAAAAAATAAAACACTCTTTAAATAGATTTTCTAAACACATAGATTATTTTATTAAGAACAAAAATTTAAACGAAAAACTAAAATTTATTTTAGAATTAAATAAAAAAATATTCGGTATTTAAGCCAATTTTAAAAAGAATTAACATATAATAACGCATTACAAGACCAAAAAAGAAGTATCTTTTTTAGCAACAGTATTTTTTACTGTTGCTTTTTTTCTTTTTGATATTTTATAATATCTGTGTATTTTACGAAAAATTCCCCATAATTATTTTTATTTAGATATTTTGTATAGCCTAAACCTTTTAATTCACTATCTAAAAAAGTTATAAACTCATCTTTTTTAAATATTAAAACATTTGCTTTTTGAATAAAAATCTATTTTTATACTTATCTTTAAAATTTGATTCTTCCAGCATATAATTCAATAAACTTTTATCATTTGTAATTGCTAAATTTTGAGCATTTAAAATGGTTGTAAATCTATCCTTTATATCTTGCAAAAGTTGCTTGCTAGTTTTCATAATGATCCTTTTTAATGTTTAAAAGAGTATATCTAAACTTAACTTAAAGAATTTAATCAAAAAATATTGTATAATTTTAAAATAAAATAAATTTAAAGGAAAAAAAATGAAAAAAGCATTGATTGTTTCAGTTACTGCTGGACTACTGTTAAGCGGATGCTTATGCGCACAATCGGAACTATAACTGTTGGAGCCGTATCTGGCAAGAAGTTTGCCAAAGATTTGTGGTATTTTGGAAAGGGACAAAAACCATATGGAAAGCTAGATCACGATAGATGGTTCATGAATACTGAATCTAGAATGGAAAGATCTATTGCCAAAAATAAAGAAAGAGCTGAAAAAAGACTTGCAAAAGGGAAAAGTAACATTTCTGGTCCCACCAAAGAAAACCCATATATACATATAACAGATACTAGTGTATATTATCAAGATTTTAGATATGGAATTTATGTAAAACCTTATGCATTGATAACAAACCAACCAAAATGTGACATAAAAAATAAAATGTTTTATGGAAACCTATTCTACAAACCCTAAAGATATAGATAATATTATAAAAGAAGATATGCCAACTAAAGAAAAAAGAATTAAATTTTTATATGGAATAAGAGAAGGTTTTTTGGATGGAAGGTGTTTAGTGGCAGGGTCCCATTACGCTCTAGATGAAGGAAAATACGAAATCATAGATACAATAAGAAATATAAACACAAACAAACCAGTGACTATATTTAGAACAGACTATGATGACTGCTATGAATATCTTTATAAAAACGATTATTATATGTTTTATGGCCCTAAAATAATGGCTCAAATAGAAGAAAGAAAAAAGAATAAAAAACCCAGAATAGAGATATTTGAAGAAAACTTATTAGATTAATTTTCATTTAATTTTAATATTAATTTGCTATAATTTTGCCAAGCTTAAGCAGGGACAATATCAGCAAGAGAACAAAATTCAAAAATTGATGAGTTTATACAAGAGAATAAAAGAGAGTTACGAGACTCCTAGAAAAAGAATGAGTAGCTAGAAAACGATTACAAAGAGCTACAAACGAAAACGACAGAAACATAGAATTTACAGATTTTTTTGACACAACAACAAGAAATTTTAAATCAAATATTGAAAGCAGAATACAAGAATTTAAACGAGAGTTTAGAGAACATATCAAAATAAAACTTAAAAAACTTCGAGAACAAAGCTAACGAGATATTAAAGGCAGTCTGCTCAAGTTAGAGAATTCATAGATAAAAACAAAAGAGAGCTTGAAATAGTTTTATAAAGACATAAAGAGATGAGTAGGTAGTGGAATAATTGTATTATTTAAAATCACTCATTGATAATAGTATTAAGGCACATAAGCAAATAGTTCCAAAAAAAGCCTTATTTCCATATTTAAATTTTCAATGTTTCCACTTGGTATTGTTAAATATATACTTATTATAACAATAAATAGTATTATGATTTGCAATATAAAATTCTTCATAATTACTATATTCTTTCGTATAAGCACCATAAAAATACGGTGCTTATATTTTTTTTAAATTAATATGGTAATTCGTCTATTATACCATAGAACAATAGACCCATTTGACTTTTCCATTTAATATTAACAGCATTTACATAAGGGCTAAAATTGCGATTTCCCAATAGCTTGTTAATAATTATTCCAATTTATAAATTCTCTCACGATTTTAGTAAATTGAGTATTATTTATATAAGACTTGGCTTGGATTTCAGTTTTAGAAGAGTAAAGATACGACTATACAACTTATTTATTGATTTTTATGTTAAATATATTTGACAAATATAAGCTAATATTGTAAAATATATTTAACAATTTTTAACGAGAGAGAATATATGGATTTTACAAGATTTTTTAATGAGCAACAAAACTATCTGCGTAAAGTAAAGCTTGATTTTACAAGATATCTCTATGATTATATAGATTTTAACGAACAAGCTATGATGATAATAGGACAACGTGGTGTTGGTAAAACTACACTTATCTTACAATATCTAAAACAAAATTTTCAAACATCACAAAAAGCTCTTTATGTAAGTATGGACAATCCTTTGTTTTCGGTAATTTCTTTTTATGAGTTTGCTCTTGACTTTGAAAAGATTGGTGGCGAAATTTTACTGATAGATGAGATACATAAGTTAAAAAACTGGTCATCACATATAAAAACCGTAATAGATCAAAGCAACTTAAAACTTATAATTACTGGTTCATCTATGCTAGAGCTTGATATAAAAGGAGCTGATTTAAGCAGAAGGGTAGTAAAATATTATCTAAATATTATGTCTTTTAGAGAGTTTTTAAGTCTTAATTTAAAAGATAATTTTCCTAAGTATAGCTTAGATGAAATTTTGACAAATCATTATGAAATAGCTGTAAGCTTGACAAGCAAATTTAAGCCACTTGCATATTTTAAAGACTATCTCTCATATGGAGCATATCCGTTTGCAACTGACAAGATAAGCTTTCATTCAAAATTGATGAATGTCATTAACCAAGTTTTACAAACCGACATACCTTATGTTTGCTCATTAAACTATGCAAATATAGATAAATTAAAAAAACTACTGTTTTTATTGAGTCAAAGTGTTCCTTTTTCTCTAAATATAAGTGAGCTGGCAAGAGCGTGTGAAATATCACGCCCAACGCTTATAGAGTATCTAAAATATATGCAAAGTGCTGGACTTATTATAAATTTATATAATAAAAATAGGGGTTATAATGCCATACTAAAACCAGATAAAATATATCTAAGCAATACTAATTTAGCTTATGCACTAAGCAGTGCCCCAAACATAGGAAACCTAAGGGAGAGTTTTTTTGTAAGTCAAATTAGTGCTTACGCAGACGGTAAATTTAAAAATAATTTTATCATGCTAAATAAAAGTGGTGATTTTATCGTAGATGATAAATTTATCTTTGAAATAGGTGGGGCTAAAAAGAGCTTTAACCAAATTAAAGATATACCAAACTCTTATATTGTAGCTGATGATATAGAAATAGGAAGTGGAAATAAGATACCTTTATGGTTGTTTGGGTTTTTGTATTAAATATTCTATGATTTAAAATAAAACTTATTACTTTTTTAACCCTAGTATTTTTTAATCGCATTTAAGTGATTTTTTAAGTATTTTTCGAGTATTCTTTTTAAAGAAGCTACCTTAAAATTCATATATATGTGTTGATGGTGTCACAAATATGTGTTAAAAATTTTGAAAAATAAATTTGCCACCACTATTTTCCTATCAAATTTGATGGTTTTTTGTAAAGATGACAAAGATTTATATCAAATTATATTAAAGTTGATAAGAAAAATCCGATTAAGCTAAATTTAACCAAAATAATTTAAAAATAGAAAAAAAGATGAAAACCATAAAACTGCTATTTAGCTAAACTTCAACTATTTTTTAGTAGTCCAAGCTATAAGAACTGCAAAAAGAACCAGTAGTATTATACCTGCAATTGTCATTTTAAAAGCTAAAAGAATTTTGGTGGTTTTATGCCTTTTCTATCACATATATAAGCAGTTAAAAAACCTAATAAAATTATTAATGGGATAATTAAATCTATAATATTCATTTTTTTAAAGTTCCTTTTCTATATTATTCATCTTTTTATTTATATCGCCTAATTTTAACAAGTTATTTGCAACGCCATAACTAAATATAAAAAGCAAAATCATAGTAAAAATAACTACTAAATCTAATTTTCATATTTAGCAGATATAAAAGCTTAACAACCAGCAACACCAGCTGAAAACAGAAGTAATTTTGTTTTTATAACTTCTATTTCTTTAGATATTATTTCAAGTTTTAATTTTATTTTTTCCATTTAAAAATTATATCCCATTTTTAAAATAAACTAGGTTGTGTTATAGGCTGACTGTTTGTAAGGCTTTTGCATCATTTTTATTCATTTTACAAACCCGTGTAAATTATATCTTATAGAGCAAGTAAAGTCAATATAATGTTTCAGTCCATAGCATATGAAAAAATTTAATAGTCTAATAGGTCATGATATAGTTAGATGAGAGTTACCTTGGAGATAAAGATGCAAGTGGTAAAATAATATCTTGGAATGCTTGAAAAAGATGGATATGCTTATACTAGGGTGTCGCAAAACTGTATAATAAAAATTTACTGAGTTACTAAAATATAATATGTTCCTCTACCTTTTCCTTTACGCCCTAAATAACCTTTTTGTGTAAGAGAATATAAAAGCTCGTAAGCTTTTGTTTCTTTTATAGTTAAAATTTTCGAAACTTCTTTTCTTGTTATTTTTCCATTATCTATTATAAATTTTATAATATCTTTTTCGTCTTTTAAAAGATTATAATCATTCGCAAATTATCTATTTTTATAATATTTTTAGTTTCTAATCTATAATTTTAACATCGACAAAGTCATTTTTTTTAGTTATTACTGGTTCTTTTAAACCAACTTTTTTACAAGAGTGTTTTTATTCTTTTTATGCCACTTCCCTACTGTTCTATAAGCCCTAACTATTTAAAAATATTTGCAACAACCCTATTTCTTGCTTCACTTCTACCATTGTCTACATCATCTTGTGTTATAAAACTAGGGTATCCACCAGGTGAAACGATATTTACCATATCATCATAAATTCCAACTTTTATATCTCTGTCTAAGTTTGTGTAATCCATATGAATTAATGCATTAATAAGAGCTTCTCTTAAGGCAACTAATGGAATTTCGTATTTATCTTCTATTATAATATTTTCTATTTTTGAGCTTAAATTTATATGATTAAGTACAAAATTTAATGAGTTTTCAAATATAGAAAATATATCCTTATCATATTCTTTTCTATCTATAAACTCATCCATAGTTACACCTTTAAATTTGAAACATTTTACCTTGCAGTTATCAAATTTTCCAAGCAAAATAGAAGAGCGTTTGTTGGATAAATTTGATTTTGATATGATTTTATGAGTTTTAAATTTTTTAACTTTTCATTATCTATGGTTTTATTAAATTTATTAAAACAAGCTATTAATGGACTTAAATCAAGCTCATTTAAATTATAGTTAAAATTTATCTCTTCATCGAAGCTTATGTTTGATTTTTCTCTTTCAAGTTCAGTTATAATAGCCTTATTATCAAGTCTATTTGTAGCACCAACTCTAATATACGCACTATTTTCTACGCCTTTAGAGCTGATAAAATATGACTTTAAGTTACTAGGATAAATTCTATAACTAAAATAAGCTTATTATCTATATTTATAGTGTAGATTTCAGGAATTATTTTTGGTGTTATACTATCAAAAATTGATTGAGTCAAACTATCTTTTATTTTAAATATACTATTTTCATTAACGCCTTTTATTTTGCCATTATCGCCAACCCTAATTAAAATTTTACCACCAGTTGTATTTGCAAAAGCTACTACGCTGTTTATTAAACTATCTGTGATATTCTCTTTAAATTCAAGAGTTTTACTTTCGCCATTTTAATAAGTTCTTTTATCATATTTATCCTTATTTAAAGCAAGTATTATAACTAAAAATAATTTAACTTTAAAGCTTAGATAACATAGATTTTTCGTTTTTTAAAAGTTTCTTTTATATACAATCTTTTAATATGCTGTAGGGATATAAATGATTTAATTTTTTGTACTGAACAAAACTTATATTTAGAAATATATAAAATGATTTTTAAAAAAAATTAGCAGGTTAAAAGCTAGAAATATAGGTAATAGGTGAAAATTTCATCTATATTAACATAAATTTCACTTATTACCTACAAATAATAAAAGTATTAATAATTAAATACAAGCATTAAATATTTTATTTACTATTATTGAATTATAAAAAAATGAATTTTTTTAAAAAAAATTAAAATTTTATTTTTTTAATAATGATCTGGTAAATATATGATATGATTTTCTAAAAGGGAAAAAATGACTTTTGAAACGATATATCAACTATAAATATAGATGAGTATAAAATAATAGATAATTTACTAGATAGATATTTGGAACTAGACTTTAAAGAAAAGAGCGATTTTAAGCGTCTAGTATCTAGTATAAATAAAATAGTCATAATTAATCCATTAATATTTTATAGGATTGATGATAAAACACTAGAATTAATATCAGGCAGAAAAAGAATTGAAGCAATAAAGACATTAAATGAGTTAAAGGCTAAAAATAAAAAAATATTAAATATTCCAGCAAGAATTTTAAGCAAAGAAAATGATTTGGATAGTGTTTATTTGTTAGCTTTTAAAGAAAACACAAATAGACGAATTTAAGCAATGAGGCACAAATAGAATCTTTACTTTTTAGAATATGTTGTGATATATATCCTGATTTTGGAACTAGTTCAAATTTTCTTAAAGATTTTAAGATATAAGAAATTAAGAAAACACTAAAAGAAATCAGAAATAATAGCGAAAACTTAAACAAATTTGAAAGCAAACTCTTAAACACTATTAATTTAACTTCAAAAAAGTAAATATTTCAGAAAATAAAATAATAAACTCTATAATTAAAAATAGCCTAACTTTTTTAAAAAAAAGGATGATAAGAAATTTTGGCGTGCCTGTTGAGATTATTAGAAAATCAAGAAAGTCTCCAAAAACAAAAAAATATTAGAAAACATTGATGTCATAATTTTTAATAAAAATTTAGACGAAAAAGAAGCATTTTTTGCTATTAAAAACTATGTTGAAGCTATTTTAAATAGAAAAATGTCTGATTTTTATAAGATAGAAGGTATTGATGATATAGTAGATGAGAGTGGCTTTATCTATAATTTAAAAAACAGAAAGAGAAAAAAATAAAAGAATATGGAAATGATTTATCAAGAGCTTGCATAGAGTTTTTACTAAATAACTTAAAAAATAAAGAGCTAGAAAAAAGCAAAAAGAATGGAAAAATATAATTTTACAAAAAAGCTAAATGATATATAAAAGCTTAAATGCAAAAGACAAAAGAGAGCTATTTTGAAAAGGAAAGAAATGCAAGAGTATGAAAATCCGTATTTAAAAGCTTGGGATGAGTATTGGGAATATAAAAAAAGAAAAATATGAAGATATTAAGTGGATTGGAAAATATACACTTAAAGAGCGAGTAATAATAAATCCTGTAAACTCTTATGCGGCTTTAATTCATAGAGCTGATTTTTTACTTCCACTAAAAGAAGAAAAATTTTGTAGTTATTTAGATATTGGATATGAAGGGATAATTGTTATTTGTAAGACATTAGATGATTATAAAATCTTTATAGATAAAGCAAGAAAGTTTTATCTTGAAGAAATTAGATATGTTGATACTATAGAAGAGGCTGATGAAGAGGCAAAAGAGATAAAAGTTCCCTATCTTGATACAGTATCGTTTTTAGAATTTGATGGTGGTATAGATAAATTTTATTTGCTTTCTCTTAGTGATACAGATTTTATAATGATGTTTCCAGAGCTTTATGACCGTGAGTTATATGATATTGTTATGAATTATTCTACTGATGAGCAATTTTTAGAGTTTTGTGGGCATTATAGTGGCATTCTTTCTAATTTTGATGAAGAAACCAAGCAAAGAGTTATTAGATTTAAAAACAAAGAAATTTTACAAGATGTAAAGAAGGACACAAGAGAATGTTTTACTCCATATAGGATATACTATTTAGATGAGTATTATTTACAAGAAGAGTATTATTCAAAAGATGGGCAATTGTTATCAAGCTAATTCCAAAGAAGTATTTACAATGAAACAAGTAATTTTTAATGACAACGATGAGTGTAGTAAAATTTCAAATAGGAAATATTATAAGTTAGATGGTAATGATGAAATTGCATTGTCATCCATTGAAGAAAATCCTAGAATTTATCCACTTAATGGATTTTTTAATATGAATAGATTTGAAAAACAAGAATATAAACTTGTAGAATTAAACGCAGATACTAAAAAAGAAATTAACAATGATACAAAAGGCATTTAAGAAAACAGTCAAAACACAGAAGATAAAAATGAAGCAGAAGAAAACAAGACAGAAAGTATCCAAGATAATAATCAAGACATAGAAAACAAAAAAACAAATACAGTAATAGAAAATGACAAAAATATAAGTATAGAAAACAAAATAAAAAACTCTCAAGAACTTGAAATAAACAATGAAATAAAAAATGTAGAAAACAAAAACGAAAATAAAAACAGAAGAAGAACATTTATTAGACAAACTTATTAATCAAAAAATAGATAACCCTGAATTAATGAAAGAAGCAGATGAAAGTTTCAAAAAAGAAAACAAAGAAAGAAAAATAGAAGAAAATGAGTTAAAAGAAATGAAAAAAAAATACTAGAAGAACAGAGCCAAAAAGAAGAAATAATGGACGCTTTTGAAGAAACAATAGACAGCGATACAAATAATCTAAAAATAGATAATGCAAGTTTAATGTCAAAAACAGATGAAGGTGTAGCTGAAAAACTAAATGAAGTAAAAGAAACACAAGAGGCACAAAAGGCTGAAATAAATCTTGGAAACAAAAAAAGAACACAAATTTGAAGCAGATATTAAACCAGAAGAGCTAACTTTTGACAAATATAAAATAGATGAAAAAAGAAAAGCAGAAGAAGACGCTTTAAAAGAGCAAATTCAAAGCGACTTAGCTGGATTAAAAAAAAGCCGATAAGAATGAAAAAAAATGCCAAAAAATTGGTAAAGTTAAAGGGATATAAATATATGGTATTTTTAAATGATAAACAATTTTTGAATTTTCATTTTTTAAAAAGCCTACAAAAGCACGATATTATCGAAGTTTTAAAAGGTTTTAAGATATACTTAAAATAAACTTAAAAAATAAACTAATACTAACAAAACCACCATTTTAGCGGACTTTTATAGTTATGGTATTTTTAAACGCTAAACATAAGCGTTTTTCAAAAAAAAGGAGTAAATAAAAATGAAAAACAAAAAACGAAAAAGTAGAATTAATTTGCAAAATAGCAAAAGAGGTGATTTTAGAAAATCAAAATTCTATTTTACAAAAATATTTAGTCAAAGAAGGCCTAAAAAAAATTAAAACTGTTGATGAGTCGATAGGGCGGAGAACGGTTATTTTTATTTTGGAGCAATATGAGAATAAAATATAGTATGTAAATAAATTTTATAAAAATTCAAAATATTTCAGCTTAATTAATGAGAAAGAAAAAAATACACAAAATGAAATCCTAACAAAAGATTTTTTAAAATTTATGGAGCTTAAAAACAATAGATTAAAAGCTTTAATGATTTTAAAAGAATGTTTTAAATTTAAAAGAATTATCAAAAAAAAACGCTTTTAATACAAAATTATCACGCAAATTTAAATATCTTTTTTGATGAAATTAAAATCACAAAAAAACACATTTTATTTAATTGAAAAGATTTTTTATCCATACCTTAAACGCTCTAGCTATATAAATTTAGTTGAATATAAATTTTTAAGTATGAGTATTTTAAATTTTTATCTAAATGAGCGATATATTACAAAAAACGACTTTGAAAAGTATGAAAAAGTATATGTTGAAATTGAAAAACTGCATAAAACAACTGATTTTTCAAAATTTATATACATTAAAAGAGAAGAATCGGAAGATTTATTAGATTTTAGAACTTATTTGAAAAAATTTAGGGAAAAATCTTAGTTTTCCATAAATTATAAAAGATTGCATAAATTTGTGAAATCTAACGCCTATTTTTTAAATCTTTTGTATTTTTCTTAATCATTACAGAAATACTAAAAGACTCATCATTATAAACTTTTTTAAATTCCATATTATTTGCCAAGGAATTAGCAAATATATTTGTAAATGTATTATTTATATTATTGAAAGGCTTATTTTCATCATCTTCTTTTAGCATACGCTTTAAAAATTATGTATGTTTTTGAAAATCATCAAATAAAAGCTTTTTAGTATTAATATTTTGCTTATTTTCTTTTGATATAAATACCTTGGTATAAAATAAAACACTACCTCTTTTTTTATCTTTTGGTTTTTCGTCTATTGGAGTAAAGTTAAAATTTCAAAAAAATTATAATAATTTTAAAATTTTATGTAATATAATCCATCTTTTTTATAATATAATTGTATCATATTACATAAAAAGAAAAAAAATGTTAGATGAACTGTTTATAAAAACAACGCCCTAATAAAACTAAATAACCAAAAATTTAAAAGATACTTTATACAAACTACTGATTTAACCAACAGGTTAAGTATAGTTTTGAGAAAATCGTGGCATTGGTAAAACAACTACTCTTGAACAGCTTGCAAACAAAAACCAAGGAAGTCTTTATTTAAGCCTTGATGATATAGAAATTTCAAACGACATTACAGAGATTATTAAAGAATTTGTTTTTGAAATAGGCGGAGCCAAAAAAGCTTTAATCAAATAAAAGATAATAAAAAATCATTTGTGGTCTCTGATAATTTAGAGATTGGATTTGGAAGTAAAATACCGCTTTAACTTTTTGGGCTAATATATTACAATAAACTTAAATTTGATTCAAAATTAAAAAAGTCTTTATTGTCATTTAAAATCTTTTTTTTGAATTTCTGGTGAGTGCTTGTTGATATTATCTACTAAATACTTTTCAATAATAGCAAATGTTTTTTCCAATTCATCTAAACTACTTTGTAATCTTTTTATTTCAAAGCTAATTAACTCATCTTTTACTTTATCGCTTAATTGTTTAAATCTTGCATTTTAACTCCTATTTTAATCGATTCCAAAAACTTTAATAGCAATGTATTTTGAAATAGATAAATTATTTTCTTTTGCTTTTTTTACTAGTTCGTTTTTTTGATCTTTTGTTAGATAAATTATAACTTGTTCTGTTTTTTTATACTTATCATCAACTAGAGGTCTTCCTTTTGTATTTTGAAAAGTTTTTTTGGAGCCTTTTGCATTTTCTATAAACTCGTCTATGTTATTTACCTTATCTTTATTCTCTATGTTTTCAACAAAAGCAAAACTTTTATTTTCATTTTTTTTAAATACTGCCATTTTTTATTCCTCTTTTACAAATATTATATTATTATTTTAATAGTAAATTATTTATTATATACTATTTATTTGCATATTCTACTAACTCATTAAAAAAACTATTAAAATCACTATAAGCTTTTTCATTTTTATCACAAAATTCCATCACCCCTTGCCCATTCGTAAAAGAATTTTTATAAGCTTCTCTTTCATAAATAACTGATTCCATAAGTTTTAAATCATCTAATTTTTTATCTTTTATATATTCTTTTAAATCTTCTATTTTTTTAGACAAAAAAGGATTTGGGGAAGCTTTTGAAATAATTATTAGAGCTTTTGAGCTTGGATTAAAAATTTTAGCTTGTGTATAGAGATTTATCATCTTATTTAAAACTGCAATATCTAAATCACTTGGTATTGTAGGGATTATTATAATATCTCCAATTGCCAAAGCCTGCCTCATTTCATCACTATCCCTTCCTCCTGTATCAACCACAATGGAGTCATATTTTGATTTTAGACTTTGAATTTCTTTTGTTAGAGATAAACCAAATTTTGAAACAGAATTAAAAATAAGTGGTAAGTTTTTACTTTCCCTTATGTTTGTAAAAACTTCTATACTTCTTTGAGGGTCTGCGTCTATTAAAAGAGTATCATCACCCTCTAAGCTTAATTTTACAGCTAAATTTATAGCTATATTTGTTTTTCCACTTCCGCCTTTTTCATTACATATTGATATTACCATATCCTGCCTTTTTTATATAAATTAACTTAATTGTATAATTATATTAATATACAACTTAAAAAGCAATTAAATACTATTAAATTAATAATTAAATACTTTCTTAAAAATTTAAGAAAATAGAACATATTTTTTAATTCGTGCGTTGGCTTTTGTAGGTTTATTATAAAAAAAACGTTTTCATAAAATGTATTTACATTGTAATAATAAAGTGCTACAATACTCATAAAATAAAGGAGATAAAAATGACAACCGTAACAATAAGAGTAAGTGATTATGATAAAAAGAAAGTTGAACAAATTTTTAGTGATTTAGGACTTAATATAAGTAGTGCAACAAACACATTTTTTAAACAAGTGATTTATAACAAAGGAATTTCATTTGAATTAAAAGTTGATCCATTTTATTCGAAAGAAAATTTAAAAAGGCTTGAAAAAAATGCTAAAGAAATGAAAGAAACTGGTGGAAAAATTAAGGATATATTTTAATGTTAAAAGCCTTTACAAATGATGAGTGGGAAGAGTTTTGTTATTGGCAAAAAAAAGATAAAAAAGTTTTTAAAAGAATTATTAAGTCAATTAAAGACATTGATAGGAATCAACATAATGGCACAGGTAAGCCTGAGAGATTAAGTGGTAATTTATCAGCATACTGTAGTAGAAGAATTGATAGCAAAAATCGCATAGTTTATAAAATAGAAAATAAAATAATAAGAATAATTCAATGCGGATCTCACTATAAGGATAAATAATGCTTTTTTAAAAATTATATAATATTAATTAAATTGTTAATTACTAGTATTTTGATTATAAAATACTAGTAATAAATAGTTTTTATTTATTTTTTTTTTTTAATTATAAGTATTTTTTTCTGTGAGAAATTTTAACAACTAAAATTATAAGTTTATCATCTAGTATTTGAGCTAATATTCTATAATCTCCACTTCTGTATCTCCAAAGACCAAGCAAATTTCCAGCCAATGGTTTGCCATCATCTTTTGGATTATTCAAGCTCTCAATAAATTTTAATTTTTTAAAAATCTGAATTTGTATATGCTTATCAAGCTTTGCAAAATCTCTTTTAGCTCTATCATTTAATTCAACTTTCATACATTTAAGCCTTATAAAGATGAAATTTCATCTAAAGAATAAGTTTTTTTGCCACTGCTTTCATTAATTGATTTCATAGCTTCTTTATAATTATCATAATCATCAAGCAAGTTTTTAACTGCTTCTTGTAAATAGCGGGATTTTGTTCTTTTTGTTTCTTTTACAAAAGTTTCAAATCTTTTTGATAATTCATCATTCAATCTAAAAGTGAGTTGTATATCTTTTTCCTATTATTGTAATTTTTGTAATGCAAGTATAACAAGCAAAACATTAAAAAATCTTAAAATACTATAATAAGTATACAATTAGCATATTTATTTATATGCTAAATTTTTAAAAATATTGAAAAATTTATAAACTTATTTTAAAAAACGGTAATTAAAATATTTAAATTAATTTAATTTTTTTACTTTTATTTTATTGTATTAAACAATTAAAATAATTGTATTTTAATATAAATAGTTTTTAACTCTAACCAATAAAAAATCAAAAATTTCTTTTAATTCTAAGCCTCTTTTATGATTTTTATCATCGCTACTATTTAGTAGTGCAGATATAATATCTTCTATTTTTTTTTATTTTAGTATTTCTAGTTTGCTCAATATCAATTTCTAAATAATTTGTTAAATACTCCCAATGTTCTGGTAAAAAAGTAGCTGCAAACTCAATCATAGACTTTGAATCTACAATATTGTTAATTTTATGATTTTTTAAACAATTTATTGTTGCATTAGATATGGCAACCTTATCTTCAAGTGAAATTGTATCCATATTTTTAATTACCTAATTTAAATAATTTAAACCACTTCTTTGTTTGCCATAACTATCAACATAGTTTAAACAAGCTACATCCTCAAATAAAGTTTCATGTTCAAAAACTTTACCAAAATTTATTCTTGTGATAAAAATAGGTTTAAAGCAATCTTCATAAAGTTTTTTAAAATCAAAATTATATCTTACGGATAAAAGAACTATAAAAAGTATGTGCAAAACAATAATATCCGATAAGGCACTATGTGCAACTATATTTTTAACTTTATAGTTTTTTACAAGTGTTTTAAATGTTTCTTGATTAGACATAAGTGTGCATTGATCGTTTATAAAAATCTTTTTTTATCACTATGAAAATCAAAATAATATCTAAAATATTGAAGTGATGTTTTTTCACAATCTGAATGCTCATCAGCAAATAATTTTAAAAGTCTTAAAGAGTCAAGTGTTCTTTTTCTTGGTAAAAAAATATCTTCTTTTGCAAGCATGTTTCTATCAAAAATTTCATTATGTGCTACAAAATAAACACTTTCATCTTCAATAAATTTTTCAAAATCAGTTATTGCATTTGAGTTTTTAAACTCTTTTGCATCGTCTATATCTTGATACCAAATACCATGTGTAGCTGCTGAACTAGGGCTTATATCAACTGGTGGCTTAATATATTCTTCTTTATAAAACAAAACACCATTTAATAGATCTTTTAAACTCACAACCGAATAAACGATTTGCAAAATTCTATCTTCTTCTTTTAATCCTGTTGTTTCAGTACCAAAAACACTATTTTTATATCTTGCATCATAGCCCTTTATTAGTTTTTTAAAACATCTAGCATTTCTTTGCTTAATTTTTTATTTTTTATATAGTCTTGAACACTTTCAGGCTCTAATACTGCTGTGTCATCCATTACAAAAGTTTTAAAATCAATATTCATCTCTTTTTGTAAAGTCTTTACGCAATTTATTGCTTGATTGCTAAGTGCTTTATATAATAAAAGTGAGGCGATTTTATCGTCTGGCTTGCCACAATCTTTTAAAATGTCAATAAAAACAACTAAGCCCTCTGTATCATCAGCAAGAGTAAGCTCATCTGCTATTTCTGGAAAAGTTTGATTTTCGAGCTCATAATCTCTTTCTCTATTTACCATTGAGTCATCTGTTGGTTCTAGCATTGTTTCTAATTTTTCTTTATAGCTCTTTAATACTTTTGAGTTTGTTTTATCGATATAATCAAACTCTCCTGCATTTAAAAAGTAACTTGTTAAAACTAAAATAGTAGCAACTTTTAAAAATTTCATTTTTTATCCTTTTTTAAAAAATTTTATTATTTTATAATATTATTAAATTTATCTAAAATCTTGGTTTACTTTACTTTTTTCAGTGCTAAAAAATGGAAATCCGATTACTGTTAGGCTGCTATTATCTTTACTGTATTCACCACCAAGAAATTAAAGCAATTTCTCTTTCCAGCTATCTATCCCTTTGCTATCACCTGATAAATGCCCACCTTTTGGCTCAAAGATATACTCGGCAGTTAAATCTCCATTATCGGCTTCATCTTTTTTAATACCGAAAAATATAAAATCAGGTTTAAATCCAAGCCCATAAGTATCACCATCTTTTCTATTGTCAAAAATTTTAAACCCCCTAAAGCCATCATTTTTAAAAATTATCCACTCTTTAAATATAGCATCAATTTGCATTTTTCTTGATTCTATAAATTCAACAAATTCTATCTCAAGATTGCTATCATGTGAGTATTTATCATAATACATCCACTCTCTTGCATCTCTTATATCTAGTTTTTACTTGACAATTACTCTATCCTCAAAAGCTTTTTTATCTAATTTTTCTATGTTAAAATCGCTTACTGCATATTCATCTTGTTTTTCAAACATTATTTTTTGAAGATTATTTAGGATATATTCGCATATATTAAAGCTATTTTGTATATTGAATTTTTGTTCTTTGTCAAATAAAAAATCTAAATTTGATAAATACTCATAAAATTCTGCTCTACTTTTTACACCAAATTTAGTTGCAATTTCACTAAATTTAAGACCTGTTTTATTAAATGCTTTTTGAAATATTGAAAAATCAATACACTCTTTTAATCTCATAGATCTTTTAAAATTTGTATCTTTACTAGGCTCTTCTTTAAAAATATCAGAGTTTATAATATCATTTGAAAAATGTAATTCTTTTTTCTTCAAGCTCTACAAATAAGCCATTTTCTACCATTGATTTATTTAGATTTTCAATATAATCAACATAAAATTTTCTAATATATCTGTTTTCAACATCTCCAAAAGGAAAATATCTTGCACCTCTACCTATAAGTTGAGCCTCTTGTGTTGTTACTATGCTTGTTTTTACCTTCTCCCAAACGAACAATATCAAATAAATTTAATACATCCCAACATTCATTTAGTTTATCAACTGCAAAAATAACTCTTATATTGTTGTCTTTATCCTCAAGGTTATTAAGAAGTAGTTGGTTATTTTTTTCAGCTTCCATTCTTTGCATCTAAAATAACTTCTTTTTTAAAGATGTTTTTATAAGATTTACAATAGTTTTTGCAAAAGAATTGCCAAATTTCTTTGTAAAATACTCTTTGCTTTGTAAAAACAAAGCATTATTATGCGATAATAAATAAAACTCCTCTATATCTTTGCTGGTTAAATTTTCTATCAAACTTTCAAATTTAGCCTTATTGCTTTGTGAATCTTTAATAGTTTCACTTTTAAATAAAATTACAGGCTTAAGAGAGATTTTATTATCATTAGCCAAAATTTCCCTATACAAACTAAGCAAAACTGCACCTAAAAATCTAATTTTAATATCTCTGTTTTCATATTTGGATAAAAGAATCCTTTTTGAATATCCTGCATTGCAAAATTTTTTAAGATCATATTTAAAAACTATAATATCTCTGTATTTTTCAAGCACATTTTTATCTTTTAGAATAGTTGCACTAAACTCATACATTAAGTTTTTAGGATTGCTATTGTATGCTTGTTTTATGATGGTTTCCCAGCTTAATTCATCTTCTTTTTCTGCTTTTGTACTTGCATTTAAGTGATGTACTTCATCGGCTAAAAATACAAGCTTTTTACCTTTTAGATCATCAAGCGTTATAGAGTTTTCTCTCTCATTTGTAAAAAGGAAAAAAAGTCCTTGAATAGTGCTAAAATAAATATTTATTGCATTTTCTTTACTCTCAACTAAATTATTTATTATATTTATATCAAATCTTTTTGAGTCTATTATTATTATTTCATCACTATACAAATACTTGCTTGATTTTGGATCGGCAAAATTTATCTTAGTTTTTTCTAAAATCACAGCTGAGTTTACAAAAAAGATAAAGTTATTGTAGCCCTTTTTATAACAATCAAGTATCAAAGCAGCCATTATCATAGTCTTATTACCACTTCCTGTTGCCATATTAAACATTAGGTGTCGTTTTGGTTCTTTTATCTCTTCATTTTTTTAAATAGTGCTGCAGGGCTTTTTCTTGATACTCTCTAAGTTCATTTTTTAAATTACTGGTAATATGAGTTACTATTTTAAATACGCCATATTTTTCTATATCTTTTTCTAGCTTATCACTATATGTTTAAATATTTTCTTCAAATAAACTAGACATTATATCTCTCCGTAAAATGCTTTATTTAAAGCTTTTGTATTGTTATCTATCTCATATGCAACATCATCAATATCGCTTAGTAAAACATAGTCCATATTGCTATCTAAACAAAGATTTAAAACCTCTTTTTTCTCACTTAGACTTAAATTTACAAACTCTTTATCTTTGGCTATATCTTTTAAATTTTATCTTATAGTCAATAAAAGCAACTTTTTGAAGTTTTTTATAAATTTGATCTAACTCTTTATCATCTTTTACTTTTAAAGTTTCTTTTTTAAATATTTCATTAAAGGCATAAGTTTTGCATAGATAAAACTTCCACCACCTTGCCAATTTAGTGTTTTACTAACTCCGCCTTGCTCACCTTCAATTACTTTTTTAAGCCTTTCAATGCTTACACTTTCTATATAATCCATCTGCTCAATTCCGATATATTATATATTCATCTTATGAGCAACTGCTGCAGTTGTGCCACTTCCTAAGAAAAAATCCATTACAATGTCGTTTGGTTGAGTAGAAATTTCAATAAAATATTTTATAAGTGGCTCTGGCTTTGGATAATTAAAAGCCTTACGATTTAAAATATTTTTAATTTCTATCGAACCAATTTCAGTCCTACCAATCGAAGCTGGGATTATAGCATAAAGCTTTGTACCCTGTTCTTCGAATGAATAAACTTTTTTATGTAATTTATACTCTCCTGCCACAAGTTTAACCATCAAAAATTCTCTTTTTTTCTCGCATTGTTTGTTTAGCCCAAGTCCAGCGTCCCAAAACGACTTTTGTTTGATAAGGAATAATCTTTATATAATCTCCTTTATTGGTAACATTAGTTATTTCATCATCAATAATGATTTCGTTATTTTCTTTATTAAAATAAACAGGAAAATGCAAACTTGAAACATCTTCTTTTTTCCACCTATACCTCTTTTCCAAATTCTCTCTATGTAGAATTTGCCATTTTTGTCTTCATTGGTATATTTTTTATTTATTTCATATTTTGATAATTTAATATTATAATACTTAAATTTATTAGTTTTTTTGATAAATTAATACATAAGAATGCTGTTTGGCAAAATTATTTGAGCTTTGTGTTCCAGCTGGTGCTGAATTTACTATTAAATTTTCTACAAAATTCTCTCTCCTAAAAATTTCATCCATTAAAACTTTTAAATAAGCTTGTTCATTATCATCACATTGCACAAAAACCCCATCATCTCTTAATAATCTTTTTGCTAACTCTAATCTATTTTTCATAAATGTTAGCCAAGTTGAATGATTAAATGAATTATTATAATTAAAACTATCATTTCCTGTATTATATGGCGGATCAATATAAATGCACTTTACTTTTCCTTCAAATTTAGACTTTAATGTATGAAGTGCTAAAAGATTATTGCCTTTTAAAATTAAATTAAAATCATCTTTTTTTAAAGTTTCTTTTAAATTTAAATTTTCATCTCCATAAATTTGGAAATCACATAAAACCTTTTTATCGAATAAAACATCTATTTCATCTTTTTCTATTGTCTTGTTAAAAAATAGTTCTTTTGTTTTATCATCTTCTTTTGTGCAAGAGCCTTGCAAAACACAATCTTTAAAAGGAGAGTTCAATACAACTTTTTCATTTGATTTTAAAAATTTATTATCGCTAAAAAGTCCAATTTTATTTAGAAATTTAGTATAACCTAAGCCCTTTAATTCAGTATCTAAAAAAGTTATAAACTCATCTTTATGTGGTGAAAATTTAAGTATATAATTAAGCAGCTTTTCATCGTTTATAATTGCTAAATTTTGAGCTTGCAGGGTTGTTTGAAATTTATTCTTTATATCTTTAAAAGTTGTTTACTAGTTTGCATATTTTTTAGTCCTTTTTAAAAAAATAAATTAAAAAATAATACCATAAAATAGTATTTATTTAGGGCTGTTTTTAAATTTTCATAAATTTTAATATATGGGTTTATTTAGAAAAATATACTTTTTATGCATAAAAAGTATATAAAAGATAGACTAAAAGTATCAAAATATTCACTTATTACCTACATTTTAAACAAATACAAACTCAATAAACTATATAATTTCTTAGATTAATGCAAAATAAAGGATAAAAAATGGCAACTTTAATGGAAAAAGATATACTGCTTGAATTTAGCACTTCAATGGTTCCTGATACTCTTATATATGAAGAAAAATTTGGAAAAAGCGAAGAAATGGAAAAAATAAGAAAAGAAGCAGAGTTATTATGGCAAGAAATTATAGATGAAGATTATAAAAACATAGACTATGAAGTTACAATGCAAAAAATTGATAATTTACATATAAGGGTTAAAAATGGATTTCGTAGATAGCTTATTTAGATTGAAATTTAACCTTGTATGGAATGCTGAAATTTTAGATAAATCAATTTTAAAAAAGTTGATAATCCAATTGTTTTACTAAGAAAAACACAAGAAAAAATTCAAAAAAATCTAAGAAATTTTATATAAATTTTTAAGGTATAATTTGCTATAATTTCCCCTGTAATTCAGATTTAGAGACTTATTTAACATTCTTAGACTTTTTAAAAGTCATTATCAAAAAACAATCATTTTATTACTAGTATTTTTTACAAGGTTTTATAAAAAATCGAACAGGTTTTTTATGCTTAAATTTTAAGGTTTTTAGTTGGGTGTTTAGTGTTCTAAATTTTTATGAATTACAAAAAAATATGAATGTTTTTAACTCCTTTTGTCTGAATTGCAAATTTACAAAAAGGAGAGCTATGAAAAAGAATAAAAAATATGTTTTTTCTTTTTTAGTCGCTCTTGCAATTGTTGGATGTGGAGCTTTGGTGAGTGTAGGCGACCATAACACAAATTCTTACACACATAATAAAAATTTAAATTACAAAAAGGATGAAAAATGAATAATTATGAAAATTTAACTTTTGAACAAAAACAAAAAGTTGCTTATGGTTTTTTAAGTGCTTTTTATACGAGAGAGGAGCTTGGTTATAGTGTTAATAATCATGAATGGAGTGATGTAACTCAAGACATTATCGACATAGTAAATCAAATAGGCGAAGAAATAGTAAGAAATGCTAGAATTGTGCAATTTGCTAATCTTTTTAATACTATTTTAGGAAATATGGGTAGCAGTATTGAGTTTATAGTCGCAATGGTTGGAGCTATTTTTGATGGAACAATATTAGGTGCCATTGATGTTACTATAATAACCAAAAATAAACTTGTAGAAGAAAAAAAGTTGATAAAAAGAAATAGTTTAGCTTATGCAGTTTTAATTCAAATTTTAAATAGAGAAAAAGGTAATATTGAATTAAAATTCATGGGATTTTAACTACTGGGCGATGTCAAAAACATCGCCTTTATTTATATTCTTCACAATTAAGCTTACTTTTATAATTTGTAAGCTTGCAGTATTTTTTCATATACTTATCTTTAAGCTGTTTTTGACCGTTAATGCTATATTCTAAAGTAGCTACCAAACACGCTTCTGGATAACCATAATCACAACCCAAATTTCTATATTTTTCAGCTTCTTTTTTATTATTAAAAGATTTATTAAATTGATTACCTGAATTTTCATATATAAAAGATGCTAAATAACAAAAAAGTGCGTTATTTACATTACAATTTTTTACATAAAAATCAAGTGCGTTTTTCGTTTGATTATCACAAATTTGAATATTTTTTAAATCGTTATCAAGTTTTATGCCTGATTTATAACTCTTTGCACAAAAATTATCCAACTTGCTAATATTATCACTTGCTGGATTAAAATTAAAATTTTCAGCAAATAAAAAACTACCAATAAAAATAAAAACAAAAAATATTTTTTTCATATACACCCTTTTAAAAAATTATAACATAAATTTATTTACTAATTCCCCTATCTTTTCTTAAAACTTTTTTTAATAATTTTGTCTTATTTTTGTCTATGAATTTTCTAACTTCAGCGAGACTACTTTTAATATCTCGTTGGTTCTGATCTCGAATTTCTTTAAGTTTTGTTTTGATATGTTCTGTAAATTCTCGTTTAAATTCTTGTATTCTGTCTCTAGTATTTGATTTAAAATTTCTTGTTGCTGTGTTAAAAAAGTCTGTAAAGTCTGCGTTTCGTTCGTTCTCGTATCTAGCTCTTGTATTAGATTCTTGTAATCTTGTTCTATTTTTTAATTTGATTAGCTCTATAAATATAAGCTTTTGCAGTTTCTCTTGCTAATTTCAATCTTTAATTACTTTTTTTAAAATTAAATATATGAGCTTTTACATAAGTGCTAAATTTTTCATCTTGAATTATTTCTTTTAATTTTGTTGCTTCGTCTTGATCATATTTTATACTTTTAACTATTAACACAAATTTACCTTTTTTCTTTTTTACTGGCAGCAAGAGCTATAAAAATTCAAAACATAAAAAATAAAATCATTATTTATGCAAATAGATTACGTAAAAATATGAAAAAATAGATAAAAGAAAGCTTTTTAATAATTTAATTAATGCCAAAAAAATTATACAAACTAGAGCAAGATTTTAAAAACAAAATTAATATACAAAAAGAACTAGTAAAATTTCTAAGAACTAAAACAAAAAGTAAAATTGATGAACCGAAATTTTATAGCCTTTCAGAAGCATCATCAATTAAAAAAATTAGATGCATAATTTAAAAAATTACCAAAACACGAACAAAAAGTATTGATTGCCGAAGTTAAAAAAAGAGATGGGCGAGAATGTATAAAATCACAATCAAACGCTCAGCTGATAGAGAGCTAAATAAAATTTTAAAAGGCAATTTAAAAGCTGGTTTAAAAATACGCACCTTTTTAAAAGAGCTAGAAAAATCAGAAAATCCATTTGCAACAAGTAACGTAAGAAAAATGGAGTGTTATGAAAATCGTTGGCGTTGGAGAGTTGGTATTCACTACCGAGTAGTTGGCATAAAGCAAGATGAAATTTTAATAATTGATATAATTGAAATTTCTACAAAAGAGAGTGTTGATTACTAAATGGGGCAAATTTCAAGTATAAATTTTAAAAAAAGTTTTAATATAAACGCTGAACACAATGATAGAACATTGCCCCCTAGCTATTTGATTGACAATAAAAAAGACAGAATGCAATAAAAATGCAAAAGACGCAAAAAAAGCTTATCAAAAAAACAATAGGGCAAAAATTTCAAGCAAAAAGCTATGAGTGGTCGGCTGTTGTAAATATTAAGCCAAATACTACAATGCAAGATCTAGAAAAATTATCAAAATATTTGCAAGAAAAATACGGTTTTCAATGTTATCAAATCGCAATACACAGATATGAAGGCTATAGACGCAGAAAACGGCAAAAAACACATTAATCATCACGCACATATGGGGGGGGGAATTATTACCTTAGATAAAAAACTAGAAAAAACCGCCAAAGAGAGCTTATAATAGCCAAACTTAGAAAACTTAAAACCGAAGTAGCTAAAATTTTAGGAATGAAAAGGGGAATAGATAAGCGAATTAGTGGAGTAAAACGCATTGAACCACGCAAATACGTACAGTTAAAAGAAAAAGGAAAATAACAGAAATTAAAAATACTAAACAAGAACTAAAAACTCAAATTTTAAACAAAGAAGGACTAAAAGAACAATTTGAAGTTTTTAAAAAAGAAAATATTAACAAAGTGCTTATAATGGAGTTTTTTCGTGAATTAAGTAGCGAAAAAAGAAAGAAGTAGTAAATCCAAGCAAGAGCCAAGACGAATTAGATGATTTTTTTAGAAAATTAAAGAAAAAATATTTAGAAAAACAACAAGAAATAACCGATAAAAACAAAAGATTAAAAGAAGAAAACGAAAGCTCCTAGAAAAAATACAAGACTAATCAAAGAAGAAAACGAAAGAATTCAGCAATTTGAAAAAGAAAAAAAATGAAAATTTAAAAATTCAAGAGTTAAAAAACAAATTCAAACTTTTGAAACAAAAGAACAAAATTTGGAAAAAGTTATAAAAATTATAGATTTTAATAAAACACTTAAAAATTGGAACTTTGAAGGCAAAAAAAATATATTTATGGTTGGAATTCACAAAAAAACGATTTCGATATTATAAACGAGAAAATAACTGGATATGATACAATCTTTAAATTTTTAGACAAATTAATACAAATACAAGCAAAAGATAAAGAAATTGCGAAATTGACCGCAGAACTTGAAGATTGTAAACAAAAAATGTGATATATCCAGGTTTAAACCCTAAAAATTATATTTCTAAAAGTTGTGGAGTTTAGGGTAACAATCTTGTGTTTTATATTTAGTTAAAAACTTTGATTTTTTCTGTGCTAAATTTGTTTTTATAAATTATAAAAATGTGTAGGGTTTTACAAAGTGTTATTTTAAGAGGGTTTAAAAAGGTAAAAATTTTCTTTTAGACGATAAATTGAGAGTAATTAAGAACAATTTGAATTTTTATCTTTTCAAACAACAAAGATCTACTAATTTTTAAGTTTATACTTCATAGACGACATTTTCAGGGCTTGTAAATCTGAACTTTTAAAGTAAATTAAAAAAAAATAACCATTAAGAGAATACATAATTTATAAACAATACTAGAACTTGTAAAACAAAAATAAAGAAGTTAGTAAAAAAGGTTATGAAAAATTTTCAGATAAAAATATAAATAGCTAATTAAAATAAGAAGGGATTATAAAATGAAGTCTTTTGCTTCTATTTTTAAAAGAGTTGGTGTTTTTTTTGATTGCTTTTTTGAAATGTTCAGTTTAAAAATAATAAATTTAAGAGTTTGTAGTTTGAGTATGTGAATAACGAATGTTTTTGTTAAATTAAATTACTATTTTATCGGTATTAAAAGAACTTTTTAAAACAAAATTTTTATGTAGATAATAATTGAGGTTTTATTGCTAAAATTAAAAATCTTTAGCAAGATAAATAAAAATATGATGTTTCTCACTCATTACCTACAGATTTATATAAATTTATTAATTTTTGTAGGTAATAAGTGAAAATAATATTGTTTTAAGTTCTTTTTATATAAACTACTTGATATGATTAAATAAGGAAATTTATGCAAACATCACTTTTTACAGATGAAGAATTAAATCAAGATGAAAATTTAAGAGAAAATCTTAATAACAATTTAGGAGAGGTTTTTGTATTTAAAGATGATGAAAAGTATAAATTTGAAAAAATACTAAAATCAAATTCTATAATTTATGGAAAAACCAATAAAAAAGTCCTGTAAAAATTTATGCAAAAGATTTAAAAATATTAATTTTTTTATAAACTATTAGAAGATGCTGTAAGACAAAGAAAAGAACCACCAAAAGGAGATGTAACTTTACAATTTCCAATGGAAATTTATAGAATACTCGTAGATAATCAAAGAAATTGGAAAAGAGTTTTTATTTCAAGCATTAAAAGACTAGAAGAGGTAAAATTTGAATTAGAAAATTATTACAATCCTGAAAAACAAGAAACTATTTCTTATCAATCCACAAGACTTTTAGCATTTCCAAAATTTTATTCTATAAATAAAGAAGAAAATAAAATAGAAAGTGAAGTTTTTGTTGATATAAAAGATGATTATGGTAAGGATATAGGTATTTCTGTTAAAGGAGCTGATATTTTTCAAGCTACTTTTTCAGAAGAAATAGCAGTTTGTTGCTGGCAAAAAAAACAAATTATACTCATTTAAGTTTTAAAATTATCAACAATTTACAAAACAAATTTTCTATTAAATTTTATGAAATATTGGTTTCAAAACTCCAAATGAGTGCGAATTATATGGACTCAAATAACGAAATAACTCTTAGTAAAAAAGAACTTGCTATTGTTTTTTGATAATTCTTTTAATCCAAATTATAATTTAAAGCATTTTTTAGCAAATATTGTAAATTTTGATGATGTTATACTTCCTGAATTAAGACAACACTTAGAGATAGAAAAATATGAGGTTTTTTCAACAAATTATAGCATTTGCTTTTATTTTGATAAAAACATTAGATAATTTTAGAACAAAAGAAATCACTTCATATAAGTTAGAGCTTGAGAAATTTTTAAATCTTTTAGAAAGTAAAGAGTATAGTTTAAGCAAAAAAATGGAGCAATAGACAATTCATCAACCCTTTATACTTTCAGTGCTGAAAAAATCAATGAAGCATTAGAAAATTTTCTTTTAGTTTTAAATAAAAATTATTGTAATACTGAGCTTTTAAAAACCCAAAAAGAAAAGAAAAAAATTGGCGGAGACTTGATAATGACACCAGATAAAGGTTTTGTATATAAAGATAAAGCAAATATGAAAGTTTCAAAAGCAATGCAAGAGGGACTTTTAAAACATCTTTATAAAAAATTATTATGTTGAAATTATGACAAATATTGAGCTTAATAGCTATAAAGCGTTTTTTAGCACTTATAAAGGTGGAGAGAGTCTAAATTTAAGTTGCAAAACTCTACCTTTTAGAAAAGATGGAAACAAGGCTTTAGATGGGCTTTATGCTTTAGCTAGCCTTAGAGTTAGTTTGCCTTTAGTTAGTGGCATGGGGGATTATTTAGGAAGATATATTATTTTAAACATCATAGAAAATATGAACGTGTTTGATAATAGTGGTAGGTTTTTTTATCAAAGTTTTAGTTTGGAGTTAGAAAAAGATTATGAAGATTTATAAAGCAAAAGATGAAGATAGACTTGATAAAGTGGTTTTTAGTCATTACGGACATTTAAGATTTTTTGAAAAAGTTTTAGAGACAAACTCAAATTTAGAAGCTATTTTAAAAGTAGGAGATGAAGTAAAACTACCTAACTTTAAAGATGAGCCTATTATAAAAGAAAATGCACTATGGGACTAGAAGATGGTAAGAAAGCCAAATTTTAAGCTTATTGCAAAAGGTAAGGATATAACTGAAAATTTAGCAAAAAATTTAATAAGCTTAGAGTTTATTGACACTCACGGAAGCGATGAGAGTGATGAGATAAGCTTTAGAGTGTTTGGGTTATATAAAAAGCCTGAATTTGGAGATGAGTTAGAGCTATATTTGGGATATAGAAATAATGATGTAGATGAGCTTTATAAATGTGGAGTTTTTGAAGTTTTAAGTGTTACTAAGGACTATAAATTAAACATAACAGAAGTAAGAGCCTCGGCTGTAAATTTTAGTGATAAAGGAACTAGTGGCGGGATAAAAGGACGCCTTACTAGAACCTGGAGCGATACAACTATATTTCAAATAGGTAAAAAAATAGCTAGTGAAAATGGGCTAAATTTTAAAGGCGAAGGTGATGATATGGGTATAAAACATATTTTACAAGATAATAAAAATAGCTTAGAGTTTTTACTAGATATTTGCATTAAATTTGGGTATTTAATGAGTAATAAAAACAAATTTATTATCAAACAAGGGCGTAAAATGGTCTCTTTAAAAGTAAGCGATTTAGTGGAATTAAACATAACTGAAGCAAATAAAAATAGCTATAGTAGCGTCATAGTAGAGTGGCAAGATATAGACGAAGGAAAGGTAAAAAGCATAAAAATAGGAAGTGGTACTAGCTATAAAATGCAAATTCCTAAGCCTAAAAGTGACGCAGAAGCTTATAGGATGGCTGAAGCTAAGTTAAGGGCGTTAAATAGTGGTGGAATTAGTGAAAATTTAAGGGCTTTAGGGATGGATTTAAGAGCTGGAAGAGAGATGGAGATAGATTTTGGGGATAATAATAAGGCTATTTTTAAAGTAAAAAGAGTGATTCATACTTTAGATGGCAGTGGATATTTCATAGAAGCTGAGTTTGAAAATGTATAAATTTAATTTATAAAATTATCAAAAATGGTTTAATGTTTTTTATTTATATCTTTAAGTGGAGTTGGCAACTTTTCAATTTTAATCTTTTTAAATATTTTAATGGTTAGAATTTTTAAGGCTAAACTTTAAAAAATCAATGAAAAAAGTTCTCATTTTTTACATTTTTCGTGAGAAGTATCATATCTCTCTCATCTTTAATCCTTAAAATAAATTTGCTTTTTTTATGGCGTTATTGATAGCTGTATCACTTCTACCTAAAATCCTACAAATCTTAGCCTTAGAATGCCCATCTTTATAAAGCTTATTTATTTGACTAATTTCATCAAGGCTTAGACGAGTGCCTTTTTTAGCTAAGTTTTGTGATAAAGTAGATACTTCACTTCTGCTTTCAAGTAAGCTTACTTGCTTTTCAAGTAAAGAGGTATATTTATCTTTAGCGATGATTAGATCACTTGCTAGGGCTTTGTTTTTACTATCAAGCTCACTTAATTTTAAATTTAACTTGCTAACGCTTTTAATTAGGTTATCTAGGTGGGGAGTATTAGTTAGCTCTTTACTTTTAAGCATAGTATCAATTTTATTAAACGCTTTTAAAAATTCAACTTTCCATTTATAGGCTTTCTCTCCTGTAAAGCCCATAACTAATAAAAAAAAACCATCACGAGTGAGATTATACATTGGTAAAGTTCGTCCTGTTGCGTCCTTGTATTCACTCAGCCGAAAATTTGGCTTAGTAAAATCATCTTGTGGTAAAGCTTTTATTGTGTCTAAAATATGCGTATGTCTTTTCTCAAAAACTTCAGCAACTTGTAGTGAGTTTGCAAAAACTTTATTATCTACTACTTTAAATTCAACCTCTACATTATTTATAATTATATTATTCATTTTATATCCTTTCTTAATTTTGAAATTTCATTTTTCATTTTTTTTATGGTTGTTTGCTAAATTTTTAAGAGACACAAATAACGTATAAGATAACTCCATTAAATCAATGTTTCCATTTTCATCTTTAAAAGCCCTAGCTGCTTCTAAAAATTCTCTTTCTAAATTAGGTGTTTTCATTTTATCCTCCTTTTATCCTCCTTGTTTTATATGTAAGGTAAGCAACTTGCAAAGCCAAAACTAAAATTAAAATATTTTTTATTAAATCAACCATTTTAACTCCTTGATAGTATAATTAAAGAGTTAAAAGATAACTCAGGGGATTTACCTCACCCCTAACAGAAACCAAACCGATTACGGCGGTTAGTGTTTTTATCTTTTAACCTTATCATTTGAAAGATTTAAACAACCTTTAAAGAGGTAGTAAAATCTCATTACCTCTACTTATAAACTCAACTTTAACACTGTTTATAACAACTGCACTCATTTTTTAGCCTTTTAAATTTAATTTGTGAATGTTAAGTGCTATATATGCAAGTAACAAAACTTCTATAACTTCTATAATCTCACTCATTTTTAGCTCCTTTATGGTATAATTTTCGTAGGTCAAGACTAAACATAGTAAGGGCTTTTGCCCTTAGCTCTAAAACCAAATTTTAAGGATTTTAGAGATTATATAGATTAAAACCGCTATTTTAATCATAATATCCAAAGTTTTCATCTTGACCCTTTCTTTTTATTTAATTAAATTCTCATTTTTTTCACTCATATTATTCCTTTAAATTTAGTATGATTTTAGCCAAATTTGTCTTTTTAAAAGCTTAATAAAAGCCCATTTTATCGCTGTTTAAACCTTACTTCTATATCAGCTTTTATCTTTTTACCTATCTCATTTCCAAAGCTTTTTACAGCTCTATCTAAACCACCGCCATTTCTATACTCATCTAAAGCATTTTCTAAGTAAGGATTAGCCTTTTGACCTTTTATGCTTTTTTTATATCCATATGGAGTTTTTAGAGCTTTTGCCTTTTTAGCTCTTATTTTAGCTTTTTTGGGACCATAAACTCCTGTGCCGTAATGAACAAATTTAGCGTAACTTGTGATTTTTGTATTTCCTATGGTTACTTCTTTATGGCTTACACTTCTAACGCTTATATCTC
The DNA here is from genome assembly GCF_009690845.1 of Campylobacter portucalensis. Classification (GTDB taxonomy): domain Bacteria; phylum Campylobacterota; class Campylobacteria; order Campylobacterales; family Campylobacteraceae; genus Campylobacter_B; species Campylobacter_B portucalensis. The sequence goes on from NZ_VWSJ01000012.1 coordinate 50,638, forward strand.
TTTTTAAATTTCCTGTTAGAATAGGTGCAGTTTTTTGTTTAGCTAAGTTTGATACTTCTATGCCTATTTTATATAAAAATTCTTCACTAAGCTTTTTAATTTCCATTTAAATCTCCGTTTTAATCCTTACTCTGTTTTATTATGCTAATCTCTACAAACTCATCATTTGGTAAATTTGCTATATCATCGATGTACCTAACTACACTAACACCAAATCCCGCCCCACACACACCACAAAAATTTACACCCCTTTTACCAAAAGGTATATTTATTTCGCCACCGCATTTTTTACATTTTACGCTTATAAAATCAGCCTTAATAAGCTCTATTTTTTCTATTTTTATCATCCTTTTACCCTTAAAAATTCTCTTTTATATACTTTAGTGCATCTATAAAAGAACCTTGAAATTTCTCTTTGAAAGTATTGTGTATAAGCACTTCAAACTCGCAAACTTCTTGCATAAACTCATCATTTTTAGCTATTTTTATATCTTCATCTTGTATAAAACTAGCAAAAAAACCCATAAATTTACCATTTTTTACGCAGTATGTAGCAAATGTATATTTAGCACAAAGTGATTTTTTATAATCATCATTATCCCATAAATCATACCCTTTTTGATACATCCCACACTCTGTTTCATCTATATATAAAATAAACTCTCTCATCATACCCACCATCTTTTTATAATCTCTTGGTTTAATGTTACTGAACTATCTTTAAAGTATTGTTTTAGTCCTTTTTTAGGCTTAAAAGCTGTGATTATCCTATTTCCATCAAAGGTTAAAAAATACCCATTACTACTTATTGCGTTTAGTTGGTTAGACTTTTTTTTGTGTGGGGCTGTGTTTGTTATAGAATTTAATGCCTTAATGAGATCTTTTTTAAACTCTTTGTTACTATTTAATCTATCTTTTAACCCATGATAGCCATTAGCTGCTTTTTTATCTAACACTCTCTCAACCCCCATTTTATCTATATGTTTTATAACTTCATCGCTTCTTAAAGGACTTGTATTTTGCATCATAACGCCGTCAATTTCCTCACTTTCAACCCACACAGGCACAACTTCTGTTCTGCATCTAAAGTGATATGGTGGTAGTCCAAAGTTACTAGCCATTTTATCACTTCTGCCATTATATGCTTTGTTTTGCCAAATGGCAGCATTTTTCTTATCAGCCATACTTTTTGCATTTAGCAAGCTATTTACTTGATTTTCAAGATGAAAAGCTTCTATTATCCTACCATGCATACTTCTACAAATCTCACTAGTTCTATCATCCATTACAGCCAATACCTTATAATGGCTTACTCCATATTTTGCCCCTTGTGTTACTCTAGCTACATTTGAACTTTGAAGTGCTATATGATCAGCCACGCCTTTAAAATAGCTCTCATCAGCATTTATAATAGCCCCAAACTCATCTTTTAAAGCTTTTGGTATCTCGTTAATTTCTCCAGTAAAGACCTTTTCTATCCTATCTTTTAGCCTTACTTGAAGCTTTTCATTATACTCACGCCCCATCCAGTAAAAGCCCTTTCTCATAGCATTAATAGCATTTTTATCTACACTATCAAAGGTAAATTTAACACTATTTAAAGCTATTTTTTTAGTCGCTTTTTTAGCTAAAGCTATATATAAAGCTTCTAAATATTCAGGGCTAACATCTAAATTTAAGCTTTCTATCTTTTGTATTAAAAGTTTTTTTAAAAGCTTTAAATCAGTCTTAGTGCTAGAAACATCTACTATCTCAGCTAAGATTTTTTCTAAATTTTCTTTTTTATCTTTAGCATAAGTTTCTAAAAAAACATCTATATCATCACTATTTTTTATAATACTATATCTAGTAAAGCTCTTAAAAAATCTCATTTTTTACCTACTTTTTAAATTCCCCAATATCCTCTAAATACTCTAAGTATTCTATAATCTCTTTATCTTTTACTGGTTTTTCTTCCGTTAGCCAAACATACCCACACTTCTCGCACTTCCTAAGTCTAGTGTTTTTAAATCCTTTCATCGTTTTTTTAACACTCGTTTTTTCGTTTGCACATCTAGGACATATCATTTAGTTTTTCTCTCTCCAAGATTTTATCTTTTGCATAATGCTTATGATGGTTGTTAACTCTTTTTTGGTTAGAGAGTTTATCATCTTATCATTCCATAGCATCTTATCAGTGTATTTTAGCACAAAAGTTCTCCATTTGCCATTGCTCCAGCCTAATTCATCTTTTAAAGATAGAGCTTTTACAATTTGCTTTTTAGTTGAAATTTCACTATTTATAGCTCTTCTTCCTTTATAGTCAGGCTTATTTAAATTTACCTCTTTACCATCCATTAAGTCAATTAAACTAATTAGTTCTTTTATACTTAAAAACTTGCTACTTTCAACTCCAAAACTATTTTTTAAAAACTCTTCCCACGCTAAATTTTGAATAGCTCCTTTATAAAAAGAGTGAGTGTGGATTTTAGTTAATAAACTGTTTCTAAAAGCTCTTTGTTTCTCAGTCATAACAGCTCCTTTAGCTCATAAATTTTATCTTCTAGCTCATCTAATAAAAATTCATCATTTTTTACTCTATTTATCTCATCTAAAAGTTCTATCATTTCATGCAACCCATATTTAACTTCTGCTACTACGCTTTTTGCCATTTCGATATTTTTTGTAATTTGTTTCATTTTATAACCTTTGTAATTTTATTCATAATTTGTATAATTCTTTCATCCGCTTTTTGCGGTAATACTTCACAATCTTTTTTAACTTCGCTTTCTATCTCCTTTTTTTCTACACTCATTAAATTTATCTTGCCGATTCTGTGCTGGTTTTTAAATAAAAACTCATATACTCTATCTTCATCAATGCTATCAAGACGCTTATAAACGCCGTTTTCATTAACGATAAATTTATTTCTTAAGTCTCCATCTTTATCAACACATATAATGACACCCTCTATGTATGGCGTGCCATCTCCACCACTAAATAGATCCTCACCTCTAAAAGATTCTTTTATAAATTCTCTTACTTCTTTTTTCGTTTTAAAATACGCTTTTCCTTTTTTTATGAAATTTAACGCATAAGCTTTTTTATATGCTTTTATGGCTCTAAACATCGCTAATTCTGTGCTTACAAACTCACCCCTAAAAGAATCCATATAAATGGAAGAGTCAATTAATGAAATTGAGTTTTTACAAAATTTCATTTTTTTAAATAGTGTTGATTATAATTTGTTAAAATAAATTTAAAGGGCTTTTATCACCCTTTAAAAGATTTTTTAAAACTTTGTTATTATTTTTTAATTCTCTATTTTCTTCAAAAAGCTTTATATTTGCTTGAATTTGAAAACTAAGATCTTTTATATCTTTGCTTCCTTTATTTTTAATATAATTTTCTGTAACTCCAAGAGTTTCAGATAAATCTTTAACTGTTATATTATACTGTTTTCTAAACTCATATAATGTCATATATATCAATTCTATGGGATATATTCCACACCAGTTTAAAATCTTCTTCTAATTTAATATTTATATTAAATTCGCAACATTTTAAGGAAAGATTTTTTACTTTAAGGTAAAAAATGAGAATTTTTTACCTTTTTTGTGAGATTTGACAGAAATTTATAAAAAATATCGCTTCTATTTAAATTTTTGCAATTAATTTTGCTAACTTTAAGAATTTGATCTGTTTGCACGCAAAAAACTAAAATTATTTTTAATTTATTTAAATGCTATATTTTAAAAATCCAAAATCTTGATTATAGTAACAAATATTAATAATCTCATTTTATTTAAATTTAATTAAAATATAAGGCTATAAAAATCATCTAAAATAAAATATTTTTTATCTAATTTACCTTTATAAAATGTAGCAAAAGTATTTTCATAATTTTGTCTAAAAAATCCCTCTTTTGATAACTCTATAATACTTTTATTTATCTTTTCTATAAGAGTAGTGTTACCTTTTTGTGTAGCGACACAATCCATAAAAGATAGTTTTGGAAATTTCAAAGATACTTCAAAATTCGGATCGATAATAGGAATTGTAGCTGTAGAAACGATATTATGCATAAAAGCCACTGCTTCATCATTTTTTACTTTTTTAAAACAATCAAAATTATCCTTACATTCTAAAATATTATAACCATTATCTACCAAATAATAATACGAGTTTGTATTTTTAATAACTGCTACTTTTTTATATCTTAAATCTGCTTCATTTTTTATATTGCTGGCTTTTTTAGATACCGTGCTTAATATGATAGAAAAATAAGGAATTGAAAAATCAACCTCTTTTGCTCTGTTTTCATTTCTTGTATAGGCAGCTATTAAAATATCTACTTCTGAATTTTTTACAGCTTCTTTTCTGTTTGATTGTTCAACTCCAACAAAAGTAATTTTAACATCATTTGGAAAAATTTTTTCAACTAAAGCTTTGGCAAAATCTATCTCAAACCCCTCAAATTTCGAGCCAGAAATTTTAGAAAATGGTGGCATATTTGTCGAAACACCAATCTTAATATTTTTATTTTTTAAAATTTCATCATAATCTGCAGCAAAAGCCGCAACAATCAAGAAAAACAAAGACGATAAAACTCGCAACATAAATACTCCTTTTGGTAAAAAATAATGAAGCAATTATAACATAAAAATTAAAAAATATAGTAATAAGATATGTATTTAAATAGAATTTGAAATTGATTGAAGAGATTTAAAAATCTCTTCAAAATTATTATAATTTATCAGCATTTTCTCCAAGATATTCTGCAACACCTTCTGGGTTAGCTTTCATTCCTTTATCGCCTTTATTCCATCCAGCTGGACATACAACGCCATTTTCATTTGTAAAAATCATAGTATCAACCATTCTAATCATCTCATCGATATTTCTTCCAAGAGCGTCATCGTTTAAAACCATATGTCTAACAGTGCCATCTTTATCTAGTAAAAATGAGCCTCTTAAAGCTACTGCATCAGCGTATAAAACATCAAAATCTCTTGAGATTTGTTTTGTTATATCTGCAACCAACGGATATTTTACTTGACCAATACCACCTTGATTTACTGGAGTGTTTTTCCATGCAAGATGTGAAAACTCATTATCAGTACTAATTCCAATAACTTCAATTCCTCTATCTTTAAAGTCTTGATATCTATGATCAAAAGCAATTATTTCACTAGGGCAAACAAATGTAAAATCTTTTGGATAAAAAAATACTACCGCTCCATTTGTACCTAAATTTTTATAGAGGTTAAAATCCTCAACTATTTGATTGTTTCCCAATACCGCTGTAGCTGTAAAATCAGGTGCTTTTTTTGTTACTAACATATTTTCTCCTTAATAATAATTATTGTTTGAGAATTATATATACTTATTTTTAATCAAAAATAAATTATTACCATTTTTTGTAATATTAAAAAATAAAATTTTAAATTTATATCTTTATTATTATTTAAACTCAATTATGATAAAATACCATCTCATTTATCATAAAAACGAGGAGAAATTATGGCAGTTTTAATTACTGATATTTGTATAAGTTGTGGATCCTGTATAGATGAGTGTCCAGTTGAAGCTATTGTAGATGATAGTGAGAATCCAGCTGGAGAAGATATTTATTATGTTTATGCCAATAAGTGCGTAGAATGCGTGGGACATAATGATGAACCAGCCTGTGCTACAGCCTGTCCAACTGATGGCTGTATCGTGTGGAGTGATATTGTTAGTGGCAAACCAAGCAGAAATGAAATAGCATTAGATCTAAGAAATGGCGATACACCAGTGGTTGTATAAAATTTAGCCCAAAATTTTGGGCTTTTATCTTTTTTTAACATTAAATTTGATATACTCACTCTCTTGATATTATTTTACATTAAATTTTAAGGAGTTTTTTGTGCAACAAACTTTATCTATTATCAAACCAGATGCAGTAAAAAAAGGCGTTGTAGGTAAAATTATCGATAGATTTGAAAGCAATGGCTTAAGAATTGCTGCTACTAAAAAATTATGGTTAAGCAAATGTGAAGCAAGTAAATTTTATGCAGTTCATAAAGATAGACCATTTTTTAATGATTTAGTTGAATTTATGACAAGTGGTCCTGTTGTGGTTATGGTTTTAGAAGGAGAAAATGCTGTCGTTAAAAATAGGGAGTTAATGGGTGCAACAGATCCAAAACAAGCAGAAAAAGGCACAATAAGGGCTGATTTTGCAGATAGCATTGATGCAAATGCAATTCATGGAAGTGATAGTATAGAAAATGCAAACATTGAGATAGCATTTTTCTTTTCAAAGAGAGAAATTTTATAAAACTTTGAAGATATCTTTCTCAAAAATCAACAATCTTCCTTTTTCTATAGAAAGAGATGAACTTAATTTTAGCGGATACTTGCTGAAAAAATCTCAAAATTTAGTAGATTTAAATGGAAAGATAGTTGGTAAAATAACTCATCAATGTGATAGATGTGGAGATGAAATTTTTCTAAATTTAAATGAAAGGGTAAATTTAGTTTTAAGTGATGGAATTTACAAATCAGAAATTTTAGAAGATGTGATTGAATTTTTTGATGGAGAGATTGATTTAAAAGAAGTTTTAAATAGCGAGATAGAGCTTTTAAAAAGCGACTATTTTTATTGTGAAAAATGTAAATAAATTTTATAAAGGAGAAAATTATGGCAGTTCCAAAGAGAAGAGTTAGCAAAACTCGTGCAGCAAAAAGAAGAACACACTACAAAGTTACACTTCCAATTCCTGTAAAAGACAAAGATGGTAGCTGGAAAATACCACACCGCATAAATAAAACAACTGGCGAATACTAATGACTAAAATAGCAATAGATGCTATGGGCGGAGACTTTGGTTGCGAACCAATCATACAAGGCGTGATACAAGCTCTAAAAGAGTGTGAATTCCACGCTTATTTGGTTGGTGATGAAAAGATTATGGGTCCATTTATACCTACTGAATTTAAAGAAAAAATAACTCTCATTCAAGCAGATGAAATATTTGAAATGAAAGAGGGAGCTACTGATGTTTTAAAGAAGAAAGATACTAGTATTTTTAAAGCGATAGATTTAGTAAGAGATGGAATTTGTGAAGCTATTGTTTCGGCTGGACATAGTGGTGCTACTATGAGTTTGGCAACTCTAAGAATAGGAAGATTAAAAAATGTCTTAAGACCTGCTATTGCTACCTTAATGCCAAATTCAAAATCTGGCAGAACCTTAGTTTTAGATGTTGGAGCAAATGTTGATTGCAAGAGTGAGCATCTGTTTCAGTTTGGAGTTATGGGCGAGGCATATGCTAAATCTATAATGAGTATCAAAAGCCCAAGGATTGGTATATTATCAAATGGCGAAGAGGATTCTAAGGGTGATGAAATTACAAAATCAGCACATAAATTACTCAAAAATTTACCAACTTTTATAGGAAATTGCGAAGGTAGTGAAATTTTTGATGGAAGTGTTGATGTAGCTATTTGCGATGGGTTTGTGGGCAATATCGTGCTAAAAGCAAGTGAAGGTGTTGCATCTGCAGTTACAAATTTAATCAAAAAAGAAGTTAAAAAGTCAATAGTTGCCATACTGGGTGTAACTTTAATGAAAAGTGTTTTTAAAAAAGTTAAAAAAAATATAGATTACGATGAGTATGGTGGAGCACCGCTTTTAGGTGTTAAAAAATGCACTATTATAAGCCATGGAAAGAGTAGCCCTAAGGCTATAAAAAATGCTATATTTCAAGCACTGAAATTTTCAAATTCTAATATTTATGAAAATATAGAAAACGAACTTGGAAAATTTAAAAATTTACAAGGTTAAAAATGTCAATCAAAGCCTCTTTAATATCCATATCAGCGTATGTTCCTGATTTACTATTATCAAATCAAGATTTAGAAAGAATGGTAGAAACTAGCGATGAGTGGATAGTAAAAAGAACAGGGATTAAAACTCGCTATATAGCAAATAAAAACGAATCAACAAGTGATCTAGGATATAAAGCAGCAAAGTTAGCAATAAAAAGATCAAATTTAAACGTTGATGATATTGACTGCATAATTTGTGCTACGATTTCACCAGATCATTTATGTATGCCATCAACTGCTTGCAAAATAGCCCATAAATTGGGTATTTATGGTATTACTGCGTTTGATATAAGTGCAGCTTGCACAGGATTTATATATTTACTAGAAATAGCTAAATCATTTATACAAAGTGGTCTTAAAAAAAATATATTGATAATTGGTGCTGAAAAATTAAGCTCAATCGTAAATTGGAATGATAGAAGCACTTGCATTTTATTTGGAGATGGTGCTGGAGCTGCTGTAATTTCGGCTTCAAAAGATGAAAATTTTATAATTGACACTCACACTGCAAGCGATGGGAGTAAAAATGATTTATTGATAACACCAGGATGCGGCTCGGCAAATCCTGCAAATTTAGAAAATTTATCGCAAAATTTGCAATTTATTCATATGAAAGGAAATGAAGTTTTTAGAATAGCTGTCAATACTTTAAGCAAAGATGTCGAAGATATACTCAAAAAAAATCAAATTTCAAGCAAAGATATCGATTTATTCATACCTCATCAAGCAAATTTAAGAATAATTAATGCTGTGAAACAAAAATTAAATTTAAAAGATGAACAATGTATAATTACTGTTGATAGATTTGGAAATACAAGCTCTGCATCCATACCAATGGCAATGAATTTTGCATATGAAAATAATAAACTTAAAAATGGAGATTTAATGCTTCTTGACGCTTTTGGTGGTGGCTTTACATGGGGGTCAGCTCTTCTTAAATTTGGTGGAAAGTAAATTGATATAATTAAAATCCTGTATTTTTAAAACACTCTATTTTAAAAATATATTACCATCAAAAAAAACGTAAATAGAGGTTTAAGAGATTGTTAAATTTTCAGTCTAGAATTGAGCATTAATAAAAATTAACAAATACCAATAAATTTAATGTAACTCATAGATTTATTATCAATAAAATACTTATTTAAATTTTATAGCTAATGAATTAAATTATCATATTACATACATAATAAATACTATTTTAAAAAAGTAAGTATGTTGTTTCTAAAATTTAAACGATTAAGATTTAATTTTATTATAAATTTTTTATTATTTCTAAATTCTATATCTATTTAAAAAGTTTATAATAGTAGAATTTTTAAAAATATCAATAAACATAAAATCCAAAAGATATAATTTTTAATCTAGCGACTTTAAATTACGTATTCATATCTTTTTAAATCATATTTTGCAAACTAATCTCTTATTTTAGATTAATAAATTAAAAAAACGCAACTACTTTTTAAGCAATATTGGCAGCATTTTGTACATAAATTGTTTATTAAATTCGCACTCTTTTGGATGAAAAATTGTATTTTAGTTATTAAATTTAGTAAATATTTTTGCAATACTCCGCAAAAAATTTATGCAAAATCGCCTTTTTGTAGCCCATTAAAGCAAATATCTGTTTTTATGATTTTGATTAAAATTTATTATTTATAGCAAGTATTCAAACAAACCTCTCAAATTTAACTATATTTTTTACAGCTATAAAAAACAAAGAATCTGCTTTTTAATATTATATTTTGCAGCAAAGTTATAGTAATAACTCTCTTGATTTTCAGGATTGATGTATTTTTAGACAGTATTCATAAAACTTTAAAAAATTTCAGTACTTCTAGGCAAATTTTTTCTAAAATATTTTTTTATTTATCATAGCTCTTTAAAATTTTTATTAATTTTTTAAAAATAAAAAGCACAACTTTTTATTTTATTTTTGAAATTTGTTAAAATTTTAAAAATCATCACTTTTTTAAGTTTTATTTATCGTATTTTTGGGCATTTAAGCCCTTTAAAATTGATAAAACTTAAAAAAATGATATATATATATGGGGTTATCCTGCCTTGCTTCTGCTTTTATCTTTTTTTAATTTTTACTACGCTAAGATTTTTTACAAATAAATTTTTTGTTTTAAATTTCTATTTTATTTTTTGGAGAATTTTTTTGAGTAGTATTGATTGGAATAAATATTTTGATGAGTTAAAAGCTATTAAAGCTGGTAGAACTAAATTTACAAAATCAGAGCATAAAAATATATCTTTTGGAAGTGGTGGCGGATTTTCTAGAACTCATATAAATTTTTCAAAAAATAAATTTTCTAAGCAATCAGTTATTAAAATGATTTCAAATTTACCAAAAGATTCTATTAAAAGATGTATTGATTACACAATTAAAAATTCACTTGATGGCTATGCTATAAATGAAAAAGAAGAAAGGGTAAGCAGTGAAGAAGTTATGGCTGAGTGGAAGAAAGATTTTGGAACAAATAAAAACTCAAAAGATGCGTGGCATTTAATGTTTTCTATAAAAGAGTCTTGCAGTAATAAAAGAACTTTAAAAGCTTTGCAAGATAGTGTTAAGAGTGTTCTTGGATCAAATTTTGCAGGACATAAATATGCTATGGTGCTTCACACTCATCAAAACAATCCCCATGTGCATGTTGTCTTAAATAAAAGAAATCAATTTACAAATAAAAAAATTCACTTTGACAGTAAAGATGAAATTAGAAATTTTTTTGATGATACTAGATCAAATTTTGCTTACGCTTTATCTGCTCGTGGGTTTAAATATGAAAATAAAAACTTTTTACAAAAGGATTTAAAACGTGAATTTAATCATATAAAATCTAATATCAAACTTGAAGTTGATGATTATACAGCTAAAGATAAAATTAATAACTATTATGATAAAAAGCAAGATATCAATAAAGAAAAATATAAAGCTACTACTAGCCGAATTGAGGTTATGAACGATGAACTTGAAAGGCTAAAAAAAGCCAATAAAGAGCTTTTAGATTTGTTTTTGCAATACTCTAAAAAAAGAAATAAAAAAGCCTTTAAATTTGCAAAAGAGTTAAAACAGAGTAATAAAATTATAAAAGAAAAAAGCATTAAAATTTTAGCTGAGATTAAAAAAATAAATAAATTATCTTATGAAGCTACTAGGCTTAATGAGATGAAATTAGAAAATTATAAAGATAGATCAAATGCCCTTATATTGCTTGAAAATTTTAACCATAGCTATAACCAGCTTCATCCTAAAAATAAAGGAGCTAGTAAGGCTGACTGGCAAAATCATAAAAAAGTTAAAAGAGCTATTGCTGTGCTTCGCAATCAAAAAGACGATAATGCTATAAAATACTTTGATGATAGCTTGGTGATTACTCGTATGTTAGGATCCAATGAGAGCCTTTTTAAACTTGGTAAAAAGCTTGACATAATAGATAAAAATTTATATATTTTAGAGCACTCTGGTCTTGGGATTGATGAAGCAAAAGAGTATAAAAAAAGGCTTAATGACAACAAAGAATTTCTTGCTGAAGTGTGTCATAAAAGGTTTGATTATGTGGCTACAAAGCTTTTAAAAGATGAAAATTTAAAAGGGGATGAGTTTTTATTTAAAGAGTATTTTAAAGGCGTAGAAATTCTAAATTTAAAGCCAAATGAAAGGCTTTTAAAAATCAAAAAAGAAGCAGATTTAAAAGCTAAATTTAGTAAAAGTCCTAAGGTAAAGAAAGATAAATCAAAAAATTATAACTTAGATAAAAATATGGTTAAAGGTAGAGTTTAGTTTTCCCTTTTAAAATTTATTTTAAATTTTGCTTTGAGTTTTCTTTTATGATATTTTTTATTTTTTTAGAATATTCTTTGTCTAGCTTAATATCTTGTTCTTGCAAGATCTCGTATTCTTTTTTGATATTTTTAATAAGATTATTTTTTGCTTCTGGCATTAAAATATCTTGTTTTTTTACGAAATAATCAACATTTTTTTCTAAATTTTGACATAGTTCTTTTTTGGTTTCTTTTAAGACTTCTTGTATATTCTTTTTAAATTTTGGAAGATTGTTTCGTATGGCGTCTTCTATAATTTCATTTTCTATATTATCATAATCGTGCGAAGAGTAGTTTCTAACACGCCTTAATCCATTTAAATCATCCTTATTAATTTTATCTAAAACACCATACTCTTGATCTTTTTCTAGCTTTTCAAACTGTTGATAAATCACATCAAAATATTTCATTATGGCAGGTTTTAAGATTTATTTATCTTCTAAGGCTTTTTCACTCCTTTTAAACTGCAAATTTTTTCTATCTCTTCTATTTTTTCTATACTCGTTTGCAATCTACGGATAGCTTTAGACATAAATAGCTCCTTTTACTATTTTATTTTCTTTCATTTTTTGCTCTGAATAAAAATCACAAATATCAACAGATTTATTAAATTGTTTTGAAATTTGCTTTTTTAAATTTTCTAAATACTCAAGTGCTTTAAAAGCGTTTAGTCTATCTAAAAACTCTTTTTTATCTGCTAAAACGACTATATCAATATCTGAATTTTCATCAGCATAATCTTTTGCATAGCTTCCAAATAAGCCTATTTTTTTGATTCCATCTCTATTAAGATGTGGCTTTAGCTCTGATAAGTATTTAAGTATTTCATCTTTTGTTAGAATTGAAGTTGCTGGTGTTGATGTCATATCTCTTTCTCTGTGTAATGTGCTTCATAGATTGAACCTATTTTTTATTATTTTATCTATAATTAATACTCTCATTGTTCTGTTTTAATTTCTGACATTATATCATTTATTAAATCATCGTGGCTTATGTATTGTTTTTCTAAGCTCTTTGAATTTTTTAAATCGTTTAATGTTTCATCTGTTGGAATATTTAAACCATTTATTGTTATTGTTGTCATATTCTTTCTTCCTTTTTTAAATATTTCCATATTTTGAACACTTAACATCTATTTCCTTTTATTTTTAATAATTATAGCATATATTGAAAAGTTATTATAATTTTAAGTTTATTTGTAGTGTATATTTTAGTTTATATTTAGTGATGAATAAGTTTATATTTAAGTTATTTATATGTGTTTTATTAGTGCATATTAAGTTTATTTTTATTAAAACATATAATAAGCATATAATAAAAGAATTTTAATTAATATAAAAAAACAATATAATAAATATATTATTTAAAATATTTAAAAAATAAAAAACATATAATATTTTTTCTTTACCTTTGATTTAAAAAATACACTATAGATTTTTGATAAATTCAAAATAGTAAAGCACTAATAAAAAGGGAGTAAAAGTTCATTTATTAAAATTTAATGTTTCAATATTTTACACCTAGAATTTTCTAAATTGTAGCATATTTTAAACTTTTTTCCTTTTTTAAAAAATTTATCAATGTCTTTTACCTTGTTAGTTTGCTAAACCTTGTTAAAGTAGTTAACAAAGTGCTAGCCCCCATAAAATGGTCATTTGAGCGTCCGTTTGTTAGTTTGTTAATTATCTGAGGAAAATTTGGCTTTTGTTCTGTATATTTTAATAAACTAACAAACAGGCTTTAAAATACCCTTGTAATTGGGTTTGCACTTTGTTAAGGCTTTAACAAAGTGCAACAAACTAACAAACGAACAAAAAAAATTAATTGATTAAATACCCTAAAATTAAATATTTTAAGGCATTTTAGGTGTAAGTATTCTTAAAGTAATTAAAGTAGCAAAAAGGGATAAAATATCAAAGCATTTTTGTCATTTCCACAAGTAATTTTAAAAAATTTACCGTCAAATTCTAATAAAAATGTTCTTAGTGAATTTGTGCCTATGACTTCTACTTCATCATATTTGGCTCTTTTTTTATCTCATTTATTAGGTTGTTTCGACTTATGCCATTTGGATTTTCTTTGGTTATATCTCTTGCATATTCTAATGCTGTGGCTTGTTTTTCATTCATTGCATAAAGCATATAATCATCAAATTCTAGGCTTAAATTCGCTGTATCTATGATAACGGCTTGTGGTTTTGTATCATCTCTTTGTTTCATTGGTTCTAATGTTGCAATTAGGCGATTTTCTTTTCTTTTCCTTTTCTTTACAAAATATGCTTCATCACAACTATCAAAAAACGCTGTAGCACCTTTATATGCTTTGTTATTTTCGCCAGTAAAATCTTGTTTGCTTTGATGATTAAGAAACCATACTCCAGCATAATAATCTCTCATATTTTGCAATGCATCAAGTGTTGGCATTACAATTTCGTCATAGCTCATAGAACCACTTATAAAATTTCTAATACTATCAAAAATAATCAATGTATCTTTTTGGCTCTCATCTGCAATAGTCGATAGACTAAATATAATTGTTTTTGGGTCAAAGTATCTTTTTGCTTTTTTTAGCGGAGCTTATATATTTTAGCTGATTTTTGTATTTGGTTAAAATTTGCTCTATGCCATGATTTTTAAGCGTTCCTAAGCCATTATCCATATCAACATAGATAACTTTTTTAACAACTTCTTTTTCAAGCATATAAATAGCTAAATATAAAGCTGTTATACTTTTTCCGCTTCTAGGCATTGCATAAAGGCTTATTAGCTTATTTGTTTCAACAAAGCCATTTTTAGCTAAAATCTGCAATGTCTTTTGGCGTAAGTAATAGTTTCGAATGTTCTAGGTCTATTACTTCGCCTACCTTTTTGAAATTTTTCATAATATCTCATTTATTAAAATAGTGCTTCTAGGTTATTTAAATAATCTCCATACTACTGCATAAGTTTTTGTAACTGCTCTTTTGTAGCCTTGATTCTTTCGTACGCAAATTTTATAGCATTACTTTCTTTGTGAGCTAGTGCTGTTTCTACTGCTTCATCGCTTATTCCCATTTGCAAAAGTTTAGTTTTGTTTTTAGAGCATATTGTGCGAAAAGTGGCTCTAAATCCGTGTGCTGTGGCTACACCCTTATATTTTCCGCCATTTAAATTTATGATTGCTTTATTTAAGCTATCTTTGTGTGTATGGTTTTGTTTATTAAAAGCTCGAAATACAAAGCCATTATCAATTATGCAAAATTTTCTTTGCTCTTTTAGGATTTTTATAGCATATGAACTAAGTGCGACTTAATGAGAATAACCCATTTTCATCTCATTAGCAGGTATGTTCCATATTTTTTCATCAAAATTTATATAATCCCACTTAACGCTAACCGTATTTATAGGATGATTTACGCAAAGAATTTGTAAATAAATGGCTCTTTTTGTTTGCAAGTCCATCTTGTCATCGCATTTTAAATCGTGTAAAAATTCAACTAATTTTTCATCATCAGTTATCGCCAAAAGCCTACTATCTATGCCTAGTTTTTGTTTATAAGAACGTGAAGTAGGAAATTCCTTGTGCAATGCAAGTATGAAGTTTTTGTTGATATGCTCATCCCTTTGAGCTATAGCAAAAACTTCGTTTATATTATCAATTAAACGGTGTATTGTTTCTAGTCTGCTTTTATTTGGGTCATGTGGATTAAAAATCGCACTTAAAATTTCTTTTATATCGCTATATCGTATATCTTTTATATCCATTTTGCCAAAAGCTGGTAAAAAATATTTCTTATGTCTAATAACTACTTTTGATAAATAACTCTCTTTTTTGACATTTTTTTGTTTATGTTCTATGATTTTATAAAATAGGTTTTCATATATGTATTTATTGGCTTGTTTGCCCCTTAGCTCATCTATATCTAGTTTCTCATTATTTAATTCTCTTAGTATCTGTATTGCTTTTGTGCGTGCCATTGTGGTTGTAAAAATACTCTCTCGCCATTGACCTATTTTCATAAATTTGTTATCAAATTTAAGTGTGAATGTTTTTGTTTCCTTTGGATTTACTTGTATATAGAGCTCTTTTGGATTGCCAACTACTTTTCTGTATTGTTTTAGTTTTAATGTGAGATTTTTTATATCTCTATCTTGTAGAGTGATTATAGCTATATTGCCCATTTCATCCCTTTTTTTAGTGATTTTTGAGCAATACTGACCTAATTAAAATTTAAGTGCCTAATTTATACCTTAATCCATTAGAATTAAAATAAAACAAAAACATAAAAAAGCAAATAAAAATAATTAAATATTGCTCCCTGCTCCGTAAATAAGGGAAATAAAAGTAAATTAAAAGGATTGTTTTAAATTGAAAGAAAATTAAAAATAACTTAAATGGTGGTTAGAGGCAGAATCGAACTGCCGACACGCAGATTTTCAGTCTGCTGCTCTACCGACTGAGCTATCCAACCACTTAAAAAGAAATGTGATTATAAACAAATTTAGCTTAAAGTTAAGTTAAATTTGGTATTTTTTATATACTTTTTAACAAATTTTACAAATTTTTTATAAATTCCTTAAATTTATCTCCTCTTTCTTCATATGAACTAAATTGATCTAAACTAGCACACGCTGGGCTTAAAAGTCCAACTTCACCATCTTTTAAATTTAAAGAAATTTCTTTAACAGCAGTTTCTAAAAACTCGCATCTAAGTGCAGGGATTTTATATTTTAAAGCTAAATTTATGATTTTTTTAGAATTTGCACCAATGGCATAAATTTCTAAATTAAAATCTTTAAATTCCATAAACAAAGGCTCTAAATCAACCCCTTTATCATCTCCGCCTAAGATTAAATAGATTTTCTTATCTTTATATCTTTGTAGGGCTTTTAAAGTGGCGTCTAAATTTGTAGCTTTTGTATCATTTACCCAAAGTCTATTAAATTTATCAATTATTTCTTCAACTCTATTTTTATCTAGTTTAAAACTGTTTAATAGCTCTATATCGCATTTTTTAATACCAAATTTAGCTACGCTTAAAGCTAGCAATGCATCCATTAAAAAAGGCACTTTAAACTTAACTTCATCTAAATTTACCTCACAAATTTTAGCTAAATCACTCTCGTCTTTATAGAAAAAAATCTCAGCTTTTGAGTTTTTAGCAAATTTATGATTTTCATATTTAGTAGGAATTATCGCAACTCCTTCGCTCATCATTAAAAGTGGTTTTAATTTTGCATCTTCATACTCTTTAAAGTTCCCATGCCAACTTAAATGATCAGGCGTTATAGGTAAAAGAGCGTAAATTAAAGGAGAGGCAAATTTAGTGTAATGAAGCGTAAATGAACTTGTTTCAAGTATCCAAAATTTGGCGTTTTTATCCAAATTGGCTAAAGGCATCCCTACATTTCCGCCTATAATTCCACCAAAATTTTTAAACAAAACTTCACACATTAAAGTTGTTGTAGTTTTTCCATTTGTTCCACTTATCCAAATTTTAGTTGGACTTGTGTTAGAAAAATAATCATACTCGCTTATTAAATTATTTGCTTTTTTAACTAAAATATGATTTGGTGGAAAACCAGGACTTGGAATTTCAAGAGTGCTTTTATTAGCGTCAAATTCACTAATTGGTAAAAGCAAATTTCCAAACTCATCTTTTGAAGTTTCGCTAAATTTATCATCGTAAATACTCCAAATTTCACCAAATTTTGCACTTTTTGCTATAGCTTTTGTAGTTTTACCATATCCAAATAGTGATTTTTGCATAAATTTACCTTAATTTTAGCGAGGCTAAGGCTATGATATTTGCTAAAAGTGCAACTATCCAAAATCTTATAATTATTTTGTTTTCAACCCAGCCTTTTATCTCAAAATGATGATGAAGTGGAGCCATTAAAAAGACTCTTTTTTTAAAAATTTTAAAACTTCCAACTTGTAAAATTACACTCAAAGTTTCAGCTACAAAGATAAAACCTACGATGATTAGCAAAAATTCATTTTTACTAATAATGCCAGCATACCCTATAAAAGCCCCAACACTTAAGCTTCCACTATCTCCCATAAAAATTTCAGCTGGATGAGAGTTATACCATAAAAACCCAAGCAAAGATCCAGCTAAAGCAGCACAAACAACGCAAACTTCACTTACTCCAACAATTTTTGGCAAAAATAAATATCCACTAAAAACCGCATGTCCACTAAGGTATATAAAAATTCCAAGACTAATTAAAGCAAAAATTGATGGAATGGTAGCAAGCCCATCGAGCCCATCTGTTAAATTTACAGCATTTGAGCTAGCTGTTAATACTAAAAGCCAAAATACTATTATAAAAAAATTTAAATTTATGATTGAATACTTATAAAACGGAATAAATAAATTTCCATCTAAATTTGTAAAAAAATATAGATAGCTCGCTATAATAAAAGATGATAAAATTTGAAGTGTCATTTTTGTTCTTGCTTTTAGGCCGTCGTGATTTTTACCGCAAGCAATCTTAGCATAATCATCTATAAAACCTATCATTGAAAAAAGTATTAAACATAATAACGCCCCTAAAATAAAGCCGTTATTAATCTTAGCACAAAGTATCGTAGCTATAATCGTGCTTGATATAAACACTATACCGCCCATTGTTGGAGTAGAATTTTTGCATTTATGAGTCGAAGGAGCTAGTTCGTAAATTGGTTGATTTGCTTTTTTGTGTTTTGCCCATTTTATAAATTTAGGCATAAAAAAAACTGATAAAAAAAATGCTATAAAAAACGCTAGCCCACTTCTTGTTGTTATATAATTAAAAATATTAATATTGAAAAATTCATATAAAAAATAAAACATAATAACCTTTTTTAAGATGCTTAAAAATTTAAAAAGGATAATTTTACTATAATAATGCTTAGAAATTATTTTAAAAAGTGAGAAATTATGAAAAAAAAATTGGTTTTAGTAATAACTGATGGAATTGGAAATAATCAAAACACGCAATTTAACGCTTTTGCAACTGCTAAAAAACCAAATTATGATTGGCTTTTTAAAAATTCAGCAAATAGCCTTTTAAAAACTTCAGGTAAAGCTGTAGGGCTTCCAGATGGACAGATGGGAAATAGTGAAGTAGGGCATATGACAATAGGAAGTGGTAGAATTTTGTATCAAAATTTAGTTAAGATTGATATGGCGATAGAGGATAAAAGTCTTCACTCAAATAAAAAGCTTTTAAATTTGCTAAATAACCATAAAAGAATCCATATTATAGGGCTTTATAGCGATGGCGGAGTACATTCACATTTAAATCATTTTGATGAAATTTACGATATAGCTAAAGATAAAGGGGGCGAAGTCTATGCTCACGCTATAACTGATGGGCGTGATGTAAGTCCAACAAGTGGGATTAAATTTATATCTCATCTTGAAAAAAGAGCTAAGATCGCAACTATTTCAGGCAGGTTTTATGCGATGGATAGAGATAAAAGGTGGGATAGAGTTGAAGAAGCTTACAAGGCCATAGCTAAAAATGAGAATTTACAAAATATAACACCAAGCCAGTATTTACAGGCTTCTTATGATAATGATATTACAGATGAGTTTATCAAGCCAGCTAGCTTTTGTGAATTTGGTGGGATACAGCAAACAGACGGAATAATTTTTATAAATTTTAGAAATGATAGAGCTAGAGAGATTGTAGAGGCTTTAGGAACGGCTGAATTTAACGAATTTAAGCGTGAAAATTTTACTGAAAATATCATTACAATGACAGATTATGATGATAAATTTAGTTTTCCAGTTCTTTTTGAAAAAGAAGTTATTAATGACACTTTATCTGAAATTATTTCAAATGCAGGTCTAACTCAGCTTCACACCGCTGAAACTGAAAAATACGCCCATGTAACGTTTTTTTTCAATGGCGGAAAAGAAGAGCCAAATTTAAACGAAACTAGAGTTTTAATTCCAAGTCCAAAGGTTAAAACCTATGATGAATTACCACAAATGAGTGCATATGAAGTAAAAGATGCAGTTATAAAAGGCATAGAAAATGGCACGGACTTTATAGTTGTAAATTTCGCAAATGGCGATATGGTAGGACATACTGGAAATTTTGATGCTTCAGTTAAAGCAGTTGAAGCAGTTGATGAGTGTATAGGCGAAATTTTAAAAGCCATAAATAAGCATAATTACGCTTATATGCAAATTTCAGATCACGGAAACTGCGAAGCGATGAGAGATGAAGATGGTAAAATTCTTACAAATCATACAACTTTTGATGTTTTTTGCTTTATTTTAGCTAGTGGTGTTGATAAAATAACCAGCGGCGGACTTAGCAACGTAGCTTCAACTATTTTGAAAATAATGAATTTAGAAATTCCTAAAGAGATGGATAAACCGCTTTTTTAAAAAATTAGTCGATAAATTTGTATACTTTTTTAAAAACAAAGTTTATCATAAAGTTTATCATAATTTATAAATAATTAAGATTGCTTATAAATGGACTTAAAATAAGTCCATTTTAAATTTATATAATAATTTTAAGCAAAATTACTATTTAACAAAACAACAATCTAACTTACTAAATTTATTTATTATGGTTTTAAATTATTAAATTTAAATTTTTTAGCAATAAGTCATATAAATTTACATTAATATAGTAAAATTTTATTCAAAATCAAATTTAAGGATAGATATGAAATTCAGTGGTAAAAATGTTTTAATCACAGGTGCAAGCAAGGGAATTGGTGCAGGAATTGCTAAAAATTTAGCTAGTAGGGGCTTAAAAGTGTGGATAAATTACCGCTCAAAACCTGAAATCGCAGACGCACTTTTAGAAGAAATTAAATCAAATGGCGGTGAGGGAGCGGTTATTAAATTTGACGCAACTGATGAAGAGGCTTTTATAGAAGCTATAAAACTAATCGTTGAAACTGATGGAGAATTAAGCTATTTAGTAAATAACGCTGGAATTACAAATGATAAATTAGCTTTAAGAATGAAGCTAGAAGATTTTACAAATGTAATTGATGCAAATTTAACTTCAGCATTCATTGGAAGCCGTGAAGCCCTCAAGGTTATGAGTAAAAAACGCTTTGGTTCAGTTATAAATATCGCTTCAATCGTTGGCGAAATGGGAAACGCAGGACAAGTTAATTACGCAGCAAGTAAAGGTGGTATGATAGCTATGAGTAAAAGCTTCGCAAAAGAAGGAGCTAGTAGGGGAATTCGCTTTAACACCATAACGCCAGGATTTATAGAAACTGATATGACAGATGTTTTAAATGAAGAGATTAAACAAAACTATATAGATGCAATTCCATTAAAAAAACTTGGAAGTGTGGATGATATAGCAAATGCGGTTGCATTTTTGTTAAGTGATAATTCAGGCTATATCACAGGAGAAACTTTAAAAGTTAATGGCGGATTATATATGTAAATAAAATTTTAATGTTTTCAATTTTAACAAATTTAAAGTTTAAATATTGTAAAATAACAAACATTTTAAAAATAAGGAGTGCTGTATGGCAATTTTTGATGATGTAAGAGATGTGGTTGTTGAGCAACTAAATGTAAATCCAGAAGCCGTAAAAATGGAGTCAAAAATTATTGAAGATTTAGGAGCTGATAGCTTAGATGTTGTTGAACTTATAATGGCTTTGGAAGAGAAATTTGATGTTGAAATACCAGATAGTGATGCTGAAAAATTAATAAGCATTGAAGATGTTGTAAAATATATAGAAAAATTAGACTCATAACTGATATATAAGGAGAAATATTGAAACGAGTTGTGGTTACGGGCATTGGAATGATAAATGCACTCGGTCTTGAAAAAGAGAGTGCTTTTAGAGATATTTGTGCAGGAAAAACTGGCGTGGATAAGATTACTTTCTTTGATGCTAATGAATTTCCAGTTCAAATTGCAGCAGAAGTTAGAGGATTTGATCCACTTAGTGTCGTAAAAGATGCAAAAGAGATTAAAAAAATGGATAGATTTATCCAGCTTGGTTTAAAGGCCGCTAGCGAAGCTATGCAAGATGCTAAATTTGAAAAATTTGATGCTTATAGTTTTGGAGTTAGTTCTGCTGCTGGAATTGGGGGTCTTCCAAATATAGAAAAAAACTCAGTTGCATGTGTTACTCGTGGCCCTAGAAAAGTTTCTCCATTTTTTATACCATCATCGCTTGTAAATATGCTTGGAGGTATGGTTTCTATAAATCACAATTTAAAAGGTCCAAATTTATCAAGTGTAACAGCATGTGCTGCTTCAACTCATGCGATTTGCGAAGCAGTTAAAAGCATAATGATAGGTGAAGCTAGTAAGATGTTAGTAGTTGGTGCAGAGTCTGCAATATGTGAAATTGGAATAGCAGGTTTTGCAGCTATGAAAGCACTATCTAATAGAAACGATGATCCTAGTACAGCTTCAAGACCTTTTGATAAAGGCAGAAATGGATTTGTTATGGGCGAAGGTGCGGCCGCTTTAGTTTTGGAAGATTACGAAGAAGCTAAAGAAAGAGGAGCTAAAATTTATGGTGAGATTATAGGTTTTGGTGAAAGTGGTGATGCTTATCATATAACTTCTCCAACTCTTGATGGACCTCTTAGGGCTATGACAAAAGCTTATGAAATGGCAGGGAGACCTATTATTGACTATATAAATGCTCACGGGACTTCTACTCCTGTAAATGATAGTAACGAAACAAAAGCATTAAAAACACTTTTTAATAATCAAGTCCCACCTGTTAGCTCTACAAAAGGTCAAACGGGGCATTGCTTAGGTGCAGCTGGAGCAATAGAGGCCGTTATTTCTTTAATGGCGATGCGTGATGGTGTAATGCCTCCTACAATCAATCAAATAGAAAAAGATGAAGATTGTGATTTAGATTATGTGCCAAATGTGGCTAGAAAAGCCGATTTAAATGTTGTTATGAGTAACTCTTTTGGCTTTGGCGGAACAAATGGTTCAATTATATTTAAAAAAGTGAATTAAAATGGCAAATTATTTAGAATTTGAAAAAAGCATTAAGCAAATTGATGATGAAATTTCAAATGCTAAAATCAGAAGCGATCAAGAAGCAGTTAAAATTTTAGAAAAAAATTTAGAAAAAGAGATATCAAAGGTTTATAAAAATTTATCTGAGTTTCAAAGATTGCAACTTGCTCGTCATCCAGATCGCCCTTATGCTCTTGATTATATAAGGGGCTTATTAAAAGATGGGTATGAAATTCACGGCGATAGAGCTTTCAGAGATGATCCTGCAATTGTTTGTTATATAGGCTATATAGGCGAAGAAAGAGTTGTTGTGATCGGCGAACAAAAGGGGCGTGGTACAAAATATAAACTTATTAGAAATTTTGGTATGCCAAATCCTGAAGGGTATAGAAAAGCTCTTCGTGTTGCAAAGATGGCTGAGAAATTCAATTTACCAATTCTTTTTTTAATAGACACTCCGGGTGCTTATCCTGGAATCGGTGCTGAAGAGCGTGGTCAAAGCGAAGCAATAGCTAGAAATTTGTATGAATTAAGTGATTTAAGAACTATAATAATATCTATAGTTATTGGTGAAGGCGGAAGCGGTGGTGCACTTGCAATTGGGGTGGCCGATAAACTTGCAATGCTTCAAAATTCAGTTTTTTCTGTAATTTCGCCAGAAGGCTGTGCAGCAATATTATGGAATGATCCAAGTAAAAGCGAGCTTGCTACAAAGGCTATGAAAATTACTGCAAAAGAGCTAAAAGAAGCAAATTTAATAGATGATGTAATCAATGAGCCAAAAACAGGAGCACATAGAGACAGAGATGGCGTATTAAGGTCTGTTGGAGACTATTTTTTGGATAATTTGCAAGAACTAAAAAAATTAAGCATTGATGAGCTTTTAAAAAGAAGAATGGATAAAATTTTAAGTATTGGTGCTTTTAAAGAGGATTAGAGCATTATAAAATTAATTTTTAGCCTAAAAGTTGGTTAAATTTAGGTAGAATTATGCATTTTGTAAAATTATTGAGTATAAATTTAATTAACAATTAAAATTATTGGCGTATATTATGGGAATGATTTTAGTTAAATTTTTTGAAAGGATGTAAAATGAAGAAATTATTTATAGTTTCAGCCCTTATGGGTTTGGTTTCAAGTTCGGTTTTTGCAACTGATGGTGCAACAATATATAAAAAATGTGTAGCCTGTCACGGCGCAAAAGCAGAAAAAGTTTATTTAAACAAAATACCTGCTTTAAATACGTTAGAGCCAGATTTTATGATTGAAAGTATGAAAAAATATAAATCTGGTGAAAAAAATGAATTTAAAATGGGTGCTATCATGAAGGGTCAAATGGCCACCCTTAGCGAAGAAGATATGAAAGCTGTCGCTGAATATATCCAGACTTTAAAATAATTTATAACATAGGCGACCGATTGGTTGCCTACTCAGGTTTTTTATTATTTTTAAAAATAAATTTTTATATGTTTTAATTATTTATTGATGTTTTTTGCACCTTATACTGATATCTTCTAAAACCAAAAACTAAATAATTTTACAAATAATGACTATAGATGATTAAATTTAGTCTCAACAAAACAAAATCAATTTTAATAAAATTTATATAAGTTTTTGTTTAGCATATACTAAAACCGGCGCTTTAAAATATAAAAATCTATTTCTTAATTCCTTTAAATTTAGTCATTTTGTCTTACAATATCCCTAAATTTAATATCATTTATAAACTTATTTTTGTTTTTAAAGTCAAAGTATTTTATTGAATTTAACGCTTAAGTCCAAGTTTTACCAAAACTTTTTAAGCTAAAAGCCAAAAAAGAGACATTTTTATACAATAATTTCGCACACTCTTTTAAAATTAAAATTTGATTTTATTTAAAGATTGTTTTTTAAATTTTATCAACCTTTATAGCTTCCAAATTTTAAAAAAAGAAAGATTTTTTTATAAATTTATGGCGATAATATACTTATTTTCATAAGTAAAATCATAATTTAAAGCTAATTTGCTAGAATTTAGGTTATGTTTGAACTAAAAAATTTATAAATACAACTATAGCTAAATTTAGGATCATTAAGTAAAATTGAGGGTTAAATTTAAAGATTGAGACAATCAAAATAGTTAAATTTAAATATTTGAAAGATAAATAGCTAAATTTTAGAGATTTAAATTGTTTGTTAATATAATAAATCTTTTAAAATCATGCAAATTTAACTATCTATACAATAACTTTTCTTCTTATAGTTTTTTTATTTATCAATCTATTTTTTGATAATTTCACGCTAAAACTCCGCTTATATAAGATAAAGTTTTCATAAATCCCCTTATGTGCAAATTGCTAAAATACTTTTTGCATTAAACAAAAGTTTGGCAATTATAACAAGTAGCCTTAAATTTATCTTTTTATAAAAACAAATATTTTATTTTCATTTTGCTAAATTTTCTTAAATCAGCCCTCTTTCCTAGCCCGATATAAACAACTCACATATTTTTGATTTTTAGTAAAATTTTAATTATATTTTATATAAAATTAGTTTTAAATTTAATATTGCTAAAATGCAAATACTCATATCTTTTACTATAAATTTTAATCTATCTTACCACTAAATTTTGCTTGATTTTTTATATAATTATTATATTTCCACAGCTTTTATACGCAAATTTTTCAAATAAATTTAAACCTATAATATTAAAGCCAATAACCAACAAAAATATAATCTGCATTTACACAAAAATGCAATACAAATTTAATATCTATTATTAATTTTAATCACTTTAAATAAACTTTAAAATTTATTTTTGTATAATTTCTCTCAATTTAACTTCTACTTAGGAGATATCCATGAAAAAGTTTTTTAAAATTTTTATGATTATTGGGGCTTTAGTCTCTTTTGCTTATCCGTCTCTAGGGGGGGGGGATTAAGACTTCTCCTTGTCCAGGAAATGCACAAGTTTGTCCACCCGATGTAAATGGTACAGTTAGAGGCACACTCACTCCAAAAAGTAGCAATACAGGTACTCTATATCACCAAACAAATTTAAAAGATATAGGCGGTGCCTACTCAACCTTTCCTGATTCTCCTACTTACAAACCAAAAAATGGCTTCGTGCAAGGTGATTATACAGTTACTGGGGCTGCGTTATTAGATTACGAAAAAAATCAGTACAACCCAGGTAGAATGGATACGAAAAAAAATACTTACAAAAAAGATGATCCAGATTTTAAGCTAAATAGCTCTTCTC
>NZ_VWSJ01000013.1 GCF_009690845.1 Campylobacter portucalensis
AGTATCATCAGCCACGATGTGCTTAGCTTCTTGGTTCGGGATGGAGCAAGGCGTTTCCACATCTGTATAGCCACGGAACAGTGTTAAATAAAAGAATCTATTATAATGTTTTAGAGATAAGTTGTAGTAAGCATATAAACTATACTAAAATACTTAACTACTTTTTTACCAGTTATTTTTAAAATAAAAATTAAGATATACCAAATATAATATAACCTTAATAAATTCTCTTATTAAACACTGTTAATTAAATTGTTAAAAGCCTAAGTTTTTATAAAAATAATTTCCATTTTACTTACTAAAGAGTTTTAACTGCAAACTATCTTTTTGATAGATGATATTTGATAAACTAGAATAATGAAGCACATTTTATCGTATGTGACTGAAATTCGCAGTAAAATCAAACGTCATATAGTAGAAAAAGAAAAAGCAAGTTTTATCCTTAACAAGGAAGTGATGCTTAAAAGATAAGCAAACGAGCTATTAGTACTGGTCAGCTAAATGACTTACATCAATTACACACCCAGCCTATCAAACTTATAGTCTATAAGAGCTCTTAAAAGAAGATTAATCTTGGAGTTGGCTTCGAGCTTAGATGCTTTCAGCTCTTATCACATCCTAACTTAGCTACTCTGCGATGCTCTTGGCAGAACAACAGATACACCAGTGGTTAGTTCAACCCGGTCCTCTCGTACTAGGGTCAACTCTCCTCAATCTTCTTACGCCCACGGCAGATAGGGACCGAACTGTCTCACGACGTTCTGAACCCAGCTCGCGTACCGCTTTAAATGGCGAACAGCCATACCCTTGGGACCTGCTCCAGCCCCAGGATGCGATGAGCCGACATCGAGGTGCCAAACCTCCCCGTCGATGTGAGCTCTTGGGGGAGATCAGCCTGTTATCCCCGGGGTACCTTTTATCCTTTGAGCGATGGCCCTTCCACGCAGAACCACCGGATCACTAAGACCGACTTTCGTCTCTGCTTGGCCTGTATGCCTCGCAGTTAAGCTGGCTTATACCTTTATACTCTACAAACGATTTCCAACCGTTTTGAGCCAACCTTTGTAAGCCTCCGTTATTATTTGGGAGGCGACCGCCCCAGTCAAACTACCCACCAGACATTGTCCTATATGAGGATAACTCATACTAGTTAGCTACCCAAATAAAGAAGAGTGGTATCTCAAGGATGACTCCTCATAGACTAGCATCTATGGATCATAATCTCCCACCTATCCTGCACATCTTTATCCAAATAGCAGTGTCAAGCTATAGTAAAGGTCCACGGGGTCTTTCCGTCTTGCCGCGGGTAGGAGGAATTTTCACCTCCACTACAATTTCACTGGATCCCTCTTTGAGACAGCTCCCATCTCGTTACGCCATTCATGCAGGTCGGTATTTAACCGACAAGGAATTTCGCTACCTTAGGACCGTTATAGTTACGGCCGCCGTTTACTCGGGCTTCGATCAAGAGCTTCGCAAAGCTAACTCCATCAATTAACCTTCGAGCACCGGGCAGGCGTCACACCCTATACATCCACTTACGTGTTAGCAGAGTGCTGTGTTTTTGGTAAACAGTCGGGAGGGACTCTTTGTTGTAACCTCTAGGGCTTTAACACCCTGGTAGGCACACCTTATACCGAAGATACGGTGCTATTTTGCAGAGTTCCTTAAAGAGAGTTCTTCCACGCGCCTTAGAATACTCATCCCACCCACCTGTGTCGGTTTACGGTACGGGCAACATTATCTAAACTTAGAAACTTTTCTTGGCTCGACAGTATCAAGGATTCGCTATCCATTCCGAAGAACTTCAAACGCCTGTAGGGTTTTGACTTAAAAAAATCCGGATTTGCCTGGATTTTAATCTACACCTTTCGACCAGCACTTCCATCAGCTGGCTCCTTTAACTCTAAGCGTCCTTCCATCGCACAATAATGTTGGTATTGGAATATTAACCAATTTTCCATCGCATACCCCTTTCGGACTTTGCTTAGGACCCGACTAACCCTACGATGACGAGCATCGCGTAGGAAACCTTGGGTTTTCGGCGAAGGGGATTCTCACCCCTTTTA
>NZ_VWSJ01000014.1 GCF_009690845.1 Campylobacter portucalensis
CAATTAAAAATATATCTATAAATCCACTTGATACACTACTAAGTGCTTATGATAGAAATCACGATTTTAAGATAGATAATAAAGATATTATCTATAACTATATATATTATAAAGATAACTTTGATAACTCAATAGACTTATACATTTACGGTGATGATAATGCTAAAAGCTTTTTAAACTTTGATACTACAAATCATACTATCCTTACAAATCAAGGAATGAAAAGAGTAAATGAAATTCACTTTTATACTGATATAAACTCCCTACCTAAACCAAATACTACTATAACAGCTACTAGTAGTAGTAATATTTTTGCAAATGACATAGATAATATCATTACTGGAAGTAGCAGTGATGATATTATCTATGGTTATGGTGGTGATGACAATATAAATGCAGGTGATGGAAATGATATTTTAATAGGTGGCTTTGGAAGTGATACTCTTATAGGCGGTAGTGGTATAGATATATATAAGGCTGATAAATTTGATACTATAATTGATAGTGACAAAAAAGGCTTTGTATATTTAGATGATAAGCTTTTAAGTAGTGCTATGCTTGTAGGTAAAGATGGAAATATCAATACCTACATAGACCATAACTCACATATCTATAAGCATGATACTATAAATAACACCTTAATTATTAATGATGGATTAGTTATAAAAGATTTTACAAATGGAGATCTAAATATAAATTTACGCTCTCAAATCGGTTCTGATATAGTTATAGTTATAGACCAAACTGGTTCAATGGGAAGTGCTATTAATAGCGTAAAAGAAAATGCTAAGTTTTTAATAAATTCACTTTTTAACTCAGATCTTGGAAGTAAAGATTCAAGAGTTAGTATCATAACTTATGAAAGCACTCCAAATATAATAATCCCTTTTACAAATGATAAAGAAAAAGCCCTTAATGCTATAAATAAAATAGGTGGAACTTATGGTGGTACTGAAAACATAAATAAAGCCTTAAAAACTGCGTTAGATGGTAGTATAGGAAATTTTAGAGATGGTGTAAATAAAAGGATTTATATATTTGGTGATGAGAGTGGAGATGATAACTCTTTTATAAAAGACAGTATAAATATGGCAAACAAACAAGATGTAAATATCTACACTATATCTATAAACTCATCACCATTTTCATCTTTTAAAGAACTATCAAATAACACTCAAGCTTTAAGCCTTGCTACTAGTGATTACAGGAAAGTTGGAAGGTTGCTTTTTGAGGCTATGTTAGATGGCTCAAATGAAAACGATGTTATAGAAGCAGATGAAAACTCAAATACCATAAATGCCAAAGCTGGTGATGATATTATCAGATCTTTTGGTGGCGATGATACTATAAAAGCAGGAAGTGGAAATGACTATATAGACGCTGGAAGTGGAAATGATACTATATACACTGGAACGGGTGATGATATTTTATTTTTTAAAAAAGGAGATGGCAAGGATAAGATATTTTATGATAGTGGAAATAAAACACTTCAGTTTAGTAGCGAAATAACAAAAAATGATATAAGTTTTTATCTTGATAATAAAACTTTTAGACTCTCTTATTCAAAAGATGATGAAATCACCATAGATATAAATTTGCTAAATGCAGGTGCTAAGATAGAACTAAGCGATGGAAATTATTTAGATACAAATGCCATTTTTAATGCCTTAAAAACAATGAAAGAGTATAGTATTAAAAACTCAGTAGTTTTAAATCACGATATTATTAGAACTAATCACGATCTTAGCTTAACGATAGCAAATTTATTTAAGCAAGGAGAGGTTACTAAGATAAAAAACTTGGCTTCTACTACGATAAATAGTGAAATCTTAGCAGACTTACCAACGATAAATCCAGAAAATTCCTTATATGCTGATACTATTAGACCTTTGATGAAGTCTGATTTTAAAGAACTAATCATTAGCAGTGGCTATACCGGTATAAGCACAAATGGCATTACCGCTAAAGCTGGTGCAAATGGTGGAAGTTTAACCTTTGAAAACAGATGGTATAAATCTGATACATTAGATACCATATATGAAAGTGATGGCGAGTTAAAAGAATCAAGTGGCGTAGTAAGGGACTTTAACGACGCCATAAATGATAATAAAAATTTAAAAGATAGTGTAGATGATTTAGGAAATAACTTTGATACCACCAGTATAGATATGGATAAAATTTTACAAGATTGGGTTTTAAAAGACAACTTCTTAGATAATAGTTCATTTCTTCCACCTATTGTTTTAGATTTAAACAACAACGGCATTACTTCGCTATCTTTAAAAGACTCAGATGCATATTTTAATTATGGCGAAAATTATAGAAGATATAAAACTGCTTGGATAGAAAGTGGCGATGCGATCTTGGGGGTGGACTTAAATAAAGATGGCATTATAAATAGTGCATTTGAGGTTTTTGGTAATAAAACTAAACTAAAAGATGGCTCTTTTGCAAAAGATGGATATGAAGCCTTGAAAGAATTTGACTCAAATAGTGATGGCATTATAGATATAAATGATGATAACTTTAAAAATCTTGTTTTATGGTTTGATGATGGAGATGCTAAAGGTGAAGCTGGAGAGCTAAAAACACTTAGTCAAGCTGGGGTTAAAAGTATATCTCTAACCCCAAAAACTCACAAACTTTTAGAAAATGGCAACAAAATCTCATTTGAAAGTAGCTTTGTAAAAGATGATGAAAGTAGTGGGGTTTTAAGAGATGTTTGGTTTGAAGTTAGTAGCAAACAAAGCATTGCAGATAGTAATCTAAGCGATAGTGATGAAAAAAAGATATCTATTGTAGAAAAATTTAGGGGTGCAAGATTAGCCAATCACCAAAGAGCAAACCCTTTACTAATATCTCAAATTTTAGATGAGTATGAGAGTATAAAATATGATATGATGTCTCAAATTTTAGCTAAAAAACTATATGGGAATAATGCAGATAGTTGCACACTTTTATATAGTGCTCTAAATATAAAGCTATCTAGGATAATAAATGGCGATGCAACGCCACAAGAGACAACCCTTAGCATAAATTTACTAGCCTCTTTACTTAAAAAGGACTTTACATACGCTATTTTTAAGATAAATCCCAGCTATCTATCAAATGAAAAGATAAAAACCTTACTGGATAAAACAGGTATAAAATTCTCTATCAATGCAAAAGATCTAAATTCCATAAAAGGTGTAATTGGCAAAAATGTATTTGGTGATAATGAAGCTGAGATATTTGATTTTTCTGATAATGAAAATGGTAGAAATATATTATCAAAGGGCGGAAATGATATATTAATAGGCTCAAATTTCCACGATAAATTAAATGGTGGAAATGGAAATGATATTATAATCGGAAATGACGGGATAGATACTCTTATAGGAAGCGGTGGAAATGACCTTTTGATTGGCTCTAAGGATAGCACTATTTATGAATACTATCTAGGAGATGGTGATGATATCATCTACGATGATGGCGGAAAGGATATCTTAAAACTAAGCTTTTTAAAAACATCTGATTTAAGTGTGGAAAAAATCGGCGATGATATGGTTATAAATATCATAAATCCATTTGAAAAAGAGAGTGTATTTGGAAGTATAACTATAAAAGATGGCTATAAAGATGGCAAGATAGAAGAGTTTTTTATAGATGATAAAATTTATACTTTTGATGAGTTTTCAAAAGCAGTCCCAGCTTCAAATACATACTGGTTTAAAAAAGGAAGTAGTTTAGTAGAAATAGACGATAAAGGCGGGATAGATAAAGTTATATTTAGTGTTACTCCAAATGATATCATAACTCGAAAAAATGGATCAAATTTAGAGATAGCTATTAAAATGGAAGGTAGAGCATATGATGAACTTTTAGACAAACTTATTATAAAAAACTTCTTTACTGATTTAGGAGAGCCAAACGGCGTTGGCAAGATAGAGAGTTTTATATTTGATAATGGTATTATATTAAATAGTAATGAAATTTTGCTTGAAAAAATAGATAATGATACATTTATAATGGGCGATGAAAAAGATAATGAACTAATAGGAACTAATAATCCTAACACCATAAATGGTAAAGGCGGAAATGATATCTTAAAAGGACTAAATGGCGATGATAATTATATCTATGAAAGTGGCAAAGATACCATAATAGATAGTGGCGGAAATGACAAAATAGTCTTTGGTGAAGGTATCACAAGAGATAGTTTGCAAAGTAAAATTATAGGTGGTGATTTGGTTATAGCTATAAAAGAAAGTGGTGTTAAATTTGAAGATTTAAAAAACAGCCTAACCATTAAAAACCAAGCTTTAGCTGATAATAAAATAGAAAAAGTTATGTATAGCGATGGAAGTGAGTTTGATATAGATACTCTTAAAAATAGAGAGATTATAACTAATGAAGTTGTATTAAAAACTATGCAAGATATAAGAGAGATAAATTCATCTATAAATGCAATTGATGAAGATGGCGATAAGCTAACATTTGAGTTAATAGAGAATTCTAAATTTGGCACATTTATTTTAAATAGTAATGGAAGCTATACATACAAAGCAAATGATAAATTTATAGGCAAAGATAGCGTTAAAGTAAAGATAAGTGATGGTATGGGAAGTGAAGTTGTAGTAACTATAAATTTAGATATTAAAATTTCAGCTCCTTTAATAGATACTACTAAACTTAAATTTGATGAAGATACTCTATATAAAGGTACTTTAAATATAGATAATCCAAGCAACTCAAATCTAACCTATGAACTAGTAGGAGATACAAAAAATAGCTTAGTTGTTTTAAATAGTGATGGAAGCTTTATCATAACTCCAAATTTAAACTATAATGGAGATGATTTTTTTACTATAAAAGTTACTAATGAGTATGGATTAAGCGATATAAAAACTATACCACTAAAGATAAATCCAATAAACGATGCACCTAAATTTAAACAAAACATTTCAAACTATAAGCTAACCAATACAGACCAAATCATAGCTAATCTAGAAGCTAGTGATATAGACTCTACTCATTTAACATACAAAGTCATTTCAAACCCAACAAATGGCTTTATTACTATAGATGAAAATGGAAATTTTACTTACATAGCAAACAAAGGTTATAAAGGAAGTGATAGTGCTATAGTAGAAGTAAGTGATGGAGAATTATCCACTACAAAAGAGCTTAAATTTAATATGAATGGCTATGAGTATAATAGTGGTAATTTAGAAATACCATCAAATGACTTAATAGACACAACTCTTAAACTGCCAAATTTAAATGTTGAAGATATTAAATTTAATAGATCAAATAATGATTTAGTTTTAACACAAAATAGTGGAGATATAACTATAAAAGATTATTTTACAAAAGGTGCAAAAACAATTGATACTTTAATCTTTAAAAACAATCAAACTATAAATATAGACAATACTAAATTAGTTTTACCAAACAAAAAGTCTTGGCAGATAAAACCTAGTGCAAATTTAAATAACTCTGGAATAATATTTAGTGATTTAAAAAACTCAATCTTAAATGGTAGCAATGAAGATGACATTATAATATCAACAGGAGATAATTCTAAAATACGCACAAAAGGTGGAGATGATACTATCATTTTAAATGGTAATAAAAATAAAGTCTATGGTAGTTTTAAAAATGATACTCTTATTTCTAATGGTAAGAATAACTTTTTAAAAGGTAAAAATGGAGATGATACCTACATAATAGGAAAAGATGCAAATAATACTATTATAAGAGATAAAGAGTATGTAAATTTAATAGATGGAGGAAATGATACTTTAATACTAAATGATATAGATAAAAGTAGTGTAGAGTTTAAACTAGGTGGAGGCTTTAATAAAGATTTAATTATTAATTATTCAAATAGCCATAGCAAAGACATTAAAACCCTAACAATTCAAAACCAAACTAATAAATACTCTGCTATAGAAAATATTAATCTAGATGACACAATGCTTGGTGCTGAAACGATTAATAAAATCATACAAGATTTAAATAGTTATAGTGGTGATAATGCAATAAACTTAAATTTTAACAGTGAGTTTAAAAATAATGATATTATGCAGATATATAATAGTTAAAGTATAGGTCTATAATGGTTGTGGGTATGATAAAAATAACTAAAACAAAATAACAATAAAAGTATATTTTAAGATATGCCCTGATAAAATGCTTTTAATATAAATATTTAGTTTTGATTTATTAAAAGGCTAAATTTATAAAAGGTAGAAAATGCAAGCAGAACAAGAAAAGCCTATTTTTATAATGCAAAGAAAAAAATCGCTTATAATTATTTTATACTATATATTTGCTATTCTTTGGGATTTAGCTACAGCATTTATCTGCATAATCTTTATGACTTTAGATAATATCATTCCAAATATTATTGGTTTAATATTTTTGATTTTCTTACCATATATGTTTTTTTGTGGATTTGATATAAAAGAAGTTGTTTGTTATGAAGATTATTTATTAGTTAAAAGAACTTTATGTTCTAAAAAGTTTTTTTATACCTATATAAAAGATTACTGGTTATTTCGTAGTATTATAAACAATAATATCGTATTAAGATTTAAGAAATTTAGATTCGGAGTGCATATAAATAAAAATATGTTTAACAAAGATGATTTTATAAAATTTATTCAATTTTTAGAACAAAATAAAATTAATAAATTAAATTACATAAATTAACAAAGGATTCAAGTTGGCAAGTTGGCAGGATATGCATATATTAGTGATAATAATGGAACCAAAGAAGGTATTGTTTTTGATAAAAATAGTGGAAAAACTATAGCATTATCAAGTTTTAGTGGATATTTAGCTATCTCTGGAGGAATAATAAACGAGGGTTTAAAAGCTGCTGGAGCGGTTACTAAAGGAACTGCCATTGGAAAAATTTATGCTATAACAGACGGCATTATATCTGGTGTTTTTGACAAACAAGGTAATCCAGATAAAAGTATGAATGATGTTGTAGGAACTGCTGCAACTGCTATACTAATGGGTGAAGCTGGTGCTGCAGCTGGGTATTTTTTGGTCCTATCGGTGCCGTTGTAGGTGGAGTAGTTGGCTCAGTTAGTGGTGCGATTTGGGGTGAAGATTTTTACGAAGGCGGGATATCTGCAATGTCAAAAGCTATGGATTTAGCTGATGAGATATCAGACTCATTGAGTGATTATTTAAATGATGTTTTTGCAGATGACTCTCTTCCGCCTTTCCACGACAACAAAGCCACAAATCCAAATTTCCTAGACCCTTACCTTAACCCATTCACCTCTCTAACCATATACGATCCTTTAATACTTGATTTAGATTGTGACGGTATAGAAACCACAACTTTAAAAGATGGTGTATATTTCGATCATAACGGTTAAGTGGGTCGTAGATGATTGGTAGGGTGAATTTATCTTTCCAATAATCCAATGCGTGATTAATTCCAAATAAATCATCAATAAAACTACCAAAATATTGAATATATGGATTTATTAATAAAGTTTGAGCAAATCCTGCAAGTGGATTGCTTTCGCCTATATTTGTATAAGGCTCAAAAATACCAAAAGAATCTATAATATTTGACTAATATAACATATCTATTGCCCATACTGTGCATTATGCTCCAGCTGGTAGATTATAGTATGGTGGATTTTTTGAACTATTGTTTATATTTTTTATTAAGTCATCATATTGTTTTTGTGATATATCAAATTCTATTGTGTGTTGATAATCGTGAAGCTTGTTTGTTTTATAGTTGTATTCATCATTTACTACTCCTTTTCCAAATAACCCATGCTTAACCGGAGCAAAACCCCCTATATATAGCATTTCCATTATCATCTTTTACGCCTAAAAAAGTGTGGGGAGCACTTAGTGTCTGTATATATAGTAACCTTTGGCATCTTATTCTCCTTTTGTTTTATCTATTTTTATAACCATTATTGGCCCAGCTTTTGGTTTTAAATTTTTATCTTTTGGGTTTGTATATTCGTAAACGTAAAATTCTAAATTTATGTTTGGTAAATGGATGGCTTTTGATAAATCTTCCAGTAAAATCTTCATATCAGAATCACTAGCCCCATAAATCATACTGCAATCTCTTCGTGCATCAACACAGCAAGTCCATGCACCACCTAAGTGTTCAAAATTTCGTATTCTTTGAAATATTATTTTATTTGCATTATCATTAAATTTTGTTCTACATTCATGACTATCGCAAGCAACAAAGAAAATTGCAACAAGAAGATATAATAACTGTTTGATTATATGAGCATTATTTTTTATGTAAAGTATTTTATACTCTCCATTTAAATATTTAAACCTGCATATTATATATCTTTTAATCTTAAAAAAATTATATTTTATTGCTGTTTTCACGCCACAAATTTATAACTTTTAAAATTATAAATCTTTTTAGTTATTATTTGGTTACTTTTTATTTTATTTTTTATCTATATTTAATATGAACTTATATAAAATAAATTCTTTATTTTTTAAAAAGGTTTATAATGCGTTTATTGATGTGTATTTTTTTATTTGCTGTATTTGTCTTTAGTAAAGAAGAAATAAAAAAAGATAAGTTATTTAATAGCTATTTGGGAATTGATAATTTGTATGTAAATAAAGAAATTTCAAACAATAAAAATATTTTAAATAAAACTGATATAAATACTACAATTAATAATCTTAATTACAAAAACTCATTTATCTTAAATAATAAATTTATCAACAATACAAAATTTGATAAATTTATAGATGACGATAAATATAACTCATCAAACAAATTTAAAAGTAGTTATAGCTTTAATGAGCTATTAAACTATACTTTAATTAACTCTCCTACTTTAAATTTAGCCAAGCAAGATATTATGAGTGCTATTAATGAGTATGATTACTCAAAAGCTAGTTATTACCCTGAAATTGGAATAAGTGCAAATAGTGAGTATTCAAAAAGATTTGATGATGGGTATAGCTCTTTATATGTTGGTAAAGATAATCTTGCCTCAAATACATCTTATTCTAACTCTGTCTCATTTGTGATAAATTATGATTTATATACTTTTAAAAAAGATAGTTTTAAAGTAAAAGCAGCAAAAGAAAACATTGATGCAAGTAAATATAAAAGGTGTATGAGTAACTACGAAGTTTCATTAAAATTATTAGATAATTACTATGAAGCTTTAAAATATAAAAATCAAATAAGATATTATGAGATATTAAAGCTTATTTATCAAAAGCTTTATACTTATCAAAAAAGATTATCTAGTGTTGGAGAGATTGATAAATTAGCTCTTGGAGAAAGTGCAATTATTTTAGCAGATACAGATTATGAACTATCTAGTATTAGGTTAAATGCAAATAATTCACTAAATACAATTAATCAAATAGTTGGATATAAAATAGATGATATCTCTAAATTAGAAGATTTCAATGTTTTTAATAAAGAGTTTAGATTTATTAAATTTGAAGATACTTTTATAGCAAAAGAATTTGATTATGAGTTAAAAACAAATGAGTATGAGTTAAAGTCTGAACAAAGATCTTACTATCCAACTATTTCTTTATATGCAAAGTATGATTTATATGGAAATGACAGAGATGACTATTTTGATTCTACAAAAGATTTAAAAAGACATGGATATAGAGTTGGATTATCATTTTATTTAAGTTTATTTGATGGTGGAAAGAAAAAAGCTAGGATAAAAGATAAAGAGATAAATAAAGAAAAGATTTTACTTAGAAAAGAAGAAGCAAGATTAAAGTATGAAAAAGATATAGCTGATTTAGAACTATTTTTAAGTAAAGAAGATAGTTTTAATAAAATACTAAAAGAGTTAAAAGAAATTTCAAAAAACTCATATAATATGCAAGAAGCTTTAAATAAAGCAAAAGAAAGTTCAAAAATAGAGGTATTAAACTCATATGTTGTTTTACTTAAAAAAGAGATGAGTTATAAAGAACATCTACTAAAAGCAGGATATTTTATAAATAAAGCAAATATAATGAGTGGGATTAATGAGTGTAAAAGTTGGTGAGGGAGATAGTATTTTATATTATTAACATGTTGAAAAATATAAAATACTATTAAATTGTGATAAAACATTATCGGTTTATAAAATACCTAATAATATTTCAATTAAAATACTCTGCAACCATGACAAGATTCTTTCTTTAAGCACTCTTCTTTTACTGTTTTTATATATTTTGTGATTGGATGATAGTCGGATATATTTTTTAGTTTAACTTCAGTATTGGAACCAAAAATATATTTAAACGCTAAAGCATTAAGAGGTAGATTTAGTTGAAAATTCAAATATAAATTTTCGGAAACTTAATCGCTTAAACTACTGCTTTTGTATTTAAATCCACCGTGTAAAAGTTAATTCCTTTTTTTATTATTCTTTCATCATTTTTATAAAGTTTTATATTTAAAAGTTTAAAAGTACCTGTAAATTTATCTTGATTTGTATCAAAAAGACTGCCTATTTTGCTATCTAGTATATTTTTATTGTTTTGATTTTTGAATTCAACTAAACGCGATATTTTACCAAATATCTCTTTAATTAGCTCTTTTTTACTTTCATCTTCACCACTTAACAGCTTCTTTAGATAATTTTTCTTTTAACTTTCCTTGCAAAAAAAGCGGTTAAACCTTCAAGTGCAACAGCGATAAACAAGCCGAATTTATACCCTTTGGAGTTTTATGAGATAACATCGTAGTAAAGATTGTATGATTAAATAGATAATTATTAGCATCTTTTTGACATTATCATGCTTTCTATCATTTTTTTTAAAAGCTTGGCTTGTTATCTGTGGATTACCATAATAAAGTATAGTGTGATTTTTATAAGAATTAATCATATTTGCACTATATTTAAATTCACAAAATTTACCATCTTTAAAAGTGTCTTTGTCTGCATACTTAAAAAATATCCTTTATCCATTGGAACTTCCCCGTTGATAACCCCATATGATATTAATGCTGTTGTAGCATATTCATCAAAAATATCAAAATCTATTTCATCTATGCACTCAACTGTTATAAAATTATTATAAAATGAAATTGCAAAATTTGAACTAAATATATTAAAATTTAAATATTCAAAAGCACAATTATTTCGTTGTCTTGTGCTATAAAAATTCACATCTTTTTTATCAAAAAGCAATATGTTATGACGATGGTTTAAATGTGGAATAATTAGCCTATAATATCCTTTATCTTTTAAATCAGAGCTTCCAAATTCATAAATTTGAAACAAATTGTAGCGTAGATCGGCACTTCTTATCATATAGCTTAAAAATTTTATTTTTCCTCTTTCTGTTTCATATATAGTATTTCTTAATTTAATTTTGGTTACATCATTTATATCATAAGAGCTATTCAGTTTTTCTTTATTTTCTTGCTTAATGTAAAAAACCTTACCTTCTTTACATAGAACATCGCATTGTATCTGCTCGGTTTTAGATTCTGTATTTTCAAAATACTTTAGTAGCTCCAACTCTTCTTTTGGCATATGCATCCTTTCATCATACCTAAAGATTATAAATTTAATACTTGCATTGTATCATGTAAACATAAAAGTTAAATTTGTTATAATATGCATAAATATGTGTTATGTGACAAATAGAGGATTTACATGAAAATAGATGAAATAACAGTTGAAGGATATAAATCCATAAAATCTCTTAAAAATTTTTAAGTTAAACAATATAAATATTTTAATAGGTGCAAATGGAGTTAGCAAAAGTAACTTTATATCCATTTTTAAAATGCTAATTTTATGTTTTTAAAAAATTTACAGCAACATACCCAAGACAAAGGTTCTGATAGTTTTTTATACTATGGAAGAAAAACTACTGAAAAGATTTATTTAGAGTTTAAATTTGGCAACAGCGGATATAGCGTAACACTAGTCCCAACTCAAAACAATAAACTTATAGTGGAAAAAAATATAAAATATTATTCTAACACAGATTGGATTAATACCCTAGGTACCAATATGTTAGAAAGTTATTTATCGCAAGCTACTAAATATGCTTATTCTAAGAAAATTGCACAGTATTCACTGGACGGAATAAAATCCTGGAAATTATATCACTTTCACGACACAAGCAATACTTCTAAAATCAAAGGAGTATGTGCCGAAAATGACAATTTAATACTAAAACCAGATGCTAGTAATATATCTGCTTATTTAAAAAGATTATATAATGAGTCTAGAAAATATTATGATTATATAGTTTATAACATTTCTCAAATTGCACCATTTTTTGGAAGATTTATTATAAGAGACAGTGAAAATTTACAACTAGAATGGTTTGACAAATCAGTTCCAGATACTCCTTTGAAAGCCCATATTTTATCAGATGGAACGCTTAGTTTTATCTGTCTTGCAACACTTTTACTTCAACCATTTGAGCTCATGCCAGATACAATTATCAAGACGAGCCAGAACTTGGTCTGCACTCTGCTGCTCTAAGTTTATTAAGCGAGCTTATAAAAAGAGTTTCGGATAAAAAGCAGCTTATTCTATCATCTCAATTTGTTGAGCTTATAAATAATTTTGAACCAGAAAATATAATCGTAGTAGATAAAAAATAATGAGTCCGTGTTTAAAAGACTAGATGGTGCTGAGCTTAGTATATGGCTTGATAAATATTCTTTTGGAGATATATGGAAAAGCAATTTAATAGGTGGTAGACCGTGATTAGAATATTTGTTATTTGTGAAGGTCGAACAGAAGAAAGGTTTATAAAAGATATTTTTACACCATATTTTAATCCTCAAAAGTTTTACATACAACCTCTAATGATACCAATATCAAAAACTAGCAAAGGAGGTGCATTAAACTATCAAATAGTAAAAAATTTTATATGTGATAAGCTAAAAAAAGATGAAAATGCTTACTTAACAACTATGTTTGATTATTACGCCATTGATAATAATTTTCCTGGAACAAACAATAACATATCTGATATTTATAAAAAAGTAAGCTTTTTAGAGAATAAATTTTATAAAGATATATTATCAACTGTAGCTACTGCACGAGATAAATTTATACCATATTTTCAACTTCATGAATTTGAGAGTTTGCTTTTTAGTGATATCGATAAAATAATACTAGGCGATCCTAGTTGGAACAATAATGATAAGAAATTATTAGATGTATTAGATAAACTTAAAGATGAAATGAATGAAGAATTTTCTAATAATCCTAAGTGTATAAATAACTCACTGCAAACAAGTCCATCACGCAGATTAAAAGTTATTTTTATATCTCCAAAATACAAAAATGTCTTTCATGGAAATAAAATAGCTTAAAGAAATAGGCATGGTTTAAATTTTAAATTCATGTAGGCATTTTAAAGATTGGTGTGATAAGCTATGTTCTTTATGAATAAAATATTAACAAGATATCATAAAAAGATGAATTTAATAATATAAAAGAACTATTAAATTTCAAATTTCAAGAGCTTAAATTTTATCCAATCAATTGTTTTCATAGTAATAATTTGAATATATTTACATTTGCAAATTGAAAAACATCTCATTATCCAAATAAAAAAGATTTGAAAGATTTGATAATAAACAAATCAGAAGATAAGTAAATTCAATTAGATTTAATAAAAATTAATTCTATAAGTGCTTCAAAGTCTAAATCAGCAGGATATCAATTTGATTCTATTTATGATTTTAGCAAATATTTAATTCTAAAAAGAAGACATAATTGGACATTACGTGAATGCAAAAAACACATAAAAAAAACTAAATGATAATATCTATAAAATAAATTATTATGAATGGAATAATATTGATGGGTCACATCACTTTGCAGTGGCAAATTTTATAATTACAAATCAAAGGTTGAATTGCAAAATAAATTGTCAAGTAAAAACTTATGGTTTAGACAAAGATAAGATTAAGAATTTGTTGAATAGTTTTCATATATTTATTATATCAACAAATTTACAGAATTTTATTTTTAATATTTTTAATTTTGGAGAAATAAAATTTTATGATGCAAATGAGGATATGTGTATAGTTTTAATCAAAAAGAGTGAAGATGTAAATATGCTAATAAAATTATTTAGGAATGTAGATAATAAATATATCTTTAATCTGGATGAATATTTATCTAGCTTAATAAAATATTAATCTTAATATATTTTATTAAGCTAATTATCTTTTATGGTTAAAAACTATAGATTGTAACTATGTTGATTTTTTTTTAAAACCTTTTATCCTTAGATAATTTCTAATAATGCAACCCTAATGGAGTTATCTTGCAAGATTTACTATTCATAGCTGCAAAGCACATACGCTCAGTTCCCAATAATCACTTATTTTTCTAAGTGTTTGCTTTGATATCCTAGGCTCAATAGATCTAATTGGTAAAAATCTAGAAATATTAGTCTTAAATAACGGTCTTTATTCTCAAGCTCCAAGAGATTGGTCGACAAAAGAATAAAGACTTGCTGGGGTTATATTACCTCCTACATCTGCAGCACCACCTTGCAAACCTTGTATTAATAATTCAGTAAAAATTCCATGTCCTGCAATTTTATCTTCTGCAGCATACTAATCTCTATTGCTCGCTGTCATTATTGTCACACCTTGTCCTATAACATAATCAGTTGTATCAGTAAAACTAGCTTCACCCATTTTCCCTGAAAAGCAGCAATCTAAAATTATAATTTTATTTTTACTTTTTGACTCATTGACCAATCTTAAAATATCTGCCATGGAAATTCCTAAATCCATACCATTATAATCAGGCAAAACAATTTTTCCTCCTAATTCTCCTGTTCCATGTCTAGAAAAATAAAATAGTGCAATATCTGATTCTCCTATTGTAAATAAAGAATTTAATAATTCATACATTTCTTTTTTTAGATGAAACATTAGGTTTAAATTTAAATCAAAATTAGGACTTCCATCTCCGTTTGTTTCTAATAATTTTTGAATCTCATTAACATCATTCACACATCTTAATAATGGTAATCATCTATGCCCACAACCAATGCTTTTTTTCATCTCATATACCTTTTTTACTTATAGTGAATTTATCCAATTACTAATATTAGACCAAGTCCAATCCATCAATCTTACATATCCACATTCATTGGGTATTTTTATGCCTAAATGCTCATCATTTCCATACACCCCAACAATAGGCATGCCTTCTTGTTTAGCACAACTCATTTCCCAAATTTATCCTGATGCATTTTTAGTGTTTTTTGCAATTATAGAAATCATCCCATCACAGCCTTTAATTCGCCTTCTGCAATTTGTTTTCCAATTAAAATCTCAAGGTTGTTTTACAGAAATATCCACAAATTCAATATTACTGCTAGGATTTTTAGACTGTCCCTTTAATAAATCTCTCAGATTTTTGTCTTCAATAGCAAAACTTATAAAAATTCTTTTCATGGCTTTCTTCACTAAATTTTTTATCCATTAATAGTTTTTTAAAATTTATTTTTTTACATATTTATTTAAAAAAACCGTAAATTTAAATCTATCCTGATTAACATAAAATGCTATAAATTTTTTCCAATTATTTTTGTAGAATTATTTATATTATTGTAAATCTCGTGCTATTATTTTATCAATTTATTCTTAAATATTATTATAAATTTAAATTAAAAATTTTTACCTATAAGTCACATACAATACATAAAGTAAAATTAAAGTTAAACTTATTATAATTTACTTATTTACTAAATTTTATCTTGTTTTTTGATGCCTGTTATTCATATTTATTTTCTTTAATGTTTTTTCTTTATTATTATTTTTGTATCTAACATCACATCTCTTTATTTTATTCTTAATTATTATTTTACTAGTAATAAAATAATAATATAGCAGTTTATTAATTAGATTTTATACTCACTTTTTATAAGATAATCTGTAAAAAAGTATATTCTCAAAAGTTTTTAGAAAGGTTGAAACTGATTTATATAAGTTATTTTTATTATACATATTAAAAACAACTTCTAGTTTTAAATCAGTATTTGTTTTTATATTTTCTACTTTTGCGATATGTTTATTATCTCCCAAATTTATCATTTTTCCAATATATGGAGAAAATATACTTTTAATTTCTTCTTTATTTTCTATGGAAGCTTGTTTAATTTTATTAAGCCTTGAAGTGCTGCTTATACCATAATCACTTGATTTTTCAACTCCATTTATATGATGAGACTGAAATTTAAACCCACCTAAATTTAATACCACTAATCACCCCCATTTACAAAACTTCTATTATAAGCGTTCATACTTTGCCTATCAAGCTCTTTCATTACAGCTCTTTTTAAACCTTCTTCATCTACACTTGGATTGATATTGCTAAAGTTAAAGTTATAGTTTTGAGAGTTGTTTCTTGTATTTTGCGTAGGATAAGCCTCTTTTATGACATTTTTATCTTTAAAACCAAAAAACTCTTTTGTTCCACTCCATAAACCACTAATTTCATCGCCGATAAATTCTTTTGCCCCGCTAATGGCTCCACCAACGCCCCCAGCTATACTTTTATAAGTATCACTTATCCAACCAAATTTAGCTTCTATCCACTAAAAAATGGCAAAAATATAGCCTTTATACCATCTATTAGCGTTTTAAAAAACGAAATTAAAGGGCTAAAGCTATTTTTTATACTATTAATTACAGGCTCAAAAATAGGCTTCATCCACTCTACAAAAGCTAAAAACCACGCCTTTACTTTATCCCAGTTATAAATAATACCTCCTGCAACTAAAGCGATACCGCCTAAAATAAGCCCAATAGGATTGCTAATTATTGCGATACTAACTGCACGAATGCCAACTACTAAAAATTTAAAAGCTTTGCTAACGCCTGAGATTGTGAATTTTAAAGCGTTTAAGGATGCT
The DNA here is from genome assembly GCF_009690845.1 of Campylobacter portucalensis. Taxonomy (GTDB): domain Bacteria; phylum Campylobacterota; class Campylobacteria; order Campylobacterales; family Campylobacteraceae; genus Campylobacter_B; species Campylobacter_B portucalensis. The sequence goes on from NZ_VWSJ01000014.1 coordinate 16,891, forward strand.
TTGTAGGCAAAAACTGCTATTTTATTTAAATTTAATGCATTTGTAAAAAAAATTATTGCATTATATAAAAATCTTATATTATTAAATACAATCATAAGACCAGCCGTTACAATTCTTAAAACCGATGCAATAGCACCAAAAGCCAAAAAACCACCAACAACACCAAAAATAGTTTTTGCCACAACAGGAGCTTTATTTGCTATGGTATCTATAAAATTAGTTATTTTAGCTAAATATTGACTTAATATATTTGCTATTGGTAAAAAAGCGTTTCCTATCGTAATTCCAAAATTTACAACGCTTGATTTTAGCCTCTCAAATCCGCTTTTTGCTGTTTTAAGCTTTAAATTTAAAGCTTCATCTAAGCTCTTGCTACTATCTTGCTTAATTAAATCAAAAGCTTTGTTTAAGATATCAGCATTTGTAGAAAGTGCCCCGATATCATCGCTAAATTCACGCCCAAACATATCAGTTAAAACGCCCATTTTGCTATCATCGTCAAGTTTAGTGATAGCATTTAAAAACTCTTTTACTGCTAAATTTGCGTCTTTTTTTAAAGCGTTTTTTAAGTATAAAGCATCCATTCCCATTTTTTCTAAAGCTTTATGAAATTTTGGTGCTTGTCCGTCTAAATTTGCCAATTTATTAAACATAGAATTTAAAGCAGTTGAGGCTACTTCTGGTGCTTTTCCAATTGATAGCATTGTAGCACCAAGGGCGGCCGCTCCGTCTGCACTAAGTCCTAAAATATTAGCATTTGAAGAGGTTCTATTTAAGATATTAAATAAGTCGTTTGATTTTACCATCGACATTTTATCATCTAAAAAGTTCATTTGATTACCAAGTTTTTCAAGTTCTTTTACGCTTAATTTAAAATTATTCATTACATAAGCCGCCGCATCACCTGCGTCACGCCCACTCATATCAAAAGCAACTCCAAATTTACTTACTAATTTAGTATAATCCATAATCTCGCTAGCTTTTAGTCCTTGTTGTCCGCCACTTGCTGCAATGGCTGAAATTTCGCTAAAATTTACGCCAAGTTGGGCTGATAAAGCTTTTATATCTTTTCCCATCTGTTTAAATTGTTCTTCGCTTTCAAATTCAACGTATTTTTTAACATCTACCATGCTACTTTCAAAATCCATAGCAAATTTTACAGGGACTGCAACTGCACCAAATTTAGCAATAGTTTCAGTTATATTTGAAAACTCATTAGAAATATTGCTTTTATGGGCTTTGATATTTATTCCAACTTTATTTATATTTGCTATCTTTTTGTTTAACATGGTTACATCTCTACCAGTCTTAGCAAGATTATCGCTCATTTGTTTAAATTTTTCATTAGCTTTGCTTATATTATTTAAACCTTTAATAATAATTCCAATTGCAATTCCAACGCTAGTATCAGTCATTTTTAAGCCTTATTTTATTATAATTCACTAAAAAAAAAGGGGGGGGGTTGAATGTTTAAAATATATGAAAAGATTAAAACATTTTTTGATAATCTTCTTGCTCCAGAACTTACTTGCATATTTTTTTCCATTCTTGTAGAAGTATTTTTTGGTTTTGATTTCGCCGTTACCCTTATTTTTAGTTACTCTGTATTAGTGCTTACAGGTCTTGTAACCCCTGATTAAAAAAGCTATCATTATAAATTTTTAGCTTCTAAAATCTCTTTACTAATCCTCACAAATTCCAAAAATTCCCCTAACTCCATATCTAAAATCTCGTTATAAGTAAAATTTAGCGTGTGTCCTATAAGGGCTATAGCTTCTAAGCTATAACCCCCGCATCCACTAAAAAATCGCTTAAAGCCTTTTGTAATAGCATAAAATCTTTTAATCCAAGCTCTTCTATTTGGCTTTCTGTTTTGTTGGTTAAAGTTGCTATCATATAGATAGTTTTTTCCATGTCACCATCTTTTTTATCTGCATACTTTAAAACTCTAACTGTTGGTTCATTCATCTCTAAAATTTCGCCATTTTCTAATATAATTTCTTTCATTTATTCTCCTTTTTTTCAAACTTCTATTTTTAAACTCCCCATTAACTACACCTTTGCACAAGTCCCGTGAAATTTGCTAGCTCATTACCGCCAAGGTAACTCGCTTCGCAAATTCCCCACGACTTGCACAAATACGCATCTTCTGTTTGGAGTATTTTTTATATTTTTCAAACTTCTGTAAAATAGATTTGCTAAAATAGGCGTAGTTAGGCAAAACTCACGCTGAGGCGACGGGAGCATACTTCTTGTATGTGACCTAGCCTCTAAGCGTGAGTTTTATCTAAATCCGTCAAGATTTAAAATCTTACCTACTCTCCTAAATTTGATCTAACTTTAGCCATATATCCACCCCACCAACTATACAAATCATATTCTCAACATCTTTTATAATAAGTGGCACGCCGCCTATATTTAAATTTAAAAAGTGTGCTGACATTTTAATAGTTACTTCCATTTCTTTTCCTGCTTCAAGCTCTGTTGTTTCTAAACTTATAATATCGCCAGTAACTGCCATTGATAAAGGCACTTTATTAGCTTTTCCGCTTTCGTGGATACTTGCTTTAAACAAAAACGGAATCCTATTTGTAAAAGAATTTAAACCAAAGCTTAAAAAAGTATTTACGTCAAGAACGTTTATTTTAAATTCAAGCTCTGTATCTTTTAAAATGCCGGTTGTGTAATTAGCACTTAGGGTAAGCAACTGAAACATAAA
>NZ_VWSJ01000015.1 GCF_009690845.1 Campylobacter portucalensis
TACCGCTACTTGAACCACTACCACCGCTTGAGCTATTACCGTTGCCGTTTGGATGGGTTGAGCTATTACCTGGGGCTGGGCTGCTTGAACTACCACTGCTACTACCACTGCTTCCTGAACTTTCAGTATCACTACTACCGTTGCCATTGCTTGAACTACCGCTTGAACTACCGCTACTTGAACCACTACCACCGCTGCTTGAGCTACCACTGCTGCTACCGCTTGAAATTTCACCGTTACTTGAACCGTCTGGACTGCTTGAACTAGAATCATCATTTTGGATATCAGAAGGGCTTGAATTTTCTTTGTTTGGAATATCTGAATCTGGTTTTTTACCTGGCGTCATTGGAGATGATGGAGGTGGAGTTTGTAATGAATCTTTAATTTTTGAGTTTTGTTGCTTTATTTCTTCTATTTTATTTGTTATATTTTTTATTTCTTTATCATTCTCTTTTTTAGAAGCATCTATATGTTGCAATGTATTTTTAATTTTTTCATTATTATTATCTTGATATGCATCTTGTATGCCATTTATAAATTCTTTGAGTTTATGTTGGGCTGTAAAAAACTGTTGCTCCAGTTCATTAGATGTTTCTTCTATTTTATTAGATAGTTCCTCAAATTTCTGCTCCTTTTCTTTATCGTTATGTAAGCTCGCTTTTAATGTTTCTAAATCATTTTTATATTTTTTAAAATTTTCATCAGCTTTAATTCTTACTTCATCGTATTTTGAAATTTCATCTTTAAACTCTTGCAAATTTGGATATTTTTTTTCAATATCAGGTAAATTATCGGCTTTTCTTGTTAATTCTCCAAATTTTGTATGATTGTGTGTATATTTTGTCACCTCTTTTTCAAAAATATTTAAATTATTTTCAACTTGTTTTTCTAATAATTCTACTCTTTTTTTAAGTTGATTTTCTGTGCTTTCTTCTTTGTCGGTATAGGCATAAGAATGAGTAGTTGATGCTAATAGTGTTGAACTACAACCAAAAGCTGTGATTAAAGCCAAAGATAGAAATTTTAAACGTTGTTGATTTTGTTTCATATTAAGTCCTTTGTATAAAAAATTCTTTAATTATAGTTTTTTTTTTTTTGAAATCAAGGGTTTAAATAAAATTTTTAAAGATTTGGCTAAATTTTAAATTTTTTAAAAACTAATCTGGAGTTAAATTTAAAATTTTAAACTCTTATAAGTAGCAAAATCGAATTTGATATGTATTTTATCATTAAATACTTTATGGATAAAAACTATTTAAATCCTTTTTTTAATCTTCTAATTAAAAATCTGGCTGGATTTACCTCATCCACTAAATTTTTATCTATACAAAACGGTCTATTTAAAACTAAATCCAACAAAATTTCAGCACCCAAAACAGCACTTCCAAGACCTCTTGAACCGTGAGCGGAGTTAATATATATGTTTTCTAAGTATTTGGGGTATAAATTTGAAGTTTTATGCTTATTCCATAATAGATTTGAATAATTTTTTTTAAACCATAAAACATCGCAAATTCCACCTATTAGTGGAAATCTATCGCCACTATAAGATCTAAAACCAACCTTAGAACCTATAAATTTAATATCTTTTTTATCTATAAATTCTTTTATGCTTTCTAAATTCTTTATATCGTCTAAATCTTTTAAAAATTTTGTATAATCGCCTCTGTCATAAGTAGCACCAATAATTTGCAAATCAAAATAACTAGGACATATATAACCCTTTGCATTGATAATAAATTCTGTATTAATTTGCTTTTTTATGTGGGTTACTTGACCTCTAACAGAGCTTATTAAAACACTATCATCGAGATTTATTTTTGGATTTTCTCCTTTATTAAAAAGCTCTTCACTGTGACTTCCAGTAGCAAAAATAATAATATCTGTTTTTAAAATATCTCCATTTTTAAAACTAACTTCATATCCATCATCGACTTTTTTAAAATTTATAAATTCATAATTTAATAAAATTTCATCTCTTAGCAAGCTAGCAAAATACTCACACATATGCTTAGGTCTTATGGTTGCGGCATTTTTGATAAATACACTCGGATATGGATGATCTTTTAAATTCAATACAAAATCACTATTTTGGTATCTTTTTATAAGTTTTTCATCAAAAGCAAAATCTTTTGCTCCACTAAATTTAATAAATTTTTTAGCAAATTTCTTATAAAAATCACCAGCCATTAAAAAAGATTTTACGTGAAATTTACCAAGACTTACACCTTTTTGAGTTATTAAAGGCATTAAAGCACCTACTAAATTTCCGCTTCCATTTGTAGCAACTTCGCTTTCTTTTTCGGCTATCAAAACATTAAATCCAGCTTTTTTAAATTTAAAACCACTAATGAGTCCAGCAACTCCAGCACCTATTATCAAAACATTTTTTAAATTTTTTTTAACTAAAGGGCGACTATAATAAATTTCTTTTTTAAACTCATCTTCTTTTATGAGTTTGGCACTTATCATCTCTCTTTTTAAGCCAAATCCTTTTAAAACATCTACGATAAAATTTGCGTTTTTTAAATTTTCTTTTAAAGATTTTGTGCTTGAATATGTTCTTAAAATTCCATCTCTAAGCATTAAATTTTTAATACAAAAGATAGTTTCTAAATCCCACATTTGCGGATTTTTACTTGCACTAAAGCCATCCATAAACCAAATATCGGCCTTAAAATCTAAATTTTTTAAAGCCACCTTTACATCATCAAAATATATATCCAAAATGATATTTTTAGAAAAATATATCCTGCAAAGCCCATCTTTGAAAATTGGATATTTTTTTATCAATCTCTTGCTAAATTTATCAAAAACTCCCATTTTTTGGTAAATTTTGGCTAAATTTTCCTTAGAAAAGGGGTATTTTTCAATACTAACGTAATGAAGTGTTTTTGTTGTGTTTTCAAATCTGCTAGCTAAATTTAAAAAATTTAACCCTATACCAAATCCACACTCAGCCACAATAAAGCTATCCTTTTTATCCCAAATTTCATCAATAGCACTTATAAATACATAACTACTTTGACCTAAAGGATCACTTTTATTAAAATAAAAATCTCCAAATTCATCAGAAAAAAGCGTGTTTGATTTAAATATTATTTCCATTTTAATTTTTCAAAACATAAGCATCTAATCCATTTGCTATGCCTATGGCTAGAGATTCCAAATAATCATCCTTGGCTAAATTTACACTATCTGTTGGATGAGTGATATAACCTGTTTCTATCAAAATAGCAGGCATTAAAGCACCCACTAAAACCCAAAATGGAGCCTCTCTTACTCCACCGTCTTTGACTTTGTATTTTGTTTGAACTCTATTTAATATGTGTTTTTGAACATCAATTGCCAATTTATTTGCAGCAATAATTTTTTCTCTATTTAAAAAATTTAAATAAGTTTCTTTTGAGAAGTGATTCATATCTTCTAAATCGCCTTTATTTTCAAGTGCTGCTGCATCTTTACTGCGTTTGCTTCTGGCTGGACTTAAAAAAAATGTTTCGATTCCACTAAGATTTAAAGCCGCCTTTCCTTTAGGACCTGCATTTACATGTATTGACACAAAAAGATCTGCATTTTTTTCATTTGCAAATGCCGTTCTTGATTTAAGATTTATAAACTCATCAGAATTTCTTGTAAAATATACTTTATAGCCTCTTTCTTGTAAAATTTTACCAAGCTTTTTTGAAATTTTTAAGACTATATCTTTTTCCTTCAATCCATTTGCCATAGCACCTGGATCTTTTCCTCCATGACCAGGATCAATGACTACTGTTTTTATGCTTACTTTTTTATTTTTTTTAATGACGTTATTATTTTTAGGGGTGGCTTTTTTTGTTTTTATGATATCTTTTGAGATTGATGATTTAGTCAAACTTATAGCAGTTATATAAATTTCACTGTCTTTAAATTTTAAATTCATATCAAATTTTACTCTATTTTCAAATACAACACGTAAAGTATTGTCATTAAATTTAGCAATTCTGATATTATCAATAACATGCCCTGAAAAGCTTTTAAAATCGAGATTTGCTTTTGCTTTTATATCCACAACACTTCTATAATTTTTATCTTTTATATCAAATTTTTTAATATCGCTATTTTTGAGAGGTATGTTAAATTTAAGTTTTAAGCCATCTTGAATTTTTTCTATCTTTTGAAGCCTTAATGCGTTATTTTTATTTTTTTTATCGCTTGTTGATTGATTTGTCTTATTTTTCACACTCTCTTTTTTTTCTAAAGTCGTATTTTTTGGACTTGAAAGTGGTTTATAATTTTTTTGTTTTACGCCTAATAAATTTAACTCATTTTCATAGCCTTTATAATTTAATCCTAATTTTTTAGATGAGTAAATGAGTCTTTGAAGAACCTTTTTTCTATCCATTTCGTCTTTTTGGGAAGATGTTTTAAGATATATATTTTTTAAATTTTGATGAAATTTCTTTTGTTTATTTAAATTTACAGAATTAAAATTTTTATCAAAATCATTAAATTCCTTATCAAAATCTCCACCAAAAAGTGAAGATATAAAAAGGAAAATTAATAAAATTCTAGCTATTTTCACCATTTATTAGCTTTTTCATTAAATCTTTAACGCTTATAATCTCTTTTAAGCGATATCCATTAGCTCCACTAAAAAATAAACCAAACTCTTTAATGCCAGAATAAGCATCATATAATCTATCTGCTATACAGTATCCAACCATTTTTGCTTCTTTTCCACGCCCACAAGGTGCCACGCAATTGCTTATACACTGAATTTTAGGTCCGATTTTTTTTTCTACTAAATTTATTAAATTTGTTCTAATGCCTCTTGCTGGATATCCAACAGGAGATTTTAAAAGCAATATATCTTCTTTTTTAGCACTCAATAATACCTCTTTAAATTCAGGTGCAGCATCGCACTCAAAAGTCCCAATAAATCTAGTCCCCATCTGAACACCATCAGCACCTAAATCTATCATCTTATCTATATCATTTTTATCCCAAACGCCTCCTGCTGCAATAAGCGGAAAATCTCCCCATTTTTTAATTTCTTCTTTAACTTGTGGAATTAAATTTTCTAATCTATAAGCTTCATCTAAACATTGCTCATAAGTAAAGCCTTGATGTCCGCCACTTAGTGGTCCTTCCAACACAACAGCATCTGGAAGTTTATTATATCTTTGAGTCCATCTTTTGCATATTATTTTTAAAGCTTTAGCAGATGACACGATTGGAATCAAGCACACATCTTTAAATTCGGAAGTAAATTCTGGTAAATTAGTAGGAAGCCCTGCTCCGCTAATTATCATATTAAAACCTGCTTCGCAAGCGTCTTTAACTGTTCTAGCATAATCATTGCAAGCACACATTATATTAACGCCAAGCGGGCTATTTCCACAAATTTTTCTAGCATTATTAATGATAGCTTTTAATCCTGATGTTGAGTAGAAATTTTCACTACCTAAAGGCTTTTGATTTAACTCTTTTTTTGAGTATGCTCTATTTTCATAATATCCCGTTCCAACAGAACTAATAATGCCAAGACCGCCATTTAAACTAACATTGCCAGCTAATTTATCCCAACTAATACCAAGCCCCATACCGCCTTGGAAAATCGGATAAGTTATTTCATATTTTCCTATTTTTAAACTTTTCATTAAATTACCTTTAATTTTGCAAATTTTTTCCTACCAATTTGTAAAATATACTCACCTTTTGTAAATTTTAAATTCTCATCGTTCGATTTTTTTTGATTTATACTAAAAGCGTTTGCTTTTATGTGGCGTCTAGCTTCACTATTTGTTGTTGCAAGTTTGCATTTTACTATCGCTTCAATAACCCAAATTCCATCTTTTTCTTCAAATTCTTTTATATCATTTGGAAGCTGGTTTTGAGAATGCACCTTATCAAATTCCTCTTTAGCAATTTTAGCTAATTCTTGACTATGAAATCTAGCCGTTATCTCTAAAGCTAAATTTTCTTTTGCGGTTTTTGGATGGATAGAGCCATTTTTAACACTATTTTTTAAATTTTCTATCTCTTTTAAACTTTTAGTGCTTAAAAGATTATACCACTCCCACATAAGTTCATCGCTAATGCTTAAAATTTTAGCATACATATCATTTGGAGCTTCTGTTACGCCTATATAATTATTTAGAGATTTACTCATTTTATTGACGCCATCTAATCCAACTAAAAGTGGCATTGTTATAATAGCTTGCTCATTTTTAATCCCATAAATTCTTTGCATATGTCTGCCCATCAAAAGATTAAATTTTTGATCATTTCCACCCATTTCAATATCGCACTTCATCTCTACGCTATCATATCCTTGCATTAATGGATACAAAAATTCACTTATTGAAATTGGAGTTTGATTTTTATATCTTTTTTCAAAATCATCTCTTTCTAACATTCTTGCAACACTATAAGTGCTAGCAATTTCTATGATATCACTAACTTTTAGATTATCAACCCAAGTTGAGTTAAACATAATTATAGTTTTTTCTCTATCCAAAACCTTAAATACTTGTTCTTGGTAAGTTTTTGCATTTTCTAAAACGATCTCTTTACTTAGTTTTTTTCTAGTCTCACTCTTGCCTGTTGGATCGCCAATTTGAGCGGTAAAATCACCTATTAAAAACTGTATAATCGCGCCATGACGCTGCAAAAATGCCATTTTTTGAAGTGTTACACTATGTCCTAAATGAAGATCTGGAGCAGTTGGATCCATACCTATCTTGACATAAAAATTTTCACCATTTTCATAAAAATTTTTTATTAAATTTTTAACTTTTTCTTCATCAATTATTTCGCTAACACCTTTTTTTAATTCGGTATAAATTTCATCCAAATTTACCATTTTAACTCCTATTCAGTCATATTATACGCATCATTTAGTGATGCAAATTCTATGATTTTAAATTTATCTTTTAATCTAGCCTTAACGTCCATTGCATCTATATTTTCTCCAAGTTCTACAACTATATCAAAATAATCAGATTTATTTTCATTGTTTTCATTTAAATTTATAGCCACTAAATCTACATTTAATTTAGCCAAAAATGTCAAAAATGTAGCCAAAGAGCCTCTTTTATTTTCTAAATTTAATATGATTTTATATCTGTGTGGAGCGTTTCTTGTCCATTTAACAAAAATAATCTCTTCTCCATCTTTCATTAAATTTGCAGCCCTTTCACAAAATTTATGATGAACAGTAACATTTACATTATTTCTAAAGCCCATAATATCATCACCTCTTTTAGGATTGCAACAATAATCAAACTCAGCACCGCTAACTTGATGATTTGAATAAACAACTATATTATCAAATTTTTGCTTTTGAACTAAATATTTATCACTAGAATTTAAAAAAAATGTTTTTGGAATGTATTTTTTTAAGGCATTTACAATATCTTTTAGAAATTCAGAATTAATGGCCGCTTTTCCAACCTTTTTTCTTAAATTTTCTCTATCTAGCCAATTTAAAATACTATCTTCTTTGATTTGAAAAATACCTGATAATATTTTTATGGCTATTTCTGTATTTAACTCTTTTAATTTCTGATTACAAAAGCTCTTAATAGCGGCCTTTGCTTTTCCTGTTTTTACGGAATTTAACCAGCTGCATCTATAATGTGCTTCATTTCCAGTAATTATATGTATAATATCGCCATTTTTTAACTCCGCTAAAAGTGGAACTTTTACTTTATTAATATATGCATCTACTGCTTTTAAACCAACTTGTGAGTGAATTTCGTAAGCATAATCTAAAGCAGTAGATCCTCTTGGAAGAGTAAAAATTCCACCCTTTGGAGAATATACAGCGATATCTTCTGCGTAAAGACTGTCTTTTGCATATTCATATAGATCTTCAGGGCTATCTTCATCATCTGTTTCTTGAGAATTTAGCTCCTTTTCGCTTATATCACTAAGCCAATCAAGACGAGGATTTAAAGAGCCACTAAATTTATATTTCCAATGTGCTGCTACACCGTATTCTGCGGTATTATGCATATCAAAAGTTCTAATTTGTGCCTCAATAATCATACTATCATTAAATACAGTAGTATGTATGGTTTGATATCCGTTTTGTTTTGGAAGCGATATATAATCTTTAAATCTTGATATTAAGGGATTGAAATTTGTGTGAATTATGCCAAGTGCTAAATAGCAATCTTTTACATTCTTAACTATAACCCTAACCGCCAATAAATCTAAAACTTCTTGTATGGATATACCTTTTCTTTGCATTTTCATATAAATAGAATAATAGTGTTTTACTCTTTTTTGTATATCAAAACTATCTTCATCAAAACCGCTTGTCAATAAAAGTTCAGTGATTTTTGTGCTAAATTTATTTAAATTTATTTGAAGTTGTTGTTTATGTTCATTTATATAAGAATCAATTGTTTCATACTCTTTAGGCATTACATATTTAAAACTTAAATCTTCTAAATAGTTTTTTATGGTTGATATACCTAGCCTGTGAGCAATTGGAGCATATACAAAAAGAGTTTCTTCTGCTATTCTTTTTTGTTTATCTTCTCTTAAAGCTTCTAAAGTTAGCATATTGTGAAGTCTATCGCAAAGTTTTACGACAAGAACTCTAACATCTTCTATAGAAATCAATAGCATTCTTCTAAAAGTAAGAGCTGATGTTCTAAGTTTAGCGTTTTTATCGCTTGAAGGAACTAACTTATCCTCTCTTATGCTAACAATTTTTGTAAGCCCTTCAACTAATTTTGAAACACCATCTCCGAAATTTTGCCTAACTGCTTCAAGAGTGTAATTAGTATCTTCAACCACATCATGAAGCAAAGCAGCAACAATCATATCATCATCACCACCCATAAAAGATACAATTGAAGCCACTAAAATAGGATGAATGGCGTATGGTTCGCCACTTTTTCTAAATTGGGTACTATGTTGCTTAATGCAAAGACTAATGCCTTCTTCTAATTTTTTTGTCGGCTCATTAAGTGAAAAAAAAAGTTTTCTTGCACTATTTAAATCTCTAGAATTAGAAACTTTATCAAGAAAATCTTCTATATTTGCACTATTTATCTGCTTCAATAATTCCATCTAAACTTATTTTTCCCTCTGCTATCTCTAAAAGTGCAATATCTGCGTGCTTCATACCTTTGATTAAATTTCTATCTATTAAAATTTCTTCACCTTCATGAAGCTTATTTGCTCTTTTTGCTACCATTAGTGATAATTTATATCTATCTCCGCCTGTAACTTTTAACGCTTTAGCTGTAATTTCTTCTAACCTTTTCATAATAATCTCCTTTTAATTTTTTACTACCGAACAGCCAGTTAGATCTCCGCTTAATATTTTTAGTAAATTTCCACTCTTAAACATATTACAAACCACAATCGGCAAAGAATTGTCTTTAGCTAAAGCAATTGCTGTATCATCCATAACTTTTATATCATCTTTTAGGGCTTCTTCATATGTAAGTAAATTTAGTAGCTTAGCATCACTAAATTTGTTAGGATCTTTATCGTAAATTCCATCTACTTTTGTGGCTTTAATAATCATATCTGATTCAATCTCAATAGCCCTTAAAGTGGCGGCTGTATCTGTTGTAAAAAATGGATTTCCAGTTCCTGCTGCAAAAATTACAACTCGCTTTTTTGAAAGATGTCTTTTTGATCTACCAATTATAAAAGTCTCACAAATGGCTTCCATTTTAATAGCACTTTGAACCCTTACATTTATACCTACGCTTTCAAGAGCTTCTCTCATTGCTATTGCATTTATAACAGTTGCAAGCATCCCCATATGATCACCACTTGTTCTTTTGATGATTCCGCCAGCTGCAGCACTAACACCACGAACTATATTTCCACCGCCAATTACTATACCTATTTCATTGCCTTGTTCAACTAGACTTTTTATCTCATTTGCTATAAATTTAAGTATTTTGCTATCTATCCCAAAACCATTCTCGCCAGCCAAAGCTTCTCCAGAAAATTTAACTAAAACTCTTTTAGACATATCTAATCTCCTTATTAAAGTCTGAGATTTTACCAAATTTCTCTTTAAAATATAATAAGATTTATTTATTTTATGGAAATCAACTCCAAAGGATTGATATGATAGTTTTTTTGAGTAACCTCAAAAGTTAAATCATCATCAATTTTACCTATAATATAACCTTTTTTAATAACACTTCCAACCTCGATAGTTGGTGCTATTTGACTAAGATGTGCATAAATTGTATGCATACCGCCACTATTTTCAACTATAATCACCTTATCAAGAACTGATGTTTGTTTAGCAAATATAACCTTACCAGGCAAAACATTATAAACAGTATTATCACTATGTGAAGCCAAAGTGATTGATTCATTGAAAATTTTAATATTATAAACAGGATCATTATAACTACCAAAAGACCTTTTAACATAAGCATCTTTTAAAGGAGAAATAGTTTTACTACCCTTATATGTTTTAACCCTACCTTCTTGATAGCTAGAACCATATAGTTTAACTTCTTGGTCTATTTCTTCAGTATTTTGACTAACTTTATGTTTTGATGCGTTTTGTTCTTTTTGCTTGTTGGCTAGTTTTTCTTTTTCGATGGCTTTTTGTCTCTCTTCTTTATCGTCAAGAATTTTTAGCTCTTGTAGTGTTTTTCTAAGCTCATCACTCTCTTTTTGCGCTAATTCTAATTTTTTAATATAAATTTCTCTATTTTTTTTTAGATCTTTAACATTTTTTTCGTGTAAATTTTTTTCTTTTGATAACTCATCTTTTTTTGCATTATACTCTTTTAAATTTGATTGTATTTGGTTAATTTTTATATTTGTTTGACTTAAAATCTTTTGAGAATCTTCCCACTTGTTTGAAATTTTATTCATTTCATCTTTTACAGCTAAACTAAGTGAATTAAAAATTTCATTTAAAACTAAATTTTGAGAATTACTTACTTCATTTTGTTTTAAAAGATTAAATGCAACCTCATCAACTATTAGATCAATCATCTCATCTTCTATTTTTTTTTGTAAATTTAAAAGATTTCGACTTTGTTCTAAAAGATTTTTTAATTCCGCCTCTTGTTCACTCAGTTTTTGTCTTAAATTTACAACGATATTTGAAATTTGTTCTATATTTTTTGCTCTTTGTTCCACCTCTTTACTTTCCGCAATTATTAAATTTGCTAACTCATCTATTTTTTTTGATAATTTCTTAGCCTGTTTGTTTTGAGTTTGGATAGAATTTTGTGTTTGATTTATTTTTTCTTTTGTTGTTTTTTGTGCTGAAAACAAAAAAGTAGTAATTATAAAAATAAAAACTAAATTTTTCATCTACACTCACTTTTAATACCCATCATCACAAAAGTGGCCATCAAAATAGAGATAGTTAAAGAGATTGCAAGCAAAATCAAACCATCATTTAGTAAATTTATAGAATATAGCTTAATCCCCATAGCATAACAAGCATTTTTATAAAACTCGAATTTAGGCAAAAAGTAGTAAAACAAACTAACAAAAATAGTAGAAAACAAACTACTCAAAAAAGCTATTTTATAAAGTATTGAGCTTTTTAATAAAAAATGTGCTCCAAAAAGTGCCATAATTTCAACTCTTTCTTTATGCTCATAAACCCAAATTTTCATTTGATTTAACATAAGACAAAGCCCTAAAATAGCCATTATTAAAGCAAAAACGTGTATAATATTTTTAAGCATTAATAAAATTTTGTATGTATTATCGTGTGTTTTTTGAAAAATTTCTATTTTAACAATATCGTTAATTGTTTGTAAATTTTTTGACACATTTGCTAGCTCTTTTTGATTTGGAAAAAAATTTAATTTTAAAGTATAAAAATACGGTAATTTTTGTTTTAAAATTTCGATAGATTTTTGAGAAATTTTATTTCCTAGTTTTTGTATAACATAATCGGTGCGCACCGGTTTTAATGATTCAATATTTTTTATTTTGGTTGAAATTTGTTCTAAATTTAGCTCATTTTTTGAGATTAAAATTATATTATAATCATCTTTTAGAAAATTTTCATAATCATTTATAATATTTTTAAACAATAAAATAAATTGAAAAGAAAAAAGAAACGCCATAAGAGATAAAATCAATATAGCATAAGTTTTAAAAACACTCATCTATCTTACCGTCCTTTATATTAAAGTGTCTAAAATCAAATTTTAAAGTAGATGGCGGCCTGTGCGTTACAACAACAACTGTGGCTTTTAACTGCTCTCTAGCGGCTTTTAAAAAATCCCATATTATCTCTGAAGAAAAATCATCTAAATTTCCAGTTGGCTCATCGCATAAAAGAAATTTTGGCTTATGTGCCATAGCTCTAGCAATAGCAACTCTTTGCTGCTCTCCTCCGCTTAATTCAAGTGGAAATTTACCTAATTTATGTCCGAGTTTAACATAACTCAGCAATTTTTCAGAATTATTTTTACGAATTTCATTACTACAACCCATAATCCACAAAGGAAGCATAACATTTTTTTCTATACTCCACTCATTTATAAGTCTATAATCTTGAAAAACTACACCCATTTTTTGACGAAGAAGAGAGAGTTTTTTATTGCTTATTGTTTTCATATTATGATAAATTAAACCATATTTATCATCATAATATCCAATACTTAGTTCGCCACTTTTTACTAAAATTTCACCATAAAACGACTTTAAAAGCGTGGATTTTCCACTACCACTTTCGCCTGTAATAACAACAAAATCATTTGCATAAATTTTAAAATCAACACCTCTTATAACAGGTCTTGAATCATATCCTAAAACTAAATTTGAAGCCGATATTATTACATCATTTGCCATTGATTTAAAATTTCCTCTATTTTTTTATGTGCTTTAAAATTTATCTCACTTTTTGATGGTTTGGTCAAAAAATATTCACATCTGTTTTTTGTAAATTTGATAAAGCAACTCTCACTCATATCGAAACTACCAAATGATAATTTGATCATAACCTCATCACAACTAAACTCATAAAATTCTTCAAAATGTATAAAAAAATCATTAAATTTATATGTTTGATTCCTAAAATTTTGCCTTATTGAATGTGGGCTTATTGGAGTAAAATCAAATTCATCATTTTTTAAAATTTTATCCGATACTATCTTATTAGTAAAAATTACATCATAAATATTTTTATTTTGTCTCTTCCATCTATCTTCATATTTGCTAGAAATTTCTATATCTCTATCTTTAAAAACTAAAACTTCAACGCCATCTAAATTTAAAATTTTAGATAAAGAAAAATCTACAAATTCCCTACTATCACTTCTTAATTCAAATTTAGCATCAAATTTTAAAACCCTTTGAATTTCAGTTAAAATTTCATCTGATATAACACGCCTATGAGGTGCATCATCCCAAGGCACTGGAAAATGGATATATAATAAATCCACTAAATTAGAATCTATCAAACTTAAAAAATTTCTAGCATCGCAATTTAGAAGTATTAAATTTGAAATACCTTGCTTTAATGCAAGTTTTGCAACCTGTTCAATCGCAGGCTTATAAATTTCAACACCTATAAAAAGCATATCTGGATTATTTTTAGCCCTAAATAAAAGATGTCTTCCTGAGCCAAAACCTATCTCGATAGCAACTTTTTTGGCGTTTTTCAAATAAATTAAAGCCTCGTCGCTATTTTTTATAATACCAATATTTTCTAAAAGAGAATTTTTATTAAATTTAATAGCATTTTTGATAATGCCACTACAAAATTCATCTCTAAAAATTTCTAGAGATTTTTGCAATAGACCTATTTTGGCAGGTCTAGTAAGTTTCTCTCCTTTAATAACAAATTTATCATTTTTAGGTTTTATGGTAATAAAAAATGTTTCATTTTTAACAGAAGTTAAAATAAAATCAACCTTCCTACCTCTAGCAATCTTTAAAAAACTAACCCCATCTCTTGTGGAAGGAAAATTTATTTTTTTTATATTAGATGCTATAAAATTTGGCATTAAAACTCAATACTCATTTGATTTGATCCGCTTGAGCTAATACCATATTTATCAATACCATAAATTCGGTACTTATACTCACTGCCTCTTACAACATCCATATCAACATAGCTAGTGCCTTTGATATCATAAATTTTTTTATCATTGCCTCCGCCACTTCTTTCGATCACAAAACTATCAACTGGATTTCCTGTTGTATGCCAATTCAAAACAATATAATCTCCACTCATCAGAGGCTCGCCTAAAACAGGTGCTGGTGGTGCTTGAAGGGTTTGTCCCATCACACCATCATCTTGTGCTAAACTCTCTAATCCATCCATATCCACAAAAGTTACTTTATAGTATCTAGTAGCTCCATTTGAGTTAATTAAATCTTCATAAAAATTTTTATCACTTTTAGCAAGCGGTCTAAATGGTAAAAATTTGCTTCTTGAAGAGTAAATTTGATAGTGTGAGAAATTTTCATTTTCTGGACTATCCCAAGTTAATATAATTTTTTTAGGCTGATCTATTGTAGCTTGTAAATTTGTAGCCCCTAATGGTAATTCTTTTGTTGTAGCACTTAAAATTTGGGTAGGCTCTGAAATTTCACCATCTAAAGTTTTAACTAAAATTCTATAATCATAATTTTGTCCGCTTTTTACATTTTTATCTATATATTCTGCACTAAGTCTGCCCTCAACCTCTGCTATTTTTGACCATTTTGTTGATTCTGGATTTTTTCTTTCAATCAAGTAAGAACTTACTTTTAAATTTGAATGTGGTCTCCAAATAATCTTAACCCTTTCTGGCAAACCATAAATAGCTTTTGCAAACGAAACAGTATCAATACCTTTTGTAGTTGTAACGCTAATTTGTGTTCCAACATTTGACACAGCCCTATCAGAAAAAGTTTTTATCATATATTTATATGTAGTATTTGGTTTTAAATTTGTATCTAAAAAGTGAGTTGCAAACCTATCATCTATTCTAGCTATAAATTGCATTTGTGAGTTTAATTCTGCTCTATAAATTTCAAATCCTCTAACTTCTAAATTTTTGACAAATGTCCACTCAAGACCCACTGAATTTGATGAATAAATAGTCTTTATGTCGTTAATGACTGGTAAATTTGAATCTACCAAAATAGGTTGTTTAGTTGTAGCACAACCACTTATCAACACTGTTAAAATCATTATATAGAGTATTTGGTAAAATTTTTTCATAAATTTTCTCCTTATTTTTAGAATTATCAATTAAATTTAAAAAGTCATCATATAAATCGGCTTTTAAAAAGATTTTTTCACCACTTAATGGATGAAAAAAATACAAAATGTATGCATGAAGCATAACGTGCGTTATTTTATCATTTGCACTCTTAAAACCATATAAAAAATCACCCAAAATATGTCTATTTAAACTTAAAAGATGAACCCTTATTTGATGAGTTCTGCCTGTAAATAGCTTAGCAGCTACTAAATTTAATTCATCATCTATCTTTAAAAAAGCAGTTTTTGCAACTCTTCCATCTTTGCTAACTATTTTTTTTAATCTATTTTTTGGATTTCTAGCTATTGCTCTATTTACAACTAAATTTTGTTTTAAATTTAAATCTAAAAACGTTAGATAAATTCTTCCCATACTTCTATTTAAGAGTTGATTTTTTAAATTTATATGAGATTTATCTGTTTTTGCAACCAAAATAGCACCACTTGTACCTTTATCTAGCCTATGAACAATTCCTGGTCTATAAATTCCATCACTACCTAAACTATCAACATTTGAAAGCTTATAATTTTTATCCAAAAGCCAATCAACCAAACTCGCTTCTTTTAGGCTTTTTGCTCCGTGAGTTGCTAAATTTGGCGGTTTATTTAAAACCAAAATTTCATCATCTTCATAAACAACCTTAATATCAAAATTTAAATCAAAATTTAAATTTTGCTCTATTTGGGTTTTTATTTTTATCAAATCACCATTTTTTGCATTAAATGACGGCTTTATAACCGCTTCATCGCCTAAAAATACAAAACCACTTTTTATTAAATTTGTAGCTAAATTTCTTGAAATTTTAAGCTCTTGACTTAAAATTTGATCTAATCTTTTGCTACTTTTTACACAAATTTCATCCAAATTTATACCTTTTTTTGTTATAATTTGCTATTTTAAGGAGCAAATTTGATTATTTTTGATAGACGTATTGTATCACATTTTGATTTTATACAACCTTTATTAATACTACCAATCATAATTTTATCTCATTTTTTAATATCAGAAGCTAATCAAACACTAGCTTTAAAACAATATATATATTTTGGTGTTGGATTTTTAGTTTTTTTATTTTTCTTTTTAATTCCAATTAGAAAAATGTTGTGGCTAGTACCATTTGCATATTGGATAGGTATAATTTTGCTTTTAAGTGTAGATATATTTGGTATCTCAAAACTTGGTGCAAAAAGATGGCTTGAAATTCCATTTACTCATTTTACAATTCAACCTAGTGAGATTATGAAGCCTATTTTTTTATTAATGCTTGGATATTTAATAGCAAAAAATCCACCTTCTCAAGATGGCTACTCTTTAAAAGAATTCATAAAGCTAAGTTTTTTTATACTACTACCTTTTGTTTTGATACTAAAAGAGCCTGATTTAGGAACTGCACTCGTTATGATGATGACTGGATATGCTGTGTTATTTGTAATTGGAGTAAATAAAAAAATTTGGATAAGTATAGCTTTGACGCTTTGTGTTTCATCGCCTGTAATTTATGAAAATTTACATGATTACCAAAAAAAACGAATAATAGATTTCATATCAAAAGAACCTAGCTATCAAGTAAAACAATCAATAATTGCAATCGGAAATGGAGGAATAAGCGGAAAATCAAAAGATGAAGCCACTCAGTCTCACTTTAAATTTTTACCAATTGCTACAAGTGATTTCATCTTTGCTTACAATAGTGAAAGATTTGGTTTTGCAGGAAATTTATTTGTAATGATTTTGTATTTATGTTTAATTATGCATCTTTTTAGCCTTAGCATTACATTAAAAAAAGATTATATAACACGAGTTATGGCTATAGGAATTGGTGTTTTGATTTTTGTTTATTCTCATGTAAATATAGCTATGAATATTGGACTTTCTCCTGTTGTAGGAATTCCATTACCGTTTTTTAGCTATGGAGGAAGTAGCTTTATAACATTTATGTGTTTTTTTGGAATTTTGCAAAATTTATTAACTTTTAAATTTAGAGATGAGTATAAAACAAAGGGGTGATCTAATATCTAAGGGCTGTATTTTTAAGACTTTGATATCTAGCATCTTCTCTAAAATTAAGACAAGTTTTGCTTCTATCACTACTATCTGTAAGCGTAATTATTTCTTGAGAATTTATGATTTTAATCTCAAGAATTGTACAGTAACTAACTAAATTATTCTTTCTAACACCATACATTACAGGTCTATTTATTTCTAGCTTTTGAGCTGGATTTTCAAAATTTGAAACAGATGTCATTAGCTGAATATCTGTTAATTTTCCATATTTTAAATAGTATCTTTTAATATCATCAATTGCTGATTTTAATTCACTAACTGCCATAAAAGCATTAGCTTTATCCCCCGCAAAACCGCTAAATTTAGGAATAACTACTTTCCAAACAACAATTGCAATTATTAAAAAAACAGCCAAATTCCCTGTCCCAAAACCTTTTTTCATCTATTTTCCTCTATTTTTTTTATAAGACGATTTAGCTCTTTTGCATTAATAAATTGCTCATAGCTTTTTTTTACAAACGCTTCAAGCAGATCTTTAGCATCAATATTTCCATTTTTATCGCTAAACAGGGCTAAATCTTTTTTAAAAACCACAGCAAATTCGTCATCTATACTAATTTTATATGATTTTGAAAGAGATTTATTTGTGATATGAACTTCAAGCTCTCTCATTATTCAATACATCTTCTATCTCTTTATATAGTTCTTCATCTGTTAAATTTTTCATAGTTAAATCATCTTCAGCATCTCTAAGTCTGGAATTTAAAGCTTCATTTTGTACTTTTAAACCAACTATTTCTCTTCTTAAATCTTCATTTTCACTAACGACATTTCTATATTTTTCAATCAACTCTTTTATTTTATCACTTAGAGTTGGAACTATTTTTTCATCTTCAAGCATAAATTTTACCTCTATTTTTGATATAATGGCGAAATTGTATCAAATTTTACTTAAAATAAGGAAAAATAATTGAAAAATTTTGAAATTTCAAGTAAATTTAGCCCAAGCATTGATCAAGAAAATGCAATTAATGGCATAGTTAATTCTATAAAAAATGGAAATAAATATCAAACCTTGCTTGGCGTAACTGGAAGTGGTAAGACCTTTACTATGGCAAATATAATTAAAAAGCTTCAAATTCCAACCCTAATAATGACTCATAACAAAAGCTTAGCCGCCCAACTTTATAGCGAATTTAAGGGCTTTTTTCCAAAAAATAGAGTTGAGTATTTTATAAGTTATTATGATTATTATCAACCTGAAGCTTATATCCCAAGGCAAGATCTTTTCATAGAAAAAGATAGTTCTATAAATGATGAGTTAGAACGCCTTAGACTTAGCACAACTGCAAATTTACTAAGCTTTGATGATGTTATAACAATTGCTTCAGTTTCAGCAAATTACGGCTTAGGAAATCCAGCTGAGTATCAAGGAATGGTTATGTTTTTAGAAAATGGGACTGAAATTTCACAAAAAACTCTCCTTAGAAAACTAATTGATATGGGCTATACTAGAAATGACAATTTTTTTGATAGAGGAAATTTTAGAGTAAATGGGGATGTGATTGATATCTATCCAGCTTATTTTAACGATGAAGCCCTAAGGATAGAGTTTTTTGGAGACGAGATTGATGAAATTTACCATTTTGACTTTTTAGAAAATAAAAGAACAAAAAGCATAAATAAGTTTATTTTATATCCAGCAAGTCAGTTTATCGTAGGAGAAAATCGCTTAAAAGAAGCCATTAAAGGAATTGAGATAGAGCTTGATGAGAGATTAAAAGAGTTTCGTGATGCTGGAAAATTAGTTGAAGAACAACGCTTAAAGCAAAGAGTTGAGTTTGATTTAGAGATGCTTAGAGCCACGGGCTCAACTAAAGGCGTTGAAAACTACTCACGCTACATCACAGGTATGAAGCCAGGTGGGACGCCATATTCATTATTTGATTATTATGAAATAAAAGGGCTTGATTATTTAGTTATAGTTGATGAAAGTCATGTAAGTTTGCCGCAATTTAGAGGAATGTATGCAGGAGATAGAAGCAGAAAAGAAACTTTAGTTGAGTATGGATTTCGCTTACCTTCAGCCCTTGATAATAGACCTTTAAAATTTGATGAGTTTATAAACAAAAAGGGGAAATTTTTATTTGTTTCGGCTACTCCAAATGATTATGAAATAGAACTTAGTAAGGGTAAAGTATTTCATCAAATTTTACGTCCTACTGGGCTACTTGATCCTGAAATCATCCTAAAAGATAGTGACAATCAAGTTGAAATCTTGCACGATATGGCAAAAGAAGTAATTGCTAGAAATGAAAGGGTTTTAGTAACAGTTCTAACCAAAAAAATGGCTGAAGAGTTAACAAAATACTACCTTGAACTTGGCATTAAAGTTAAATACATGCACTCAGACATCGACGCTGTTGAGAGAAATGAGTTAATTAGAGGTTTAAGAAGTGGGCAGTTTGATATGCTAATAGGTATAAATTTACTTCGTGAAGGACTAGATCTACCTGAAGTTAGCTTAATAGCGATAATGGATGCTGATAAAGAGGGCTTTTTAAGATCTCGCACTAGCTTAATTCAGACAATGGGAAGAGCTGCTAGAAATGTAAATGGCAAGGTTGTGATGTTTCATAAAAAAATTACAAATTCAATGAAAGAAGCCATTGAAATAACTCAAAATAGGCGTAAATATCAAGATGAGTATAATAAAAAGCATGGCATTACTCCACGATCTGCTTCTAGAAATATTGAAGATAGCTTAAAAACTGAAGATACAGCTGAGATTTTAAGAGCTTCTAAAAATTTAGAAAAAATGCCAGCAAATGAAAGAGCTAAAATCATAAAAGAGTTAAGGCGTGAAATGCTTGAAGCTGCTAATAAACTTGAGTTTGAAAAAGCCGCCGCCCTGCGTGATGAGATAGCAAAATTAAAAGAGTTTTAAAAGCAACTAGAAATCACTAGTTGCTAAAATATAATTAAATTTTAAATTTATTTTTTAAATTTTGATAGTAAGATATTTGATCTTTTTTGATAATCCTTATATAGTTTGTGCTACCAGCCACACCTGTTGGAAATCCAGCAGTCATAATATAGGTTAAATTTTCATCAATATACCCCTCTTTATAAGCATCCACAATACTATCAGCAATCAAAAAATCTACATCCACTTTAAGTTTTACCATTATAGGATTAACGCCCCAAGCAAGAGTTAAAAAATGAGCCGTCTCTTCATCATGAGTTATAGCATAAATTTCCATTGATGGTCTATTTCTAGCCATTTTTATAGCAGAACGCCCTGAACCTGTTATGGATAAAATAGCTGTTGCGTTTAAATTTTTAGCAAGAGATACTGAACTAAATGCAACCATATCTGTCTCATCAAAACACTCTAAATTTTTATTAAAAGGATAAATTTTCTCAACCTCTTTTATAGTATTACTCATCGCTTTTACAACCTGAGCAGGATGCTTTCCAACTGCACTCTCTTCACTTAACATCACTGCATCACTTCCATCTAAAACAGCATTTGCAACATCACTTATCTCTGCCCTTGTTGCACTTTCATTTTGAGTCATAGAAAGCATCATTTGAGTAGCTGTTATAACAGGTTTTGCTTTTTGATTAGCCTTTTTAATGATCATTTTTTGGATATTTGGCACTTCATAATACGGCACCTCTATTCCGAGATCACCTCTTGCTACCATAATTCCATCACTTGCTTCTATAATCTCATCTATATTTTCAACTGCATCAAATTTTTCAATCTTAGCAAAAATTCTAGCCTTGCTTCCAAGTTCATCTAAAATTCTTCTCACTCTTAAAACATCCGTAGCACTTTGGACGAAAGAAACTGCCACAAAATGCACTCCATTTTTAACGCCCCACTCTAAATCTGACATATCTTTTGGAGTTATAACATCTATATTTAATCTCGTATTTGGAAAATTCACGCCCTTATTTGAAGTCAAAATTCCACCATTTTCAAGTACCGCACAAATCTCTTCACTGCTTACTTTCTCAACTCTTGCCCTAATAGCACCATCATAAAGATAAATGTATTCTCCTTCTTTTATTAGCGGTAAAATTTCTGGATGATTTATGCAAAGCCTATAGTTTTTATCATCAATTTTTTCGCCAATAATTTCATCTCTAACAAAAATCAATCTATCGCCTGGATTTAATCTAAACATCTCTTTTAGCTTACCCACTCTAACCTTTGGTCCGCTAATATCTTGCAAAATTCCTACTCTTTTTTTAAGTATGCTCTCAGCCTTGCGAATTTTCTCTAAATTTGACTTATGATAATCATGATCTCCATGACTAAAATTCATCCTAAAAGCATTTACTCCTGATTTTATCAAATCCACAATTGTTTCTAAGTTATCACTAGCTGGGCCTATTGTAGCTAAAATTTTAGTCTTTTTTCTCATTATCGTCCTTTAATTATTTATTTTTTTAAAGATAAAAATAATTTTATCAGCCTTTTTTTTGCTATAAAGATTTATATTTTTAACATTTAAAAGCTTTAAATTTAAATTATTTTGTATAAAACTCTTTTGATGAAAAACCTGAGTTATGGTTTTTTTAATTTTATAAAAACAATCTTTTCGTTTTTCAAACAATATCATATCTGTTTTTAAAATTTCATTCTCAAAAACAGCATCTATAATAAGAGAATTTCCATCCTCATCTTCTTCATAAAGCAACCCTTGAGCAATCTCTTCAAATCCAAATTTCGTATTAATATCAAAAATAAAATATCCATTTTCATTTAACAACTCTGGAATTTTAGATAAAAATTCAACCATTTCATCTTTTTTCATATAGTTTAAAACATCAAAACTAGATATTATTAAATCAAATTTTTCATTAAGCTCAAATATGCTTAAATTTTTAGCATTAAGTCCATTTTTTAACGCTAAATTTACCATCTCATCGCTCTTATCTAAACACAACATCTTAAATTTATGTGCTAATCTTAAAGCCAAATCACCAGCTCCACAACCAAAATCAAGCCCCTTAAATCCACTAAATTTAAGATTAGAAATTTCATCTAAATAAATTTCATAAAGCCTATTTTTAGCCTCATTTAGTCCAAGAATAGGCTCGATTTTAGCGTAAAAATCAAGATCATTCATCTACTAACTCATTTTTAAATTTATTTTCATCAAAATTTTTACCCAAATAATCACAAACTATTTTTGCATCCCTGTAAGCATTTCCTAGACAACTTGTAGCTCCTGGACTTGGCGTCATATTAAAGATTACACCATCGATTTCATTTACAGAAAACTCGCCAAATTCAAGTTTTTTACTCTTTTTATTTAAAACTTGCGGTCTAACCCCACCAAAACCTCTAGCAAAATAAATTTCACTCTCTTTTAAAGATGGAATAATTTTTCTAGCATCTTTAACAAAAAGTTTAACCCCTAAGCCAGGAATTTCAAAAGCTATATTTCTAAATAAATAATTTCTAATCTCCCCATCTTTTAATAAATCATAAAATATACTCACAATCTCTTTACTTAAATTTAGAGTTTTTGCCCACTCGCATGAACTTTGCAGACATCCGTGATATCTTTCTAATTTTGGAAGAGGAAGTGCAGTTGGACCAAATCTCGTACAACCATTTGCCAAAATATCAGGATCTGCGTGCAGTGCAGCAAAAGGAAGTTTTGGATTTTGCACCATATAAACTTTGCCATTTAAAAGTTTTTCTTTTGTTAAGAAAAAACTACCTGCCATAGAAACAGAGCCTATATCTTTTCCAACGCCCATTTTATGAGCTAAATATAAAGAGTGAGCTCCTGCATTTACCACTACAAAATCAGCACTAATTGATTTTTTATTTTTAGTTTTTAAATAAAATCTATCGCCTATTTTATCGATAATCTCAACTTCGGTATTTAGATAAACATCACAAATTTTATTTTCAACTTTTTTTGCATTTTCTATCAAACTAACGGCCATAGCACCAAAATCAACAGTCGTAAAAACTTCGCCTGTTGTTCCCATAGCTACGATATTTTCATCTCTTTCTTCGCCATTTTCTTTAAAAACCAGTCTTGGCTCTATCTCTTTTAATCTATTCTTATCAAAAAGCTCTAAATACGGATATAAACTTTTAAAATCTTCAAATCTATTTTTTATAATATCAACCTCTTTTTCCCCCACACCCATAGCTAATTTTTGAGTTTTAAAAGCAAATTTTTCACCATAATTATTATTTATGATATATCTACTTATCATATCTGCTTTTGCTTTTACAGATTTAGCTTTTTCAAGAGTGTAATTTGTCTCTATATCTCCACAATGAATCGTTTGAGAATTTGCACTAGCTTTTGTATTTAAAGTCCCAATACCTTCATACTTTTCAACTATCGCTAAACTCTTTATATTGCTAAATTTAGCAAGCTCATATAAAAGTGCTGATCCGCTTATACCGCCACCGATAACAACAACCTCATAATGCTTTTCTTCCATACACACTCCTTTAAAATATTTTGCTAATTTTATTTAAAATTCTCTTAAAATATTGTAAATTTAATAACTAACTTAAAAAATAAAATATATATAAAGCTACAAGCAAAAATTTTATGAATTTTTAGAAATTTCAGCTTAAACAATGATAATTTTAGTTAGAATTATGTCTGAAATTTTTTATTAAAGGCTACATATGGCAAAGAAATTTATTGATATTATGGATACTACTTTTAGAGATGGTTTTCAATCCGTATTTGGTGCAAGAGTTTTGATGAATGATTTTTTACCAGCAGTTAGTGCAGCAAAAGAAGCAGGAATCACTCATTTTGAATTTGGTGGAGGAGCTAGATTTCAGAGTTTGTATTTTTATTTAAATGAAGATGCTTTTAAGATGATGGATAATTTTAGACAAATTGTTGGAGATGAGGCAAATCTACAAACCCTAAGCCGTGGTGTAAATACAGTAACTTTGGATACTGGAAGTCGAGAGATGGTAGATTTGCACGCAAAACTTTTTAAAAAGCACGGAACTACTACAATTAGAAATTTTGATGCTTTAAATGACGTTGAAAATTTAAAATACTCAGGCGAAAGGATTGTTTATCACGGCTTAAAACATGAAATTGTAGTAACTATGATGGATTTGCCACCAGGATGCAAAGGAGCTCACGATGCTGAATTTTATGAAAAAACCCTAAAAGAGATTTTAAAAAGCGAAATTCCTTTTGATAGTATATGCTTTAAAGATGCAAGCGGAACCTCAAGTCCTGAAAAAGTCTATCAAACAATAAAAATGGCTAGAAAACTTCTACCTTCAAGCACTCACATCAGACTTCACACTCACGAAACTGCAGGTGTTAGTGTGGCTTGCTATTTAGCAGCTTTAGATGCAGGTGTCGATGGTATCGATTTGGCTGCTTATCCAGTAAGCGGTGGAACAAGTCAGCCTGATATTTTAACAATGCTTCACGCCGTAAAAGGCAAAAATTATGATTTAGGCGGACTCGAAATTGACAAAATTTTAAAATACGAAGAAGTTTTAAATGAGTGTTTAAAAGAGTATTTTATCCCGCCTGAAGCTACGCAAGTTAGCCCTCTAATACCTTTTTCGCCTATGCCAGGAGGAGCTCTAACAGCAAATACTCAAATGATGAGAGATAACAACATTCTAGATAAATTCCCACAAATTATAAAAGCTATGCGTGAAGTTGTAGAAAAAGGCGGATATGGCACAAGTGTAACTCCTGTAAGTCAATTCTACTTCCAACAAGCTTTTAACAACGTAATGTTTGGAAATTGGAACAAAATAGCAGAAGGTTATGGCAAAATGGTACTTGGATATTTTGGTAAAACTCCAGTAAAAGCTGATCAAGAAATTATCAACCTTGCTAGCAAACAGCTAAATTTAGAGCCTACAACAAAATCAGCAATCGATGTAGCCGATCAAGATAAAACAAAAACTATCAAATACGCCAAAGAAATTTTAGAAAACGAAGGCATAGAAACTTCAGAAGAAAACATCTTTATAGTACTAGCTTGTAAAGAAAAAGGCATAGCATTCCTAAAAGGAAACGCCGATGTTAAAGTCAGAAAAGGTGAGCAACTTGAGCATAAAAAATTAGCCAAACAAGGTGCTTATACCGTTGTAGTAAATGGCGAAAAATACAACGTAAACGTAGCTTACGGACATAATTCACAAATAAAAGTAAAAGATTTTGAGCCTGTAAAAACAGAAAGTAAAATTACAGCAAAAAGTAGTAAAGATATATGTGCTGAAATTTCAGCCAATGTATTTAAAGTCCTAGTTAAAAGTGGCGAAAATGTGAAAAAAAACCAACCACTTTTGATATTAGAAGCCATGAAAATGGAAATAGAAGTTATCTCTCCAAATGATGGAATCATAAAAGAAGTCTTAGTCGATGTTGGTATGAGTATAGAAAGTGGCGAAGTTTTAGCTAGATTTTCTTAATCCTCCCCTTTTTAAAGGGGACTACTAAGACTTAATTGCTTTAATAAAGAGTATTATAAAAGCTTCAAAAATGTGATTGTAAATAATCAAAATATAAAAGTAAATTTAAAACCTAAAAATTTAATCGATATTTAACTTACTAGAGTTAGTAAATTTATGCATACATACAAACTTTTTTGCCGATAAAATTTAGTTACTTCTAGCAAGTTACCATATATGAGTAAAAACTTAAAAATTTATCCTCAAAAGTGCGAATTACATTTAAACATTTTTTTAAAAGCTAAATTTACACAAAACAAAATATATATTATAAAATTTGCATTTTAATTTGTTTGATTATATATTTTTGATTATTTAAAGACTAAAACGCATCTCAAAGCCACAAAAGCTATTATTATAAATAGATCAAATTTAAACAATATTATTTATAATTCTATTTAAAATTACTTTTTAACAATCTCTATTTTTATTGATATTTAAAAAAAATTATCTTATAATATGGCATTTTAATATCAATAATAATTCTTTAAGGAAAAAATATGAATAAAAGTTTTAAGATTAAATATAATATAAAAACATCTCAAGTAAAAGCCGTTCCTGAGATAGCTAAAAACTGTCAATCTTCTACCACAACGGGGGGGGGGGTACGAGCTTATTTAGGACATTTTCACTTGCGTTGTTGATGAGTGGGATATTATCAAGTGCGGCATATGGTTATACTTTGTGGCTAAATGGTCCAAGCAACATAGGA
Organism: Campylobacter portucalensis; assembly: GCF_009690845.1. Classification (GTDB taxonomy): domain Bacteria; phylum Campylobacterota; class Campylobacteria; order Campylobacterales; family Campylobacteraceae; genus Campylobacter_B; species Campylobacter_B portucalensis. The sequence continues at coordinate 26,423 of NZ_VWSJ01000015.1, forward strand.
AATTTTAAAAATGGTGATTTAAATGAAGGATCAAAAGTTTGGTTTGGCGAATGGAATGATAAAACTCATACCGTTTCAAATGAATCAACAATATTAACAAGTACAATGAATAAAACGGGGGCTAATACTTCATTTAGAAATAAGGACTTTAACGAAACAGTAGCTATTGGTTCACGTGCGGTTGCTGGTGGTAATTCTTCAACAGCAATAGGATTTCAAGCTATTACTGGGGATAATGTGAACAAGAAAGCTGCTGAGAACCATAACCGTGAAGGTGTTGCTATAGGATATAAAGCATTTGCTCAAGGAAACGAGGCAACCTCAATTGGTAATGATACGGTAGCTTGGGGAAATTCAAGTATAGCTATAGGAACGGATAATGTTTCTGGAGATGAAAGCCTTCGTAAAGCTCTAAGTAGAGATGTATTTAGACTATTCTATAATGCAAGATCAAATTTTAATGATACAGGAAGTTATGCTGCGACTAAATTTAATAAGGCTGGACATATAGAAAATGGTAAAAAACAAACAGTAATGGCTGATGCAGATGGAATATTATATAGTAAAGATTTTGATGATTATAATAGTCAAGACAAAGGGGAAGCACTTTCTAAAAAAGATGGAAAAATATACATAAGAAAAAAAGGAAATGACGGAAATCCTAGTTATAATGCTGGATATTATGTTTATCATCAAGGAATTTTTTATGAAGCTCAAGGTGATATACTGAAAGAAATAAACAAAGACTATAAAAGCACTAACAACAAAAACTATAAACAAACAATAGAAGAAATACAAAAACTACCAGACTGGCAAAGATATCAAAATCATAAAAAAGAGGTTGATGAAGCGTATCAAGAGTATTTGAAAGATAACAGAAGATTTAAGACTCATACATGGGCAAAAGGAAACAATGCAATAGCACTTGGAGCTAGATCGATAGCCTATGGGGATTATTCAACAGCACTAGGAACATTAGCTATAGCAAACAGGGATTATTCAACAGCACTAGGAACAAACACAATAGCATTTGGCACAAAATCACTAGCTGTTGGTAATGAAGCTTATGTGTACGAAGATGAGTCAGTCGGTATAGGTAATAACGTCCAAGCTCTATATACAGGTTCAATGGTATATGGTAGAAATGCTTATGCAGGCGGAAAAGGGTCATTAGCTATTGGATCAAATGTATTTTCAAATGTAATTATGAAAGAAGATGAAATTAAACAATTAGAAAAAATTTACGAAGGTAATTCTACTGATATTACATTAAATAAATTTCTAGAATCAAATGTGCAATCAAATTACGTTGCTAAATTAGAAGATCAATACAGTTCTGGTGAAAAAAAAGCACAAAGAGATCAAGACAGTGAAGGAAGATTTAATAATGGCTCAATAGCGATAGGATCATACTCAATAGCAAATGGAGATAATTCATTAGCAATAGGTAGATTTGCTTACGCGAAAAATGACAAAGCTTTTGCAATAGGTCAAGCAGCTTATGCAAAAAATAGCAAAAGTTTTGCTATTGGTTATGGAGCAAAATCATTAAATAATGACTCAATTGCATTTGGATCATTATCGAGAGTAGAAGCTCCTTCATCACTGGCATTAGGTATAGATACAAAAGTTTTAAAAGAAATGCCAGTGGAACTTATGACTGAAGAAAATAAAAAGAAAAATAAAGATTCTAACTTTACAATACCTGTTGAAAATGCAATGGCAATAGGAAATAATGCAAAGGCCTATTATTTAAATTCAATAGCTCTAGGAGTAAATGCAAAAACTGATTACACTCAAACTGAAATGGCACAAGATGCATGGGCACCAAAATATGCAATATCGCTTCCATCATCAGAAAAAATTGGTTACTTATCAGTTGGTGGAAAAAATGCCGAAAGACGTATAGTAAATGTAGCACCAGGCTATAGTGATACGGATGCTGTAAACGTATCACAATTAAAAGCATTAGAAGAAGCTATTTTATATGGCAATACATTAGATGATGATAGCGATATTAATCATGGAGTTAAGTATTTATCAGTTAAGGGGTTAGATGAATTAAAAAATTTAGTAACAAAAAAACATGATTACGAAAACTATACTAAAATAAAAAAAGATTATTTGAAATTAAAACTTAGAAAAGTTATAAATCAAGAAGATATAAATTTAACAAAAATGGAAGCAAAACTAGAAAAGTATGATAAAAAATACACTGATTTTAAAAAGACTGCATCTAAATTAAAAGAACTAGATGAACAAATGAGTCAACAAGGCTATGGACCAACATATCCTAATAATTACGATGCAGAACAAAAAGAAAAACTGAAAAAAGATTGGTATAATCAACTTTTCGTAGATATTGAAAATGCAGAAAAAATAGATAAATCAGATGAAAATATTAATAAATTAATAACTGAAGACGATCAAGAAAAATTAAAAAACTCTAATTTCTTTAGTGACGGAGCAAAAAAATCAGGTTCGATTGCAATAGGAGTAGGAGCTTTAGCTAATTCTAGTGAATCTATCGTTATTGGTAAAAATGCAAAGATAGAAAATGACGCAGCTCAAAATACAGTACTACTTGGTAATAACACCTCATCTGCTACTGCCAACGCCGTCGCATTGGGTAACTATTCGGTTGCAGATAGAACACCTGAACCGGCTAGTAAATTAAGTGCTCAACAAAAATCTAATACATATATAACTGACGAATTGGCAAAATTAATAGACGACCATCATATGTATGCAGCAGTCTCTGTTGGTCGTTATGGCGGAGATTTGGAAGATCTTAAGAACAGTACTGATGCAAAAGCAAAGGAAAACCAAAAAAAATATGAAAAATGGGTAAAAGAGAATGCTGTTCTCAAAGAGACAAAACCTGATGAATATGAGAAACAAAGGCTCGAAGAAGCAGCGAAGGTTAAAAAATTCGCCTTAAGAAAAATAGTAAACGTAGCACCAGGTACAAAAGACACAGACGTTGTTATCCTTGCTCAATTAAAAGAGGGTGTAAAACAAGCAAGAGGGCATTATGTATCTGTAAATGGTACTAGTCAAGAAGATAATTCAAATTATAACAACGATGGAGCAACTAAAAGGGGAGCTATAGCAATAGGAGAAGGAGCACAATCAAAGGCACAAAATGCAGTAGTAATAGGAAAAAATGTAAGTCTTGATGTTCCTAATTCTTTTGTATTGGGTTCAGATAATACAGTTACACAAAATGATAGAGGTTTAAATCATGCGGTTGTTGTTATGGGTAGTGGTACAACATTAAGAAATTCAAGAGCTTCTATAGCTATAGGTGCAGTTAAAGCAAATAATGGAAACCACATAAAAGATGGTACTAGAATTGAAGGTACACTTATAGAAAATTCAGAATGGTCAACAGTAATTGGTAATAAAGCTACAATCTACAATGCAACTGATTCGCTTGCATTAGGTAATAATATTAAAGTTTATGCTAATAAAACAGAAGTTGATAAAAAAAATAGAATTGCTAATAATAAAAATAAGAAAAATAGTAACCTTATCATAATAGGTAATGGTGCTAAAGCAGCACAAGCTGGAGATAGTGTTGTTATTGGTGCTGGAGCTGTAGCATTAAATGGAGATGAAGCAAAACACGAATATAAAGAGGTAAAAAATTCTGTAGCGATAGGAAAAGGTGCGACTACTAAAGTTTCGGGTGCAGTAGCAATAGGTAGTGGTTCAAAAGTAGAAGAAGCAGCAGGAGATTCAATAGCTATAGGTAAAGAATCTGAAGCAACAGCTAAAGAAACAGCAAACAAAGAAGCAACTGTAATTGTTGGCAAGCAAAATATTAAATTTAACTGGTCAGGTGGAGTAAGTAGCAATAATAATGATAATAATAAAAAGACAGTATTTAGTGTAGGTAGAAATGGTGTAGAGCGTAAAATCAAAAATGTTGCAGCAGGAGATGTAACAAAAAATTCAACAGATGCTGTAAATGGAAGTCAGCTATATGCAGTAGCAGATGAATTTTCTAAGTTGGCTATAGATGTATTGGGTGCTAAGGCTGAAAACGCTAATAATAAATTTGGATTTAAAAAATCAAATTTTGAAGTTGTAAAATATAATGGTAATACAAACCCGCAATCACCAAAAGAAATGACTTTTAAAAATGCTATTGATGAAAATATAAAAGCAATTAATAAAGGAATTGTAATTGGGGATGCCGACAATAACAGAACTCATTATTTAGGAGATACATTAACAATTAAAGCTGGCAATATAGATAAACAAACATCTGACAAACTTGGATATAGTAGTAATAACATTAAAGTAAAATATCAACCAAATAGTGGAGAATTTTTAATAGGAATAAAAGATGATCCAACATTTAAAAAAGTAGAGTTAGAAGAAAAACAAGAATATGAAAAAAACGATAAAGTTAAAGAAAACGAATTAATAACTAAAAGATACTTAAAAGGTGCATTATCAAATGTAGCGTCAAGTTTTAGTGTTAAAGGGGATAAGCCAAGCGAGGGAGAATCTCAAAGTCTTGAAATAAATTCTACAAATAAGACATTAAATATTAATGGTGGATCAAATATTACAACAACTGTTGATCGTCAAAACCAAAAGATTACAGTTGGTCTCAATAAGGATTTAAAAGATATTAATTCTATAACATTAAAAAATAGTAACGATAACAACAAAACAGTAAAAATAACTGTTGATGATTTAGGTAATGTTAGTGTTAATCACGGTGATAAGAATGTTTCAAAAATAGCTACTGCAACAGATATTGATAAGTTATCTAAATATACATTAACATTTACAGCAGATAACAACTCGGCAGAATTTAAAAGAGCTAATGATTCTAATAAAACTGTTAAAATTTCAGGAGGATCTAATATAACTGTTTCTTTAAAACACTCTGAAAATAACAACACAGGAACATTTACAATAAGTGCTAATCAAACAGATACAATTGATGCAAATGCTGGAACTAGAATAAATAAAGATAATGAAGAAAAACACCCAGATAGATTAACAACAGAAAAAGCAGTTGTTGATTATGTAAAAAGTCAAATATCTGAAGGCACAAAAACATTAGAAGATGACTTTTTAAGAGTTACTGGAGAAAATATAAATGGTCATAAAAAAGAGTTTGGTTCAAATATCGGCATTGAAAAAATTGAGCTTAATGAAGATGAAACAGAAGGTACCAGTGAATTAATACAAGCCAAAGCCTTAGTGGGCTACCTAAAAGGCACAGGGGATAAATCTGTTAAACTTTCTGATTCCGCAAAAACACAAGCGATAGGTGAAGGCTCTATTTCTATCGGACATAATGCCATATCAAAAAACGAAGGATCCATTGCTATTGGCTATAACTCTGAGGCTTCTAATAGCGGTGCAATCTCTATCGGTCAGGATTCAACCGTGTTGGGAACGAGTTCTGTCGCTGTAGGTAAAGAAAATAATGTCAAAGGTAATTTCTCTTTTGTATTAGGTGAAGGAAATACACTTGATAAAGAACAAACCTATGTCATCGGTTCGGATAATGAAATCAGCGGTGCTAAAAACATTGCTATAGGACTAGGCAATACAGTAGGTGGCAATGAAAACATCGTTTTAGGCTCTCAAGTAGATCTCAAAGATGATGTAGAAAGTGCGATTGTATTAGGTGATAAGTCAATAGGAGTATCTAATGCTGTATCGGTAGGGAATGCTTCAACAAAAAGAAGGATTGTATTTGTCGATACCCCGCAAGGCAAATATGATGCCGTTAATAAAAAATATGTAGATGACTTAAAAATAGTCTATAAAGCAAACGGATCAAAAGATAACATACAAACGGTCAAACTAATGGATGGCTTGGACTTCAAGAAAGATGAAAATGACAATATTCAAGTCGTTGTCGATAAAAATGGTTCAATCCAACATAGCCTTGCTAATAATCTTAAAAATATAGATAGCATTAAAAGTAGCAAAGATGATACTGGAGCGAAAATTTCTTTCGCATCCAATAGTCAAGATACCAATGCTACTAAAGATAAAATAGAATTTACGATAGGAACAAAAACAGCTAATCAAACACAAGGTCAAGATGGTATTACAGTAACTTCTACAACATTTAGCTTTAGCGAAAAAGGGTTAGATTTAGGAAGTAAAAAAATAGTAAATTTAGCAGATGGTAACATTACTAATAGTTCAAAAGAAGCTGTAACAGGTAAACAACTATTGGATTTAGCAACTAAATTAGGAATAAATGTTAATGATAATAATAAAACTGAGTTTAAAGAACTTACATTCAATACATTAGCATTAAAAGAAGTAAATGGAAGTAATGAAACAGTCCCTGCAAGTATAATCAATTCATTAGAAAAAGTAGTTAGCAAATTAAATTCAGGTTTAAGTTATAAAGCAGATGTTAATACTAGCAATAAAGCAATGAATAACTACAAACCTCAATATTTAGGAAGTAAACTTGATATAGTTAAAGCTACAAGTGATATAAAAGTTGGAAATAATGGAACAGAAGAAACTTATGTAGGAAATAATTTAATTACTAAATACACTAATACTAATGGAAATGGTAAATTTGAAATAGGTCTTAAAGAAAAACCAGACTTTAAAGAAATTAGCATAAAAGATAATAATAAAACTTATGCAGTATTAGGTGGAAATAATACAAATGGTGGAAGTTTAATACTTAAAAATAAAGATGGATCTAATGAGAGTATCTCTATAAAAGCAGGAGAAAAACCAACTATTGCATTTAAAACAAATAATGAAGCTAACCAAACTAAAGGCATAGGAGTAATTACTGGGCTTGCTGATATTACTGAATATTCTACCGGTGATACTGCAGTAAATAAAAAATATGTAGATGATAAATTAGAAAGTAAATCGGCAAAATTACAAGTTGCTGGTAATGTAGGAAAATCTTTTGAAGTTTTTGATGGCAATAATACACTTTTAACCATTAAAGGCAAGGAACTTATGGTTAAATATTCCTTAGATGAGACAAAAAATAAATCACAAAAGAAGACAAAACATCAAAACATTACTGCTACTACACAACCTGATGATAAAACTTTAGAGCTTTCACTCAATGAGCATTTAAAAGATATGAAGTCAATTACTGGCGGAGAAATCGGAGCGGGCAACGGTAAAAAAATCGCCTCTAGTATTGAATTTAACAAAAAAGGTGTAAATGGCACAAAAGCAAATACTAATGTGGTGATTAAATCTAATGGTGCAGATTTTGTATTTGACAGAACCGGCTTAACCTTAAGTGGTAAACAGATTAAAGGTATTACAAGCGGTTTAGGTATTAATAGCATCAGTGAAGCTAGTAAAAAAACTAATCTACAAACCATTGCAAATGTCCTTTCTGGAAATCCTGATAGCAACAATAGCAACAATAAAATAGCTCAAAACGCCGTAAATGTCCAAGACTTATCTACGATTGCCAAAGCTATTATTGATAAAGGGCTGACATTTAAAGGCACTGAATTAACAAAGCCACAAGGCGGGCAACAAACACAACAGCAAGCGACATTCTCGTTAGGTAGTATTATAGAAATAGATAGCTCTGAAAGTAAAAATGGAAAATCAAAAGACTCAAGTGGTAGTGAACTAGATAAAAAAGATAAAGACATAAAAGTATCAATAGCTTCAAACAATAATACCAACAAAATAACATTATCATTAAATAAATCTGAAGCATTATCTTTAGAAGATGAAAGAGTTATTACATCTAAAGCAGTAAAAACGGCTATTGATGCTATGCAAAATGAAATTAATGATAAAATTTCAAAAACAGATGCAAATAATCCATTTAAAACAACCTACAAAGATGAAAATGGTAAAGAGCTAGAAAAACACGGAGATAAATTCTATAAGAAAGAAGATATACCAGACGGTGTAAAATATGATAAAAACAAGCAAAAATTTGTAAAAACAGATGGGAATGAAACAGATAAACAACCTACTGCTTTAAATGAAGATGAAGCAGAAAAAGTTCAAGAAATAATCAATCTAAAAGGAAATCCTAAGAAAATCGCCAATGTTGATTCCGGTTTAGGGCTTAAAAAATATAAAGAGTTAAATCCTCAAGACTCAGATGAAGAAGCTAAGAAAAAATATAAACAATCTAAAAAAGACGCTATTGATAAGTTGTTAGGAAATAACGCTAATGAAGATAACATAAAAGATAGTGATCCAATGTTAAATAATGTTGCCACTATAAGAGATCTTCAAGCTTTAGGGCAAGCTGGAATGGATTTTATGGGAAATAATGAAACAAAAAAAGTTCATAGAAATCTTGGACAAAAACTAGCGATTAAAGGTGATCAAAATACGACTCAATCTAAATTTGAATCTGCAAAAGATAATATTAATGTAGCTGTTGAAAGTGAAGCATTAGTAGTGCAACTTTCTAAAAATTTAAAAAATCTAACATCAGCAGAATTTAAAGCCGAGGATATAACTAGTCCAAAAACCAAAACAACTATTAACTCGACAGGAACAACAATAGTTGGATTAGGCGATAATGAAAAAGAAAATGGTAAAAAAGCAAAATACACGCTTAATGGCACAAAGGTTACAGATAACACAAATACTTTCGAAACAAATGCAACAGGAATTAGTTTAAAACAAAAAACAAACTCTTCTAATGAAGAAGAAGTTTTTGCTATTACAAATAATTCTGGGAAAGTTACTATAGACTTTAAACAAAAAAAAGATGGAAATTTTACTGGTAAAATAACAGGGCTTGCTGATATTGATAAAAATTCTACTGGTGATACTGCAGTAAATAAAAAATACGTGGATACAAAATTTGGTGAGCTTGATAGCAAATTAACTTCAACAAATTCAAATAGACCATTTGATTATTATTTAGACGATGTTAAAGTCATCAAAGGTGAAGATGGTAAATTCTATAAAAAAGGAGGAACTAAAGTCCTATCTGACGAAGAAGCGAAAAAAGTTATTATCAAAGCTGAACCAACTTCTAAACCTATGAATATAAGCAACGTAGCAAGTGGGTTAGGTATTTCAGAAATATTAGAAAGCGAAAAGCAATTACTCAATGATGCAATTAATGAGAAAAAAGAGGCATTAAAAAAACAAGATGAAGCTGTACAAAACGCCAAAGATCAAGTAGGCAAGGAACAACAAACATTAATGACAGCAAAAAATGAGCTTTCCAAGATGGCAACTGAACGTCCTTCATTATTGATGAAAAAAGCTGAAATCGAACAACAGATTAAAACATTAGATGAGAATGATCCACAAAAAGCGACCATGCAATCAGCTCTTGATGATATAGAAAAAGAGCTTAAACAAAACGATCAAAAAATGACTGAAGCGACAAAAGTTGTGAGTGAGGCTTCTGATGCACTTGATAAAGCCAAAATAGCTTTAGCAGACAATGTGTTAAAAGCCCATGAAGCACAGCAAGCATTAACAACTGCCCAAGAGATCTTGCGAAATAAAGAAAATGGCGTGGATAAGATACAAGCCTTAGTTTCTGATGAATCAGATATTAAAGAGGCTAATGTAGTTACTGTCAAAGATTTAAAAGCTGTTGCTAAAGCAGGGCTAAATTTTGAGGGCAATGACGCCAAACGTGTACATAAAAATCTATCAGAAACTCTAGCAATCAAAGGTGAAGAAGATACTAGTAGTATTAAATTTAATAGCGATACAACAGCTACTGGCAATATCAAAGTAGAAATGTCAAAAGATGGCAAGGGCTTAGATATAAAACTATCTGATAAGTTAAAAAATATGGCTTCATTTGAAACTAAAGAAATCAATGGCACAAAATCGGTATTAAATAGCAATGGCTTACAAGCTACTAGCAAAGATAACGAAACTATTGTTACTGCAAAAGGAACTGAGATTAAAAGCAAAGATGGTAAGTCAGCAAAATATAATATCGACGGTATCGAACTAAAAGGTAAAAATGGTGAGCCTTCATTAATGGCAACCAATTCAGGGTTGATAATATCTGGTAATAACGGCAATATAATACTTGATGGAACAAAGGGTCAAATTTTAATTCCAGATATTGATAATCCAAAGAACTATGCTCAAGTTGTTAATAAAAACTATGTAGATAGTAGAGTAGGAGCTGTTGTTAATCACTTAGACAATGTAAATAAAAACCTACAAGCAGGCATTGCAGGTGCAAATGCAGCAGCAACATTGCCTATGTCTTCAATACCAGGTAGATCGGTTATGGCTATATCTGCTGGAACTTATAAAGGAAAAAGTGCAGTGGCGTTAGGATTTTCTAGTGTAAGCGATAATGGCAAAGTATTATTTAAAATACAAGGCAATAGTAACTCTGTTGGCGATTTTGCTGGCGGTATAGGTGTTGGCTGGACTTGGTAGGATAGAGAGTAAATTTACTGCTTTATTCGTTTATAAATCACTCGCTTATATAAGCGAGTGATTCCTCATTAAATTTAAATAATTCCATAACACTAGACCACTTTTGTTTTAGTTTAGCTCGTTTTGTTATATTTTAGCAACTAAATCTTCAACTACTATTAAATTTATGTTGCAAATCTTTTTTATAGTTTCTCCATAAAATTTGTTTAACTTTATGTGTTTTATAAAATTTGAACCAAGTTTTAGTTTTTAACTCGCCTTGATTATTTTTGTAGTTTTTTAAAAAAGACAAAGCCAACTTTGCTTATAAATTTAAAGTTGGTGCTATTAAAATAATTTCATCAATCTTTAAATTAATATACATTTTGTTATAAAAACAAAGAGTTTTTGCCTACGTGATAAATTATTTTACTTTAACATAAAAACGCAATTTTACAACCATACTCCGTTTTTAAAATAGTAAAATAACGGATAATAGCTAAAAATTAGCGTTAAAATTGTAGTTGAAAACATTGAAATTTTATATAAAATTTCACTAGCTTTTAAGTTTAAAAGCTCCAAAATAAAAACAAAAAATCCAGGCAAACTCCCAAGAAATATAAAAATATAAATCAAATATCCCACAAAATAATACTCAACGCCAACCATACAAAATGGGCACATATGCGTTGGTAACTCATAAATATAAGGCGAAAAAAATCTTATCAAAGCATATATACTAGATAATAAAAATCCTAAAGAAAAAATAGCCATCAAGGTATCTATTTTAAAATAAGCAGATATAAAATTTAAGATATAAATTATAAAAAATACAACAACTATAAAAGTCTTATCTTGCCAAAACATCATCTTATCCAAAGAGGATGATTTAAAAATCTCACTACAACAAAGCACAGGTTTTAAAAGAGAAATTCCACTAAAATGAAAAATTTCTAAAACAAATTCCAAAACTAAAAGAAAAAATATTGGTATAAAAAATTTAAATTTCAACTTTAAAAATTTAGAGTTTTTAGTTTTAAAATCTTCAAAATTTACAAGCAACCAACCACTTATAAAAAAAATATTTATAATCTTAAATGCAAAAAGATAAAATCCAAACTCAGTAGCATCCACGATACCTGCAGCACACATCGCCCCTGGAACTAAAAAAGAAACCGCAGACATCGTCCAAATAAAATATAAAAAAAGAGGTATTTTAACGCACATTATAAAAGTAATAATAGTAGAGATTAAATACCCACTTTTTGCTAAATGAAATTGGTATGAGTTTGATAAATTTTCATCATAATTTCTTAAAATTTTAATAGAAAAAACAAAGGCTACAAAAGCAAAAAAAACAATAACCCCCTCAACTATCAAAAGAGTAATTACAAGCGGTGAAAACATAAGCATATCTAATCCTTTTTCATCTCGTAAAAAGCACTCCCTATTCCACTTTCTAATAAAAGCGGATCATGGGTTGAAATCACTATTGTGATGCCTTTTATGTTGAAAAAATATTCAATTAATTTTTCGCTTAAATATCTATCCAAATTTGCACTTGGCTCATCTGCTAAAATTATGCTAGGATTGTTAATTAAAGCCCTGATTATAGCTACTCTTTGTTGCTCGCCGCCAGAAAGATTTTTCGTTAATTCATATTTTTTTGAAAATATATTAAATTTATCCAAAAGCTCAAAAGCAAATGCTTTTTTATCTAATTTATCAGGTAAAGTTGGAATTATGATATTATCAAAAACGCTAAGAGTTGGTATGAGATTAAAATTTTGAAAAATCATACCTATTTTTTCACGCCTAAATTTAGAAGCAAATTTAATAGATAATTTTGATATATTTTCTCCATCCATAAAAATTTCGCCCTCACTAGGCTTCAAAAGCCCTGCCATAATATTTAAAAGAGTGCTTTTGCCACTTCCACTAACGCCCTTTAAGAAAAAAATTTCACCCTTTTTTACGCTAAAATTTACATTTTTTAATGCACAAAATTCATTATTTTTATTTTCATTAAAAATTTTAGATATATTTTTTACTTCTATCATTTTAAATTCTCATCATCTATAGCTATTTTCCAAGCTGGAATTATACAAACAGCCACATAAAGAGGTATTGTAGAGAAAAATACCATTGAAAGCCCCTTAAAATCAAACACAAAAGAAAGTATAAAGGGGTGTTTTAAAGAATCAAAACCTACAAATATATTTTTTAAAAATGGTGCATTTAAAAAATATACAAAAAATATAGATAAAACTAAAGCTATTAAAAAAGCACTAATACTCATAATTAAAGCCTCAATCACTTTATAAAAAATTATATCTGAAATATCCCATCCTACGGCTTTTAGTATCCATATTTCGCGTCTTTCTTCGCTTGCTAAACCACTTGCTTTATCGTATAAAATGACACTAAAAGTTAAAAAAATAATTATAAAAAATAGCAAAAACCAACCACTTTTATAATCATATAAAAGCATATAGTTTTTTAAAATTTCATCTTTGGTTGCTGCTTTTAATGTCTTTTTTGTATTGATTTTATTTGCTACAAATTTAGACTCATTAGGATTAGAAAGCCTGATAACAACATCTCTAAAATAAGGCTTTTTTATCCCCAAAATAGCCCTTGCGCTATCCATATCCATTAAAATTATATCATTATTTTCAAGGCTATGTTTTAAATTTAGCTTGCCAACTGGTTTTAGTCTTAGCATTTTATCATCTGGAGTAAAAAACACAACGCTATTATAAATTTCTAAATCATCTTTAAGCATTTTTAAAACCGCATCTGAAGCCATAAAACTAAGCTTTTCATCTCCAAAATTTAAAGCTAAATTTTCTATTTCTTTTTGATAATAATTGCCAAAACTTTCAACCCCAATTATGGTTACATATACTCCCTTTAGATCAAAAAAATACTGCCCCCAAATTCTGCCTTCTATGCTAGAAATAACTGGATCACTCCAAAATTCATCAAGCTCTTTTTCATCAATTAAAACAGATCTTTCATTTATTTTTTTTTGAACTAAAATATCAGGAAATTCTTTTGAAATCTCCAAATATTGGCTCTTTAAAGAGCTAACTATAAACATCATAGAGCTTAATAAAAAAACAATAACGCCAAAAATAACAGTAATAAAAAAATTTTTACTTCCATGCCTAAAAATAGAAGCCAAAGCATAATCAAAAATATTTTTCACCTATTTTTCAACCTTTTTTGATAGCCTAAATTTATAAAACTACCTTTTTCATCCTCTCTAAAACCTGGATGAGTATTATAAATTTCATCGCCAAAATAACTAAAAAAATGCCTAAAATATGGCTCATTCGGATAAAAACTAAAGTTTATTATATTAAATCTTCTTACAAATTCCAACCTCTGTTCTTTACTATCTTCCACTCTACACAAAACACAAATTTCAAATATCAAAAAAGATAAAATAGCTGTTATAAAAAGATAAAATTTATTTCTTCTGTTTAAATTTAACACTCTTTTGATTCCAATCTACATAATACGCTTTTTGAAATTTCACTAAATTTATAAATTTTTAGACCCTTGTGCTCTAGCTTAAATATATTTGCATCTTTTAAATTTTCAAAAGGTATTAACTCATTTCCCATCGGTCCAAAAACATCACTCCCAAAAACATAAAAAGCATTTCTAGCGTCTATTTTATTTTGCGAATAATAATCGCTAACAAAAATTTCTATATTTTTATTTAAATTTTCATCTAAATTTTCATACAAAAATTTCATCATATCTTTCACGCCATCAAAAAAATACTCTCTATTTTCTAGTTTTAAATACGTAGCCCATCTTGGATATTTATACACAAACATACCACAAATTGGACACTTTGCACTACTTGGTACAACTATTTTGCTATCTGTTTTTGATGAGTAGTTCCATAAGAAATTTGTAACATAGTCTGCTTTTTTATCATCTATATTTTTACATTTTTTAAAGATATCTGATTTTAATTCATTTATAAATCTATAATCTTTTTTTGATATTTCTTGACATAAATTTTTATAGATTTTTTCGCCTATTTTATAATTTCTTTTTATATTTTTAAAATGATTTAGCTCTGTATTTTTTTTAACTCTTAAAAATCCCACTTCATACGCTAAATCAAAATCCACAACCCTAGCCTTATATTTAAAAGCAAAATTTTTAGCATCATTTTCATTTTTAAATGCAAATTCTCCATCCATTCCGACAACAAAAAAAGCATTTTTTGCCTTAATCATCTCACCGCTAAAATAATCAAAAACACTAGCACTACTCAAAACAACATCTTCTATCATAGAATCCATCGCCATTTCACCAATTGAACAATACTGCATAATTGTGCCATCTTCTAAATTTATAATTACTGAAGTTTTGTAAAAATCTTTTAAATTTTTAGCACTATAAGAGCAAAAAAATTTCTTGTCTCCATTTTGAGCCAAAAAAGGCTCTCTAGCAAATAAATTTATCGCAAATATAATAAAAGCAATAAAAAAATTAATTCTCATAAATTTATCTATAATTTTGCAATCAATTCTATCTCGATTAAAGCATCTTTTGGTAATTTTGAAACTTCAATAGTGCTTCTTGCTGGCTTATGCTCACCAAAAATTTCGCCATAAATTTCATTAACTTCTGCAAAATTATTCATATCTGCTAGAAAAATTGTAGTTTTTACAACATCACTAAATTCCAAATCAGTCGCCGCCAAAATGGCTTTTAAATTTTTTAAAACCTGATTTGTTTGTGTTTTAATATCTCCGCCTACAAAATTTCCATCCTTATCTAGTGGAATTTGGCCCGATACAAATAAAAATCCATTAGCTTTTATACCTTGAGAATATGGTCCAATTGCCGCTGGTGCGTTATGTGTCAATACTGTTTTCATCTTTACTCCTTATTAAAATTTTCTATTAAATCACTAAAAACTCTTTGTAATTTAGCAACCTCATCTAAACTAACTCTCTCATTTATAGCGTGAATTCTATCATTAATCACTCCAAATTCCACTACACTAACCCCATTAGTTGCAAAGTATCTAGCATCGCTTGTGCCTCCAGAAGTGCTTAAATTTGGTCTTATATCACAAACATTTTGTATGCTTTTTGCAATCTTATTAACTATTTTAGAATTTTTATCCGTTAAAAATGGCATAGAAGAAGCTTTTATATCTAAATTTATATCATAATCTTTATATAAATTTTCAATATATTTTTTAACATCCTCTAAATTTATAAGATTAGAATTTCTTACATTAAACATAATTTTAATTTCACCCGGAGTTACATTACAAACCTCCATACCGCCGCGAATATCAGTAATTACAATCTTGCTTTTTTCAAAAAATTCACTTCCATCATCCAGATCAAAACCAGCAAATTCACTAAATTTAGTAGCTAAAATATGAGCTGGATTTATGCATTTCTTTGGATACGCCGCATGTCCTTGCTTGCCAAAAATTTTTAAAACACCATTTATCGAGCCTCTTCTTCCAACTTTTAATGTATCTCCAAAAATTTTTTCACAAGTTGGCTCTGCTACAACAGCAAAATCAGGCAAATTTCCGCTTTCTTTCAAAAATTTTAATACCTCATTTGTGCCATAAATAGCATCTCCCTCCTCGTCGCTAGTTAGTAAAATACTCAAAGTGCCATCAAAATTTTTAGCACTTAAAACTGCTGCCACAAAAGCTGCAACGCCACTTTTCATATCTTGAGTGCCACGTCCATAAATATAACCATCTTTTATCACGGGATAGAAAGGATCGCTTTGCCAACCGTTTCCTGGCTTTACAACATCTATATGTCCAGCAAAACACAAATGCTCCCCTTCGCCAAATTTTTTATTTAAAAAAAGATTTTTTACCCCATTTTTTTCTATAAATTTAGTATCAAAATCTGCAAATATCATAGCTAAATAATTAAGTGCTCCATCATCATTTGGAGTTATACTTTTAAATTTTAAAAGTTGAAGTAATATCTCATCAGCTCTCATAAATTTCCTTTTTAAATATATTTTAATTATCTCAATTTATCACTTTAAAACTGCTTAAAATTAAAATTTTATAAATTAAAGAAAAAGCAAAAAAAATCAAAATCAAAGCCGAAGTATAAGATATGATTTTATAAATTTTTTGATTTATTAATTTAGAATTTTTAAAAATAGCTAATGGAAAAAGTGTTATCCAAGCAAAAATACTTACTATCAAACCCAAAATTCTCGCCCACGCAAAACCACTATCTGCTAAAACTAAAGTTGCCGAGATACCGATCCAAAACATAACAACATAAGGATTTAGCATATTTATAAAAAAGCCTCTTAAGAAAATTTTGATATTATTGCCATCTTTTAAATTTCTATCCACTTCTATAACGTTATTTGAATTTTTATAAATTTCATAAGCCATATATAGTAAAAAAATCACTCCAAAAATAGCAAAAATTTTTAGCAAAATTTCATTATTTAAAATTTTAAATAAACCTACACTTGAAAACAAAAGATAAAAAATATCGCAACTCATAGCTCCAAATCCAAAAATAAAAGCTTTTTTATAGCTTCTAAGGGCATAAGACATAATCAAAATATTTACAGGACCAAATGGAACTGCAACACCTATACCCAACACAAATCCACTCAAAAATTCTTCCAAAAATTTTCCTTAAAATTTAATAACCTTTGTGCCAAATCCGCCCTCATTTGGAACACCATCTCTAAATTCCTTTACGCTTGGATGCGATTTTAAAAACTCTCTTACAGCAAAAGCTAGTCTTCCACTACCTATTCCGTGTTTTACCATAACCTCATCAAATCCCATTAAAAGACTATCTGATATAAATTTATCAAGTTTTTGCAATGCCTCTTCACTTCTTAAGCCGTGTAAATCTAAAACAACACTAGCCATTTTTGGTTTTGTAACGCTAATTTTAATATCGCTTTTTTTATTATTTGATTGATTTTGAATTTTTTTCAATAAATTTAAAGGCACTTTTAATCTTATACCATCGCTTATGATAGTAGCATTTTTTGATGAAATTTCAATAATTTCGCCTTTTATTTGATTATATTTTGCTCTATCTCCAACTTTTAAAGGCTCGCTTTCTTCTTTAAAAACAGGTTTTTTGATGGAATTTAATATATCATTTGCTTTATTTATACTTCTTTGTTTATCTTTAATATCATTTAAATTTATACCTCTTTTGGCCTCATTTATAGCTTTATAATACTCAAATTCTAATTTTGAAATAAGCTCTTTTTGAATTTTATCGTTTTCTTGTTTTTGATTTTTTAATAAATTTAGCAAATGGTCTAATTTTTCCTCTTTTTTCTTAGTTTCTGTAAGTTTTTCTTTTAAATCTAGCTCTAAATTTATTGTCTTATTTATAATTTCATTTAAATTTTGTTTATCCTCTCCATAAATTTGCTTAGCTTGAGATACTAAATTTGCACTAATCCCATATCTAAGTGCAGTTTCAAAAGCATATGATTTTCCTATCATTCCTTCTAAAAATTCAAATTTAGGCACTCTAAATTTCTCATCATATAAAGCAGCCACCAACTCTACATCACTATTTTTAGCTAAAAGCATAGCAAGGCGTTTGTGATGAGTAGTAATAACCATCTTAACGCCATTTTCGATCAACTGTTTTATCATCACACTATAAAGACTAGCAGCCTCTTCAAAATCAGTACCAAGCTCTATCTCATCAACGCCTAAAAGCATATTTTTTTTGCCAAAAATTTTACTAAAACTAATCATTCTACCAGCAAAAGTTGATATATCATTTTTAGAATTTTGTGGATCTTCCATAATTATTTCAAATTCTTTAAACGAACCAATCTTACTTTGAGTAGAATTTATACTAACAGGAAGCAGATATTTAGCTAGCAAACTCACACTTAAAATAGATTTTAGCAACATACTTTTACCGCCTGCATTTACACCAGTTATCAAAAGAGCTTTTTTTGTAAAATTTACACTAACTCTTTTTGGATTTTTAAGTGCTGGATGGGCAAAATCTTTAATTATGATATCATTAGAATTATCACTTATTATAAATTCAAAATCTCTGCTTTTTGCAAATAAAACTCTTGCAATTATGCTATCAATCTTATCAAAAGCTTTATTTATAAATTTTAAAAATAATAAATTTTTATTAAAGATTTTGCTGATTTTTTTACAATGTTCATATATAATCATCTCTATAGAGTCTAAAATCGCACTTTGATCGCTTTTTAACTTTGAAATAGAATTTGGCTCTACATAAAAATACCCTCCACTACTTCTTCCAACAACACTGCCTTTTAGCACGTGGTTAAATCCGCCTCTTACCAAAAGGGTTTCATTTTCATTTATATAGTGAATTTGAGTATCGACAAGATATGGTGAAATTTGTTTTGAGTAAATCAATCTTTTCAATTCTAAATTTATCTCATCTTTTTTAAATTTCAAAGATTGCTTTAACTCAAAAAATCTACCATCAATCTCATCTTTTAAATTTCCATCTTTATCAAAAAAATTTAAAATTTCTAAAATCTCGGCAGGTATTTGAATTTTTGCCATCCAATCGCCCAAATTTCCACTAAAATTAAATTTTTTAAGATAAGTAAAATAATTAATAATCTTCACAAACTCATAAATTTCACTTATATGCAAAACAGCTTGTTTTGAAATTCTCATAATCGCATCATCTAAATTCTCAACACTCTTGCAAGATGATATGTTAAATTTAGAAATTTCATTTATCCAAGCAAAATTTACCCTGCTATCTCCTTCTAAAAATAGCTCTTTTTCTCGTGCTAAAAATGAGTTAAATTTAGACAAGTACTCATCTAAATCTAATTTTTTAAAAATTTTTTCTAAATTCATTTATCTTTTAACTCGCATTTACTAACTTCAAAAATTAAATTTTTAAATTCTTTTGGAACACCATTTTTAGCTATAAAAGATGAAGTTGCATAGGAGAATTCAAAATTTGTTAAATTTACATCAATCCCTTTGCATTTTAAATTCTTACCTTGTAAAAATGAATTTGAAAGCTCTTTTATATTTTGACTTGATTTTTGAAAATTAATTTCATAAAAATATGCAAAAATCGAGATTAAGCTAAGCAAAAAAACTACTGAAATTTTCATTTTTTTGTTAATTTTTTTATCATCTATCGTAAAAAGCACTATTATAAAAATCAAAAAACATAAAAAAATTATATATCTCATATTTTATCCTTGCTTTTTCTAAGTTGAATCGATATATCACCAGCGCCAAATCCAACAACAATGCCTTCATTAAAAATGTGTTTAACGCCGTAAATATCAATAAATTCTATATTTTTCTCACCCCTAATTATACTATTAGCAAATAAAGGATTTAAGTGTTTAAATTCTTTTTGTAAATTTATACCATTATCATTTTCTCCAGCACTATAAACAGGCAAAATAACTAAATCATCACAATTTCCAAAACACTCTTTAAAGCCTTGTAAATTTGCTTTTAAGCGAGTATATCTGTGCGGTTGAAAAATGGCTGTAATTTTAGTGATTCCCATTAAATTTGCATACTCTTTTATGCTTTTTAAAGTAGCTTTTATCTCTGTTGGATGATGAGCATAATCATCAATTAAAACAAAATTTCTATCAGCAAAAAGTATATCAAAACGCCTTTTTATACCGCGATAATTTAATAAATTTTTCCTAACATCTTCTAATCCTATTTCTGAATTTGCAGCCAAAATAGCCAAACTTGCATCAATTGCAATATGTTCTCCTATACCAAAAACCTCAAATCTACCTAAATTTTTAAGATTAAAACTCATATATGGCTCATAATCCCTTAAAACAAGCCTTAAATCTTTAATATCAATGCTAGGATAGAGTTTAATGCACTCGCTTTTTATGGTCGATAAAAACTCATCTTCTGCATTTATAACACAAATTTTTGCTCTTTCTAAAAATCCACGATAAGCTGCATGAAATTTTTCAATATCATAATCATAATGTTCCATATGTTCTGGTTCGGCATTTGTAACAACCGCCAAATAAGGGTTTGAGTTTAAAAAACTGCTATCGCTTTCATCTGCTTCAAAAATAATATTCTCACTCTCAAAATACTTCATATTTGAACAAAATTGTTTAGATATCGCTCCTATTATAACACTTCCTTCAAGCAAACTAGCAAGCATTGCCGAAGTAGTGCTTTTTCCATGAGCACCCGCTACTGAAAAAACTTTTTTATCATTTAATATAAATGGTAAAATTTCTTTTCTTGAAAAACATTTAATGCCCATTTTTTTTGCACTTACAAGCTCGATATTGTCCGAATTTACAGCAGCTGAATAAACCACAAAATCTTGATCTTTTATGTTTTCTTTTAAATGTGGAGTTGTTACTTTTATACCTTCGTTTCTAAGGGCTTTTATGGTATCACTTTCTTTAATATCTGAGCCACTAATAATAAAATTCTTTTCTCTTAAAAATCTAGCAATAGCTGAAATTCCAATGCCTCCAATGCCTATAAAATGAACTTTTTGCAAAATAAATCCTTAAGTAAATTTAATGTTATTCTACCAAAATTTTTTTTAAAATTTATTTTTTTATTCAAAAATTAAAAAAATAATATATAAAATAATATATTTTTATTTTAAATTTATATAAATTTATTTATAATATTAACTAAAATTTAATACAAGGCGATTTTAAGATGATAAGATTTGTGTTTTTTATTTTACTTATTGTGAATTGTTGCTTTAGTAATATCATCCACCGCTTTACTCAGCCTGAGAATTGCAAATCCTGTCATAAGGAGCAATACGAAATGTGGTCAACTTCTCTTCACGCAAAATCACATGAACTAAATAACGAACTATATAAAAAAAGCGTTAAAATGGTAGCCTTAGAGATGAATAAACCATATGATAAAGTTTTAATAACCTGTTCTAACTGTCATAATCCAAGATTAGAAATCAAAAATATAGACAACGAATACATAATAGCAAAAGCTTTTGGCGTTGAAACTTCAAAAACAAAAGAGGTAAATCAAGCATTAAATGCAAAACACATACAAAACGGTATAAGTTGCTATATTTGCCACAATGTAGATAGCATAAAACCTAGAACTAATCAAACTCAAGTAGGTTATCAAAATTTCAATTGGATAGGCGATGATACAATTGTAGGACCATATGAAGATGAAAGCAATAGAGCTGGTTTTCATAAAATTGGCTCTAGAGATTTTTTCAAACAAACAGATGATTTATGTCTATCTTGTCATCAAGGTCAAGTAAATAAAAATCCACTAGCCATTTATAATACAGGTCAAGAAAACACAGTAAACACTAGCGAAAAAAGATGTGTAGATTGCCATATGGGAGAGCTTAGTAAAGGCATTATAGCACCTCATATAAAACCTAAAGATGCTATTACTAGAGATATAAGACCACATATTTTTGCTGGCGTAAGAAATAATCCAAATTTGCTTAAAAACAATATAAGCATAAGATATAATAATGGAATTTTATATATAAAAAATTTAGCCACTCATAAAATTCCTACTGGTTTTAGCGGAAGAAGTGTTGTTTTAAAATTTACATACCTAGATATACAGGGTAAAGAAATTTCAAATGATGAAATTAAACTTAGAATCAAACATACAAATAACAATCTAGAAACTCTATCTTACTCAGCACAAAAAGTGGAATTTGACACTAGACTAAATGCTTTTGAAACTAGACAATTTAAAATCAATGCTCCACAAAATGCGACTAAATTTAGAGTTGATTTAATATATTATATAATAGATCCAAATTTACAAAAAAAATTAGAAATAGAAGATCCTAACTACACAAAACCTTATGAGATTAGTTCGTATATTTTTGATATTTAATGGAATTTAGAGTATTTACTCTAAATTCATCTTATTTATATAATGCCCAAGCTTTCATTTCAGAGTGTTTATTTCAAAATGAAGATAAAATTATATATAAAACCAAGTTAAAACATAGTAGTTTTTAATTTTGTTGGTATAAGGCATCAAATCTTAAATTTGCTTAGCTTCAACTCTCCGCTACTTATGTCAAAATAGTGCAAAATGTCAAATTTAACATCAAATCCTGCCAAATATCTAAGTGCTAAATTTGAAGCAAAACTAGCTATAAACATAACAATCGGACAAGCTATACCTTCTGGCTTAATGCCTGTTTTAAAAAGCGGCTTAAAACTAGCATTTTTCATAAAACATACCTGACCGTGAAAACTTTGAGTAGCTGAAAATATCCAAGGCGTGGTGTTTGATTGTGCAAATTTAGAGATTTCATATCTAGTTTCTAAATTATCTGTTGCATCCAAAATTAAGTCAAATTTATCGGTGCAAGTTTTAGAAAATTCTTCAAATTTCATTAAATGAGTTTTTACATTTACTCCTTTAAATCTAGCTTCTACTCTGTCTTTAAAAATTTCTGCTTTAAATTTACCATCATCATTTAAATCAAATAAAATTTGACGGTGGATATTACTAATGCTTACTCTATCAAAATCAACAACTTCAATTTTCCCTATCCCACTTGCTCCTAAAGCATAAGCAAAACTACTTCCAAGACCGCCACTACCGACAATTAATACCTTTTTATCTTGTAGCGAATTTTGCACATCCTCTCCCCAAAGCTGTATCTGTCTGTGAAAATAGTTCATTTCAAAAATCCCTTGTTATCCAAAATATCTCTAAATTTCCAACGCTCATTTTCAACCTTTAACTCATCTTTTGAAAGCTCAAACAATAAAATCCCCTCTTCATCTTTAAGCCTGCTACTAACAACTCCATTTGGCGAAACAGCAAAACTATCTCCATAAAAATTATCAAAATTATCCATAAATTTAGCCTTTCCTATACGGTTAGCTCTTAAGACATAACATAAATTTGTAAAGGCTCTTACCTTTAAAAGCTCTTCCCATCTTAAATTTGAGTTGAAAACGCAAGCACTAGGCACCAAAACAACCTCAACTTTATTTTTTAAAAAATATTGCCAACAAATATCAAAATGTGTATCAAAGCCGTTCATAACTCCAAATTTAAAACCACTATTTTCAAATATACCTAAATCAAGCTTTTCTTTATTATTTTTAAAAAAACTTCGCTCATCCCAATGTTTATAATTGATTAAAAAATTTTGTTCCCAAAAATCAAATGAATTTGGGCTAAATTTAGCTACTCCTTTTATGTAAAAATCATTTTTTTTCATTACAAAAGGAGCAATAATATCTAAATTATATTTAATTGCAAGCTCGCTCATTAAGTTTTTTTTATCTAAAATTTGCTCATCTATTAAGGTTTGAGGCATTTTTATTAGTTCTGTAAAAAAACTATTTAATACATACTCTCCAAGAAGAGCCAAACTAGCACCATTGTCTTTTACTATCTTTAAATAATAATCTATCCTTGATGGACTCATCGAAAGAGTTGGAAATTGTATAATACAAACCCTACTCATCATCATCCTTAAAAATTTCAAGCCTAGCTTCCTCTAAAATGCTTTTTGCTTCTTTTAGTAAATTTTTAGCATTTTTAAAAATTTTAACACTATCTTGAAGATTTAAATTCTCATCTTTTAATTTTTCGATTAATGAATTTAAATCTTGAATTTTGCTCTCAAAGCTACCATTTTGTTCTAAATTTTCCATTCTAAAGCCTTTTTTACATAAAAATCAAATTTATCATATTCAACCAAAAACGCATCGTGTCCATAATTGCTATTTATATTATAAAATTCTACCATATCGCCCTTGCCAAGCTCTACCATAACATCAAAAATTTCTCTCATCTCCTGCCACCTAAAAAGCATATCGCCTTTAAAAGAAATAAGAGTTAATCTTGCTAAAATATTTGAAAGTGCATCTTTTAAATTATCAAAATGTCTCGTACAATCAAAATTATTCATCATTTTAACTATATATAAATAACAAAGCGGATCAAATCTTTTAGCAAAATTTGAAGCATTATACTCCATATATCTATCCACTTCAAATCTTCCTTTTAGCTCATATAAACCATCAGTATTTACGTATTTTCTTCCAAATTTTAAACTAGTAGAATCTGGACTTAAAAAACTAATATGGCCTGCCATTCTACCAACTTCCATCCCAACAAGACCGTGCTTTTTTACTAAATTTACATCATAATTGCCATCGTCAAACATAATATCATTTAAAATTCCATGAATTGCTATTTTATTAAAAGCTATAGCCCAAGCACTAGTAGCATATGTAGAAGCTAACATTATTATTCTATCTGTAAATTTATTGTGCTCTATAGCAAAGCAAAGCGATTGCATACCGCCTAAACTTCCACCTATAACAGCATAAGCTTTTTCTATACCAAACTTCTTAAAAAGTCTCATTTGAGCATTAACAACATCGCTTATAACTATAACTGGAAAATTCATACGATATTCAAGTCCTGTGCTTTCATCTATATCAAGAGGACTTGTAGAACCAAATGGACTAGATAAAATATTTATACAAATGACAAAAAATTTAGTAGTATCAATAGCCTTGCCATCGCCTATCATAGCATCCCACCAACCAAATTTAGTGTCATTTTTATAACGACTTGCTGCGTGGTGAGAACCAGTAAGTGCATGACAAACGACAACTGCATTAGATTTATCGTTATTTAATCTACCATAAGTTTCATAAGCTAGTTTAAAATTTGGTAAAATTCTACCGCTTTCTAAATATAACGGCTCATTAAAATACTCAATACCTGTATTTACTTCCACTAATCCACTCTATAATTAGGTGCTTCTTTTGTGATGATAACATCATGCACATGGCTCTCTTTTAAACCTGCTGAAGTTATCTCGACAAATTCAGCCTTTTCTTGAAAAGTAGGAATATCCTTGCTACCACAATACCCCATCGAGCTTCTAACTCCGCCTATTAATTGATATACTACATTTTTTATACTTCCTACATATGGAACTCTACCCTCAATGCCTTCTGGAACTAATTTTTCAGAAGCTGTTCCTTCTTGAAAATATCTATCCGCACTCCCTTTTTTCATAGCGCCTAAAGATCCCATACCTCTATAAACTTTATATTGTCTTCCTTGATAAGTTACAAAATCCCCTGGACTCTCATCTGTGCCAGCAAGCAAACTTCCTATCATAACTGAACTAGCTCCAACAGCTAAAGCTTTTGCTATATCACCTGAATATTTTATCCCACCATCTGCTATTATTGGAATTTCATATCTTTTTGCCTCTTTAGCACAATCGCTAATAGCAGTAATTTGAGGTACGCCAACGCCTGCTATAATTCTAGTAGTACAAATGCTTCCTGGACCAATTCCTACTTTTATAGCATCTGCACCAGCCTTAGCTAGATCTTTAATGCTTTCTAGATTTGCCACATTTCCAACTACAACATCAATACTAAATTTAGATTTAATCTCTTTTAGCGTTGAGATTATATTTTTTGAATGTCCATGAGCAGAATCCATAACCAAAACATCAACCCCAGCTTCTATTAAAGCCTCAGCCCTTTCTATATGCCCTACTCCAATTGCTGCAGCAACTCTTAGCCTTCCATAGCTATCTTTATTTGAATTTGGATATTCGATTCTTTTTTTAAGATCTTTTATAGTAATCAAACCACTTAATTTTCCATTTTCATCAATAATTGGTAACTTTTCTACTTTATTATTTCTAAAAATTTTTTCAGCATCATCAAGAGTGCAACCTTTTGGTGCTGTAATTAGCGGAGCTTTAGTCATTTTATCTCCTACTTTTGCTAAAAAATCACTCTCAAATCTAAGATCCCTATTTGTTAAAATTCCTATTAAAATACCTCTATCATCAACAACAGGAATACCTGAAATTCTATACTCACTCATTATTAAAAGTGCTTCTTTTATAGTGGCGTCTGACTTGATAAAAATAGGCTCCATAATAACTCCACTTTCGCTTTTTTTTACCCTTTTTACCATTTTAACTTGTGTTGGTATGTCTGTATTTTTATGTATTACGCCAATACCGCCAAGTCTTGCCATCATAATAGCAGTTCTATCTTCAGTAACTGTATCCATAGCTGCACTTACAAGCGGTATGTTTAAATTTATATTTCTACTAAATTTTGTTTGCAAATTAACATCGGTTGGCACTATCTCGGAGTATTGAGGAACTAAAAGCACATCTTCAAAAGTTAAAGCTCTTTTTATAATATTCATTTTTTATCCTTTTATTAGATTTTCTAAACAATAAGCACTATCAAGAACGCCTTGTTCATCATATGCCTTACCAACAATTTGTGCACTAATACTTAGCCCATCTCTATCTTTAGAGATTGGAACTGAAATGGCTGGAAGCCCTGCTAAATTTACACCAACAGTAAAAATATCTCCCAAATAAGCACTAATTGGATCTTTTATAGCTCCAAATTTATAAGCAGTAGTTGGTGCAACAGGCATAAAAATAATATCTGCTTCATTTAAAATTTCATCATATTGGCTTTTTATAAAAGCTCTTGCTTTTTGTGCTTTTATATAATAAGCATCGTAATATCCGCTGCTTAAAACAAAAGTCCCTAAAAGCATTCTTCTTTGAACCTCCTCGCCAAATCCCTCGCCTCTAGTTTTTAAATAAAGCTCATCAAGGCTTTTTGTTTCAGCTCGCCTTCCGTATCTTATCCCATCATATCTGCTTAAATTCGCACTTGCTTCTGCGGTTGATATAATGTAATATGTGGCGATATTGTATTTTGCATTTGTAAAATTTCTATAAATTATCTTATGGCCATCTGATTTTAATCTTTCAATTGTATTTAAAAGAGCCTTTTTGACATCTTCATCACTTTGATCTATATAATTTTCAATAACTGCTATTGTAAATTTTTTATCTGAGTTTAGTTTATCAAAAGTGCTTTCATATTTACCATTAAAACTCGTACTATCTTTTTCGTCATGACCTGCTATAATATCATACAAAATAGAAGCATCACGAACATTTTGAGTTATAGGTCCGATTTGATCGAGACTGCTTGAGTATGCTCCAAGTCCATATCTACTAACTCTTCCATATGTAGGTTTAAATCCCACACAACCACAAAACGCAGCAGGTTGGCGAATACTCCCCCCTGTATCGCTTCCTAAAGCTGCAATAGCTATCTTGCCGCCAACAGCAGCAGCACTGCCTCCACTGCTTCCGCCAGGAACTCTTGAGTGATCGATTGGGTTTAGAGTTTTGCCATAAAAAGAGGTTGTCGTAGCTCCTCCCATAGCGAATTCATCCATATTTGTTCTTCCAAAAGGGCTTAAATTTTTAGCCCTTAATTTAGCAATAACAGTTGCATCATATGGGGAGATATAGCCTTGTAAAATTTTAGAAGCACTTGTTACACTCCATCCTTTTACTTGGATATTATCTTTAATGGCAACAGGAATTCCATCACCACTTTTGTTTAAATTTTGATTGCTTAACTGCTCCACATAAGCACCTAAAATTTTATCTTTTATAATCTTTTCTTCCAACTCGTCTCTTAAATTTTTAATCTCTTCTTCTGAAAATTTTAAAGCCTGCTCTAAGCTTACCACCTCTACTCCTTAAATTTATTTACAAAAAACAACCCAATACCTATAAAAACCAAAATAATTGCAATAGTTATAGCAATCACACTAAAAGGTATAGGCAAACTAAACATTTTTCATTACTTCTTTACATCTAGGACAAAGTCCATTTTCTTCTTGACTATCAAATTTCCAACACCTTGGACACTTAAATTTACTTGATTTTACGAGTTTAAAAATCTCATCATTTACGCTAAATTCAGCCAAACTAATAGAAGAGCTTATGTTTTTTATATCACTTACCATAAACCAATCACTCATTGATAAGGTATCTTTTGATAAAATTTCATCACAACTCGTTTCTATAACCAACTCTAAAGTGGATTTTATAAGTTTTTCTTTTTTTAATTTGTCTATAATTTCAAAAAATTTCTCTCTTGAATTTATCAAAATTTCATCACTTTCATCAAAGCTATAATCAAGCCCTTTATAAATTAAATCAAAAGCATCTTTTGCACCATTTTTAACTATCTCTGGTGCATATTCCATAACTTCATCAACTGTATATGTAAGAGTTGGTGCTATAAGTGGCAACAACTCTCTAGTTATTAAAACCATAGCACTTTGACAACTTTTTCTTCTTGTTTCATTCACATCATCACAATACAATCTATCCTTGCAAATATCAAGATAAATTCCACTTAAATCAGCACTTAAAAAATTTAAAAGAGTATTAAAACCTTTTGAAAATTCATAATTTTTAAAAGCAACACTAACTTCATCAAAAGTCTTACTAGCTTTTGCTAAAATCCATAGATCTAAGGCATTAAATTTAGAAATTTCAAGCTCTTCTAAATCACTAACATTTGCTAATAAAAATCTAATTGTATTTCGAATTTTTCGGTATTGCTCACTTACTTGTTTTAAAATTTCATCACCTATTTTTAAATCACTTGAATAATCACTAAGCCCAACCCACAATCTTAAAATTTCAATACCATGAGTTTTTGCAACTTCTTGCGGTGATATCACATTTCCTAAAGATTTACTCATCTTTTGACCATTTTTATCAACAGTAAATCCATGAGTTAAAATGCTTCTATAGGGGGCTTTTTCATTGACTGCACAACTAATAAGTAATGAACTTTGAAACCAACCACGGTGTTGATCGCTTCCTTCTAAATACATATCAGATGGATATCCACCTGCATCATAGCATCCGCTTCTTAAAACTGCATTCCAAGTAGAACCACTATCAAACCAAACGTCTAAAATATCCATAACTTTTTCTAAATTTGAAGGATTGTATTTTGAACTTTTAGGCAAAAACTCACAAATTTCTAAATCCCACCAAGCATCAGCACCTTTTTCTTCAAAAATAAAAGCTATCTTATCTAAAATTTCACTATCAAAGATAGGTTTTTGGGTAGTTTTATCCCTAAAAAAAGCTATTGGAACCCCCCAGTCTCTCTGTCTTGAAATACACCAATCAGGGCGATTTTCTATCATAGATAAAAGCCTGTTTTTACCTGTTTTAGGATAAAAAGTAATGTTATTATTTATCTCGTTTAAAGCAACTTCTCTTAGGGTTTTTCCATTTAATTTTGCTTCATCCATAGCGATAAACCACTGCTTTGTGGCTCTATAAATCACGGGTTTGTGCGTCCTCCAGCAAAATGGATATGAGTGGATAAATTTACTAGAATCTAAAAGATTATCTCCTAAAATCTCTAAAATTTTCTCATTAGCTTTAAAAATATGCATCCCAACAAAATCATCAGCAAATTCATCTTTTATAAGTTTTTTTGATTTTATCGTCTCATCATAACATCCGCCATCATCTACAGGCATAGTTACATCAAGTCCGTATTTAAGCCCTATAAAATAATCATCCTCACCGTGTCCTGGTGCTGTATGAACAAGTCCTGTTCCACCATCCATCAAAACATGCTCACCTAATATAAATTTTGATTTTCTACCATTTAAAGGATTTATAGCATATAAATTTTCAAGCTCACAAGATGAAAATTCTTTTATAATCTCACCTTTTGTTAAATTTTTTGCAATCAAAACTTCAAGCAAAGGTTTAGCAAAAATATAACCCTCTTTTGTAACAACATATTTTTCATCAGGATTTAAAGATATCCCTTCATTAGCAGGCAAAGTCCAAGGCGTAGTAGTCCAAATAACTGCTTTTGCGTTTTTAGTATTTAGTTTTAAATTTGCTTCTTCGTTTAAATCAAAAGCCACATAAATGCTATAATCTTCTTTTTCTTTATATTCAACCTCAGCTTCTGCTAAAGCAGATTTTGCAGCCCAACTCCAAAAAACAGGCTTACTTCTTTCTATCAAAAGCCCCTTTTTAGCTATCTCACAAAGATTTCTATAAATATCTGCTTCAAATTTAAATTTCATAGTCAAATATGGATCATTCCAATCACCTAAAATTCCAAGAGCTTTAAACTCATCTCTTTGGATATCAATAAATTTACTAGCATGTTCTCTGCAAAGTTCTCTTATTTTACTTTTTGGCAAGCTATCTTTTTTGCCAGCTAAATTTACTTCTACTTGCTGTTCTATCGGCAGTCCATGACAATCCCAACCAGGAACGTATCTGATATTTTGACCAAAAAAATAGTGAGTTTTTGTGATTATATCTTTTAAAATTTTATTAAGTGCATGACCTATATGAAGATGTCCATTTGCATAAGGAGGGCCATCATGAATACTAAAACTTAAATCACAGCCTTGTCTGATTTTTTTCATCTTGTCATAAATTTTTCTATTTTCATACCAAGATTTAAATCTATTTGGTTCATTTTGTGGCAGATTTCCACGCATAGGAAAATCTGTTTTGGGTAAAAAAAGCGTGTCTTTATAATCCATATCTAAAACCTTAAATTAAAAATTTTTGAATTTTATCAAAAATTGCCTAAAATAAGCATAAAATTTAAATTTTTTATCCATAAATATGATATAATCTTTAAAATTTTAAGGATTTTAATGAAAAATTTGCTCTTAATAATAAGTAGTAGTATAAAAATAAATCAACCATTTTTGGATTATATTTTTAAAAGCTACATTGAGAATTTTGGAAATTTAGATGATATTAAATTTATAGAAAAAATAAATTTAAAGCAGAATTTGGAATTTTGCATATCTAACTATAGTCAAATCACAATCATTACCGATAACTCAACGCACTATTTAACAAACAAAATACTTGCCACAATAAATGAAGATTTATTAATACTCAACGAATTTGATGATTTAATACCACAAAATTCATTAAATTATCAAAAAAATAGTATTTTAATAGACATAAAAGGTGTAAAAATCAATCTAATAAAAGCTACACCTCTAAATTTATTGCCTAAATTTTTAATACAAAATAAAAATAAAACCACAACTTTTTTCATCTACGACAATAATCCAATAGAGATAAAAAATTTAAAAAATAAATTTCAAATAGATATCATCTCTACAAAATACTCAAATTTTATTACCAAATTTCAAGCAAAAGAGCTTAAATTTGGGTATTTAGATGGATTTATCAATGAGATAAAATCAAATTTCAAAACAGCTATTTTTAGTGATGATTTGGTAAATTTTATAGTAAAAAAATTAAAAAAACACAATGCAAAAATTACCTTTGCTGAGAGCTATACTGCTGGGCTTTTGACATCAGAATTTAGTAAAACTAGCGATTTTAGCGAGATTTTTGATGGATCACTGGTTGTATATTCTAAACAGATAAAACATACTTGGTTGGATATTGAAGATGAAATTTTAAATAAATTTGGAGCAATAAGCATTGAATGCGTAGAACAAATGTTAGATGGAGCTTTAAGAGCAAGTGGGGCTAGTTTTGCCATAGCAATTAGCGGTGTTGATGATTTTAGTGCTAAGGATGAAATAAAATCAATTATTGTCGGTGTTGCTAATTTTGATAATAAAATAATTAAAAAATTTCATATAAATACTAATATATATTTTAAAAAAGAAGTAGTCAATATTGCTATTTCTCTTTTAATAGAGCTTTGTAGGGATATATTTTTTGATGATAATTTGCACTATTTTACTAAAAATTGATAAGTTTTTAGTAAAATTTAGCTAAATTAAAGCTTTGATGATGTATAATTCAATTTTTAATTCAAATTGGGTTCATAGCTCAGTTGGTTAGAGCATCCGGCTCATAACCGGATGGTCCTAGGTTCGAGTCCTAGTGAACCCACCATTATATCTTTTCTTTGATTACAGCTACTTCCATTTAATTACTTTTACTTCCTTTTAATTCCGATTTTTAGGGCTAAAACTCATCATTTACTTCTTTTTAATTCTTTTTACTATATAATTGCTTCCAAATCATTAAGGTTATTTATAAGGTAATTCATATCTTATAAAGGTAATTTTATTTTTTAGAGGGTAAAAATGCCAAAAATATCAACAGCAAAATTATACGATAAAGACATTAGGGGTTTATTGCCAACCAATAAAATATACAAAAAAGCAGTAGGCAATCCAAAAGAGCTTTATATAAAAGTCTATCCAAGTGGATTGAAAACGTTTTTTATACAATACAAAAACATAAATCATTTTAAATTAAAAGAATTTAGAGAAGGAATTTATAGTGTAGCAGAGGCTAGGAAAGATGCCGTAGAACTCATTAGGAAATTTGAAAATGGTTTTATAAGGTCAAAAGATAAGTATCAACTGACCGCACTCTTTGAAAAATATATCGACAAAAAAGAGAAGATAGATCAGCTGGATAAGACATATTTGGATAAAATCAAATCTAGAATGAAAACCTATATACTGCCTAAATTTGGAAATATCGATATAAAGGATATTAAATTTAATGATCTAAAAAATATATTAATGCCGCTTTTTAATCCACACAATCCAAAAAAGTCAAGACTGGAAACGATACACCGAATAATCAATACGTTAAATTCGCTCTACGAAAATGCCATTAAGGATAGATATATAGACTACAATCCTTGCAAGGCTTTACACGATGAATTCCCAACGTCTAATAACTTTAGCCTTAGAAACGGCATAGATACAAGATATCCAGCAATTACCAACGAAACTGATTTAAAAGAGTTTTTGATAGATCTAAGAGATGATAGTAGAATGGATTTACAAACCAAAAGAGCTCTAATGCTTCAAATTTTATGCGTAAATCGACCAGCAAACACGGCAAATATGAAGTGGGAGCACATAAATTTAAAAACAGAAATTTGGAGCATACCACCGCTTGAGATGAAAATGCGGCACGCCCACCAAATTGCCCTCAGCAAACAAGCCTTATCAATACTACTGGAACAAAGACAATATACGCCGATACAAAGCGATTTTGTATTTCCTGCTGTTACAAAGACAGGGCATATAAGCAGAGATAGTATAAGCAAGGCTATAAGAAATTTAGGATCAAAAGACAAATACCACTCAAGGGCTTGTGCTCACGGATTTAGAGCCACATTTAAGACGATTTGTTCCTTGCATTTTACAGAGCTTGTAAGGCTAGGTATAAGCGAAAAGACAATAGAAAATGCACTAGCCCACACAGAACCAAACGCCGTAAAATACGCCTACGAAAGACGAACGGCTACACTAGAGCAAAACAGAATATTAATGCAATGGTATGCAGATTATCTAAATTCTATTGTCAAATTTATATAAAACTAATTTTTATTTTTAAGTTTTTAAAAAATATTCAATAAATCTTAATAAAATTCTCTTGGGTTTTTTAATGGTTTTTTTACTGTTTTTTTAGCTATTGTAAAAAAGTAAAATAGCCAAAATACGGCTTTTACATAACTCTATTTCTCGGTTTTTTAAATTTTTAGGTGCGTGTATAGAAATACTTAAACGCTTCAAAGCACGATAATATCGGTGTTTAAACGTGATAAAAAGTTAAAATTCGTATTTTCATTTAAGCTAAAAAAGCCATTTAAGAATTATTTTTGCTTAAAAAATGCCTAAATTTGCCCAAAATCTCTTAAGGTTAAAAAATTTTCTTTCGGTTTTTTAATGGTTTTTTAATTACAATATTACCTAGTTTAGGCACTTGTAAGCACTTTAAGCAAAAATAAAAAATGCAAATTTTAATCAATATAGCTCAAAGAGCCCATTCTATCGGCTTTTTTAATAGATTGTTTGGGTTTTTACTGCTTAAAAAACCCAAAGTGCAATAAAGAGCTTTTGAAAGTCATAAAAATACAATCATTTTTTTGACAAGATGAAATATTTTTGATATACTATGTTCTATAAAACAAATACAAACAAGGATAAGATATGGCAAATATAAGCATACGTGTAAATGATGATGACAAAAAGGCAGTTGAGCAGATACTTGAGAGCATTGGGCTTACTCTTTCATCGGCTACAAATGCCTTTTACAAACAAATCATCAGGCATCAAGGGATACCATTTGAGTTAAAGGCTGATCCGTTTTACTCAAAGCAAAATTTGGCAAGACTCGAGCGTGGTGCAGAAGAGATACGTAAGAGTGGTGGAGTAGTTCACGAGGTAATCTTTAATGATTAAGGCTTGGACAAATGAAGCTTGGGAGGAGTTTTTGTATTGGCAAAAGACCGATAAAAAAGTTTTCAAAAAGATAGTTGAGTTAATACAAGATATAGACAGAAACGGACACAAAGGGCTTGGTAAGCCTGAACGACTAAGCGGAAATTTGTCAGAATATTATAGCAGACGCATAGATACCAAGAATAGGAACGTTTATCAAATAGCAAACGAGACTATCTATTTTATCCAGTGTGGCTCACACTACAAAGACAAATAATTTTCATATTTTTATATTATTTTATTTAAAAATATGTTATAACTCGTTGTCAATTTTATAAAGGAGATACAAAAATGATGACAAAACTTTCTACCCTAATAGTCGGGGGGGGGGCGTAACGCTCGTTTAGAAAAACCCAACTCTTCTAAGACAAACTCTCGTTTAAAGCAACTAGTTGCTTTTTTAACCCTTTCCTTATTTCCTAATCTTTTGTTCGCTGCTGGTGGCACTGGTTTAACTAAGGTTGATAATTTTTTCTCAACTGTTAACGGATGGCTTACCGGTGGAGGCACACTTGTTTTAGCTATTGCACTTTCAGTAGCTGGTTATAAAGTTATGTGGGGTAAGCAACTGAAACATAA
>NZ_VWSJ01000016.1 GCF_009690845.1 Campylobacter portucalensis
AATTTATGGATTTTTAAATTTTTGGCGGTTTGATTAAATTTATTATTGAAATTTATTCTGTTTTATTTAAGGGTTGGATAAAGTGGATTTTTTGTAAAGATATTTAAAATTTTTTATGAATTTAGTATTAATAAATATCGTATTTTGTTATGATTTCATAATGTGATTAATTGCCAATTAAATACCAATTAAAAAATTTAAACTATTGTTGAATTTGTTTTTAAATTTAAAACACATTTCAATAAACAAATTAAGTTAAATTTAGGCTATTTTTTAGATTTAAACCATCAATAAATTAAGTAAATTTCAAAATCCCAATAAGTAATCTTATCTTTAAAAATACTAATTTTAATTTGATTGGCTAATTAGAGCATTGAATTTTTTGCAATGCTCTAATTTTAATTTTAATGCAAAAAGTGTCTAATGCCTGTAAAATACATCGCCATTTTAGCTTCATTTGCAGCTTTTATAACTTCATCATCTCTAATTGATCCACCTGGCTGGACTACCACCTTAACTCCAACCTCTTTTGCTATATCAATACTGTCTCTAAATGGAAAAAATGCCTCACTTGCAAGAACTGAACCTGTTAAATCAATACCCATATCATTTGCTTTTGCTACAGCTGCTCTTGCTGCATCAACCCTGCTTGTCATACCCATTCCAATAGCAACCAAAACAGAGTCTTTCACATAAACAACACAATTGCTTTTAGTTAAAGCAGCAATTCTCCAAGCAATTTCCATATCAGTTATTTGATTTTGATTTGCTTTAATTTCAGTTACTAGGGTTGAATTTTTAACCTCATCATCTTTTATAAAATCTCTATTTTGATAGACAAAACCTGAGTTTATAAATTTAAAGTCAAACTTATCTGTGTCAAATTTATCAAAATCACAAATAAAAATTTTAGTTCTTTTTTTATCTTCAAAAATTTTCAGAGCATCCACATCCATACCTTTAGCAACTATGACCTCCATAAAAGTCCCTTTTTTGTGAAGTTCGTTAGCAAGCTCTAAATTTATAACTCCATTTATAGCAACCACTCCACCATAAGCTGAAACAGGATCGCAAATCAAAGCACTTTTATAGCTTTGAAGTAAATCATCTTTCATTCCAAAACCGCAAGGATTTGCATGCTTGCAAATAGCAACTGAATTTTTAAAACTTTTTGCAATATTTATAGCACTGTGGATATCTGTTAGGTTATTAAAACTAGGCTCGCCTTTTAAAATTTTAAAATGAGTGCTAAAAAAATCCTCAAATTCATACAAAGCACCATTTTGATGAGGATTTTCGCCATATCTTGTATCAAAAACCTTTTTTCCTACTATAAATTTGCTCTTGCCAAAGTTGTTATTAAATTTATCATTCATAAAATTTGCAATATATGCATCATAACTAGCCGTATGTTCATAAGCTTTTATCATCATTTGAAGTCTAAATTTTTCATCGCATTTATCGTTTTTAATATAATTTATCACATCCTTATAGTCATTTTTATCAGTTACTATCAAAACACTTTTATAGTTCTTAGCAGCACTTCTTACCATCGCAGGACCGCCGATATCGATATTTTCTATAATTTCATCAAAATTATTAGTTTTTTTTGTAGTTTCTTTAAAAGGATATAAATTTACACAAACTAAATCAATTTTATAAATTTCATTTTCTTTTGCCTCAAAAATATGCTTTTCATCATCTCTTTTATATAAAATTCCGCCATGAATTTTTGGATGAAGAGTCTTTAGGCGTCCTTCAAACATCTCAGGGCTTTTTGTAAATTCGCTTACTTCAATCGCCTTAATTCCGCTATCTTTTAGTATTTTATATGTCCCACCTGTGCTTAAAATTTCATAATTTAAATTTTCAAGCTCTTTTGCAAACTCAACTATACCGCCTTTATCACTAACACTAATTAACGCTCTCATCTTTACTCCTTATAAATTTTAAATCGTTTATTTTTTTTAAAATATTTTTTTTATCAAAATCTAACTCATCTTTTCTTTTTAAGCTCATACTTATAAATTCTTTTTCTTGTTCTATGCCTATAAATTTTCTATTTAGTAAATTTGCCGCAATACCAGTTGTGCTACTTCCACTAAATGGATCTAAGATTAAACTATTTTCATAACTAGCCATTAAAATAAGCCTAATAAGCAAAGCAAGCGGTTTTTGAGTTGGGTGTTTTCCAGCACTTTTTTCCCAAGGTGCAATAGCCGAAAAAGCCCAAATATCCTTCATCTGCTTATCGCCGTTTATTTTTTTCATAAGTTCATAGTTAAAAATATGCTTATTTTTTTCGTTTTTTCTAGCCCATATAATTTGTTCTGTTGAGTGGGTAAGATAGCGACAACTAAAATTTGGTGGCGGGTTTGTTTTTTGCCAAGTTATAATGTTTAAAATTTTATAACCTAATAGCTGCAAATTTCTACCAATTGAGAATATATTATGATGAGTTCCACTTATCATAATAGAGCCATTATCACTCAACCTATCTCTTGCTAACTCAAGCCAAGTTTTGTTAAACTCATCCATATAGCCTTCATCTTTATCCCACTTGCCTTTGTTTACACTAACTATTTTACCGCTTTGAATACTTAGTCCATCGTTTGATAAAAAATAAGGTGGATCAGCAAAAATAAGATCAAATTTTTCATTTAAATTTGGTAATATTTTAAATGTATCGCCTTCATAAAGAGTGAAATTTTTATCTTCGCTAATAAAATTATTACATTTCATTTTTTATCTTTTCTATAAAAATATTTAAATTTGATAAATTATAGATTTCAATGCTTTTATAAGCTTCTTCTAGTTTATTTTTTGCACTTAACCAGCCACGACCATCTGTTACCCATACAAATCCATATTTATTATTTAAAGAAATTTTTGCATTTATTTCAATATAACTTCTTGCAACCTCATTTAGCTTTGATCCGCCTAAATTATAAAAATTTGTTTCTATAAAGTAAATTTTATTTTTAGTGTTTATCACAAAATCAAATCTTTTTAAATCACTTCCTAAATTTAAATCTATAAACTCTACGCTTTTTACCTCTTTTCTATAATTAATTTTTTCGTTATCAAATTTTCTAGATATTAAATTTTCAAAACTTTTTCCACTTCGGTTTTTTCTAGCATTTGTATCAAGCCCAGCTTCTATACCAAAAACATAATCACTTAAATTTTTGATATTTTGATTTATAAAAATATCCCTCAATCCAGTCTCGCACATAAATTTATAAATTTTATTAGAATTTTCAAAATAGCTTTTTAAGCTGCAAATTTCATTATTATCATCTAATATAAAAATATTTTTATCCCTAACAGCTATTAGTAAATTTAAAACACTAAAACACTCCTTATTTTGACTATATAAAAAATCAATTTCTTGCTTTAAATCATTTTTTCCAAGCAAATAATTAAGAGTATTTAAATGCACTGAAATCTTTTTTAAATTTTTACTGCATTTGTTAAAATCTACAAAAAAATCCAGTTTTTGATTAGTTTGTTTTAAAGAACTTAAAAAATTATCAAATTTTTGCCTATTAACTATACACATTTATTTTTCCTAAAAATATAAATTTTCTATTTAATTTCATACTAAAGATTTTTCTTTATTTTCTAAATTTTTAAGAGTCTCTATAGCTTTAAGCATTTAAATTTTTCTCTTTTTCAATCATTTCATAAGCCACATTTATATCTTTTAATTTTTTAGTTGCCTCACTTACAATATCCTCACTTGCACCATTGCCAATCAAAATATCTGGATGATATTTTCTAACAAGTTCTCTGTATTTTTTCTTAATTTCACCAAAACTCATATCTTTACTAACTCCCAAAACTTCATAAGGATCTAGTTGAAAATGTGTATTTAAATTTTTAAAATTTTTCTCAAATTTAGAAAAAATATCATTTTTCAAAATATCATTTAAATCAAATCCATCGCAAATTTCAATAATAACTTGCTTTTCAAAACTACTCAAATCACCATCAATAAATGCTATATTTAGCAAAAAATATACAATATCTATTCTATAATTTAAATTTAGATCGAAAGTATTTTTATATTCAAAAGCCAAGCTAAAAGCCGATCTTTGACTATTTTTTTGTATATTAAAATGATTTTTTAACTCTTCTCTTTGGTTTGGCAAAAGCCCTTTAGCTTTTACCAAACCATCCAAAATTTCACCAACCAAAATCGCCTCATCTTTGCTAACAATACCATCGCTTTTTACAACTTTTGCGACCAAAGACACTATAAATTTAGCTTCATTAATTTTTGATTGATTTATATCTTTTTGATTTTCTTTAGGTGCAATTATAAAAAAAATTACACCTAAAATCACAAATAAAATCAAATAACTCATTTTAAGCCCTTAAAATATTTTCAAAATCATTTAAATAGATATTTCTTAAATTTTTTAATGAAATTTCAACTTCGTTAATTTTAAAATTTTCTCTACCAACTTCGCCCAATTTTTGAATTTCTAAACCAAATTTTTTAGCATTTTGTTTAAAATTTTCTTCATTAACCACGCCAACTATCGCCCTTGAAAAACTCTCATCAAAAATATCTCTATCATCTTCTACTTCCATTCTAAAATAACCGCCTAAATTTGACATAGCCGCCATTTTAGCAAGAGTTATAGCCACTCCTCCAATACCAACAGAATTTGCAAATTCTAAATTTCTATCTAAATTTTGAGAAATTACAAAATCCCACAACGCTCTTTCTTCTTTAAAATTTATATTAGGAAGAGTTCCGCCTATTTTTCCATATAAAACTTTTTGATAAAGCGATCCTGCAAATACACCTTTTGTTTTACCTATCAAATAAACACTAACTCCATTTTTAGTAAAAATACTGCCTAAAGAGTTTTTGAAATTTTTATTAACACCCACGCTTACGATTCCTGGTGTTGGCTGTATACTAACCCCATCTGTTTCGTTATAAAGACTTACATTTCCACTAACAACTGGTGTATTTAACTCTTTGCAAGCTTCTTTTATGCCCTCACAACCCTCTTTAAACTGCCACATAACTTCTTCATTTTCAGGATTTCCATAATTTAAACAATCAGTTATAGCAAGTGGAGTAGCTCCTGTCATAGCGACTTTTCTACCACTTGTTGCAACAGCTAAACTAGCTCCAATTTTTGGATTTATATAATTCATCCTAGTATTACACTCACTAGCTATAGCAATTGCGACTGAATTTTGCTTAACTCTAATCACGCCAGCCCCTAAAAGCCCAGGCTGTTTTATAGTATTTGTGCCGATATTTGCATCGTATTGATCATAAATAAATCTTTTATTTAATACATTTGGATCGCTCATTATCTTTAAAAATGCATCATTATTGCTAATCTCACTAGCTCCACAACCACATAAATTTAAGCTAGAAATTTCATCCAAATAAGATGGTTTTTTAACAGGTCTATCTAAAATTGGAGCCTTTTGGCTAAGTGGAGAAATAGGTATATCTCCGACTAATTCACCATTCCAATAAAGCTCCATATTGCCGTTATTTGTTACCTCTCCTATAATCTCTGCATCAAGATCGTATTTATCAAATATCTTTTTAATTTCTTCAAAACTGCCTTTTTTAGCACAAATTAACATCCTTTCTTGACTCTCGCTAAGCATTAAATCATAAGGAGTCATACCAATCTCTCTCATAGGAACTTTATCAAGATGTAGTTTCATCCCGCTTCTACTTTTTCCTGCCATTTCAAAACTACTTGAAGTAAGTCCTGCTGCACCCATATCTTGAATTCCAATGATCAAATCTCTTTTAAAAAGCTCTAAGCAAGCCTCCATCAAAAGCTTTTCAGCAAAAGGATCTCCTACTTGTACAGTTGGACGAAGGCTTTTATTTTCATCATTAAAGCTATCACTTGCCATCACAGCCCCGCCAAGACCATCTCTACCTGTTTTTGAACCTACATATATAACAAGATTTCCAACCCCTTCTGCTTTAGCATAAAAAATCTCATCTTTTTTAACAACCCCTAAAGCAAAAGCATTGACTAAAATATTTCCGTTAAAGCTCTCATCAAAACTACACTCTCCAGCTATTGTAGGAATCCCCATACAATTTCCATAGTGCGAAATGCCTTTTACAACACCTTTTAATAAATATCTTTGATACGAATTTATTTTATCATCTCCCCTAATTTCACCAAATCTAAGAGAATTTAAATTTGCTTCAACTCTAGCTCCCATTGTAAAAATATCTCTTAAAATTCCACCAACCCCAGTTGCAGCCCCTTCAAATGGCTCTATAAAGCTTGGATGATTATGACTTTCCATCTTAAAAACAGCCGCCATATCGCCACCAATATCAATCACTCCTGCATTTTCGCCAGGTCCTTGAATAACCCACGGTGCTTTTGTTGGAAAGCCATTTAAATATTTTTTACTCGATTTGTAACTACAATGCTCGCTCCACATAGCCGAAAAAATCCCAAGCTCTAATAAATTTGGCTCACGACCTAAAATTTCTAAAATATTTTCATACTCTTTATTACTGATTTTATGTGCTTTGATGGTTTGTTCGTCCATATAAATTCCTTATAAAATTGATCAGAATTTGATTTTATCTAAATTTAACTATAAAAATAATAAATTTAAGTATAGTTTTTAAATTTATAAAATTAAATGTGTTAAAATTTTAAAATTTACTAAAATTTAAAATAAATCTGATACAATGCGAGCTATTTTATACAAAAAAGGCAATTAATGAAAAAAAATTTTTATTTATACTGTGGGCTTGTAACAATATTTTTAAGCCAAAATTTATCTGCTGCTGGCTATAAGATACCAGAATTAAGTTCTGATTCGATGGCATTAGCAGGAAGCAATATAGCAAAAAGTTTTGGGAGTGATGCAAGCTATTACAATCCAGCAAATATATCTTTTTTGGAAAACAAACATTTTATAGAAGGAAACGCAATGTTTGTTTATCTTGGCAAAACTAAATTTACAAATTACTCTAAACAACCAGGAACTAAAGATTCTACATCAGAGAATTTTTTTAGTCTTGCTCCAACTATTTATTATATTTCACCTGAAATTTTTGATAATTTTAGATTAGGTTTTTCATCAAATGTACCAGTTGGTTTATCAATAAAATGGAATGAGCCATATCCTGCTTCTACTAGCAAAAAATTTGACCTAAAAGTATTTGAACTATCATCAAATATAGCCTATAAAATAAGTGAAAATTTTAGTATAGCAGCTGGTATTAGAGGTGTTTATACTACAGGAAATGT
Organism: Campylobacter portucalensis; assembly: GCF_009690845.1. Taxonomy (GTDB): domain Bacteria; phylum Campylobacterota; class Campylobacteria; order Campylobacterales; family Campylobacteraceae; genus Campylobacter_B; species Campylobacter_B portucalensis. The sequence goes on from NZ_VWSJ01000016.1 coordinate 7,278, forward strand.
TGTAAGTGAAGTTAAATTAAGCCCTGAAATTATGAAAATGATAAATCCCAGCCAAAACGCTTCGCAGACTTCACAAGGCTATCATATGGAAAGAGACCTAAAAGGAAATAGTATAGATGTTGGCTACAATCTAGCTGCTACATATAAACCTCTTTCAAATTTAAGCCTAAGTGCTACTTATAGATCTAAAATAGATTTAACAGTTACAGGAAATGCACAAATCAAAGAAAATGGCACATCAAAAGATTATAAAGCTAGCGTTACAATACCTCTTCCTGCAAGCTTAAATTTAGGCTTAGCTTATGAATTACATGATTTTACATTTTTATTTGATTATGAAAGAACATATTGGTCTAGTTTAAAATCGCTAGATTTTAATTATAAAGAAAATTTTTCTCATCCATTAACAATAAATTTTGCAGATAAGCCAGTTCCAAAAAATGCAAAAAATTCAAACACTTATAGATTTGGTTTGGCGTGGCAATACTCTCAAAAACTACGATTAATGGCTGGTTTTGGAATAGATGAAAAGATGTTAGATAAAGATAAAATCGGCTTTGAAATGCCTGATGCTAAGGCTTATATCTATTCATTTGGTGCAAATTATGCCATAGATGAAAATATGAACATTGGCTTTGGATATTTATATCAAGATAAAAAAGATAGAGTTGTAAATAAACAAGCTAAGCTTTATCCAGGCACAGTTGATGGTAAATTTAAAAACACAGATGCACAACTAACAAGCATATCATTTAGTTATAAGTTTTAAGGAAAAAATGAGAGTTTTAATAGTTAGATTATCCGCACTTGGTGATATAATACAAGCTAGCATTGTGCTTCAATTCATAAAAAAGCATTTTAATGATTCAAAAATTGACTGGATTTGTGAAGAAAGATTTAGTGAGATTTTAGAAAATCATCCTTTAATAAATCAAGTTATAAAGATAAATTTAAAAGATAAAAACTATTTAAAATCACTAAAAACTTTAATTAAAGCCAGAAAAAATGAGTATGATTTAGTTATTGATTTTCAAGGACTTATAAAATCAAGTATAATTTCTAGAATTATTTCAAAAAATACTATTGGATTTGATAAATTTAGCTCTCGTGAGGCTCTTTCAAGTTTGTTTTACAAAAATAAATTTAATATTAATTATAATGAAAATATCATCATTAGAAATTTAAGCCTTGCAGGGTTTGCTTTGAATTTTAAATTTGATAAAGATGAAATTTTAAATAAATTTCCTTGTTTTCAAACTAAAATTTCAAATAAAAACATAGAAAAAAAGCGAATTCTTTTAGCTCCTTTTGCAAGCGAAGAGAGTAAAATTTATGATAAATTTAACTATCTAGCTTCAAATTTAAGCTACAAAGAAAATGAAGTTTATGTCTGCTTTGGAAGTGAAAAAGAACGCCTTAAAGCTAAAGAAATTATAGCAAACTCAAAGGCCATTTTGCTTGATAAAATGAGTTTAAAAGAGTTAGTTTATTTTATAAATAGCTGCGATTTAGTTATAGGAAATGATAGTGCGATAACTCACTTAGCCTGGGCTCAAAACCGCCCCTCTATCACGCTTTTTGGTAACCGTCCAAGCAGTAGAAACTCATATCAAACACCTGTAAATTTAGTAATTGATACAGGCAAAAAAATCGATGCTTTTAAAATTGATAAAACTGACTTTTGTATAAATGAAATAGATCCAAATTTAATAATCCAAAAAGCAAATAAACTTTTAAAAACTATAAATGATGGATAAGATATGAAAATTTGTGTAATAATGCTTGGACTTTTTGGCGATGTATTACTTAGAACCCCTATTTTAAGGGCCTTAAAAACAAAATTTCCAGATTCTAAAATAACAGTTATCGTGGATAAAATAGGATATGAGGTTTTAAAAAACAATCCAAATATTGAAAAGATAATTACAATGGATAGAAATAGAAGTAATTATTTAAAATACATTATCTCTAAAATTTCAACTCAATTTAAAATAATTCTTAATAAATTTGATTTGTTAATAGATCTTTATGATGGCTCCTCATCAAAGATGATGGCAAAATTTTCTTTTGCAAGATGGATTATCAAAAATAAAACAAACTCAAATTTATATAGTTTTCAAAATAGATTTCATCTCACCAACCAACTTTTTGAAAAAATATCTGAAATAAAATTTCATGATATTGATATAAGCCCTGAATTTTTTATAGATCATAAAGCCACAAAATGCGATTTAGATAAAAATTCATACATTCTATCTCTTGGCTCTGGCGATTTAGAGAAGATTTTAAGCTTTGAGAAGAATTTTAAACTAGTTGAATATATTTATAATAAATTTAACCTAATTCCAGCTATAGTTCAAAATCCAAAACAAGAATTCTTGCAAAATGATTTTATTAATAATTTTCTAGCTCCCAAAGGAATAAAACATATAAAATTAAATGCAAAAAGTATAAATGAAATCGCTTTTTATTTAAAAAATACGAATTTTTTAATATCTCCTGACACAGGCATATTGCATCTAGCTTTTGCTGTAAAAACGCCATCTTTTTGTGTTTTTACAAAAACTCATCCCATTTTGATCACACCCCCCCCTATTGCAAGTCTGGTATAATTTTCAAATCAAGCTATAAAGAAATACACCCCCTTAAATACGATCTACATAAAGTCCCAATATGTTCAAAAGATATAGAATTTGAAACTATAATAAACGATTTCAATCTTTTCATTAAAGACCTAAAAATATATAAAAATTTTATTTGAATTTTAATATATTTTAGATAAAATACCATTTTTTGGAGAGATTAATGAGTTTTGCTTTTGATTTAAGAGATGGTTTTGAAAATTTCAAAGATTTTTTAATAGCCCTAAAAGAGGATTTCAACAATTATAAAACTATCTACAAAGGAAGAAATGAAGTAAAAATTTTAAATAAAAATACCATAAATTTAGTCGTAAAATCTTTTAAGAAGCCAAATTTATTTAAAAATTTACTCTACTTTCTAGGTAAAAAATCAAAAGCTAAAAAATCTTATCAAAATGCTTTTAAGATAGCTGATTTTACACCAAAAGCAATTGCATATATAGAATTTTATGATAATTTTTTTTTAAAAAATAGCTATTTCATTAGTGAAAAATTTGAGTATGATTTTACGATAAGAGAAGTTTTAACTAATGATAAATTTAAAAACAAAGATGAAATTTTAAAAAACTTTACTAAATTTAGCTTTGATTTGCACGAAAAAGGCATTTTACATCTTGATTATAGTGCTGGAAATATCTTAGTAAAAGATGAAAATGAAAATTATATTTTTAAAGTAGTTGATATAAATAGAATGAAATTTAAAGAGTTAAATTTAAATGAAAGACTTAAAAATTTCTCAATGCTTTGGCTAGATGACAAAGACGCTAAATTTATAGCAAAAGAGTATGCAAAGCTTTATGATAAAGATGAAGATATTTGCACTAAAACGATGCTTAATTTCTCACACAATCTTAAAAAACGAAAAAATTTTAAAAAGAGATTAAAAGCTATATTAAAAGGAGAAAAATGTCGCTAATTTGTGTTATGTATCACCATGTAAATAGCGATGATTTATCAAATGACTTAGAGATGTTTGATAAACATTTAGAGTATATTTCTAATAATTTTATATCTGTTTTTCCAGGTGAAAAACTCGCTAAAAACTCAATTTGTCTGACATTTGATGATGCTTATGCTGATTTTTATTTTTTAGTTTATCCACTTTTAAAAAAGTATAATTTAAAAGCTATTTTAGGTGTTCCTACTAAATTTATTTTGCAAAGCACGAGTGTAGAGCCTAAAAAAAGAATGAGTTTTAAACACAACGCCGCTTCACAAAACTATAAATTTGGCTCTCATACAACTTTTGATGAGTTAAAAGAGATGATTGATAGCAGCTTAATTCAAGTTGCCTCACACTCTCATTCTCACATAGTTTTAACTGATGAAGGAGTGGATTTAAATTTAGAACTAAAGCACTCAAAAGAGATTTTAGAATCAAATTTAAATATCAAAGTTGATAGCTTTATATTTCCATTTGGCAAATATAATAAAAATATTTTAAATGAAGCAAAAAAACATTATAAATATAATTTTAGAATAGGAAGTGCTATCCAAAAAGATTTTAAGGGAATTAACGGAGTTATTTATAGGATAAAAGGAGATAATCTAAAATCCCCTGATGAAATTTTTAAATTTAAAAATATGCTTAAATACCGTCTTAAAGCTCTATTTAAAAGGATATCACAAAAATGATAAGTGCTGTAGTTTTAGTTAAAAATAATGAGCTAACCTTAGAAAAAACTTTAAAAAGTTTAGAGTTTTTAGATGAAGTTATCGTTTATGACAACGGCTCAACGGATAATTCTATAAATATAACAAAAAGTTTTAAAAATGTAAATTTGATAAACGGCGAATTTATGGGCTTTGGCAAAACTAAAAACCGCGCAGCAAGTTTTGCAAAAAATGAGTGGATTTTAGTCATTGATAGCGATGAAGTGGTTGATGATGAGTTAAAAGAGGTTTTAAAAACTAAAAATTTAGATAAAAATTATGTTTATAAACTAAATTTCAAAGCTTTTTATAAGGATATTGAGATAAAACATTGCGGTTGGAATAATCAAAAAATCAAACGCCTTTATAACAAAAATATTACTTCATATAACCAAAATGATGTCCATGAAGATATCATAATTGACGGTTTAAAAACTGAAAATTTAGCTGGAAATGTTAAGCACTATAGTTATCACTCTATAAGCGAGTTTATTCAAAAAGCTGATCTATACTCAACACTTTTTGCTAAAAACAATGCCTCTAAAAGAACTTCAAGCCCCACAAAAGCTTTTTTTAACGCCTTTTATTCATTTATAAAAACATATTTTTTTAAAAAAGGCTTTTTAGATGGATATGCTGGATTAATAATCGCAGTTTCGCACGCAGTTACAAATTTTTATAAATACATTAAACTTTATGAGATAAACAATGAAACTACTAATAACAAGACACGATAAAATAGGTGATTTTATCCTAACTCTTCCTATGATAAAACTAGCTAAAAAAAGGCTTCCAAACTCATTTGTAGCTGTTTTAGTTTCAAAGGTAAATTATGAATTTGCTAAAAAAATAAGCTTTATAGATGAAGTAATTTTATATGATGAAAATCCTTTTAAACTTAGTAAAACTCTTAAAAAATATAAATTTGATATATCAATTAGTGCTTTTATAGATACAAATTTAGGGCTAGCTCTTTTTTTAAGCTGTATTAAAACAAGAGTTGCACCAGCAACTAAAATAGCTCAAATTTTTTTTAACAAAAGAGTAGTTCAAAGACGAAGCAAAGGCTTAAAAAAAGAGTTTGAGTATAATATAGATTTATTAAAATTTGCTTTTCCTGATATTAATACTAAATTTACAGCTCCTGTTTTAGAAATAGATGAGAGTTTTCAAAAAGAAATTTTTAATAAATTTAAAGCTAAATTTAAATTAAACGATGATAAAAAAATCATCGCTTTTCATCCTGGATTTGGGGGAAGTAGTGATGCAAATTTAAGTTTTGATGAGTATTTAAATTTAGCAAAAAGCATTCATAAAGATATAAATATAGTTTTTAGCTTTGGTCCTGATGATGAAGTGGCGTTAAATTATTTTCAAGAAAACTTAGATTTTAAAGCTATAATTTTTAAATCAACTTTAAGCCTTTATGAATTTTGTGCTTTAGTTAGTAACTTTAAACTTTTTGTTAGTACTTCAACTGGACCTATGCATTTAGCAGCAGCTGTAAATACACCAACAATGAGTTTTTTTAATAACTCAGCCTTTAGCAAAAGATGGATAAGCATAAATGATAAGCAGATAAATTTTTATATAGATAAAGATAATCATAAATTTAAAGAAATAAAAAAAGCTTTAAATGAGTTTATAAACAAAGGTTTCAAAAAATGAAATTTGAGTGGGATTATTTTTCAGATCAGCCAAAAGTTATAAAAGATAAAGCTTTTAAAAAGAAAATGCGTAAAAAATATATATTTGATTTTTTAATAATGTTTATAAAATCTATTTTTATTTTACCTTTTGCAACTTTAATAATGAAGTTTTTTAAAGGTAAAAATGAGCTAAAAAATAGCGAATTTTACGGACTTTGTGTGAATTTAGATAAAGGAGATGAACAAATAAATTTAGCAAATGAACTTGGAGTTAAAAATCTCTTAATTAGAGTTTTTTTATCAGATATAAATAATATTGATAAATATTACGAGTTTGCCTCTAAATTTAAAGATAAAAATATTTTAATTTGTGTAGTTCAAGATAGAAAAAGCATTGAAAATCTCTTACTTTTAAAAAATAATTTAGAAATTATTTTTTCTAAATTTAGCCATTTAACAGATGAGTTTCAAATAGGAATTGCAATAAACCGCCTAAAATGGGGCTTTTTTGCACCAAAAGAGTATTTGGATTTTTACGAAGTTGCTCAAAATTTAAGAGATAAAAAATTTAAAAATTTAAAGCTATTAGCTCCAAGCGTGATTGACTTTGAATACCACTACAATGTAGCAACTATGTTTAACTTTAAAAATATTAAATTTGATAAAATATCAAGCCTGCTCTATGTAGATAGGCGTGGAAGTCCAACAAATACTCAGTTTGGAATTTTTAATCTTAAAAATAAGATTAATTTGCTCTACGCTCTGTCTAAATTATCTCCAAAATCAAGTGATGAAATTTATATAACAGAGACAAATTATCCTATCATAAACACCGCTCCTTACGCACCAACTAGCCAAAAAGAGTGTGTTAGCATAGAAGACTACACTAAATTTATGCTAGAGTATCATAAAATAGCTAAAAAAAGTGGGAAAATAAAAAGAGTTTATTGGCATCAATTAATCGCTCCAGGGTATGGTTTGGTTGATAACCGTGATGATAAAATTATCAAAATGCCACAGTTTTATGCTTATAAAAAGATGATAAATGAAGATTTTAATTGAGATTCCAAACTGGCTAGGAGATGCAGTTATGAGCTCTCCTGCTGTGCAAAATATCATAAAAGCTTATCCAAATGCTCAAATTACAATTTTAGGCTCATTTATCTCAAATTTTGTTTTTAAAAACTATCCAAATGTAGAGAAATTTATCATAAACGATAGCAAAAACCATAAATTTAGATTTTTATATCTAATTAAATTTGCTAGAAATTTAGGCAAATTTGACTTAGCTTTTTCTTTTAGAAGGAGTTTTTCATCTAAATTTATGATGAAATTTGTTAGCTCAAAAAAGAAATTTTGCTATAAAAGATATACAAAAGATGAAATTCATCTAGTTATTAGATATAATGATTTCATAAATCGCTCTTTAAATTTAAGCACCCTGCCAGGAGATCTGAAGCTTTGCTATAAAAAGCATGATTTTAAGAAAAAAACTTTAGGTATAAATCCTGGTGCAACTTATGGAAGTGCTAAAAGATGGTATCCAGGCGAGTTTGCAAAAGTTGCTTTAAGCTTAAGTAAAGAGTTTGATATAGTTATTTTTGGCGGAAAAAATGAGATAGAAATCGCAAATGATATAGAAAATATTTTAGTTCAAAACAGAGTTTTAAATTATCAAAATTTAGCTGGCCTTACAAGTGTTGATGAACTGATAGAAAAAATTGCAGGACTAAGCCTTTTTATCACAAATGATAGCGGCCCTATGCATATAGCAGCTGCTTTTAAAGTGCCAACTATAGCGATATTTGGTCCAACTAAATTTAGTGAAACTTCGCAGTGGAACAATCCACATAGCAAAATCATAACTAAAAATTTAGAGTGTAGTCCCTGTATGAAAAGAGTTTGTCCGTTAGAGCATCATAATTGTATGAAAAACATAAAAGCACAAGATGTTTTAGAGGAATTTAAAAATTTAAAAAAGGATATGGATGAGAGATAAAATTTTGTATTATATTTATGTTATTTTTAACACCATTTTTAAAATTGTACCAAAAATTTTATCAAAATTTATTGTGGATGCATTTTCTTGGCTAGTTTTTATATTTGACTTCAAACACAATAAAACAGCAATGGCAAATTTAAATTTAGTATTTAAAGATAAAAAAACAAAAAAAGAGAAAAAGAGAATAATATTTAACTCATATAAAACACTAGCTTATAATATGTATGAGCTTTTAGAAAATCAAAACCTACCAAAAGATGAAATTTTCAAAAAAATGAGAGTTGTAAATGGAGAAATTATTTCAGATGCTTTAAAAAATAGAAGAAAAATAATCTTTATAACAGCCCATTATGGTGGATGGGAGCTAACTTTGCCTGGAATTGCTTTAATGTATAATATGAAAGTAGGTGTTGTTAATAAAAGAATGAAAAATCCATATATTCAAAAAATTTACGCTATCGCTAGAGAGAAAAATAACATAACTATGATAGATAAGAGTTTTGCTGCAAAAGGAATGTTTAAAACCCTAAAAGATGGAAATCAAGTAGCAATTGTAGTGGATCAATCTATAAGTAATGGCGTAGAAATAGAATTTTTAGGAGTAAAAGAGATAGCTACAGACTCAGCAGCCAGACTTGCTATAAAATTTAATGCATTAATTATCCCTATTTTAACGACAAAAAATAGTTGGAGAGAGTATGAAATCACGATTTTTGAAGTAATAGATCCATTAAAAATTAAAGAAGAGGATAAAATTTATGCAATCACTAAGCTACAAAACGATATAATTACAACTCAAATTTTAAAGCAACCAAATCACTGGCTTTGGCAGCATAAAAGATTTAGAAAATATAATTCTCATATTTATTATTAGGAGTAAAATTGAAAAAGCAAGCACTTATGATCAATAGATTTACCAAATTTGCAGGTATTTTTGTAAAAGGATTTAGTTATATTTATCACTTTTTTTTACCAAAAAAGCGTTTTACTATACCTAAATTTGACCCAGCCCAAAAAGATCAAACTCGCAAAACGAAAATTCCAAATACCATTTGGCAGATAAATTACACTTACGAAGTATCTCTTCCTGTTTATATAAATTTCAAATTCAACAGATTGTTATCAAAAAAGTGGAATTATAGACATTTTAGCAATGATGATGCGACAGAATTTATAAAAAAAAATAGTGATGAAGAAACGTTTAGATTATATAATTTATTAAATGACGGAGCTGCTAAGGCTGACTTTTTTAGAATGTTCGTGCTTTATAAATTTGGTGGAGTTTATTTAGATATCGACGCTACTTTTTGTTTGCCTCTTGATAAACTTATAAAGTCTGATGATGATGAGCTATTTTTAATGACAAAACATCGTTTTAGCAACTATTTTGTAGCAAGCGCACCAGGAAATTTATATATTAAAAGAACTCTTGATTTGATTTTAGAAAATATTAAAAATCGTTATATTAAAGATGGTGTCTATAATCTAACTGGACCAAATGTATTAAATAAAGCAATAGATGATGAAAACAGCGTCCAGCACCGCCACAACCGCTACACTTGCGTTCAAGGAAGCTTTACAAATGAGTATTTTCAATACCTTGATAAACCAAAGGGGAAATGGATTTATATAAAAAATGATGAAATTTTAAAAAAGGATAATGAATGATTAAAATTTATAAAAATAGATGGTTAAATTTACCAAGAGAAATTAAATTTGAAAAAATTTATTTTTATATGGGATTAGTATTTGCTTTTACAATGCCTATTTCAAGAGTAATGATAAGTTTTTTTATTATAGCTTTTCCACTTGTTTGGATAATAGAAGGTGATTTTAAAAGAAAATGGCAAGAGATAAAAGAGTCAAATTTTTTAACAATATTTATGCTTTTTTATATAATTATTTTAATAAGTGCTATATTTTTCTCCGATAATAGCAAGGTTGCTTTTAAATTTTCAAGACTTTATTTATATTGGCTAAGTATATTTGTTTTAGCAACTTCAATAAAAAAAGAGTGGATAAACTCTATCTTAAGTGCATTTTTATTTGGTATGTTGATTAGTGAATTTATAGCTTATGGGGTATTTTTTGAGATATGGCAATGGAAGCATGATGCACAAAACACGTTAAGTCCATTTATGTTGCATATTGATTATAGTGTTTTTTTAGCATTTACATCTATCTTGCTTTTTACTAGAATTTTGTCTAAATTTTACTCCTTAAAGCAAAAATTTTTTATGCTTTTGTTTTTTATAAGCACGACTGGAAATTTATTCTTACAAACTGGTAGAACAGGGCAAGTTGCTTATATAGTTGCAATTATAGTGATGTTTTTCTTGCATTATAAATTTAGAATTAAAGCCATCCTTTTGGCCACAGTTTCAATAATTATTATATATAGTTTATCTTTTAATTTTAGTAATAATTTTCAAAAAAGAGTTAATGATACAATAAATGAAATAAAAATTATAAAAAATGGAAATTTAAATACATCTTGGGGTACTAGAATGGCATTTTTCATAACAACTTATGAAATTTTAAAACAAAATCCTATTTTTGGTATTGGGCTTGGTGATTTTGAAGAAGAAACTGCAAAAATTTTAAAGATGGAAAAATTTAGTAATTATGACTCTTATTTAAAAAATTTTATGAGTTCCAATCATTACCACAACCAGTTTTTAATGATATCTGTTCAAATGGGCTTAATTGGTCTATTTTTTTGCATAACTCTTTACTTTTTAGGATTTAAAATGGCAATTCAGACAAAAGATAGAGAACTAAGAGATATTTTCATACTTTTTATGGTAATTTATACGGTTGGAAGTTTCGCTGATCCACTATGGAATAAACAATTTACTCAAATAATTTGGGTGTTTATAATATCTTTAATGATGGCTAATAAAAAATATGAAATGAAAGATAGCTTAAAAGATTTTGTAAACAAATCAATATTTAAGGGCTAAAAATAAACCCTTAAATATTTAAAATAACTTAAACACAAAGAAAATATTATTTTTACTGCTTTAATTTTCTTTCTTTTTTGATAAGATAGAAAGTTTGTTTTAAAACTAAAAACCAAATAAGCATTTTAGGATTAAAATTAATATTTTGATTTGGATTATTTATAATTTAAATTTCAAAAATATCTCAATTTTTATTAAATCAACAATCAAAGATTTTTATTAAATTTATTATTTAAAATCAAGAGTTAATTTAATCTCCCATCAATCTCAAAAACAGCTACCATTTAAATCTTTTTATTAAAAATTCTAATTATTTATTTAATAAATTATATAGATTGTTGGTTAAATTTAGCTTTGTTGATTGAATTTGATTTGTTTAGATTTTAGTTTTATTAATTAAATTTGATTTGTTTAGATTAAATTTGATTTGTTTAGATTAACTTCAATTTATTTCTTTAAACATATCAATTTAAATTTAGTTTTATTGATTAAATTTGATTTGTTGGTTAAATTTAGTTTTATTGATTAAATTTGATTTGTTTTAAAATTAAAAACTAAATATTTTAATTAAGATTATAAAATGATGTTTTGGTATAAATAACCATCTTTTATATTCTAAAGATGGTTATAATTAGAATAACTTATTTATCCATACTATCTTCAACTGTAATTTCATCTTTTATAGCTTCGAATTTCTTATCTCCTATGCCTTTTATGTTTTTAAGCTCTTCTATGTTTTGAAATTTAGTTTTTTCTCTATACTCAATTATTTTATCAGCAGTATTTTGACCAATACCTTTTAAGCTCATAAGCTCTTCTTTTGAGGCGGTGTTGATATTAATAGCTCCAAAAAGTGTGCATAGAGAAAAAATAAATAATAAAAGTAGTTTTTTCATAATAAATCCTTTAATAAATTTCAAAGATTATAGATAATTAATATCAATAAATGGTTAATTGGTGGTTGAATTTAAGTTAGAAAAATGAATTTAATTTATAATTTATGGATTTTTAAATTTTTGGCGGTTTGAT
>NZ_VWSJ01000017.1 GCF_009690845.1 Campylobacter portucalensis
TAAATTTTATAAAAATATTTTATAAAGATAGATTTTGATTTTTCAAAATCTATCAAAACCTTATTTTTGAATAGTAAAACTAAAAGGTACGCCTTTTACAACACCTTTTGAAAAGATTTTTTTAGCATCTTTTAAAACAGCATTTCTCTCTTCATCACTTGCCATATTATCACTTACTTGAGCGTTTTTATCATAATATTTTTCTAAAAGTTTTATCATGGCTTCTTGGTTATTTGGATCTATTTTTTTTGCCTCTTTTAGCATTATAGAAGATTTTGTGTAAGCACTTTTTCCATGAACTGGTGCAAAAATAATTTTAACATTTGCATTTCTTAGCCATTTAACCATTTTTGAAATTTCAGCCCTGCAATGCGGACATTCAGGATCTGATATCATATAAGTTAGAAATTTATTATTTTTATCAAAAGAATTTATGGTTATAAATCTATCATCTGGTATTGTTTTTAAAATTTCATAAACTATTTTTTCTTGATACAGCTTTATTTGATTTTGTAAATTTTCTAGCTTAGTGTTTATTAAATTTTTATCTTTTTGACTATTTATAGCTACTAAATTTGAAAAACCTATAATATTTTTTCCATCATTTGTCGCAAAAAAAGCTATATTTTCATCTTCTATTTTGCAGATTGTAAAATTTAAATTTGGAATTGAGCTTAACTTATCTGTTGATAGAATTTCAATCTTATTTGCATTAGGGATAAGATTTTTTAGAGAATTTATTAAATTGAATCTAAAATCATCTTTAGCAAAAGAAAAAGCCACAAAAACTACAGAGCAAAGCAATAAAATTTTTTTCATAAAAACTCCTTTTAAATAAAATTGCAATATTATATCTAAATTTAACTTTAAAAATTTCAATATTTGGATATAATACAAGTTTTAATAACAAGGAGTAAAAATGGGTTATTCAATGGGCGATCTTAAAAAGGGTCTCAAAATAGAAATAGATGGCATTCCTTATAAAATAGTCGAATATCAACACGTCAAACCTGGTAAAGGACCGGCTTTTGTGCGTGTGAAGATAAAGTCTTTTATAGATGGTAAAGTTTTAGAAAAAACTTTTCACGCAGGCGATAAATGTGATGAGCCACGTTTAGAAGAAAAACAGATGCAGTATCTCTATGACGATGGTGAAAATTGTCAATTTATGGATACTCAAACTTATGAGCAAATTGCAATTAGCGACGAGGATGTCGGCGAAAATAAAAAATGGATGCTCGATGGGATGATGGTTAGTATTCTTTTTCACAACGGCAATCCTATAGGGCTTGAAGTTCCGCAGGTTGTTGAGTTGAAAATAGTGCAAACTCCTCCAAATTTTAGAGGCGATACTCAAGGAAGCAATAAAAAACCAGCCACTCTTGAAACGGGTGCAGTAGTGCAAATTCCTTTTCATGTTTTAGAAGGTGAAGTTATTAGAGTTGATACTGTTCGTGGAGAATATATAGAAAAAGCAAATAAATAGTCTAAATTTGGGCNNAAATTTAAAATTTTTTAAATTTTTTAATTAATTCATTTATTTCACCTGCTTCGGGAAATCTAGGTGGATTTAAACTCTGTTTTGAAAAAACAGTTTCTCCATCTATCTCTACTAAAAAAATTCCACCATTTTTGGCAACTTTTTCTACGATTGCATCGCTATAGACGGATTTTATTTCATCCTCCNNTTGTGGTCTATAGTTTCAAGAATTACAATAAGTAATAACCACTTTCATTATCTCTCCTTTATAAATTTAAGCTATAATTATATGAAATTTTTTTAAACAAAGGAGATTATTTTGAAAAAAGTTGCAATAATTTTAGCAGATGGTTTTGAAGAGATAGAAGCAGTTAGTGTGATGGATATTTTAAGGCGTGCAGGTATTGAAGCTCTTGGGGTAGGGCTTCAAAATTTAGAAGTAAATGGTGCTCACAATATACAAATAAAAGCCGATTTAATCCTTGATGATATAAAAGTGGATGAATTTGTAGCTATAGTTTTGCCAGGAGGACTGCCGGGAGCTAAGTATTTAGCTAATAGTCAAAAACTTGGTGAAATTTTAAGAGAATTTAATTTAAAAAATTTAAAAATAGCTGCTATTTGTGCTGCACCTTGGGCTTTATCGACAGCTAATGTTTTAAAAAACTCATATACTTGCTATCCAGGTTTTGAGAAAAATATAGATCATAGCGGATATGAAGATAATAAAAATGTTGTGATCGATCAAAATATCATAACTTCAAAAGGACCAGCTACGGCGATGGAATTTGCACTAAATTTGGTTAAAGAAATTTGTTCATACGAAAAATATATGGAAATTAAAAAAGATTTGCTTTTTGTAGATTAGTTTTATAAATTTATGAGAAATTTACACATTTTTGTTAGAATCTTTAAAAAAAATAGAAAGAGAAATAATGAGTAAATTTACGCACTTGCACCTTCATACTGAGTATTCTTTGCTTGATGGTGCAAATAAAATAAACGAACTTGCTGAAATTTTAAAATCTCAAGGTGTTGAGAGCGTGGCCATTACAGATCACGGAAATATGTTTGGAGCGATTGATTTTTATAAAACTATGAAAAAAAATGGCATAAAACCTTTAATTGGTATGGAGGCATATATTCATAATCACGATGACATTTCAGATAAAAGTGACAAACAAAGATTTCATTTGATTTTAATAGCTAAAAATGAGATTGGATATAAAAATTTAATGTATCTTAGCTCAAAAGCGTATATAGATGGCTTTTACTTCCATCCAAGAATAAACAAAAAGCTTTTAAGAAAACATAGTCAAGGGTTGATTTGTTCATCAGCTTGTTTAGCAGGAGAGGTAAATTTTCACTTAAATTTAAGCGAAAGAAATATTAAGCGTGGTGCAAAAGGTTATGAAAGAGCAAAAGAGGTAGCTTTAGAGTATAAAGAAATTTTTGGTGATGATTTTTATCTTGAAATTATGAGGCATGGAATCGATCATCAATTAAATATCGATAAGCAAATTTTACAAATTTCAAAAGAAACAGGCATTAAAGTTGTAGCAACGAATGACGCTCACTATCCATTTAGAGATAGAGCAGAAGCTCATGAAGTTTTTATGTGTATTGCAATGGCTAAAAATTTAAACGATCCAAACCGTTTAAAACACGATATGAAAGAGCTTTACGTTAAAACAAGTGATGAGATGGCTAAAATTTTTGCAGATATTCCTGAGGTTATAGAAAATACTCAAGAGATTGTTCAAAAGTGCGATTTAAATTTGAAATTAGGTGAGCCAACTCCGCCAAATTTTAAATTTACTCTTGATTATGCTAAAAAATATAATATAAACTTACCAAATCCAACTGAAATTTATAATCTAGAAAATGATAGTATTTTGTTTGCCGAGCTTAGTAAAATGGGGCTTGATGAGAGGCTTAAATTTATAGATCCACAAAAACATCAAATTTATAAAGAGCGTTTAAATTTAGAAATTGAAATTATAAACAAAATGAAATTTCCTGGCTACATGCTAATAGTGAGTGATTTTATTAATGAGGCTAAAAATAAAGATATCCCAGTAGGACCAGGGCGAGGAAGTGCTGCAGGAAGTTTGGTTGCTTACTCTTTAAAAATTACAGACATAGATCCAATACCTTACAATCTTCTTTTTGAGAGATTTTTAAATCCTCAAAGAGTTAGTATGCCAGATATTGATGTTGATTTTTGTCAAGATAGGCGAGGAGAGGTTATTGAGTATGTTGTTGAAAAATATGGTCGCTATAATGTCGCACAAGTTGCAACATTTGGTAAGCTTTTAGCAAAAGGTGTTATAAGAGATGTTGCAAGGGTTTGTGGTATGCCGTATGCTGAAGCAGATAAGATGGCAAAATTAATACCTGATAAATTAGGTATAACTTTAAACGGAAAAGGTGAGCCTGGAAGTAAAAATTTTATAGATGGTGCTTTTCAGCTTGAGCCAAAAATTAAAGAGTTAATAGAAGAAAATCCAAGTGCTAAGCAAATTTGGGATTTTTCTTTGGATTTAGAAGGGCTTAATAGAAACGCTGGAATGCACGCAGCGGGTGTTGTGATAAGCAATGAAGAATTATGGAATAAAACCCCACTTTTTAGACAAACAAATAGCGATAGCGGTCATCTCATCACTCAATATACAAAAGATTTTTTAGAAGATGTTGATTTGATAAAATTTGACTTTTTGGGGTTAAAAACGCTAACCGTAATCAATAATGCTATAAAATTGATAAAAAAGCGCTATGATAAAGAAATTTTATGGGAAAGAATAGATGTCAATGAAAAAGATGTTTATAAAACCATAAGCAGTGGAAATACATTAGGAATTTTCCAAATAGAAAGTCCTGGAATGCAAAAACTAGCTAGCGATTTAAAGCCTGATAGTTTTGAGGATATTATAGCGATGATTGCTCTTTATAGACCAGGTCCTATGGATCTTATACCAAATTTTATTGAAAGAAAGCACGGACTTGCAAAGATTGATTATATAATTGATGATATAAAAGAAATTTTAGAGCCAACTTATGGAATTATCGTTTATCAAGAGCAAGTTATGCAAATTGTTCAAAAAATTGGTGGTTTTAGCTTAGGCGGTGCAGATATCGTAAGAAGAGCGATGAGTAAGAAAAAAGAAGATGAGATGAAGCGTTTAAAAACTGAGTATTTAGAAGGCGCTAAAAAAAATGGATATAACGAAAAAAAAGCCGATGATTTATTTGAGATGATTATGAAATTTGCTTCATATGGATTTAATAAATCACACGCTGCGGCTTATGCTCTCATTACATTTCAAACTGCATATTTAAAAACTCATTATCAAGCTGAATTTATGGCAGCACTTTTAACTAGCGAAGAGAATAATATAGATAAAGTCGTAAAATATATAGATGAAATAAAAAGATTAAATATAAAACTCTTACCGCCATCGATAAATTTATCATATAGAGAATTTAGTGTTGTTAGGGAAGATGATAAAGACTGTATAATTTTTGGAATGGGTGCTATAAAAGGCGTTGGAAGCGGGGCTATAGAAAATTTAGTTAAAGAAAGAGAAGTTAGTAAATTTAAAGACTTAAAAGATTTTGTCTCAAAAATAGATAGTTATAAAGTAAATAAAAAAGTTATAGAATCTTTAATAAAAGCCGGTGCTATGGATTGTTTGGGGCTTAGTAGAAAGTGTATGATTAATAATATAGAAAATATTATTGAAGCTTGTAAAAATACAGCTAAAATCAAAAACGATAATAAAAATTCTCTTTTTTCAGATTTTGAAGATGAAATGGTGCAAAGTGTCGATATAAATTTAATACCTTATGATAAAGAATATGAAACTAAAGAGCTTTTAAAATTAGAAAAAGAGAGCCTTGGAATTTATATATCAGGTCATCCTTTAAATGATTATTTGGATGATATTTCAAAGATTAATTATACCCTTACTAGCGAATTTGAAAATTTAAAAGAGATAACAGATACTTTAATCGTTGGTAAAATAGAAGAAATTGAAGTTAAAATAACAAAATCTGGCAAGAAAATGGGAGTTATAAAAGGGCTTGATTTGCACGGAAACTTTGAAATGATTGCATTTGATGATAAGCTTGATTATATTGAAAAAATTAGTGTTGATGATCTTGAAATGCCATATGCATTTAAAGTTAGGATAGAAAATGATGAAGGAAATTACAAAATAGTTTTAAACGATACTTTAAATTTAGAAGAAGCAGTGGATATAAATTTTCAAAAAAGGAGTTTTAATAAAAATTCTTTTAAAAAAAACCCACAAGAACCAAAAAAAACTATAGAAAATTTTGAATTTTTTATAAGGCTAGATGATATAGATGAAAAAAATATAAAAGAAATTTATGATTTAGCTTATAAGAGCCATAATTTAAAAAATTCAAAAAGATTAGTTTTAAAAGTTGAAGCTTTTGGAAAAATTTTTATGTTTGAAACAAATTTTTTTATAGATGATAAATTTATTGAAAATATGAATGAAATTTTGGCTGCATGAGCTTATTTATTTTTATAAGAAGGGGTAGATTATGGATATTTTAAATGGCAATTATGATAAACATATCGATATTGCTTTAATTTCTAAAGCTAAGCTTTTTGCTTATATATTTAGCTTGTATGCCTTTATGGGTTATTCCAAAAATTGGAGTTTTGTTTAGTATTATGGGGCTCATTTTTCTTTACTTGTTTTTTTAAAAATAAACAAATTAGCAACCCATGCAACCTTTTTTTGAATGTAGCCATAATTATAGTAGCTACTATTTTGGCTATATTCATTCATTATTCATTTTTTATTTTGATTTTTTTATCCTCGTTTTTTGGTATAAAATTTTAAAAGAACTTGATTATTTAACTTTTTAAAAAAGATTTATAAAGTCTTTTTGGTTTTCTTTAATTAGGCTTATAGCTGTAATAATTTCTTTCCTTGCTTTTATACCAGAATATTTTTTGCTTATTGCAATTCTAGGCTTAGTAATTATGATAGTTGGTTTTATATTGCACATTTTAGCTGTTGTTAAAATAAAAGAGATTAGAAAAAATCGTAAATGATGAAAAGTGCTAAAGCTTGGAAATTTCGCTATTTGTTTAAATAAATAATATTTATTTGTTTTTATTTAAGTTTTAGCACGTCATTTTTTAAAAGTATAAAAAATCAATCAATCAGACTTTTAAAATCATTTAAATCAAAAAGCAGTAAATTTTCACTTTTTAAATTTAAAAGTTCTTTGCTAAAGCCACTTTTTGAAAACAAAGCTATGATATCAGGCGAAATTCCTAGTTTTTGACACTTTGTGTTGATTAAATTTAAGATATTTTTACAAATTTTTCTATCTTTATATTTAACTTCACCAACGATAAATTTATCATTAAATTTAGCAAAAACATCTATTTCAAGCTCGTTAGTCCAAAAGCTATAAATTTCATTTAGATTTAAATTTAGTTTTTTGCTTAAAAGTTCATAACTCAACATCTCAAATCCAAGACTTGAGTAA
>NZ_VWSJ01000018.1 GCF_009690845.1 Campylobacter portucalensis
TAATCAATAAAATTAAATTTAAATTGATATGTTTAAAGAAATAAATTGAAGTTAATCTAAATAAATCAAATTCAATCAATAAAACTAAAATCTCAATAAAACAAATTTAATCAACAAAGCTAAATTTAACCAACAATCTATCTAATTTATCAAATAAATAATTATAATTTTAATAAAAAGATTTAAATGGTAGCTGTTTTTGAGATTGATGGGAGATTAAATTAACTCTTGATTTTAAATAATAAATTTATAAAAATTGAGATATTTTTATATTATTTTTTTAGTCAATGACAACACTCAGTCCATTTAATTTTATATAGTCTAAATTAAAAATATCTAAATAAAGTGTAGAATAAATAATAAAAATAGCAATATTTTTGTTATTGTAGTTAAATTCTTTTTTAAATTTTGATATATAAAAAAGATTTGACCTTAATAAGTTGCAAAATAAATCAACAATGAAATTTATCTCTAGAATTTCTTAGATCTTTTTATAAATTTAGAATTTATAAAATTTCCAACTTTATATTATAAACTCATATTTAAATTTTACTGAATATAAAATTTTATCTAGTTAAAATCATTTAATCACTTATTAGCAGGTAAAATTTTACAAATATCTTAATTAAAATAGCAAGGCTTAAGCCTTACTATTTAATAAACTAAAACATAAACAATTTGTGAGCCGTGAACTCCCATAACTGTTTGAAGCTCTATATCAGATGTCCTTGATGGACCACATATAAATAAGATATTTGTAGGTAATTTTTCAGCTTCTTTTTTTATTCTTTTTAAAGCCTCACTCATACTTTCTAAAATATTTTCTTTTTTTAAAAGAACTATGCAAAGTTTTGAAGTTAAGCTTAAAATTCGTGGCTGATCTTTGCTAGAAGTTACACAAAAGTTTCCGTGAGAACTCACTCCAAATCTTGCATTTATAATAGATACATCATAAGCAAATAAATGTTCTTTAAATGTCTCTATTTGCTCACAAAATTTAAATTTATTTTTTATTCTTATATTATCAATTTCAATTGGTAAGCCATTTGGATAGATTAAATTCGAAGCCTCTTCTTTTTCTATGATTTTATTTATTTCATCTACTAAATTACTCTTTTTAGTATCTATCACGATAGCCTTATTTTCAATAGCTCTTGTTATATATTCTTCTACTAAATTATTGGCGTTGTGTTTGATATGATTAACTGGATCAACTCTTTGTATTTCTAAATTTTTTATTTTTGCATTATCTAAATTTGATAAGATTTTTTCTTTGCTATTCATATATCACTCCTTCTTCGTTTTTTATGGCTTTATGTAGATCAAAATCAAAATCCCATAAATCTTTATAAGTGAGCCAATTTTTTATTACAGGTATGTTTTTACCAAATTTTTGTATTACTGAGTTAAATATAGCTCCGCTTTTTGCTGCCATTCTAAATTTAAAACCACTAGTTGCAGCATTACCAAAACCTTTCATCGCTAATGCCTCCATTGTATTTTTATGCATATTTTCAAACCCAAATGGAGGATTTTCACCATCTCCTGCTTTATCTCTTCTTAATTTTCTAATTAACTCAGCTAATGGAATCTTTACAGGACAAACTTCGCTACATCTGCCACAAAGTGAGCAAAGCGTTAAATTCTCAGCGTACCTATCCATACCAAATAGGTTTGGGCTTATAACTTCACCAATTGGTCCTGGATAAACAGCCCTATATCCGTGTCCGCCGATTTTATCATAAACAGGGCAAAAATTCATACACGCCCCACATCTAATACAACGAAGAGCTTCGTAATAATCCTCATGACCCAACATATCGCTTCTATGATTATCAAGCATTATTATATGACACTCTTTAGGACCATCTAATTCGCCATCTTTTCTAGGTCCTGTTATTATATTATTATAGTTTGTTATAAATTGTCCTGTTGCCGAAGGAACAAGTAAAGTATCGCAAGTAACGGCATCTTCAAAGGTTTCTACTATTTTTTCTATACCACAAATATTAACCGTAATATCTGCTACAGTAGTGCACATCCTGCCATTTCCTTCATTTTCTAGCATCCAAATAGCACCTTCTTTACTTATCGCCCAATTAACACCACCAAGTCCTAATTGCAAGACTTTAAACTCTTCTCTTAAAAAATCTCTTGCTATTTTATTTAACTTTTCTGGCTCACTTTCTAATGGTGCATTTAATTTTTCGTGAAAAATTTCACCAATTTCATATCGATTTTTATGAATTGCAGGCACAACAATATGTACAGGGTGTTCGCCTAAGAGTTGGATTATAACCTCTCCTAAATCTGTCTCGGTAGCTATTAAGCCTTTTTCTTCAAGGTAGTGATTTAAATTTATTTCCTCACTAGCCATTGACTTGCCTTTTAAAATTTTATTTATTTTCTTTTCTATCATAAGGTTATAAATTATCTCACAGGCGTCTTTATCGGAGCTTGCCCAATGAACTATAAATCCATTTTTTGTTGCATTTTCTTCAAATTCTAAAAGCCTTTCTTTTAGTGTTGAAAGGGCTCTATTTTTAACTAATTTACCTTTATCTCTAAGACCTTGCCAGTCATTAAATCTTTTTTCTATTAAATTTGCACGATTGTTTTGTAATGTATGCATAGCTGATGTTAAATTTTCACGCATTTGAGCATCATTTAATCTCTCATCAATCACAGCTTCTTTATTTGCCATTATACTCATATTGCTTCTCCTTTAATTCTTTTAGCCAAAAAATCATAAAGATGGATAACTTTTACATCAACATTGTTTCTTTTGATAGTTCCATCAATATTCATCATACAACCGCCATCACCAATTATTATATATTTACAGCCAGTTTCTTTTATATGCTTGATTTTTTCCATTGCCATTGCATTTGATACAGCTGGTTCTTTTACGGCAAAAGTTCCACCAAACCCACAACACTCCTCTTCATAAGGTAAATTTATCAACTCAACATTTTTTAATTTTTTAATTAAATTTTTAGAAGAATTTATGCTTTTTGCAACTCTTAAAGCATGGCAATTGCTATGCCATGTAACTTTTACGTTTTCTCCTAAATCATCAATATCTAAATTTTCATCCAAAAACTGGCTAAGCTCAAAAACTCTTTTACTAAATTTTTTGATTTTTTCGTAATTTCTATCGTTTTCAAACATCTCTAAATAATCATGCATCATCATTCCAGCACATGATCCACTAGGAACTAATATAGGATAATCTTTATCAAAAAGATCCACATTATAAAGAGCTACTTTTTTACTCTCATTAAAATATCCAGAGTTGTAGCTTGGTTGTCCACAACAAGTTTGATCTTTTTTAAAAACAACTTCATATCCAGCTTTTTTTAAAAGCCAGACAGCATTCATAATGGTTCTACCCATTAAAGCAGAGCCAAGACAAGTAGAATATAAATAAACTTTTTTCATATTTTCTCCTTAATTGCCAACAAGTGGCGGTATTATAAAACTAAATACATTTACAGTTAGCCATGATATTATGCTAACAACAATAATTAAAAATAACGAAACCTTAAAAGTATATTTTAAAACCTCTCCTTCTTTTCCAATAATCCCAACAGCAGCACAAACTACAGCCAAACTTTGAGGGCTTATTGCTTTTCCTATTGTACCACCAACTGTATTGGCTCCCAAAAATACAATATCATTGATTCCAATCTGAGAAGCAGTTACTTGTTGGAGTGTTCCAAAAAGTAAATTTGAGCTAGTAACAGAACCCGTTATAAAAACTCCTATATAGCCAATTATTGGTGAAAAGAATGTAAAAGCATCTTTTGTTTGCGATAGAAATAACCCCATTGTAGCAGCTTGAGCACTATTTTTTGCAATCATTGCATAAGCTACAATAAAAGCTATTGTTAAGATTGAAATATACATCTCTTTTGTTGTTTCGATAAAAGTTTTAAAAGCTACATCTGTTTTAACTTTTAAGACAAACACAGATAGTATTGCAGCTACAAAAATTGCAGTTCCAGTTGCGGCTAAAATATCCCATTTGTAAGTAATTTCCATAGGTATATTTTCTTTTACAATCGGAGCAGTTTGGATAATTAAATTATGAATAAAAGGTAATTCAAATTTCAGAGTCGCAAATGATAAGAAATTTTTAAATGGAGATAGCCATACAACAATAAGCAAAGTTAGTAGTAAAAACGGCATCCACGCCATAAGAATTTCTTTTGGGCTTAATTTTATATCTTTTGATTCAATTATTGTTTTGGTATTTTTGATTGTATAAAATTTCAAAAAGATTATAGCGCAAATTATAGAGATAATTGCAGCTATAATATCAGGAAGTTCTGCTCCTAAAATATTACTTGTAAAAAATTGACCCAAAAAGTATGAAATCCCAATAACTAAAATCACCCAAAACGTATCTTTAATGCCTTTAAAACCATCCATTAAATAAACAAGTAGAAATGGAATAAAAATTGTAGTTGGTGGCATCATTCTACTTGACATTGCTGCCAAAAGATCAGATCCAATTCCAGAAGTTGCTGAAAGTGAAGTCAGGGTTATCCCTACAGCTCCAAAACCAGATGAAGCTATGTTTGCTATTAAGGCAAGACCTGCTGCACTAATTGGTTTTATTCCAAGTCCCATAATCAAAGCTGCTGTTATTGCAACAGGTCCGCCAAAGCCAATAGCTCCTTCTAAAAATGAACCAAAACAATATGTTATCAAAACAACTTGCACTCTATAATCAGGCGTAATAGAAACAATGCTTTGTTTTAAAATTTCAAAATACCCCGATTTAACTGATAATTTATATAAAAATATTGCAGCAATTATTATCCATCCAATAGGCCAAAGTGCTGTTAAAAAACCTTGTATAAAACTCATAAATACCATCATAAAGGGCATTTTATAAACAAAAAAAGCAATAATAGCACTAGATGAGACCGTTAAAAATGCAGCCACTATACCTTTTAATTTTAATACCATCAATGATATTAAAAAAATAAAAATTGGCAAAGCAGCAATTAATGCACTTAGCCAAAGACTAGAAAGCGGATTATAGTTTTGAATAAATTCACTCATTAAATTTCCTAAATAAAAATTTTAAAAGTTGCTATTATATTGAATTTTTATAAAAATTTTCAATAACAAAAAAATTACTTTTAAAATTTAATTTTAAATTTAGGCTTTTTAAAAGCCTAAATTTTATGGAATGATCCAAGGTGTAACATAAGCGATAAACGATGTCCAAAGCCCGATAAAAATTACAAATAAAATTGAATATTTAACTGTAAATTTCATCAAATCACTCTCTTTGCCAACTAAACCAACAGCAGCACAAGCTATAGCTACACTTTGAGGGCTTATCATCTTGCCAACAACACCGCCAACTGAATTTGCAGCCAAGAAGAGTGTATCTTTTAAGCCAAGTTGATGAGCAGTTGCTTGTTGGAGAGTTCCAAAAAGTAAATTCGAACTTGTATCAGATCCAGTTAAAAATACTCCAATCCATCCAATTATAGGTGAAAAGAATGTAAATGCTTTACCTGTATGAGCTAGAGCTGTAGCTAAAGTAGCCGATAAACCGCTAAAATTTGCGATGTAAGCAAATGATAAAACTAATCCTATTGTAAGGATAGGAAATTTCATTTCGTTGATTGTTTCTTTAAAAGTGTTTGCAATTATATTTGTTTTTGTTTTTGCAATAAAAGCTGAAATCAAAGCAGTGAAGAAAATGGCTGTTCCAATTGCTGATATTACGTCAAATTTAAATACAGCACCCATAGCAGTTGGCTCACTAACAATAGGAGCAACTTTATTTACTAAGTTATGTAAAAACGGAATTTCAAATTTAAAAGTAGCAAAATTTAAAGCACCTTTAAGTGATGTCCATAAAATTATCATTATAATTAAAATTAAAAATGGCGACCATGCAAACATAACTTCACCAATAGAGTATGATTTATCGCTTTTTTCTTGTTTTTCGCCATCAAATGTAAATATATTTTTTGGTTGCCAAAATTTTAAAAACAGAGTCGTAGCAGCCAAAGATACAACTGCTGAAGTGATATCAGGAAGTTCAGGTCCAACATAAACCGCTGTTATAAACTGAGTTATAGCAAAACTTAAAGATGCAACTAAAATAGCTGGAAAAGTCTCTTTAACGCCTTTAAATCCATCCATTAAAAACATTATAAAAAATGGAACAAAAATAGTTAAAGGTGGAAGCATATATCCTGTCATTGCTGAAATTTCTTTTGCATCAACGCCAACAGCACCCGCCATTGCAATAATAGGAATTCCAACTGCACCAAAAGCAACAGGAGCAGTATTTGCTATCATACAAAGTCCTGCTGCATAAAGTGGTCTAAGTCCAAGTCCAGCCAAAAGAGCAGCAGTTATTGCAACAGGCCCTCCAAATCCAATCGCACCTTCTAAAAATGCACCAAAACAAAACCCAATCAAAATCACTTGAATTCTTTGATCTGGAGTAATTGTTAAAACACTTTGCTTAATTATTTCAAATTGTCCCGATTTAATAGATAGCTTATATAAAAATATAGCTGCAATTATAATCCAAGCTATTGGCCAAAGACCATACATAAAACCATAAACTATAGACACTACCGCCATAGTAACAGGCATTTTATACATAAAAATAGCAATTAAAAAAGCTAAACAAACGGTTATAATAGCAGCGATATGTCCTTTTAGTTTTAGAAAAACTAAACAAGCCAAAAAGCAAATTAATGGAAGCGATGCAATAGCAGCACTAAGCCAGATATTTCCTAGTGGGTCATAAATTTGATTCCACATCAATTTCTCCTTAAGATAAATTTTTGTTTCCAAATTATAAAATAAAAATATAAAATTTAAAGAATTAAAAATTAATTAATATTATTTTTTTATGCAAATTTAATTTTATGTGTAAAAATGTAATATTTATATTTAATAAATTTTTATTTTTTAATACTTTTTATTTAAAATTTTAAAAATTTTACTAATTAAATTTTTTAAATATATTTTTATAGATTTTTGAATAAAATTAAAGTATAAAATTTTGATAATCAAAGGAGGTATGGATGAAAAAAGATTTTAAATCATTTGCAAAAGAGGCAAGAAAATTTTTAGATGGTAGAGTTTTTGATGATTATTTAAGATGTTTTGCTTACGGAGTAGAAGCAAGTTGTTACAATTATACGCCAAAAGTTGTAGTTTTCCCAAAAGATGAAAATGATATTATAAAATTAATAAATTTAGCTAATAAATTTAATACTCCACTTTGTTTTAGAGCAGCTGGAAGCTCTCTTTCAGGACAATCAAGCTGTGAAGATGTGCTTGTTGTAGCAAATGAGCATTTTCAAAAAATAGATATCGATGAAAACGCAAACAAAATAAAGCTAGGTTGTGGAGTTGTAGGAAGTAGGGCAAATGAGGTTTTGAGCAAATTTAGTAAAAAAATAGGCCTCCGATCCTGCAACGATTACAACTGCTTTAATGGGTGGAATTATTAACAATAACTCAAGTGGAATGTGCTGCGGGGTAGCGCAAAATAGCTATCAAACGATCTCTTCAATTAGAGTGATTTTAAATAATGGATTAATTGTAGATACAAGCGATGATTTTAGTGTTGCAAATTTTATTAGAAAATGCCCTGAAATGGCTGAGGGACTTTTAAACATAAAAGATGAGATTAACGCTGATGAGGAGTTAAAAAACTTAATTATTAAAAAGTATAAGATTAAAAATACAACAGGATATGGCTTAAATAGTTTTGTAGATTTTAGTGATATTAAAGATATTTTAAATCATATTTTTATAGGAAGCGAGGGAACTTTAGGCTTTGTAAGTGAAATAGTTTTAAACTCAGTTATTGATAAAAAATATAAAGCTTGCGGGCTTGTGGTATTTGAAAATTTTGATAAAGCATCCGAGTTTGTGGTAGAACTAGCAAAAATGAAAGATATCGTTGCAAGTGCTGAAATGATGGATTACGCCTGTTTAAAAAGTGTTAGAGGAATTGAGGGAATACCTGAGTTTGTAAATGATGTAACTAAAGGTAACACCTGTATTTTATTTCAAACTGAAAGTATGGATGAAAAAAGCCTAAATTCTCAGCTTGATATTATAAAAGAAAAAATTAGCAAATATGAGATGGCTTTTGAGCCACTATATTCATTTGATAGTGCTGTTTATGATAAATGGTGGAAGATAAGAAAAGGAATTTTACCAATCGCTGCTTCAAAAAGACGTTCAAAAACTTCAGTTATAGTTGAGGATTTATGTTTTGAGACTGATAAATTTTGCGAAGGTGCAGATTTCATATCTAAACTTTTTGAGAAATATGATTTTAAAGATGGAATTATATTTGGACACGCTTTAGATGGAAATTTACACTTTGTAATCACTCCAAATTTAAGCGATAAAAAAGAGTTTTTAAATTTTAAAAATTTAGTTGAAGAGATGGGGCAAAAAGTAGCTTCAATGGGCGGATCTATCAAAGCCGAACACGGAACTGGTAGAATGGTTGCGCCTTTTGTTGAAGTAGAGTGGGGTAAAAAAGCTTATGAAATTAACAAAAAAATTAAGAAAATTTTTGATCCAAAAGGGATATTTAACCCTGATGTAATTATAAGTGAAGATAAAGAAATTCACACAAAAAATATGAAATATATGAATGAAGTTGATGAGTTTGTAAATTTTTGTATGGAGTGTGGATTTTGTGAAAAAGTTTGTCCTAGCAAGTTTTTAACTCTTACTCCACGCCAAAGAATAGCTGTTTTTAGAGAAATTTCAAGGCTTAATGAGATAGGTGAGACTAAAAAAGCAGCTAAACTTTTAAAAGAGTATGAGTATTTAGGCGATGAAACCTGTGCGGCTTGCTCTATGTGTAAAATCAATTGTCCTTTAGAGATAGATACTGCCAAAATTGCACTAAAATTAAGAAATCAAAACTCAAATAAAAGCTTAAAAATAGCAAATTTAATCTATAAAAATATGGATAAAACTATAAAAGGAGCTAAATTTGGACTAGACGCTGCAAATTTATCATATAAAATTTTTGGAGCAAAAAAATATCTCAAATTTAACTAAAAAATTAAATAAATTCACTCCAATTCCATATATAAATGAATTTTTACCACAAAAAAATGACTTTAAATTTAAAAGCCAAAATGAATTTGATAAAAGCGTTATTTACTTTACAACCTGTATAAATAGAGGTTTTAAGCCATCTATAAACTCACAAAATCAAAAGCCAATCCAAGAAGTAGTTGAGAGAATTTTAAATAAAGCTAAAATAAATGTAATTTATCCTGATGATTTAGATGGGCTTTGTTGTGGAAAATCTTTTATGGATTATGATGAAATTAGAGCAAAAAATAAAGAAATTTTAAAAGAAAATTTACTAAAAGTAAGTAAAAACGGTGAAATTCCAATAATAGCCGATCATAGTGCTTGCTCTGTTTATTTGATAGAGAAGTTAAAAGATATAAAAGAGCTTAAAATTTATGATTTATGTGAGTATTTGCTTGAAATTGCACCAAATTTAGAACTTAATAGACTTGATGAGGATATTTTGATTCATAAAATGTGTACTATGAAAAAAGTAGGAAAAGGCGAAGTTATAAAAGACTTAGCAAAAATTTGTACAAATAAAAATATATTTGAAAGCGGGGTTGAGTGTTGTGGATTTGCTGGAAATAAAGGCTTTTTTACACCTGAATTAAACATTAGTGCTACAAAAAATATGAAATTTATAAATCCAAATTTAACAAAAGCTTATAGCACTTCATCAACTTGTGAAATAGGGCTAAGCAAAGCTAGCAATAGACAATTTTTACACATTGCTTATTTAATTGATATAAATTCTAAGCTTTTAAAAGCTTAGAATTATTAAATTTATGTTAAAATATTTTAATTTTGTGGAGGTTTAATTTGCTTTTTGTTGATAATATTTTTATTTTTATATTTTTACCATTTGTATTTTTTATCTACTTTTTACTAAATTATTTTAAATTTAGAGATTTTTCAAAAGCTTTTTTAATAATTGCATCTTTAGTTTTTTATGGATATTTTAAATTTTCTTATGTTTTTATTTTAGTTTTTTCTATTTTATTTAATTATTTTATGGGAAATTTATTATTAAGTCATAATTTTAAAAATTTAAAAAACAAAAAACTATTTTTAGCTTTTGGAATTACTATAAATATCTTACTTTTGGTGTATTTTAAATATGCTGACTTTTTTATTTTTAATATAAATTCTATTTTTAAATTTGATATAGAGTATTTAAATTTAATGCTACCATTGGCTCTTTCTTTTGTTGCATTTCAGCAAATTGCATTTTTATGCGATGCTTACGAGAGAGAGAGAGAGAGAGAGAGAGAGAGAGAGAGAGAGAGTAAAGGGCGGCTTAATTTTTTAGATTACTCTTTATTTATTACATTTTTTCCACAACTCATTGCTGGTCCTATAGTTCATCATAAAGAGATGATGCCTCAATTTTCTAAAGTAAAAAATAAATTTATAAACTTTAAAAATATAGCCTTAGGGCTTTTTATTTTTGCAATTGGATTTTTTAAAAAAGTAGGAATTGCCGATACGCTTTCATTTTATGTTGCACAAGGTTTTGATAATAGTCATAATTTATTCTTTTTTGAAAGTTGGGCTTTATCCTTAGCATATACTTTTCAGCTTTATTTTGATTTTAGCGGATATTGTGATATGGCAATTGCACTTTTTATTTAATATTAAGCTTCCATTAAATTTTAACTCTCCATATAAAGCTTTAAATATTAGAGATTTTTGGAGAAGATGGCATATAACCTTAGGTAGATTTTTAACAAAATACCTTTATTTTCCACTTGGTGGAAGTAGGGCAGGGAAATTTAAAACTTACCTGAATTTAATGATAGTTTTTTTAATCAGCGGGCTTTGGCATGGTGCTGGTTGGACATTTATATTTTGGGGATTTTTACATGGATTAGCTATGGTGATTCATAGAATTTGGGTAAATCTTGGCTTTAGGATGAATAAAACTCTAGCTTGGCTAATTACATTCATTTTTGTAAATTTTACTTGGGTATTTTTTAGGGCTGAAAGCTTTAGTGATGCTTTAAATATCATAAAAGCGATGTTTGGATTAAATGGTATAAAAGCCCCGCATCCTAAATTTGACACTATTTTTTCAAATTTTATACATCCTGCTTCAAGTGGATTTATTTTTAGCTATAAACTATATTTGTGGGTAATTTTAAGTTTTATTTTGGTAGTTGGTTTTAAAAATTCTATTGAAATTTCATATTTTAAAAGAAATAGCTATTTTTATGCTATTTTTTGTGGATTAATTTTTGGTTTTGGAGTTTTACTAAATTTAACTTCAACTTATTCTGAGTTTATATATTTTAATTTTTAGGTTTTATGATGAGAAAAAAGTTACAAATTTTTTTATTTTTTGCTTTTGCAATTTTATTTTTATCGCTAATTTTTGGGACGCTTTATTATCATGACTTTTTAAAAATTTGGCATATTCCAAAGCATGGTAAATATTATTTACAAAGCGATATGAGAACTCAAGCTGCTGGAATTATAAATAATTATGAGTTTGATAGTGTTATTTTAGGAAGTTCTATGCTTGAAAATACTTCAGCTAAAGAAGCTTCAAATATTTTAGGTGGAAAGTTTTTTAATATATCAATTTCTGGAAGTGATTTGGCTGATAAAGAGGTTTTGTTAAATTATTTACTCAAAAAAAAGAGTATAAAAAAAGTTATTATCTCTCTTGATTATGACAATAGAATAAATTTTTTGCACTCAGAAACGCCAGATAGAAGTAGATATGAGTTTTTATATGATAATAATAATTTTAATGACATAAAAGCTTATTTAAATTTTAAATATTTAAAATGTATTTTTACACCTAAAAAATGCGTTGGAAAAAGTAGAAATTTTGATATGCCAAATGAGACAACAAGTGAGTTTAATTATAAATTTAATGGAGTTAAAAACTGGTTTAAAAAAATAGATGATAGTGATATTAGAAGATTTAATCAAATCATTGAAAAAGCAAATTTTATAAAAAACAATCAAACTTCTAAAACAATGATAGATGATTTTAATAAAAGTAAAGAAAATTTAGATAAATATTTAATTAGTTACGCAAAAAATTATAAAGATACTGAATTTATTGTGATAGTTCCTGCTTATTCTGTAATACAAAGTTCAATTTATTTAAAATATAGAGATAAAAATTTTAATAATTTAGAAAAATCTTTAAAATATCTAATTAAAAATTCTAAAAACTTAAAAAATCTTAAAATTTATGCTTTTTCTAATATGGATTTTATAAAAAATTTAAATCTTTATAGGGATTATGGACATTACCACAGCATCATAAACTCAAAAATGCTTCATTTAATAAGTGATGACATAGGGCTTTTGAATGAAGAAAATTTTGATGACTATTGGGCCAAATTTAAGCAAATTGCAAATGATTTTAACATTATAGAATTTGGAAATAAAATAGAAAAATATTTAAATGAAAATAGATAAAATTTTATCTTATAAAAAGCTATTATTGATATAATGATAGCTTTTTTAAGGAGATAAATTTGCCACTTTCAAAGTTAAATAGCGATCAGTTAAAAGCTGCCACAGCACCTTTTGGAAACAATCTTATCATAGCAAGTGCAGGTACTGGAAAAACTTCAACCATAGTTGCAAGGATAGCTCATCTTTTAAACAATGCAATTAGGCCAAACGAAATCTTGCTTCTTACTTTTACAAATAAAGCTGCAACTGAGATGAAAAGTAGGCTAGAGTGCTATTTTGATAAAAATATAATTGATGAAATCACTGCGGGAACTTTTCACTCTGTCTCATACTCGCTTTTAAAAAAACTAGATAAAAAAGTTGCTATAAAACAACCAAGTGAGTTAAAAATTTTATTAAAATCATTAGTAGAAAGAAGAAAATTTGGGCATATTAGCGATGTTAAACCGTATTCTGGAGCTTATTTATATGATATATACTCATTTTTTCAAAATAAAATTGTAGGGGAAAGTTTTGTTGATTGGTTTTGTAGAAATTATGAAGATCAAGCTATATTTAGTGAAATTTATGAAGATATTTTAAATGAATTTGAGGCTCAAAAATCCAAATTTGGTTATGCTGATTTTAATGATTTGCTAATTAAGATGAAGCACGAGCTAAAAAAAGGTGCACCTTTAAAATTTGCTGAAATTTTAGTAGATGAGTATCAAGATACAAACACGCTTCAAGGAAGTTTGATTGATTCATTTAATACAAGAAGTTTATTTTGTGTAGGGGACTTTGACCAAAGTATATACGCTTTTAATGGTGCAAATATTGAAATAATTGGCACTTTTAAGGATAGATACAAAGATGCTAAAATTTATGCTTTAAATATAAATTATCGTTCAACTAAAGGAATTTTAGCTCTTGCAAATAAGGTCATCCAAAACAACCCCCGCCTTTATGAAAAGCATCTTGTTGTGGGTAGAGATGAGGAATTTAAAAATCCAAAGCTTTTAATTTTTGATGAGCAATTCATCCAGTATCAAAACATAGCACAAATGATTAAAAATAGTAATTACAGTGCTAAAAATATAGCTGTTGTTTTTAGAAACAACTCAAGTGCTGATGGAGTTGAAGCGTGTTTAAGAGAGATTGGTGTGAGTTCTAAAAGAAAAGGCGGGATTAGTTTTTTTGAAAATAAAGAGATAAAAACTTTAATAAATTTCATTGGAATTTTAATAAATCCAAAGGATATTATGGCTTTTATGCAGCTTTTTGAGTTTACAAAAGGCATAGGAAGTGCTACGAGCAAGGAAATTTATGAAGCTTTAAGTAGTTTGGGGGATGGAAATTTAATAAATGGTTTTTTAAATCCAAATAGGAGTGCTAAAATTTATACGCCCAAGAAAAAAAGCTATCAATTAGGGCTTTTTGATGAGTTTGATAATACTTTAGAAGGTCAAAGATTTAGCCATTTAAATATCAATAGCGAGTTTCTTACTCATCCTGCTTTAAGATATCAAAAAATTAGCGATGACGGTGCTATTATGATGTTTCGAATTTACACACTTTTTTTAAATTTAAAGAATTTAAAAGATTTAAATTCTATCTTAAGAGAGATTGTAAATTCACCTGCTTATATAAGCATCGCAGATGGTATCGCCACAAAAAAAGCAACAATGAAAAATGGCAAGGTAAATTTAGAATTAAAAGATAATCTTTTTAAAAAAATTTTTCAAAAAGCTGAAATTTTAATAAATATGTCAAAAAACTATAAAGATATCTACACTTTTTATAACTTTTTGACGCTTGGAAATAGTGAAATGAGTGAGGGCAAGGGTGTAAATTTATTAAGCATACACGCTAGTAAGGGACTTGAGTTTGATCTAGTTTTTGTGGTAGATTTAGCACAAAATCGCTTTCCAAATTCAAAATTAATGGCAATGGGTGGAAGCATTGAAGAAGAAAGAAGGCTTTTTTATGTCGCAGTTACGAGAGCTAAAGATGAGCTAATTTTAACCTATGCCAAAAAAGATAAAATCAAAAAAACCTCATATGAACCAAGCCAGTTTTTGATTGAAGCGGGACTAGTTAGAGGATGAAGCAGTTTTTGCTTTTCTTATATATATTTTTGATATAATAGCTTTATATTTTTTAATAAAGGAGACAGAATGAAATTTAGAGTCGAAAAAGACACAATGGGTGAAATTAAGGTTCCATATGACTGCTACTGGGCTGCACAAACTCAAAGGAGTTTTGAAAATTTTAAAATAGGCATTGAAAAAATGCCATCTGAATTAATCAAAGCTTTTGCTATCTTGAAAAGATCAGTAGCAAAGGTAAATAACGAACTTAAGAAGCTAGATGATACGAAAACAAACGCTATTATCAAAGCTTGCGATGAGATAATAGAGGGCAAACTTGATGGAAATTTCCCTTTAGCTATCTGGCAAACAGGAAGCGGAACTCAAACAAATATGAATTTAAATGAAGTTATTGCCAATAGAGGAACTGAAATTTTAGGTGGAAATTTTAGAGAAAAAAGATTAATCCACCCAAATGATGATGTTAATATGGGACAAAGCTCAAACGATACTTTCCCATCAGCTATGCATATAGCAGCTGTTTTAGAAATAACTGACAAGCTTTTACCAAGTTTAGAAAAACTTAAAAACTCATTTTTAAATAAAGAAAAAGAGTTTATGGATATCGTAAAAATCGGTAGAACCCATCTTCAAGATGCAACACCTTTAACTTTAGGGCAGGAATTTAGCGGATATAGATCGATGCTAGAGCATTCATACACTCAAATTGAAAAAAGCTTAGATGATTTAAGAGAATTAGCTCTTGGTGGAACTGCTGTTGGAACAGGCATTAACGCCCATCCAAAGCAAGGTGAATTAGTAGCAGATGAGCTTACTAAATTTAGTGGTAAAAAGTTTATCACAGCACCAAATAAATTCCACGCCCTAACTAGTTATGATGCTTTAGTATTTTCAAGTGGTGCATTAAAAGCACTTGCGTCAAATTTGATGAAAATAGCAAATGATATTAGACTTTTAGCTTCAGGTCCAAGGTGCGGAATAGGTGAAATTAATATCCCTGCAAACGAACCAGGTAGCTCAATTATGCCAGGAAAAGTAAATCCAACTCAGTGTGAAGCTGTAACAATGGTAGCAGTGCAAGTTCATGGAAATGACGCAGCGATTGGCTTTGGTGCGAGTCAGGGAAATTTTGAACTAAATGTTTATAAACCAGTTATAATTTATAACTTTTTACAATCAGTTAGACTTTTAAGCGATGTTATGGATAGTTTTAGAATACACTGCGTTGATGGAATTACGCCAAATTTAGAAAAAATTGAGCATAATCTTAAAAATTCTTTAATGCTTGTAACTGCACTAAATCCATATATCGGATATGAAAATGCTGCAAAAGTAGCTAAAACTGCATTTAATGATAACTCAAGCCTCAAAGAAGCTGCAATTAAGTTAAATTTACTAAGTGAAGAGGAATTTGATAAATACGTAGATCCAAAAAATATGATAAAGCCAAAAGAATAAATTTGAAGTAGGAATTCCTACTTCAAAAATATTAAAAATATATTTTAAAAAAAGCAGATAAAATCAACTGCTAATATGTGCAAAACTTTTAATTTAAATTATGCAACATTAGATAATTAAAAAATTAGAGGCTATTTAAATTTTTGACAAATTTAGCATTTTATTGGATGTATTAAATAGAGCATTCGCTAAAAATAATGCCAATGGTTGCTAGATGAAAATGAATTACAAGCCATTGTAACAAATATAGTATAGAGATAGAGAAAATATAGAGATTTTAGATTATAAAAATTTTTCTATTTATAACATTAAAACTCAGGTGAAAGAAAAAAGAATTTAGATTTTCTAAATAAAAAGGTGATTTTATATATACGCCTAAATTTTAGTGATTGGGTTGTTATAAAAAATGTCAAAGATGGCGTATAAGTTATAAATTGCGTCAATAAAAATTTTTGCAAATAACCATATATAAATCTTTTTTATGAACAGTGAAAATTTTATATTTTGCAGATTAATCGCTCAAATATTAAATCAAATTTGATATTTTTTATTGCAGAAAAAGATGCTAAATTTTAGAAAAACAATGTAAAAGAGTATAAAGCTCAGTGGCAAAATTATTTATATAAACGTCTCTTTGCTAATTTTGGCATAAAAATGTTTTTGGTGGATTTTTAAATTTATGAAATACCCTGATAGTTATAAACGGTGGCCTTAAAAGCAAAAATAAGTTTAATTATCAATGTAATTTAAAATTTAGGGTTAAAATGAAGAGAAAATTTATTTTGAATTTAAAAGTGCTGGTTTTGACATTATGCTAAATAATAAACAAATATATTAAAAGAGAAAGTAGGATTTTTCGTTGAGATGAGATTTCTATATTTTAATCTTTTGGCGGCTGAGTTGGGCTAAATTTATTCTGTTTTGTTTAGGAGTTGGATAAAATTATATTTTTATTTTTTAAACAAAGGTTTTTAAATTTAAAAATCAATACTTTGATTATCTTCTATAAATTTACCCTCATAACCAGTAGTTTTTATAACATCCAATAAACTCTGCTTCGTAGCACCTTCATTGGTTATAATTTTTACTTTTTTATCATTAAGTGTGGCTCTTGCTTCTACTGCACCATCGACTTTCAAAATAGCACCTCTAACCATCGCAGTGCAAAGAGGGCAGTGCATACCATCAACTTTGATTTCATATATTTTTTCTGCAAATAAAAAATTTATTAAAATAATTAAAATTATAAATTTACGAATAAAAACCACCTAAAATTTCAGGATAAAAAAGTATAAAAATAAAAATCAAAAATAGCATTAATAAAACTAAATAATTTAAAATTTTAACTTTTCTTGATATCATAAAACAATCATTACATCTTCTTATAAATCTAAAATATACAAATAAAGTAAAAAATAAAAATGCAATAAAACTTAAAATCCATCTATATTTGATTGGTGGATCAAACATAATCAATATCGAAAAAGAAGAGCCAAAAAGTAAAAATATCAAAGTTGGCAAACAACAACTAGTCGCTAGCAATGCACTTATAAAAGCACTTATTATAAGCCAAATTCCATATTTTTTTTATTAGAATTTGACTCTTTTTTATAGTTTGATTGATTCATATTGGTAGCTAAAATTCTTTGCGTCATAGTAGTTTTGAACATACCCATTAACATCTGCATATGGATATCCGAAGTTATTTAAAGGCTCGATATATGGCTTTGGTTTTAGTGTAAAATCTCTGCCCATATTATAAGCTATCCAGCACATCTCCCAATTTCCGAATAAATATTTTCGAATTTTCCTTATTTTCTCATCATCGTTTGTCAATTTTTCAGCCAGTCTTACCTTTGTAACATCAGCAGGATCTACAGGTATCCATCCATACCCTTTTAGATAAAATTCAGCTCTACAATGTTGAGCATTTGTGATTATAGCTTTTCCATCTTTACCGCTTCCCATAGAAGGTGAAATTTTACTCTCGCCAACTCTTATGTCAAAAATCTCTCTTGCTGGAATTCCTATACTTCTACAAAGAGCCACAAAAACTGAATTTATATCGGTGCATTTTCCACTAAGTTTTTAGCTTTCTAGAATTTTCTTTGCATCGCCAACACCGCACTCAATAACGCTTTCATCGCGTTGCATTGTATTAGTCACCCAAATATAAATCGCTCTAGCTTTCTCCAAATCACCATTTATGCCTTTTTGTGATTAAATTAGCCTTTTCTCTTACAATTCCATCGATTTGTATAGTATTTGTTGGCTCTAAAAATTTAGCAATTTCTGGAGTAAATTTTTCATTCTCATTGTAATTAACTTTTGAAAAATCAGTATTTCTTTTAGTTGTAGCGACTTTAAATTTAGTTGTAATTGTTGGATTATCTTTGCTAAATTTAGCATATAATGTCGGCATAACAAAATCACTCATATAAATTTCATCATAATTTCCACTATTTTTTATATTGCTTATTAAGTTTTGATAATCAGAGTTTAAAGGAAGTGGAAGCCAAAGTTTGGTCTCTTTTTCTTTTTTTTAAGATATTGTGAATTAAAGTGATGTTGAAATGTTTAGCTTTTTGTTGCTCTTTGCTATTTGCCAATACCTCGCTAGGAACAATACCAACCTCACTAGCCATTAAAGTGCTACCTATTAAAAAATTTCTTCTATTTATTTAAATTTGTTAATCAAACCTTGATTTTTATGTTAAATTATAATTATTTTATCCTTAATCTTCACTTACTGTTTTAGTGTTATCAAATAAAGATTCAATTTGCAAGAATTATAAATTTAATCTTTCAAATCTATCCTTAGCTATTTTTGCGATATCTTCTTCATAATCATAAAAAGTAAATGTAGCCCCGTGTTGAATTGTTCCATCTAACAAATCCCCACCTTGGCGGTTTTTCAAATCAATTTCTGCAACTTTAAAACCATCTAAAGTATTAGCAAATTCTCTTAATCTCAAAGGTGGCTCTTTTAATTTAGTAAAAAGGTAACACCATCCTTTTCCTCCCTTTCTACCAACCCTACCGCGAAGCTGATGAAGTGTAGCAAGTCCCATTCTCTCAGGTGCTACAACGACTATGATGCTAAGTCTTGGAAGTGAAATTCCTACTTCAACAACAGTTGTTGTTAGTAAAATATCGCCTTCATCTCTAAATTTAGTTAAAATCTCCTCTTTTTGCTTATCTCCGCCATGAGTTAAATAGACATTATTAAAATTTTTATACCAAAAATTTGAACCTTCATTTAAACTTTGATAATTTAAAACTTCACTCTCTTCAACCAAAGGATAGACAATAATTGCTTGTTTTCCTTTTGAAATTTCATCTTTTATATGAGTTATCATAGAAGCAAAATTTGCGGAATTTGTAATGATAGTTTGGATATCTTTTTTAAAAGGCATCTGTTTTAAAAAACTTTGCTCAACTAAATTTGAGTTAATCATCGTCATAGTTCTAGGAATAGGAGTTGCACTAAACTGCAAAAAGTGGCTCGAAAATTTATCATCTTTTGTTAGTTTATTTATTTGATTTCGTTGATTTGATCCAAAACGGTGCTGTTCATCAACCATTATTAAATTTGCTTTAGGTAAATTTTGATATAACAAAACATGAGTTCCTATTATTAAATTTATGCCACTAAAATCTATATCTTTATCGCCACTTTTTACTAATAAAACATTCATAAATTTAGGCAAAAGACTCATAGCTTCATCGTAAATTTGTTGTGCTAAAATGCTTGTTGGAGCCATTAAAATTGCAGTATTTGGATACACCATTAAGGCTGAACCTAACATAATAAGAGTTTTGCCACTTCCTACATCGCCCATAATAACTCGCCTTGAAGCAATTGTGCTTAAAAAGTCATTTTTTATATCTAAAAGTGCGTTTTTTTGATCATTTGTCGGCTTAAAAGGTAGGTTTTTAATCCAGTTAGAAATATCATAAATTTCAAATTTTCTAGCCTTAAAAACAAACTTTTTTTTGTTAAGTTTTTTCATATAGTTAAAAATTTCTATAAATTTTAAAATTTCTAAACCCTTTTTGTTATTATTTAAATTTTTGATTAAATTTACGCTATTTTTACTATTTTTATGTAAATTTAGTAGAAAATTTGCCTCGCCTTCACTTAATCCTTCAGCCACTAAATCATCAAATTTAAGATTTTCATCTATTAAGTTTTTAACCTTTTCATCTTTTAAGCTTAATTTATATTTTGGTAAAATTTGCCCTATTTTTGTAACTATTTTTGGATTTATAAATTGCCAAGTGTTAGCATAAATGCTCGATTTGCCATTTATAAAAATTTTTTTTTCAGATTTAAAAGCACTAAAATGCCATGGTT
This sequence comes from Campylobacter portucalensis, assembly GCF_009690845.1. Lineage (GTDB taxonomy): Bacteria > Campylobacterota > Campylobacteria > Campylobacterales > Campylobacteraceae > Campylobacter_B > Campylobacter_B portucalensis. The sequence goes on from NZ_VWSJ01000018.1 coordinate 20,449, forward strand.
TTGCATTAAAAATAGAAATTTTTATATCCATTTTCCAAGTTATACAAAAAGCCATAATGCTTAAAATAGAGCCTCTGTTTTGCTGAAACCTACACTCTATTTCAACCGTATTTTCGCCTTCATTTGGTTCATTACTCAAGGTTAAATCATCAAAGCTTTTTGGCAACAGTAAAGCTAAGTCAATAGCAGTTTTAACTCCTAATTTTTCTAACTCTTTATCAAAAAACATTTTAATTATTATTTGAAATTACCGCAAATGAGAGCTTTAAAATTTCATTATGGCTTTTGATAAATTCATTCAATTCATCAAGACTTAAATCTCTAATACGCTCTAAATTTCTCTCAAATTCTCCAAATTCAAGACCTTGATAAAATTCATTCTGTCTTATGGCAACTCTTTGAAACATTGTTTCTTTTTGTAAAGGAACGTTTCCAAGTAAAAAATTTTTAGCTTGCATAAATTCTTCATCACTCACACCATCTTTTACAAATTTTTCAAACTCAGACTTTATTAGATTTATAGCACCTTGTTTATTTTCATTTTTTGTTTGCATATAGCCCCAAATTTTAGATAAACTAAGGTTAAAATCACTTCTGGCATAAACAGAATAAGCAAGCCCTTGTTTTACACGAATTTCTTCCATTAGCCTACTTCCAAATCCACTACTTCCTAAAATAAAAGTAGCAACATTGGCCATAAATTTATCAGAATTTTCTACATAAAAAGGGGCACCAAAATATATATAAGCTTGCTCACTTTGTTTTTTGATTTCATTTTTTGTGCATAAATCGCTAGTTTTTATAAATTCTAAATTTCTTTTTTTTCCATTTTTAAAAACATCTAAAATTTCATTGAAATTTATACTTTTTTCATCCACATCACCTGCTAAAACAATATATAAATTCTCTAAATTTAATAAATCTAAAAAATCTTTTATATCATTTAAATTTATATCTTGTATGCTTTCAGGAAGTCCTATTAAAGGAGCAATGTAACGTGAATTTGAATGAAGCAAAGCATCTAAATTTGTCTTAGCAAGGTAGTCAAAGTCATTTTCATTAACTAAAATTTCAGCTAAAGTTTGTTCTTTTAATTTACCTAAAATTTTTTCATCAAAATTTGGATCTTTTAACAACTCGCAAAGTTTTAAAAAAGCATAATCAAAATGCTCTTTTAAAGAATTAATCTCAATTCCAAATGCCTCAAATCCTACATATGAATGGATATCAATTGCTTTTATCTCTAAATCTTTGCAAAATTTACCAACGCCTAAAGTCTTAGTGCCTTCACTTAGAATTTTTGCACAAATCTTAGCAAGCCCATACTTTTTTTCAGAACAAATTCCACTAGCTCTAAAAACTAGTTTAAAATTTACAACTGGCATAGAGTTATCAAATTCATAAAGAAGTGGAATTTCTATATTTTTATAATTTAAATTTATCTTTTTCATGCGTATCTTTCTAAAATATCGTAATTTGTATTTCTTTTGGCCGGAATTTCACCAGCGTCTTTTATAAGTTCTATTAGCTCATCTGCATTCATTCTAAACGAAGCACCTGCGGCTTTTACAACGTTTTCCTCCATCATAGTTGATCCCATATCATTTGCTCCAAATTTAAGTGCAAGTTGTCCAATTAAGCTACCTTGAGTAACCCAACTGCTTTGGATATTTTTAAAATTATCTAAAAACAACCTTGAAACTGCTAAGAGTCTTAAATATCTATTAGAAGAAGCTTTCATGATGTCTGGATATTTTTCTAAAAGTTTTGTATTTTTACCTTGAAAACTCCACAAAATAAATGCCCTAAAACCGCCTGTTTCATCTTGCAAATCCCTTAAATATTTAAAATGTTCTACAATCTCACGAGTTGTCTCAACTGTCCCAAACATCATAGTTGCTGTTGTTTTCATACCTATTTCATGAGCTTCTTTGTGAATTCTAAGCCAAGTATTGGTATCACATTTTTTAGGTGCTATAATATCCCTAACCCTATCGCTTAACACTTCAGCACCCGCTCCTGGTATGCTATAAAGACCTTTTTTCTGAAGCCTTTGTAAAACTTCTTTTGTTGAAATTTTACTAATCTTAGCAATATAAGCTATCTCAACAGCTGAAAATCCGTGAATTGTAATGGTTGGATAATGTTTTGCTATGTATTCAACTAAATCCTCATACCACTCAATTTTTAGTTTTGGATGAACACCTCCTTGAAACAAAATTTGAGTTCCGCCTACTTCAATTAGCTCTTCTATTTTTTTGCCTATTTCTTCAAAACTCAAAAGATATGCATCGCTTTCATTTACATGACGATAAAACGCACAAAATTTACAATCAACCCAGCATGTGTTTGTGTAGTTTATATTTCTATCTATAATAAAAGTTGTAATTTTTTTAGGATGAAGTTCTAACTTTTTATCAAATGCCATTTTTCCAAGATCACTAAGCTCTGCATTTTCTATTAAATCAATCGCTTCATCTACGCTTAATCTACTCAAGTTTAACCTTTCATTGCTTTTTAATTTTATTATCCCTAATGATAACTAAAATTTTATAATATTGGCGAAATTTTAACCCAATATATTAACATAAAAATATATAAATTTGGTTAAATTTATGTTTTATAGACTAAATTTTTATAAATTTGGTTAATTTTATGTCTTATTGTGGTGGCAAGGCATCTTTTATAATCCCTTTAACCTCTTTTATAGCGTCTTCATCTTTTTTAATAGCCTCTCTTAATATAAAACTGGCCTCAATTATAGCGTAAAGCTCAGGCTTGGTTGTTCGCCATCTTTGTAAAGTTCTAGTTGTTATTCTTAAAATTCTTGCTTTGTCTTGTTGGGTGTATTTCATAAGTGATAAATTATCAGTTTATTTATTAAAAATTAAGAATTTATTTCGTATAATAACAAGTAAAACTAATTTAAAATATGTAAGTTTAAGAAAGTAGAAAAATGAATCAATTAAAACAAAAACAGCTAAAAGAGTTTTATGAAGTTAAATTTTCTAATGAAAATTTAAAAAATTTATGCTCAGATTTTTCAATGCCATTACTTTTAGATGTTACAAATTTAAATACATATATTGTGGTTATAGGGCAAGAAGCTGTTAAATGGGGAAACATAGATGAATTTAAAAAACAAGGTGTAGATTTTGCTATGAATTTTTATTTAAATTTTATGGATAATAAAAAAGGAAAATGGTTAAGAAGTCCTTTTTGGAAATATCTTAAAAATTTAGATGAAAATGCGGTTTGGAATAACATTATTAAATTTGATAAAGGTGTTAGCACAAATAAACTAGATGAAGATACAATAAAAAACCTTATCCAGTTTCATAAAGGAATTTTAGCTAAAGAAATTGAGATTTTAAAGCCAAAAGTTGTAGTATTTTTTACAGGACCAAACTATGACTATTTACTCAATGCAGTTTTAGAAACCACTTCAAAAGAACTTCAAGTTGAAATTCCTAATTTCAATCAAAGGCATTTTTGTAAGCTAAATCTTGCAAATTGTAAAGGTTTTGAAAATTTTAAAGGAAAAGCATTTAGAACTTATCACCCAAGATTTTTAAGAAGAATGCTTAACAATAATTATTTCAATAAACAATCAAAAGAAATTTCAGAAAATATAGTTAATTATTTAAAAAATAAAATTTAAGGAGATGTTATGAAAAAAGTATTATTTTTATCGCTTATCTGCGTTAATTTGTTTGGGTTTTTTGGTGACAATGATATAAATAAGGTAAAAAATGGCACTTTAAATTTTGATGAAAGTGCAACAATTGGAGATGCTATAGATAACTACCAAATGTGCGAAAAAGTTGAATGGGCAAAATTTACAACAGACAATGGAAGGGATATAGTTCAAGCTGATTGTGATATAACAAAAGCTTATACTTCAAAAGCTATGGAATGGATGAAAAGTAATGACAAAGTAGCAAAAAGAGAAGTTCAAAAAATTCAAAAAGCAAAGATAATCTTTCAGTTTGTTCTAAATAAAAACAATGATGATTTTAGGATTGAATTTTTTGGCATTCAAGAAGAACTTACTAACGAAGAACCATTTGATATACCTTTAAATGAATACTATTTAAAAGCAATCTATAACAATGAAGCTTTTAATTTAAATAATATTATATATGAAACTTTAACTATTAAATTTCTCATGAAAGGATAGCAAGTAATTGCTATCCTTTTACTCTTAATTGTGTTTAATAAAAACTATCTTAAATTATATTTACTTTTGTAAATGTTTGCATTTTTATATTATTTTTCTATCTTTGCTTTTATACTCTTTACAAAAAACAGCTAGAAAAAGCTCTATAATACCAAAGTAGCAAATCGCTAATTTGATTATATTTCCACCAAACTTACTATCTTTTATCCATAAAACCAAAACTTTATCACCATAATTTAAACTCTCCATCTTAAACACTTTACCATCAGCTTTGAAATTTAGCTTAGTTTGTATTTAGTATCATTTTACCGCTTCTAATCATAGCTGTATTTTAAATTTAAATTGTATTTTGAATTTTCTATACCATAAAAAGCATCTTTTAGATTAAAATCAAGTCTTAAAAGCAAAATTTCAATATTTGCTATAATTGATTTTGGTTTGATTCTTGATGGGCGATTATGAAAAATATCGTTTCTTGCTTTTCTTATCCTTGATAATGTATTTAAAAAATGCTCTTTTGTTCCATAGCATGGTAAATCTTGATTTTTATATTTTTTCGTATCTGCAAAAATAGGCTTAAAATCAGCCCAATGATTTTTTATGACATTTTCTAAATCCCCAAAAGTAAAAAGATCTAAAACTTCATAACTTGTTGTGCTATTTAGGTCTAAATTTGATCTTTGCATATTAATCACTCTTTGTGTTTTATTTACAAGCCAAGGATTGTTTGGATTTTTAAACCAGTCATCGTTTGAGTTTTTATCAGAACTATAATTATTTGATAAAACAATAGCCATTTTACTCCTAAGTGCTGTTTCAAAAATATGTATAAATAAAAACAGTATATGATGAGTTTTTATTCGTTTATTGTAGATAGAGATTACAAAATCAAATATATTTTCTATTTTTTTATCTTTGTGGTTTTTTATAAAAATCCCAGCTTCCTTACATGAGCCAAGTAGATAGCCATTGTGCAACAAAGAGATTGAATTTTTAAGTTTATCAAAGCCTTTTATACCAAAGCTTTCATCAAAACCAAGATTTTCATAAATTTTTTGATAAGTATGGTTTTTTAGATACATTTATAAAACCTTTATAATTTTTATTGTATAATGGCGTCAGTTTGGAAATCTCATCGCCATGACTTAGGCGAGTACCTTTTTAGGCTGGTATTCCAAACTCTTTTATTTTTAATTTTACTTTTTTCTTAATAAATTTACGCTACTTCGTTATCTCTCCACCACAACCTTACCATCTTTTATGCATAAAATTTTAACTTTATCGCCATCTTTTAAACCATTTTTTAAAAGCAAGTCTATATCATCGCTTTGCCAAAGTGTGCCTTTAAAATATACCATACCTTGTTTAATCTCGCCAACTCCGCTTTCGTCTAAAAAGTTATCTTTATATTTATCACTACTTTTATGAAAAAGCCTATTTAAAGGCTTTTTAAAACTAAAAAGTAAAACAAAAGATAGTAAAAATGAAGCTAAAATTTGCCACTGCCATTCAAAATCAATTATAAAATTTAAAGCCCCTATTATGATAAACCCAAGTCCAAAAAACAAAAGCACAAAATTCATCAAAAATAGCTCTAGCACGCATAAAGCAGCTCCAATGCTTAGCATTATTAATGGATCTATCACTTTTTATCCTTGTTTAAAAACTCTTTTACTAAGCTTAAGCTTCCGATTAACTCAGTTACTTCATAAGGGATTAAAACTTTATCTTTACTTTGAGATTTTGATAGCTCATTAAAAGCACTAATTCTTTCCTTTGCTAAAAGATACTCAGCTGCAAATTTAGACTCACTCATTGCTAAATTTAGATTATGCATCGCAACTTTTTGCCCTTCAGATATAGCAATTTCTTCATATTTTTTAGCATCAGCCATTCTCTCAATCGCTTCAGCTTCTAGCACTTTTTCTTGCTTTAAAGCTTCAGCATTTAAAATTAAAGCTTCTTTTTCGCCTTGAGCTTTTAACTCAATTGCTCTTTTTTCTCTTTCAGCCTTCATCTGTAAATTCATCGCTTCTTCAATCTCTTTAGGAACTGAAATTTCAGCTATCTCAACTCTCATTATCTTTACACCCCAGTTATCAGCTGCCCCTGCTAAAGCTACTTGAAGTGCTGCATTTAGTTTATCTCTTGATGAGAGTGAGTCATCTAAGCTCATAGCTCCTATTTCGCCTCTTAGAGTCGTCATAGCTAAATTTGAAATAGCATCTTTATAATCTTCTACATTATAATAAGCCTTTTTAGCTTCAACTATTTTTATATACACTATCCCATCAACTGCGATATTAACATTATCTTTTGTGATAACTTGCTGTTTTGTGATATCAACAAGCTGCTCTCTGGCTGTTAAAACTGCTCTAACTCTATCAATTATAGGGATTATCACGTGAAATCCACCATCTAACACTCTATGAAATTTACCAAGTCTTTCTATGATATATAAGTCAGACTGTGAAACTATCTTGATGCAAGATTTTAAAAACAAAGCTATAAAAATACAAATTATAGCTATTAGAATAATTAAATTTTCCATTTTTTAGTCCTTAATTTAAAATAATTATCAATTATATCAAAAATTTATTAAAATTTAGCTATCAAATTTAATCAAACTTTTAGTAAATTTCAACTATAATTTGACATTTTTTAGAAGGAGCTTACTATGAATAAAATATGCTTAGCACTTGCTTTAACTTCGTCTTTTTTGATTGCTAATTCTTTAGAACAAATTCGTAAAGATAAAGTTTTAAGAGTTGGCGTTCATGCTGCTCGCCCGCCATTTTCAAATTTAGAAAATGGTAATTTAGATGGTTTTGAAATCCAACTAGGTAAAGCTTTAGGCGATGCTATTTTTGAAGGTGATAAAAACGGGGGGAGTGTTAAATTTATAACCTTTGATTTGAATCAAAGAATTAATGCTTTGGTGGATAATAAAGTCGATATTATGCTTGGAAGTTTTTCTATAACTGAAGATAGATCAAAAATAATTGATTTTTCAATGCCATATTTAAGCGTAAATTTAGCTGTTTTAACAAACAAAAAATCAAATATTAAAAATTTATCACAACTAAGAGATAAAATAATAGGCGTTGAAAAGTCATCAACTGCTGATATATTTTTCTCTAGCAAAGGCTATAAGATCGATTATTGCGGTAACACAACCCAATGCTATCAAAAGGTAAAAAGTGGTGAAATCGATGGTTTTGCGGATAATAACACTGCTGTTTTAGTTTATGAAATTTTAGATTCAAGCGTTGAAGTTGGGGTTTTAAATGCTGGACCTGCTGCATTTATAGGAGTTGGTGTTCAAAAAGGAAATAATGAGCTTTTGGATTTTATAAATAAACAAATAATATTTTTAAATAAAAGTGGCTTTTTTAGAAACGCTTATGAACAAACTTTTGTTCCATTTTATAAAGGAAAAGCAGATAAAAAATATTTTTTACTTGATGAATTGTATAAATTTTTATAATTATATGGTTGGTTTTAATATAATTAGCTAAAATCAACTATAAAATCATATATTTAAATTTGATTAAATTTAAATCTTAGATATAAAAATCAGACTATAAAGAAATTTTATGAATAAATATTTAAAACTCTTAAAATCAAATAAAACTATTAGAATTCTATCATCAATTCAACTAATTTGCTATTTTGGTGCCTGGTTTAGCCATGTTGGAATTTTTACTTTACTATTAGAGTTAAAAGCTAATACTTGGATGATAGGACTTAGTGCAGCTATGGCTTTTATTCCAAGCGTTATAATGGCTCCATTTTCAGGCGTTATTATAGATAAATTTAAAGCATTTCCTCTTTTTATGAGTTTTATGATTATAGAGGCTATAAGTGTTTTAATGCTTTTACTAATAGACTCTTTGGATCTATTTTGGCTTTTACAAATTTTAATATTTATAAGAATGGGCGTGACTGGAATTTATTTTCAAGTAGAGATGAGCTTACTCCCTAAAATTTTAAATAACGACGAACTTCGTTTAGCAAATGAAATTCACTCTATAATTTGGGCTTTATCTTATACTTTAGCAATGGCATTAGCTGGATTTTATATAGATTATTTTGGAGTATATAACTCGTTTTTATTTGATTTTATTTTGTATTTAATTGGTATTTTTTTATTAACAAAATTAAATATAAAAGAAGAAAAATCTCAAATAAATTTAAAAACTTTTGAAATGATAAAAGATGGAATTTTATATTTAAAATCAAATCCATTACTTCTAAATTTAATGATAATACACGGTTTTGTTGCTGTAACTTCATACGATACTTTAATTAGTATTTTAGCTGGAAACAACTATAAAAATATTTTAAGCATCTCTTTAGTGATTGGACTTTTAAATACTTTTAGAGCTTTTGGACTTATAATCGGTCCTATAGTTTTAAGCAAATTAGTAAATACAAAAGTTGTATTTATTTTATTTATAACTCAAGGCATAGGCTTAATAATCTGGGCTTTATTACAATTTAATTTTTATCTAAGTTTTATAGGATTGTTTTTAACAGGATTTAGTACCTCAACTATTTGGTCTTATACTTATACATTAGTTCAAACTCATTCAAAAAAAGAATTTTATGGCAGAGTTATGGCGTATTGCGATATGATATTTTTAGGAATTGCTGCTATTACGTCTATATTAACTGGAATTTTATATGATTTAGGTCTTGATACTTTTGATATAACTTGTTTGTTTGGTCTTCACTTCATAATTTCTGCATTTTACTATAAAAGAATTTTAAATAAAATATAGAAATAATTTATTTTATCAAGCAAATAAATTTACTTGATAGATTACATAAAATTCAATAATTAGCTAATTTAAGGGTTAAATTTAATATTTAAAATACAAAAATATTAATTAATAGAATAAAAATAATTTGTTTTATTAAAATAAAAGACGCAAATATGAGATGTTAAATTTATAAACCCAATTTCAATATATT
>NZ_VWSJ01000019.1 GCF_009690845.1 Campylobacter portucalensis
TTTATAGGTTTGTAGTAACGGCATACGCTAAATTTTAATTATAGTAAAATTTTAGATATGGAGCTTGGTAAATTTTGAGAATTTGTAGAGATTTCAAAAGAGATTTTAAAGACTAGGAGTTTTTGAGGTATTTTCTTATGCGTTCGCCAAAGATAGAATTTAAAACCACAAAAAACGGCAGTAATTGGCATAGCTAGAAATAATCCAAAAAAAGATGATTAAAGAAACTATAATGTTTCCAAAACTAAAGTCAAACATAGTAATGTAATGCATGTCAATAAAATAGATCCGTTATCACTGGTAATAAATCTTATAAATTCTTTTTTATAACTAGCATTATATCATTAAAAGAATAAATTATGGCAAATACAGATTTTGGTATTTTAATAGGACTTAGCAAAATAAAGGCTTGCAAAAACTATTTTAAAAACTACAAAAATCTACAAAATGTAGGAGATAGCGTAAAGCATCTTAACAAAGTTTTAGCAAAAATAAAACTAAATAATATAAAAGCCCTAAAAATTACAGAACAAATAGACGCTTTAAAATCACAAATTATAGAAAAAGCCATTGGTGTAAGTTTTTAGTTCCTATAAAACTTGCTATAGATTTTGAAAGCTCAATGGTTGATGCCAAAAAATATATTAATTTTGAAAGTGAAGAGTAGTTTAAAAAATGGCAGAAGATATAAAAGCTTATCAGCCCAGCTATTACTGCAAGTGGCAAACAACAAGGATTAAAATTATGGAATAATACTAAGCTAGTAAGTAAATTTGGTGTTGCTTTTGATATGAGTGAGTGTGATCCTCTTATGTGATGAATAGCTCTAAACTAAGCGTAGCTAAACTTAAAAAACTCGGCAATAAAATGAACTTTTAGATGATAAAATATCAATGGTAAAATCAAATTCTATTTAATATCTTAAATATAACCTCTTCAAATGCCAATATTTTAGGGCTTAGTGCAGATGGAATGGGCATATAATGTTATCTATTAGTAAAGCTCCTAAAGTAGCATCAACTATACTAAATTTAATGTTTAATAAATTAGCAAATTTAGATGAACAAGATACTAAATTTCATAAAGCTTTAGAAACAATAGGGATAGGTGCCTCTTATTTAAAAATCACTCTTAAAAAAGATGTAAATTTAGCTGTGCAAGAGTTTTAAACGCCATTTCAAAACTTGATTAATGATAGTAAAATAAGTAGTTTTGACTGATGTTTGGGTGTGAGTTTAGCGATGATATAAGAGTATTGTCTGCAAATTCATATATTTTAAATAAGTCTTTTGATAAGTGGTAGCCTTAATGAAGCACTAAATTTAAAGCTAAAGGCGGATTTGAGAGATTGAAAATTTTTACCTAAAATCATATTATAAATCCATCTCTTATTTTCAAAAACTATTAAAAAATCTCAATAAACAAATTAAACTAAGCTTATTTACTAATTCTAATATTAAAAATCTATCTTTTCAAGTAGTTTTCAAAGTATTTTTATATAAAATTATGTTTAGATTTTTAAGCTTTTAGTTAGAGCTGTTTATTTCATAAATACCCTCTTTTGCATTATGGATAATTTTTAATCTTTTACTTCATCCAAATGCTTAAGTTATTATTGTTTTCATAAATTTAAAATCATTAAATTACTATTAGCGTCTATAAATTCAAATAATTACATCCAAATAATTTATATTTATAAAATTATCATCCACTTTAAATAAAATTTTTTGTTATTCAATAGCGACAAATACATAAAATTTAGCCTAAAATTAATATTTGAAAGCTTAGATAATATCAATATAAAAGCTATTTTTAGAATTTAGTTTGCCCTATAGATTTAATTTATAAATTTTTTAAAAAAGCAAATTATTGTATTGTCTGCACTATATGTTTCCATAAAAAGTCTTTAAAATATCATTTATATACCTTCTTTGTATAATTTCAATAAAAATTGAATTGCATAATTTAAATCAATATTTATAGAATAAGTGAATTAAAAATCTATTTTATTCTAACTTGTGTTAACTTTGATGGTTAAATTTTGATCTATTTTAATTAAATTTAAAATATCTTAACTCTTCTTTTTGTCGATGTAATTTTTAAATAAAATTCAGAATTTATTTTTTTTAAAAAGGAGGTGAATTTTTAAATTTAAAAGCAGTTAAAACTATACTTTTTTGTTTATCAAATCAACCATAAAATCACTAAATTTTATATTTAAACTGGTCATATCTATCACAAATGTTTAAGATTTGATTTCTCTCCTTACTCTATAAACTGTTTTATTTATTTCCTTTCTTATAAAGTAAGCTTTATAGCAATATCAAAAAGCATTTATAGGCTTTATTATTTTATCTATAAATTTTATTTATTTTAGTCTCTCATATTTTTCAAAACGTAAAACTAGCTTTGTAATTTTATCTTGAATCATTTTTTATCGTTAGCCTTCTACTTTTATCGCTTGGATTTCCTGAGGGCTACCTAAGATATAAAAAGGTGGCCTATCTTTTTAACGCCCTATTTTCAAGGTTTCTTATAGGATTACTTCTTTTTTATACTCTGTTTTTTAGGCATCTCTGTGGGTTATCTTTATTACTAGATTTTGTTGTTTTGTGTTATATCAGTTTAGATTTTAAAGTTTGCTTAAATCTCTATATTTAGGTGGTTTATTAAATAATTTTAGATTGCATAAAAGGGTTATGGTGGCCCTGATTGGACTTGAACCAACGACCACCACCATGTCAAGGTGGTGCTCTACCAACTGAGCTACAGGACCTTTTAGAGCAGGATTATAACAAATTAAATGATAAATTTAGCTTAAAAACTAAATTTATCTAAAATTTAATCATTATTTTTTCAATGTTTTATCAGGATTATTTCCAAAAATTTTAGCCACAAAATAACCAACAAACCCAGAAACTAACGAGCCTGCAAGTATCGCAAGCCTATCTGTGCCATGAAATTTATCTGGAAATTCATAATAAGCTAAATTATCCACAAATAAACTCATCGTAAAACCTATACCGCAAATTATAGCAATAGCATAAAGCTGTTTCCAATTAGATTTTTCAGGCAAATAAGCATAGCCTAATTTTATGATTAAAAAACTAAACAAAAACACTCCTATTTGCTTTCCTAAAAATAGTCCTAAAAATATACCAATAGGAACACTTCCAAATAGATGCGAAGCGTCTAATCCATGTAAATTTACGCCCGCATTTGTAAAGGCAAATAAAGGTAAAATTATAAAATTTACAGGAATTGATAGTTTATGGAGTATATCTTTTAACATCGAATTTCCGTTTTTGTTATAAAGCGGTATAGCAAATCCAGCCATAACTCCAGCAATTGTAGCATGAACTCCGGAATTTAGCACAAAAAACCATAGTAAAATACTTAATATTATATATGGTAATTTTTTACTAACATCAAATTTAGCCAAAATAAGCATCAAAGCAAAAACAGCAAAAGCCAATAATAAAAATATATATTGCAATTGTGTAGAATAAAAAAGTGCAATTATCAAAATAGCACACAAATCATCCATAATAGCTAAAGTTAAGACAAAAATTTTTAGACTAGTTGGAACTCTTTTTCCAAGCAAAGCCAAAACCCCAACAGCAAACGCTATATCTGTAGCAGTTGGTATAGCCCAACCTTTCATAGCATAACTATCTCCAAAATTTATAATTGCAAAAATAATAGCAGGAAAAATAACGCCACCAATTGCAGCAAAAGTAGGCAAAAGAACTTGCGAAAAATGCTTTAATTGCCCCTCTTTCATCTCGGCTTTTAATTCAAGTCCTATACTAAAAAAGAAAATTGCCATCAAGGCATCATTTATCCAAAAATGCAAGCTTCCATCTACTTTTATATTCAAAGTTTCATTTGTATATGGTAAAATTTTAAAATGCAAAAACCACTCATAAAATTTATCCAGCCCTGGTAAATTTACAAAAACTAAAGCTAAAAATGCTGAAAATAAGAGCAATATCCCACTACTACTTTCTGAAGAAAATATCTTTTTTATAAATTTATTCACACTCATCCTTTCTGTTTTAAAATTATTTTAGTGTATTAAAGCTAAATTTAAAAGAAATTTTGGCTCTAAATTTAAATTTTACCCATATTATGCATATGGCTTAACAAGCATCGCCCACAAAATCACAAACATTATAATGGTAGGTATTTCATTATATGCTCTAAAAAATTTACCACTTAATCTACAGGCATCATTTTTAAATTTTACCAAAAAATAATACATACTAAAATGATATATACTCATTAAAACAACGCACAAAAGCTTTATGTGAAAATATCCTGTTTTCATCAAATCTGGTTTATAAAAAACTATAATCAAAATAGCACTAATATAAGTAATAATCATAGCAATCCAACCTATACCATGAAATAGCATCTTTTCTTGTTTTTTTATAACTCTAATAAAATCTTTGTTTTCTAAATTTTCAGAATGATAAACGTAAAGCCTTGGTTGATAAAAAAGCACCGCCATCCACGAAATAAAAGCAGCAAAATGCCAAAATTTAAGCCATTCATAACCAATCATTGAAACTTCCATAAATTAACTCCTCATTATAATATCTTTTCTAGCTTCATACTCGCTTTTGCTAATAGCGCCTTTTTGATACAACTCATACAACGCTTCTATATTTTTTATTTTATTGTTTTGTGAAATTTCAGATTCTATTTTTTGCTCAAAATTTACACTATCAATAATATTTGAAGTCAAAAATATATCAGCCAGCCACCACAAAACCCAAACAAACAAAAAAGCCCAGCCTATCCAGATAAGAACGGTTATTTGACCAAGCCAAAAAAGTGCCATCTGACATAATCCGCTAAATATTTTACCACAATAGATTCTATGCAAACCACCTCCAATAGGAAAGCTTATAATAAGCAAAATATAAGCTATAAATACATTTCTTTTCACGCTTTTCTCCTTTTAAATTTTAAAAAAATTTGTGTAAAAATAATACAAACTGCCAAATTTATCATAACATCAGCAAAATTAAAAATAGCAAATTCAAACCATTTATGCCAAAAAACATAATCAACAACTCCTCCACGGATAAATCTATCAACTAAATTTGAAACTCCACCGCCAAAAATCAAGCCAAAGGCAACAGTGTGATTTTTAAAAAGATCTTTTTCATATAAAAGATATGTAAATAAAGCTAATATTAAAAGTATTTGTAAAATTTTAAGCCACTCGCCCAAAAAAGCAAACATTGAAAATGCCACGCCTCTATTAAAAGTTAAAATTAATGAAAAGAATTCGCCATCATATCTAAAACCTTTCAAAAATAGCAACTTTATTAATTGATCTATTATTAATACGAAAAAAAATATTGTGCTAAATTTAAATAATTTTCTACTCATTTAAAGCTTTGCTAAAAAATTTTTCTACTTCAATTATTTTTTGTTGAAGCTTATTTTTATCTTTGCCCTCAAGCAAGAGCCTAATAACTTTTTCAGTGCCTGAATATCTAAAAAGAGTTCTGATGCCATCATTTTCAAGATCATCAACAAGCTCTTTTAAGCCTGGGAGTTTTAATAAATCCTTTTTTTGTGAAATTTTGAGATTTTTTAAAATTTGCGGATACAACTTAAATTCTTCACAAAGCTCACTAGCTCTTTTTTTGCTAGCCAAAATGCAAGCACTAAATTGCAAAGCACTAGTTATACCATCTCCTGTTTTGGCATAATCGCTAAAAATTATATGTCCGCTTTGCTCTCCTCCAAAATTTATGCCATTATCTTTCATCATCTCAAGCACAAATTTATCTCCAACATCACTTCTTAAAAGCGATATTCCCTCTTTTTTTAACATATCTTCAAGACCTTTGCTACTCATAGATGTTGCTACTATTTGATTTTTAGAAAGTATGTTTTGTTGTTTTAAATATATAGCCAAAATTCCAAGCAAAGCATCACCATTTACAACCTTACCTTTTTCATCTACAACAACTAATCTATCAGCATCCCCATCAAAAGCAAAACCAACATCAGCCCTAAATTTCCTAACCTCGCTCGCTAAATTTTCAGGATGCATTGCACCGCAATTTTCATTTATATTTTTACCATTTGGCTTATCGTTGATAACAAAAACTTCGGCTCCAAGCTCTTTAAAGATGGTTGGTGCTACCTTATAGCTTGCCCCATTTGCAACGTCTAAAACAACTCTTAGAGATCTTAAATTTTGATCTTTTGGAAAAGAATTTTTGATATGAACTATATATCTTCCTATCACATCATCAACTCTTTTAGCCGCTCCGATATCCATACAAACTTTTTTAAAATTTGACATTAAATTTTCATCATTTAAAATTTGCTCTATCTTTTTTTCTTCTTCTTTTTCTAACTTAAAACCACGGCTATCAAAAAATTTAATTCCATTATCATAATAAGGGTTATGAGAAGCACTTATCATAATACCAGCATCACATCTCATATCTTCTGTTAAAAACGCAATAGCTGGAGTTGGCATAGGACCTATTTGGCGAACGTTGTAGCCAATTGATGTAAGCCCTGCTACAATAGCTGTTTCTATCATATATCCACTTCTTCTAGTATCTTTTCCTACTAATATCATATTTGTTTGTGAATTTTTTCTAAAATAAATTCCAGCAGCTATTGCTATTTTCATAGCAAGCTCAGGACTTAACTCACTACCAGCCAAACCTCTAACGCCATCTGTTCCAAAATATTGCATAAATTTCCCTTATAAAAATTTAAAATCTCAAAAATTCTATCATATTTTAGCAAATAAAAACATAAATTTAATGTTATTTTTAAATTTTACTTAAATTCAGAATAAATTAAAGAATTTTTTGTATAATTCATCTCTTAATTATTATTAAAATTTTAAAAGGTGTAAAAATGGCAAATCATAAATCTGCTGCAAAAAGAGCAAGACAAACCATAAAAAGAACAGAAAGAAATAGATTTTACCGAACTAGACTTAAAAACATATCAAAATCGGTAAGAGAAGCTGTTGAAGCAAATGACAAAGAAGCCGCAAATAGTGCTTTTAGGGTAGCAAATAAAAGCATTCATAGTTTTGTGAGCAGAGGTTTTATAAAAAAACAAACAGCTTCAAGACGAGTTAGCAGGCTTGCAAAGCTAGTAAATTCATTAGATAAAGCTGAATAAACTTATGCTTGCTGATAAATTAAAACCATTTGTGAAACGATATGAAGAAATTTCTCAGCTGCTCACAAATTCAGAAATTATCAGCGACATAGCTCAAATGACTGCACTTTCAAAAGAGCAAAGCTCGATAGAAGAAATTTATTATGCTTCGAAAAAATATATCGATACCTTAAAAAGCATAGAAGAAAATAAAATTCTATTAGAAGATTTGGAACTTGGAGATTTAGCAAAAGATGAATTAAAAGAGCTAGAGAGTGCAAAAATTTCACTTGAAGATGAGATTAAAATTCTATTAATTCCAAAAGATCCAAATGATGAAAAAAATATATTTTTAGAGCTTCGTGCAGGAACTGGTGGCGATGAAGCTGCTCTTTTTGTGGGCGATTTGACTGGGTCTTATTTAAGATACGCAGAAAATCGTGGATACAAAACAGAAATTGTTAGTAGTAGTGAAGGAAGTGCAGGCGGATTTAAAGAAATTATTTTACTCATAAAAGGAAAAGGGGCTTATTCCAGACTTAAATTTGAAGGCGGAACACATAGAGTCCAAAGAGTTCCTGCTACAGAAAGTCAAGGCAGAGTTCACACCTCTGCAATTACAGTTGCAGTTATGCCCGAAGCTGAAGATTGCGATATAGAAATAAATACAAACGATCTAAAAATAGACGTTATGAGAAGCTCTGGGCATGGTGGTCAAAGCGTAAATACAACAGATAGTGCCGTGCGAGTAACTCACATACCAACAGGGCTTGTAGTAGTAAATCAAGACGGAAAAAGCCAACACAAAAACAAAGATGCAGCAATCAAGGTATTAAAAGCAAGACTTTATGAGATGCAAGAAAACGAACGTTTAGAAAAAGAAAGAGCCCAAAGAAAAGATCAAGTTGGAACTGGTGATAGAAGCGGTAGAATTAGAACGTATAATTATCCACAAAATAGAATTTCAGATCATCGCATAAATTTAACACTTCACAGACTTGATGCGATTATGACTGGAGGGCTTTTTGATGAAATCATCGATCCACTAATTGCACATCATCAAGCACAAGCCTTAAAAGAAGAGTAAAATTTTTTAATAAATCAAAAAAGTTTTTATTTTTAGACTTAACTTGCTATAATTTTAAAAAAGCAAAGGAGTTTTTATGAAAAGTATAGTAATTTGTGTAGATCATAATCCATTGAATGAATCAGTTTGTAAATATGGTTTAAATATGGCTAAAAATTTAGGCCTAAAAGTTACATTTTTACATGTTATAAACACACCACTTACTGCACCTCATTTCTTAGGTTTAGCTGCTGGCGGACTCGTAGTTAGTGAAAGCAGTGCAGTTGTTTATGAATTAGAAAATACAAAACCAGATGACGAAGATGTAAAAAATGCAGAGATAATTTTAAAAGATTGTTTAAAATTTGCAGATGAATTTGAAGTGGAGGCCACTACAGATTTAAAATGTGGAGATATTGTAAATATTTTAATCAATTATGAAAATGCCTATGCCTTTATCGTAACGACAAAAGAAGAAAGCCAAGAAGTTCAAAATAACATTACAGCACTAATTAGGGAAACAAAAACACCAATTTTATTTGTAAATAAAGAATTTTCTCAAATAAATAGTGTTTTGATTGCTTTTGATGGAGGAAATTCTGCTGTTAATGCACTAAATTTTTTAAAAGATAATGAAATTTTTGGTCAAAATTTAGAGTATCACGTCATAAATGTGAATAAAGATTGTAAAAAATCAGAAGATATTCTCAATCAAGCAAGAGAAATTTTACACAAAAAAAATGCTAAATTTATTAGTTTAAATGGCGAAGTGGCTGATGAACTTATAAATTACAGAAGGTCAAATAATCTTGATTTGTATATTATGGGTGGCTTTAGTAAGGGTATTTTTGCTACTTTATTTTTTGGAAGCACTTCAAAGAATGTCGTGCAAAATGCCTTAGTACCAGTATTTATCGTAACTTAAATTTAAGATGAAAGATGAGATTTTTAAAGCCATTATTGGCGAAAAAAAGTTTGAAATTTTAGAATTTTTGTTAAAAAATCAAGATAAAAATGGTTTTGTTACATTAAGCATATTAGAAATCTCATCCGCAACAAAAATTAGTCGTCCAACGATTATAGCAACGCTTAAATTTTTAGAATCAAAAAAAATCTTAAAAAAACTCAAAAATGGAGTTTATAAATTTTTAGTTTTTAAATGATGGAGATACTCTTAATTCGCCAAATTTTAATATCTGCTTTGATATAAATAGTGATAGTTTTAAAGAAAAAATGATTGATTGGATAAATGAGGATGAAGCAGTATTGGTTCATAATATAAATAATAATGGCTTAATAGATAATGGAAGTGAAATTCTAGGCAATAACTTCGTATCAAATTTAACCAACTCCAAATCAATTGATAGTTTTATGTTATTAAAAGAGTTTGATACAAATAAAGATGGAGTAATAAATATAAAAGATAGCTCTAATGGCAAGATAAAATAAAAACTGTATAACTGATAAAGGAGAATTAATCGGAGAAGATAACTCACCTATTAAATCAATAAAACTAAATCCACTTGATACTTTTTTAAGTGTTTATGATAAAAATGATGATTTTAAAATAGATAATAAAGACACTATTTATAACTATATCTACCATAAAGACAACTTTGATAATTCAATATTTATAGTAATGAGAATGATAAGAGTTTTTTAGATTTTAATACCACAAATCATACTATCCTTACAAATCAAGAGATAAAAAGAGTAAATGAATTTATTTTATACCGATATAAACTCCCTCAAATACTACCATAACAGCTTCCACTAGTAGCAATATTTTTAGTAATGATATAAATAATTCCATTACTGAGAGTAATAGTGATGATATTATAAATGCAGGTGATGAAAATGGCGATGATGTTATATATGTAAGATCGGGTGATGATATTTTGTTTTTTAAAAAAGAGATGCTAAAGATGAAGTCAGGAAGCTAAAAACACTTAACCAAGCTGATATAAAGAGCATATCTTTAATCGCAAAAACTCACAAATTTTTAGAAAATGGCAATAAAATTTCATTTGAAAGCAGTTTTACAAAAGATGATGGAGCTGATGAAAATTTAAGAGATGTTTGGTTTGAAGTTAGTAGCAAACAAAGCATTACAGATAGTAATTTAAGAGACAGTTATGAAAAAAGATATCTGTGATAGAAAATTTAAAAGGTGCAAGATCAACAAATCATCAAAGAGTAAATCCTTTGGCTATATCTCAAATTTAGATGAATATGAGAGTGTCAAATATGATATGATTAGCTAAAAACTATATAGGGATAAGTGCTCTTTTATATAGTGCTTTAAATATAAAGCTATCTAGGATAATAAATAGCAATGCATCACAAGACAAAACAACCCTTAGCATAAATTTACTAGCTTCTTTACTCAAAAAAGACTTTGCATACGATATTTTTTAAGTATAAAAATAAAAAGATAAAAACAGGTATAAATTTCTCTATCAATGCAAAAAATCTAAACTTCACAAAAGGCGTAATTGGCAAAAATGTATTTGGAGATAATAAAGCAGAGATATTTTACTTTTCTTTATAGTAAATAAGGCATAAATGCATTATCAAAAGGTGAAAATGATATTATAATTGACTCCAAGGATAGCAATATTTATAATATGGTGATGATGTAATTTATGATGATGGTGAAGAAGATATCTTAAAACTAAGCTTTCTAAAAACATATGATTTGAGTGTGGAAAAAAGTTGGCGATGATATAGTTATAAATATAAAAGATAGCATATTTGGAAGCATAACTATAAAAGATGGCTATAAAAGTGTCAAGATAGAAAAGTTTTTTATAGATGATAAAATTTATGCTTTTGATGAGTTTTTAAAAGTAGTTCAAGCTTCAAACACATACGAGTTAAAAAAGGAGGTGTTTTAGTAAAAATAGACGATAAAGGCAGGATAGATAAAATCATCTTAGGCATAGTATCATCTGATATTTTAACTCTAAAAAATGGATTAAATTTAGAAATTGCCATTAAGATTAAGATAGGGCATACGATGAACTATTAGACAAGCTTATCGTAAAAAACTTCTTTGATGATTTAAAATGGGGCTGGCAAGATAAAAAGCTTTATATTTAATAATGGTATTATATTAAATGGTAATGAAATTTTACTTGACAAAATAGCCGATGATAGTTTTATCGTAGGAGATGAAAAGGATAATGAGTTAATAGGAGCCTAATTCTAACACCATAAATGGAAAAGGTAGAAATGATATTTAAAAGGATCAAATGGTGATGATATTATATCTATAAAGGCGGCAAGGATAATAATAGATGGCGGAAATGATATATTAATCATTAAAAACACAAACAAAGAAGATATCAGTTTTAAATTTGACGGGTTATTTAATAAAGACTTAATCATAAACTATAAAACAAATAGTAGTGATGAGATAAAAACAGTTTCTATACTAAATCAAAATAATAAATTCTCTCAAATAGAAACCATAAAATTAGATGATAATAGCTTTATATCAACTAACCAAATAAACAAAATAATCCAAGATTTAAACTCTTATGGAAATGATAATGCTATAAATTTAAATAGTCCAATGATATGAAAAATAATTCTGATATTATCCAAATTTATGCTAATGGGTGGAGTTAGTGCATAGAACATTTTTATATAATTTTAAGATCAAATTTGATAAAATTCAACCATTATTAAAAATTTATAAGTATTTAATGTCTAAATTAAAAAATAAATTAATTAGGAAAAAGTTGCCTAAATGAACTTCATAATAATTATATTTTGTTTTGGGATTTATGGTTTTATTGTGCTGATTTTTTACTGGCTTTATGTTAAGTTATTTGAAAAAAAAGTTAATAAAATAAAAGAAGAAAAAGCAAAAATAGAACAAATTAGAATTCAAAATATTATAAAAAAACCTACTGCAAGAGATTATGATAAAGAGCCAATAGTTGTGGAAAATAGATATGAAAGAAAGTCGGATTTGACTATAATATTTTTTATGTTTTTATTATTTTTTTATTTGATTATTAATAGCTTAGAGCCACAAGTTGATACATTCGATAACCATATAAGAAGGGCGGCTTTAACTACTGGAACTATAGGTATCTTAATCCTTATTTATAAAATTATTATTTTAACAAAATCAATAAAATATAAAATTTGGATTAAAATTTATCAAAAACATTTAGAATATGAATACATAAATGATATTGCCAAAAAAGAATATATAAGAATTGATTTTAATGAGGATTTAAAAGTTGGGTATAGTTTCATACCAATAGTTAGATTAAAAAATAATAAAAAAAATGGCAAAATAACGTTTAATGATAGATATGAAAAAATTTTATTTTATCCTCTTAGGCTGATTATAAATTTTGTATTTTCTTTAGTATTTTATTTATTAAATTTGTATAAAATTAATAAATATTATGTATTTAAAAGTGATAAATTTATAGTTTCTGTTTTGGCGAGTGATGAATTAAAAAATAGATTTGGTAAAGTTCAATTTGAAATTTTAACTTTAACAAATAGTTTAGTATATATTAAAAAGGATTAGTAATGTCAGATAACAATCAAACAAATGTTCCAGAAAGTGTTAAAGATGCTTTTTCTTGGATAAACACAATTAAAAGCTCTTTCGCAAGTCTTGTCGGAGATAGTACAAGAATAGTTACAGGCATAGGAGATAAAGCGATAACAATAACCATAGAAGCAGTAGATGGAAAAAGTTTGATATACCAGATGGTGAGTTTGCTATTATAAAAATAGATAATGATAAATACCTAGTAGGAAACCCAAGCCAAGAAAACATTTCTAAACATAACCTTGATATCTCTAAGTATAAAAAAGCTTTATCATACACTCACACCTGGCAAGGCAACACTGCAATAAATGAAGACATTGAATTTGAAATAACCCCAACAGTGGTTAAAATTTCAGATGGACTAAAGGTTAAAAATATATCAAGTGGTAAAGGCACTATAAAAGATGATGATGATAGCTTCCCACCTAAACCAAATCTACCCAAACCAACTAATACTCCAAATCAAGACTTTAACTCTCCACTTGTATTAGACTTAAACAATAACTCTATAACTTCAACTAAACTATATGACACTGATGAGTATCTTAGTTCTAATACCTACTTTGACTTTGATAACAATGGATTTAAAAAAAACTTCTTGGATAGAGTAAGGAGATGGATTACTAGTATATGATAAAGATAGCAGTGGGGCTATAGATAACTCATCAGAACTATTTGGCTCTAACTTATCAATTAACTCATATAATAAAAATACTATAACCAAAGATGGCTTTGATGAGTTATCTAAGTATGACTTAAATGGTGATAACATCATAGATGATAAAGATGAGATATACTCTAAACTTAAAGTATGGCAAGACTTTAACTCTAATGCTATAACTGATGATGGAGAGCTTAAAAGCTTAAAAGAGTTAAATATAGTATCTATGGATTAAACTCTAATAGAGATAACACAGCTAATCAAATTTACAATATAAAATAAATAAATTTTTAAAATAAAAACATAATTAAAGAATTATTTAAGATAAATATCAATAAAATTACAAAATAGTGAAAAATATAAGGAAAAATTTGAAAAACGCTTCAAATAACTCAGCTATAAACCAAAGTAGCAACAAAAAGGATTATGATAAAGAACCAATTATTGTAAAAGATTACGGAAATTTTTATCATATTTTTATATATATTTCTTTTTTTGTTGTTGTAATAGCAATATGCGGAAAAGACGCTTGGATAAGAGATGGGATATACCAAGGAAAAGTACAAATAGTTACTGGAGCTATTGTTGTTTTTATTTTATCATTTTTGTTAATTAAAAATAGTATAAAATATTTTCAAAAAAGCAAACAAGTATTTATATTTAATAGTAATAGTTTAAAATATAGTTGTTATGGTGAAGAAACCATAAAAAGTATTGATAAAATTTCTGCTATTTCACATCTTTTCATTGCTGGAAATACTACTGGCAAAAATATATACCAAAACAGATCAATTTTTCAACTATTTTTCAAAACAGACATTCTAGAGCTATTTTTTTATCTATTCAGTGTAATATATACAACAATTTTACATTTAATTTTTATATTACCATTTAGGATATTTTTTCAAAAAGCTTTTTTTATTTTAAATAAAAATTTTTTAATATTATTTGAAGATGGAAGTTTTATGAGCATAATTATAAATAATCAAAAAGAATACAATGAAATAAAAAAATACTTTAAATATCATAATATAAATATAAATGATAAAGTTAAATTTATACAAATAAACTATAAAGAGTTATAAATGAAAGCAGAAAATTTTGTAAATGAAATGTTAAATGCTGCAGATTCTATTTTAGCAGTAGGTAGTTCATTTTTACCAGTAAAAAGTTTAAGATATTGGTATGTAAATTCTCATTCTATAGGGATGAATTATGTAAGAAATAATCTTAATGGTATGAATTCATATCAAGCATCTGGAAAAATTGTAGGCAATACTTTAACATTGATTAGTATCGGCAAGGGTATTAATCTATTTTCAAAGAGTTATATTGGATTAGAAGTTGGTTTAAATGCGAGTGGAAGCTATATTATAAATCATTATAGTCCGCTTGGTAACTATATGAGCGATGTATTTGATACTTATGTAAGAAATGCAGATGAATTTTATACGAGATTATATAGTGATGAAGAATATAGAAAAGAAGTAATGCAAGCAACAAAAGATTTAATCCTTAGTTTTGATGAATTAAAAGATTATTATGGAAATTTAACGCCTGAAAAATTTTGGGAAGATATAAAATATACTTTTGGAAGACCTCCATCAAGTAGCGAAGGTAGTTTAGTGTATAATACAAAGATTGATTTAAATAAAAATAATGTTGAAATTATTAATACCGATAAATTTAAAAAAGAAGAAATAGAAAAATCAATAATAAAAGAAGTAATTAAACATAAAGAAATAAAAACCCTAACCCTAAACTCCCAAACCTACAACATCAAATCCCTATCAAATTTAGAACTAAGAAATGCTATCCTTTATGACTATATTCCAAATGTATCATTTTTACTTTCTAATATCTCTATAAAATCAGGTGAATCAATAGACTTAGGAGAAAAGGGACTTTATAAAGTAAAAAGTGGTGATACCCTATCAACTATCGCTGAGAAAAATGGACTTATCACAAAAGAATTATTAAAACTAAATCCACACCTTATAGATGAAGGTAGAGTAAATTTCTTACAAGATAAAGTTTTAATAACAATAGATAACACTTCCAAACTAAATAATAAAAACCATCAACTCATTGGTGATAATAATGCCCAAAATTTACTAATAGACAGCAATGGTGGTGATAACTTATTTGTAGGTGGAAACAAAAAAGATATAATGAAAAGCACTAAAGATGGCTATGACACCTACCACGCAGGAGATAAAGATATTATAGAAGATAGTGATGGAAAAGGAGAGATTTATTTTAATAATACACAACTTATTGGAGGTATACTTGATAAAGATAAAAGCTCTAATTCTATAAAAGTTTATCTAAGCGAAGATAAAAATATAGAGTATCATCTAGATGAAAATAGCAAAATCCTAAAAGTAATTGATAAAAATAACAATAATGCAGAACTTACTATAAATAACTTTAACAAAGAAGAAAAAAGCTTAAATATAAACCTAGCTGATAATCTTGGTAAAGAAGTAGCTATCATCATAGATACGACAGGTTCTATGCAAGATGATATAGATGCAGCTAAAAATTCAGCCAAAGAGATAGCTAGAAATATCTTTAAAACAAATATAAAAAACATAAATCAAGGCTCTAATTTAAATAGTAAAAACACTTATTCTAAAATTTCAATTGTAACTTTTAGTGATAACAATATAAAAACTATAGGCACTTATACTAACTACTCATCATTTCAAAAAGGTATAAATAGTGTGTATGAACAAGGTGGTGGAACTGAGTATCATTGTGCTGCTATGCTAGAAGGAATGAGTAACTTTACACCAAATAATGGTCTAAATAAAGAGATATATTTAATGAGTGATGAAAGCGGTGATGATAATGAAAGAATGAATGAGGTTATAGCAAAAGCAAGAAATTTTGGAAATAAAATGATATCATTTAGAAGAGCACTAAATACTAAAAATATTAATAATTCCAATGAGAGTATTTATGATAACAGCGTAAAGATAAATGTTATATCTATAAATAACAATCAATCGCATCTAAAAAGACTATCCGATGAAACAGGTGGAATATATTTTCAACCAAATTCAATAGAAGAGTTAAAAGACTCACTATTTGATGCTAGTAACCTAGGCACAAACAAAGATGAAACAATAGTAGGAAATGATAAAGATAATATCATTAATGGCAAAGGTGGTAAAAATATACTAGAGGGCAAAAAAGGAAGTGATACATATAAATTTGATGAAGATTTTAATGATTCTAATACTATCATAGAGACAAATTTAAGTAACCTAGATAACAACATCATAGATTTAACTAAATTTAGTATAGATGAGTTTAAATTTAAATATAAAAACAATGATTTAATCATCACTAAAAATCAACCAGATAAAAGCTTTTTAGATAAAATACTTAATCTATTTAATAAAAATACAAAAGATACCCTTGCACCACAAATTAAAATAGATAATTTCTTTAACAATAAAGAGCTAATAATAAGTTCTATTAAATTTAGTGATTATAGTATAGATAAAGATACCCTTACCCTGCTTTCTAAAAACAAAGCTAAAAATATAGAGATTTTATCAGACAACACCACAAATAACAAATTGCTTTTAAATAAATTTAAATCAAGTTTTATAGTAGGAAATAAAACTAAATCAAACTATATAAACTCATCTTTATCAAATGATACTTTAATAGGTGGAAATAAAAGCGATGTAATAATATCTAATCTTGGAGATGATATATTAATGGGAAATAAAGGAAATGACTATCTAAGTGGTAAGGGTGGAGATGATACCTATCTATTTAGAAAGGGTGATGGAAATGATATAGTCTATGATGATGCTTTTTTATCATTCAACGACAAGATAGAATTTATTGATATATCAAGCAAAGATGTTAAAATTTACAAAGATAGAAATGATTTAATTATACATTATAGTAATGAAGATAGTGTTAGAATAAAAGATAATTTCGGTTTAGGACATTTTAAAAACAAAATAGAAAACTTTAAATTTAGTGATACAACAATGAAATATGAAGAACTAATAGATAAAATAGGCTATGAATCTTTACCAAATAACTATAACAGCAAACTATCAAATAGTATATCAAAAAAAGCATCAAGCAGTAGCTTTTTCTCTCAAAACCAAATAAACAAAGTCATAGAGGATTTAAACTCTTATGGAAATGATAATGCTATAAATTTAAATAGTCCTAATGATATGAAAAATAATTCTGATATTATCCAAATTTATGCTAATGGGTGGGGGAGATAATCAAAACAAATAATTAATTATTAAGCAAATAATAAACTTAGAGATAAATTGATGTAGATAGGGAGTGGATGTGTTGGAAACACAAATGTTGATAAAAAATCAAATTTCAGCATCTCTTAAATGCTAAAATAAACACCATAAAAGTAACTATTTAATTCTAATAATAAGTATTAATTTGCAAGATTTTTTAAGGCTAAAAGAGTAAAATTACGAAAGATTTAAATTTAAAAAAACAATGAGAATTTTTATTAAAACACAAAAGGGTAAATTTTGCAAAATAAGCATACCAAAGGCTTAAAGCAAGTAAATAAGGAGCTTAGTAGTGCGATTTTTGATTTTTAAAAGATAGAGAAAAAATTGAAAATAATGTCTATACTGATGGCATTGGGTTGCCAACTATAGAACTTAGCTTCAAATGACTATAAAAAAGACTTTAAAGATGTAGGTATTTTCTTAATAAAGAAACAAGAACAAATATTAGATGATTTATTAAAAAAAGCAAAAGGAAAATCAAACAAAGAAGTTGAAGCTTTAATTAAAAAATATAATCAATCCGAACAAAGTACCACTCTAAATGAGGAAAAATCTAAGAAATTGTTTGAAAAAATAATTAGAAATTACAAAAAAATAACTAAAGACAAAATAGGAAATAGTGCTTACAAAAATCTATCTAACTCGTACGAGATAGTTGTTTTAATTAGTCTTTCTTTTAATAATCCTAGCCTGATAGGAACAAACTTAGCAAATGCCATAAAAAATAACAATAGAGTAGCCA
Source organism: Campylobacter portucalensis (assembly GCF_009690845.1). Classification (GTDB taxonomy): domain Bacteria; phylum Campylobacterota; class Campylobacteria; order Campylobacterales; family Campylobacteraceae; genus Campylobacter_B; species Campylobacter_B portucalensis. The sequence goes on from NZ_VWSJ01000019.1 coordinate 18,505, forward strand.
CTTGGTAAGATACCGTCAAAAAGTAAAACTCAATCAGCAAATATTAGAGATGGTATGGCAAATAGAAGGAAATATGAATCTGATAAATTTAGACTTTATCAAGATAAAAATAATATAAATGAAGCTAAATTTTTAAATAGCAAAAGAGACATCATAGATAAATATTATAATAATCTACCAAATAATGGGTATTTAAAACTCACACAAAACGATTTGAATAAACAATTAACTTTAACTATAAATTTGGTAATAGAAAAATAAAAGCAAATGATATTATTGGTAAAAATATAAAAACTTATGAAGAAAAACTAAATTTTACATGAACATTTGTTATTTTATTAAAATTTTTGAAGAATTTAATATTTTAAAAATAATGTTATTTTTAGTTCTAAAATAATTAAATTAATATAAAAATTTAACTATTTTTAAAGCATTGTTGTATTAAAATTTAAAATAAATTATCAATTAAGGCACAATATGCAAAGCAATAAAAATCAAGAAATTATTTTATTATGCACTACTCCAAATAAAAGCATAGCTAAAAAAATAGTGAAAATTTTACTAAAAAAACGCTTAATTGCTTGTGCAAATTTAGTAAAAAATATAAAAAGCTACTATATTTGGAATAATAAATTACAAAAAGATAAAGAAATTTTAATGATAATGAAGTCAAAAAAATCTCTTTTTGATAAAATAAATAATAAAATTTTAAAATTTCATCCTTATGAAACACCAGAAATTATAAGCTTAAATTTACAAGATATAGATAAAAACTATAAAATTTGGCTAAATGAAAATTTAATTTCGGAGTAAAGATGCTATTTAATTCATATGAGTTTATTTTTATATTTTTGCCACTTGTTTTTTTAGGCTATTTTGGATTAAATTTTTATAGATTAGTTAAGGCTTCAAAAGTTTTTTTAATACTTTCATCTCTATTTTTTTATGGATATTTTAACATCTTCTATCTACCACTTCTTTTACTTAGCATATTTTTTAATTACTATATGTCAATTTGTATTTCTAAATTTAAAAATAGAAAAATTTTGTTATTTGGTATATTTTTTAATATAATTTTGCTTGGGATTTTCAAATACACAGACTTTTTGATAGAAAATATAAATTTTTTATTTAATGTTGATTTGAAATTTTTAAATATCTTGCTACCGCTTGCCTTATCGTTTATAACTTTTCAACAAATCGCATTTTTAATAGATACCTACCATTCTAAAATTGAAAAGATAAATTTATTAGATTTTTCTTTATTTATCACGTTTTTTCCGCAACTCATCGCAGGACCAATTGTCCATCATAAAGAGATGATGCCGCAATTTTTTAACCTCAAAAATTCTATAATTAATCATAAAAATATCTGTGCTGGGCTGTTTATTTTTGCTATTGGATTATTTAAAAAAAGCGTGATAGCTGATAGTTTATCTAAAATAGCAAATGAAGGTTTTAACTCAGTTGAGATTTTAAATTTTACACAATCTTGGATAACTTCTTTGTCTTACACGTTTCAGCTATATTTTGATTTTTCCGGATATTGTGATATGGCAATTGGTATTGCACTTTTATTTAACATACGCCTACCTATAAATTTTAACTCGCCTTATAAAGCTACAAATATACAAGATTTTTGGAGAAGGTGGCACATGACCTTATCTAGATTTTTAAGAGATTATATTTACATACCACTTGGCGGAAATAAAATGGGGGAGGGGAGGACGTATTTTAATATTTTTATAGTATTTTTAATAGGTGGTTTGTGGCACGGAGCGAGTTGGAATTTTATATTTTGGGGATTTTTGCATGGAGTTGCTAATCTTATTTATAGATTATGGCTAAAAACTGGCATAAGATTAAATAAATTTATATCTTGGTTTATATTATTTAATTTTTTAAATATCACTTGGGTATTTTTTAGGGCTTCAAATTTTCAAAAAGCCATAGAGATATTATCAAGTATGTTAAATTTTAAAACAATTATTTTACCGATTGCTTTGAAAAAATACCTATATTTTTTAATAAATTTTGGCATTGAATTTGATGCTTTTTATTTGAAATTTAGTTTAAAAAACACAGCCATATTTTTATCTCTATCTTTTTTGATATGTTTTGTATTTAAAAATTCAACTCAAATATTAGATAAATTTAAAACAAATTTATACTTTTTATTTTTCACTCTACTTTGTCTGTATCTCGGGATAATTTTTATAGATGGTTATACTGAATTTCTATATTTTAATTTTTAAAAAAGGGTGATTATGAGAGCAAAAGTGTATTTAAAAATTTTATTTTTTTCATTTATAATTATCTTTATATCGTCATTTTTATTTATATATTTCAAGATAAAAACCTACGATGAAAATAGAGTTTATGATGTAAGAAAAATAGACAAATCTTACAGATTATCTCTAATTAATAACTATATAGATAAAAAATACCAAAAAAATTCCATTTTAATTCTAGGCGATAGCCAAACAAATGGAGATAGTTTTACATATCAATCTACCTTTGCTGGACTACTTTCTAAAAAACTAAATAAAAATGTAATAATATTAGCTTTTAAAGGTGCAAGAGTTTTGGATAATTACCAGATCGTAAAATATTTGATTAAACAAAAATATAAATTTGACGCAATTATTTTTGATGTAAATCAAGGTCATACAGGAGAGGTAAATCTTAAAAGACTTGATGCAAATAATAGCAAAGATTATACTTTTGAAATTTTATTTAATCAAAAATCTTTTTTAAACTTTATTTTTAACCCTAACCCCAAAAAAGACTCCAAGAAGTTACCGTTAAATTTATATAAACCTCATCATATGGGTAGTGCCTCTCATAAAGTAGAAAATGAAAAAATATATTTTCAAAATCTTTTAGCCCTTACAAATGAGATTAAACAAATCACTAAAAATATAGTATTCTACACCACGCCAAGACCTTGGAATAACTTCAAATTTAACTCACAAAACGATAAAGATATAATCAAAAATTTCAATCAATCAATCAAAAATTTTTGTAAAATTCAAAACATAACATATCTAGAACCAAAACTTTATGAAAATATTTTTTACATAGATATAGTGCATTTTAATAAAAAAGGTCATAAAGAGATGGCAAATTTACTAGAAAAAACTCTCAAAGATATGAAAATTAAGTAAAATATAGTATAATCTTGCATAAATTAAAAGGAAATTTATGAAACTAATAAGCACCCGAGATAAAACACAAAAAGTTGAGTTAAGCTACGCTCTTCTAAACCCTAGTGCAAATTTTGGCGGACTTTTTGTACCTGAGAATTTTCCAAAATTTGAAGAAGATTTTTTTCAAAAAGCACAAAATTTTAGTTATAAAAATTTAGCACTTGAGATTATAAAGAGTTTTGAATTTGATATAGATGAAGAAATTTTTAAAAAAGCATTAGATGCTTATGATAAATTTGATGATCAAAATTTACCTCTAAAGATAGATAAAATTTGTGAAAATTTATATATTAATGAGCTTTTTCACGGCCCAACTAGAGCCTTTAAAGATATGGCATTACAACCTTTTGGCGTAATAATCAATGAACTTGCAAAACTTAAAAATGAAAATTATCTAATAATTTGTGCTACTAGCGGAGATACAGGACCAGCCACTTTAAAAGCATTTGAAAACTCAAGTAATGTAAAAGTAGCTTGCCTATATCCAAAAGATGGAACGAGCGAGGTTCAAAAGCTTCAAATGACAAATATAAGTTCTAAAAATTTATTAAGCATAGGCATAAAAGGTAATTTTGACGATGCTCAAAAAGCCCTAAAAACAATGCTTAGCGATGATGAATTCAAAAATACGTTAAATAAAAACAATCTAAAATTAAGTGCTGCAAATTCAGTAAATTTTGGGCGGATTTTATTTCAAATCATCTATCACTTCTATGCTTATATCTATTTGTTAAAAAACGGTATTTTAGCAAAAGATGAAAGCTTTGATATCGTAGTTCCTAGTGGAAATTTTGGAAATGCTTTAGGGGCGTATTATGCTAAAAAAATGGGTGCAAAAATCGATAAAATAAAAATCGCTTCAAATCAAAATAATGTCTTAACATCCCTTTTTAACGACGGAATTTATGACTTAAGAGACAAAGAGTTGATTAAGACAATTAGCCCTGCTATGGATATTTTAATCTCTTCAAATGTTGAAAGGCTTTTATTTGATAAATTTGGCGACATCAAAACAAGAGAATTAATGCAAAATTTAAACGAAAAAAAATATTATGAAATACCGAAAATAGATGATTTTGAGGCTAAATTTTGCACTGATGAGGAGTGTGCAGACTTCATAAAAAAAATTTCAAAAACCGGCACTTTAATAGATCCTCACACTGCAACTTGTTTTAAATTTAAACCTCAAAAACCAACGATAATAACATCAACCGCACATTGGGTTAAATTTACACCATCTATGATAAATTCCATCAAAAATGCCCAAATAAACGATGAAAAATCCGATATGATTGAACTTGCAAAAGAGTTTAAAGATGAAATTCCAGATGAAATTTTAGATCTTTTTGATAAAAATTCAACTCAAAATCTAGTGGTTGAAAAAAGTGAAATTAAAAGTGCAATTTTAGATTGGATTAAAAAATGATAGTAATTCCTGCAAGATTAAAATCAACTCGTTTTGAAAATAAAATTTTAGCAAAAATTAATGGCGTAGAAATGTTTATAAAAACTGCTCAAAATGCAAAAAAAGTAGATGACGTCTTAATAGCAGTTGATGATAAGAGTGTTTTAGAAATAGCTAAGAATTACGGATTTAACGCGATTTTAACAAGCACTTCTCACAAAAGCGGAACTGATAGGATTAATGAGGCTGTATCAAAATTAAATTTAGATGATAAAGAAATTATCATAAATTTACAAGGAGATGAGCCATTTTTTGAGGTAGAAAATTTGGCTAAATTTAAAACTTTTGCTACAGATTCAATCAAAAATAATGCATTTATGGCAAGTGCTTATAAATTTATAAATGAAAATGAGGCTAAAAATCCTAATTTAGTAAAAGTAGTTTGCGATGATCTAGGTAGTGCGATTTATTTTTCACGATCAGTTATCCCATATCCAAGAGAGAGATTTAATGATTTTAAAGGGCATATTGGAATTTATGCTTATAGTGTTGAAAATTTACGTAAATTTTGCGAATTTAGAGAGAGTGTTTTAGAAAAAACGGAAAAATTAGAGCAACTTAGAGCTATATCAAATAATCAAAAAATAGCAATGTGTGAGCTAAAAACAAAAAGCATTGGTATAGATACAAAAGAGGATTTAGAATTGGCATTAAAAGTTTTATTATAAGTTAGACCCATCACTATAAAACCTTATAAATTTAGATAAAACTAAAAATACGAGCTTTACTAATCAAAATCCTTTAAATTAAATTCTAAAGTAATTTGACTAAAATAAAAATAGCGTGAAAAGATTTTCTAGGTAAATTTACCTAGAAAATTTATTTTTTTGAGATATCTTTTTCAATCCACTCTATAAATCTATCAAAAAACAGTTCAGTTTTAGGCATAAATCCTTGTCCAAAATGATAATCTGGATCAAGTGAAGTGATATAGTGATTTTTATATTTATAAATTATAGATTCGCCAATTTCATTGATTAGAATTTTCTCAGACCCTTTTGGTGCAATATATCCACCATGATAGTGCCATTTGCAATCAGATAAATCAAGTGTCTTAAAAAGTTCGTGATTTTCGTAAGGAAAAAGGCTCATATTTGCCCCTGGCATTATCCACCACCAAAAATTTACAGGATAGTCATTCCATTTTATATTAGGCAAATAGCTACTGTGGCTATCTCCAAGCGAAACTATATATCCACCATTTTTTGTAAATTCGTTAAGTTTTTCCTTGCTTTTACTTAAAATTTCATCACTGCATCTTGAAGCGATAACTAAATAATCAAACTTTGATATATCTTCATTTTCTAAATCAAATTGATAAATAACTTTATCAAAAAAGTTTTCATATTTAGCGTTTTTGTTTTTAAAGAAATTTAGATGATAGTTGCTTCCGCCCGTTATTATGGCGTTTTTTAGAGATTTATTTTTTTTGATATCGCTTAGTCTTTTTAAATGAACATTTTCTGAATTATCTAATTCTTTATATTTTGCAACCTCAAATTCAGGGTATTTTATATCGTTTTTATCAAGACTTACTATTTTTTGTAAAAACTTTAAAAAATTTATTCCCATTCTTCTTGAAGTTGTATTTTCAAAAATACCATAACTCAATAAACAGCTTCCAGCAGTATTGATAATCACTCCATTTGAAGACTTTGTATCAATATAGCAAATACACTCATCATAACAATCTTTCAAAACACAAAATGATCCAAGAGGTGGAATTATGTAGCCTCTATTAAAAAAGCCTTTAACGCCACGCCTATAATTCATATCGTACTCGCTAACTCCTTTAAAAATCTCAAAATCGCTCTCTTTAATAAATCTATCTTTTATAGAATACGGGCTTTGAATATATGGTTTTGCACCTGGTATTAAATCAAAATGATTTGAAGCAAAATTTACTAAAATTCCTCCATTTTGCAAATATTTATCAAATTTATTCCATACTTTTTTAAGATAAATTTCATCAATATCATTTGAAATGATTACAACATTAAATTCACATAAATCAAAATCATCATATAGCTTTACTAAATTTAAAGCATTTTTATAAAGTGCGTGATTTACCAAATTTATGCTCATACCCTTGCTTGAAGCAACAAATCCAACTTTTAAACCATCCCACTTTAAAAGTTCATCTAAATTTTCATAATAAATTTCCACTATACTGCCTTTATAAAATATTTTTTTTCATTTTTTATATCAAAATTTTTAATAATTATATCAACATCATAAATTTTTGATAAAATATCTTCGGTTATAATCTCGCTACTTTTACCAAAAATCGCACTCTCGCCTTTTTTCATAAGCAGGCTTTTATGTGAAATTTCGAGGGCGTGTTCAATGTAATGAGTGTTTAAAATGATAGAAATCCCATTGTTTGATAAATTTTGTATCGTTTTTAAAATCATAAGTTGATTTTTGAAATCTAAATTTGACTCAGGCTCATCCATTACTAAAATTTTAGGTTTTATAATCAAAGCTCTTGCAATTAAGCACATTTGAAGCTCGCCACCACTCATAGAGTGAGCCCACTTATCTTTAATATGTGACATATTGAGTCTATCAAGCAAGCTTTTTGCTTCATCATAATCGCTCTTACTAGGAGTTTTAAATGCGTTAAAACTTGCATTTTTTCCAAGCGTGATTAACTCAACTGCACTAAAATTTGCAAAAGTTCTCTTGACTTGAGGTACATAAGCTACATCACTCCAAAACTCTTTTAAATTAATATTTTTTGTATTTATATCATTTAAATAGCTTCTGCCACCTTTAAAATTTAAAAAATTTAACATACATTTAACAAGAGTTGTTTTTCCAACCCCATTTTGCCCCAAAATAGCTAAAACTTCACCTTTATTTACCTCAAAATTTACATTTTTAAAAATATAGTGATTCTTATCATAAAAAAAATTACCATCTCTTACTTCAAATTTCATATACCACCTCTTTTTCTAAGCAAATAGATAAATAGAGGTGCCCCAATTATAGCACTTAAAATTGAAACTGGAATTTCAGCATAACTTACACTTCTTGCAAAAGTATCTACAATTAAAAGCATTAAAGCTCCCATAAAAATACTTGATGGTATTAAATAAAGACTATTTTGTCCAAATATCATTCTTGCAATGTGTGGTGCTAGTAATCCTATCCAGCCAACTTGACCGCAAATTGCAACACTAGAAGCTGTTAGCATAGAAGCAAAAACTATAAAAATAAGTTGATAAGCTTTTAAATTTATGCCAAGAGATTTAATTTCATCATCACTTAAACTTAAAATATTTAATTTCCATCTAAGTAAAACTATAATAACCCCAGCTATCAAAATAAATGGAAGCGATAGTAAAATTGCCTTAAAACTTGCAGATGAAAGAGAACCAAGCAACCAAAAAGTTATCGTTGGCAATACATCTTGAGCATCAGCTACGTATTTACAAAGAGAAACTAAAGCACTAAAAATAGCTGAAATAATAATGCCTGATAAAATTATAGTAACTCTATCAGCACTATCTTTTATGATTGAGACTTTATAAGTTATGATTAAGGCTAAAATTCCAAAAAATATAGCAAAAATTTGTATATAAAATGATGATAAATTTAATAAAATCGCTAACACCGCTCCAAAACTCGCTCCACTAGCAACCCCTAAAGTATCAGGAGTCGCTAAAGGATTTGAGAAAAGATTTTGAAAAACAGCCCCACTTAAAGATAAACTTGCACCAACTAATAAAGCTAAGCAAATTCTAGGAAGCCTTATGTCAAAAATAACAATCTCTATCATCTCATCTTCTAAAGCTAAATTCATTAAATTTGCCCAAATTACCTCAAATGGAGTAAAAATATCATACTCATAGCGACCAATTCCAAGGCAAGCTATGCTTACAATAGCACAAATTACTACTAAAATAATTAGTTTTAATCTAAATTTCATACTTAAATTCACTTTAAATATTTCCAGCCTCTCTTGAAGGATTAAAAATAGAGTTTAATTCATCTTCAGCTAAATCAAGCCCAAAAAACTTCTTATAAAAATTTAAAGTCTCTTTTTTCATATCCAAGTCTTTAAAAATTTCAGGTTGATTGTGTTTTGCAAGCCACATTAAAGCAAGAGGTGCATCACTTGATGGCGGATACCATCTATACATTCCAAGCGGAAATTTATAAACTTTGCCATTTTTTACAGCTTTAATTTTTGTAAAGTCAAGTCCATTAATAGGCTTATTAAAATCTTCTGGCATAAATGGATTGAAATTTGTAATATAAATAATATCAGGATTAATTTTATAAAATTCCTCCAAATTCATCTCTTTTACGCCGTTATGCTTTGCTCCGTTTATTGCCCCTGTGGTATCAAGCCAATACTGAGAATAGTGATTTTTGCCATTAACCGTAAATTTTCCATCTCTATGGTGCATTATTATTAAAGCAACTGGGCGATCTTTAAGATTTTTAGTTTTTTCTAAAATTTTAGCTTCAGTCTCATAAGCAAAATCTATAATCTTTTGGGCTTGGCTATTTTTATTTGTAAGCTCTCCCATTAGTTTTATCCACTCATCAAATACTTTTAAAGGATTATTATTAAAAATAGAAGCTCCAAAACCAACATTTGGTATTTTGGCGTTAGTTAATTGCTCTTTATTGATTTTATTATCAGCATAGTAAAATACTGCATCTGGCTTTAATTTTAAAATTTCTTCTATATTTAAGCTATTGCCACCGCTATCATAAGCTGTGTTTATATTTACAACATCTGGATAAATTTTTGCTAAAAGCGAATGTTTTGCAGCAAGCATCGAAGATTTTGGAATTCCAACTAAATGTTTTGTTGTGCCATCAAATACCGCAAAAATCGATGGAATAGGATATCCAGAAGTTACAATAACTCTTTTGACTCTATCATCTATTTCTATCTCGTTTTGATTGTGATCGACTACAATTTTTGAATTTAAAAATGAAAAAGAAATAATCAAAATAAAAAAAACTTTTTTCAAATTTTTCTCCTTTAATAAAAAATAATTATGGTATTCTATATCAATATTACTTAAATTTCTATTAAGTTATGGTTTATGTTTTTAAAACATAATTTCTTATCTAATATGCTATTTAAGCAGTTTTACTAAGAGTATTTTGATCTTTTAAATTTGGAATAGAAAGTAAATATTTAATTTATTATTAAGATTTCTTATTGTAGAATTATTAGAATTAATTTTTATTATTAATATAAAAATTTAAATATTAATTTTTCCGGCAAGGAAGTGATATGAAAAAAATTTAATTTTTAGTAGCATTTTAGCTACTATTCTTTATGCAGAAAAAATTAAACTAGAATATATTAGGGTTGAAGCCAGTTTAAGTAATATAGAAAAAGAATTTCAAAGCAAAAGTGTTTCAATTATTAACAATTAAAATTTAAATAAACACTCAACAAGTGGCGACATACAAAGTGTTTTATCGTGGGTTCCTAGCATTGAGTATTCAAGAAGTGGTGGGATAAATGGACAGCTTAGTTTTCGTGGGCAAAATAGCAATAACGCTAGAAGTTTAAATTTAATTGATGGTGCAAGATATAGCGGTAGAACGACTTTGGAGTTTAATTTAATCGATCCAAATTCATTAGAAGCAGTTGAAGTCATAAGAGGCTCAGGAAGCTCTTTATATGGAAGTAGCGGGATGAATGGAGTTATAAATTTAAAATCAAGAAAATATAAAGGAGATATCAATAAACCTTTTAGTATGGAAGCTAAAGTTAGAAATTTAGGATATTCTAGTATAAATAACGGCTTTAATTCCAGAGTAGAAACACTTAGTGGTGGAGATGGTTTTGATGTTTTACTTAGACTTAGCAATAGAATCGGAAATAACTACGATACGCCAGATGGCAAGATAGAAAACAGCAAACACAAACATCTTGGCGTTGATTTAAATTTAGGCTATACTCATAACGACACAAGATATTATTTACAAGGTAGATATAATAAATCTACAACTCACAGAGGCGGCGGTTTAGGTGGTGCTCCTGGCAGCTTTGGCAATAAAAAGCTTATGAAAGAAGACCCTATAAAGGAGTATGATATTAAATTTGGATTTAAAACAAGTACATCTTTTGCTGATAAAGTTGATACTTTTATATATTATAGAGAATTTGATACTGATATTCATATAAAAACTCCAAAAGCAAAAGTTCATCAAAAGTTTATAATACCCAAATAATAGGTGGTGCAAGTAGATTTATCTCAACTATAGAAAACCACGAACTTGGATATGGGATTGATTTTTTATCTAGTATTTGGCATACACCAAAGGTTAAAAAAACAACAGTTTTAGCAAACAGCAAGACAAAATTTGAAGTATTAGACAGACCTTGGGATATGACAAATATCGGCGTGTATTTAAAAGATGATTATTTTGCAACTGATAATTTAATGCTAAGTGGAGCTTTAAGATATGACTACTTTTATAGTAAAATAGGCAAACGAAGAGCTTCAGACGAAAGACCAGAAACTTCAAAAGTACTTGATAATGCTTCATCTAAAACCCAAAATATACTAACAAGATCAATTAGTACCGTTTATTTTCTAAATGAGAATTTCAGCCTAGCTGCTAATATTAGCCATAACTTTAAAGCAGCCAAGCCATCTCAAATGATGCAAGCAACCCCAGCAGGAACGGGCGATAATCCAACTATTCCAAATATAGATTTATCTAATAAAACATCTCAAACTTACGAACTTGGTTTAAGATATAGTAATGCAAATTCTTTTGTAGGATTAACTGGTTTTTATACGAAGTAGATGATATGATTAACCTTGTAAATTTACCAAATTTAGGTAAAAACAGTATCAAAATGTCGGTAGTGCTTATATAACAGGGACTGAATTAGAGGGTAGTCATATGTTTAATAAATTAAATTAAATTTATATTATAGTGCTGCTTATATTTATGGACAAAACAAAACAAAAGATAAACCTCTATCATATATAGCTCCATTTAACGCTAAAATAGCACTTAGTTATGATACTGAGTTTGCTGAATTTGGCATAAAAGAGAGAATTTACATAGGCAAAAATAGGATAGATGATTCTACTGAGTGAAAAACTAACTCTTATGCGATGACAGATATTTATGCAGATATAAAGCTTAATAAATTTTTTAGCGGTGCAGATGATATGTATTTGACAGTTGGTATTGATAATTTTTTTGATAAAAAGGTGTAAATCCAACAACTTATAAAGATATAAAAAATCCTATAAGCAAAACTAATCCTTTATTAGAGCCAAGCAGAAGTTTTTATATAAAATTTAGATATGATTATTAATTTTATGAATAACAAATTTAAAGCTTATTTCTCATAATAAGCTTTAAATTTAGTAGGCTTTGATAAAGTTTTCGTAAAAGCAATATAATTTATTATATTAATGCCAAATCTTTAAAAATCAATTTTAGATACATTACAATCCCTAAATTTCACATCTAAATATATTTCATTAAACTATATTAAAATCCTTTTTGTATTAAAGATTACTCATATAATTTTATTAAGCAAAAATTTCATTAACACTATAAAATATCGTAAGATTAAAAATTTCAAATTTATTCTTTATTTTTAAAAATCTATACAACACACCTCATCTCAAATTCTATTTTAATAAAAATTAATTTAAAATTTGCCACTATTATTTGTATGCTTACAAATCATTAAGATTTTAAAAATATTTTTTATCTTTTGGTTTTTAAATTTTATTTAATATATTTTCTAGCTTATTTTTCAACTCATCTACATTTTTAACGCTTATAATTTGCTCATCTTTTAACTCTTTTTGATCTTTAAAAAACACTAAAGATGGTGGCCCATAAACATTAAATTTACTCATTAATTCCAAGTCATCATCACTATTTTTAGTAACATCTATTTTTACAAGCTCAAAATGACTCAAAATATCTTGCAAATTTGGATCTTTTAAAATTTTATCTAATTCTTTACAATTAACACACCAACTAGCCCAAAAATCAACAATAACTGGCTTTTTAGCATTTTTAATAAAATCATCTAGCTCTTTTATGGTTGAAATTTTTGTAAAATTTAGTGATGATTTAGGATGTGAAATTTCGCTTAAAAGTGGCTTTGTAAGACTTGTAGAGCCATTAGTAAAACCAATTATTAAAATTAAAGAATATATAAAAACAATCAAACTAAAACTTAGTTTTATCCTCCAAAAATCACTCTCTTTAAAACTATTTGGCAACATAAAAACAGCAAAAATTATGCCTAAAATTCCATAAAAAAGCAAAGATAAATTATCACCAATAACCCTAGAAGCTATCCAAACCGCCATAAAAAGCATAATAAAACCAAAAATTTTACTAATTTGATTCATCCAAAAACCAGGCTTTGGCATAAATTTACCAGCACCAAGACCAACGATTAAAAGAGGAACTCCCATCCCAAAACTCATAATAAACAAACTAAGACCACCTAAAAGCAAATCTCCAGTTTTTGAAATATAAAGCAAAGCTCCAGCTAAAGGGGCTGCAACACAAGGACCAACTATCAATGCTGATAAGAATCCCATTATAAAAACGCCAAGCAAGCCACTATGATTTTCGCTTTTTTTATTAATTTTATTTTGCAAAAAAGCTGGAAGCTGAATTTGATAAAATCCAAACATACTAAAAGCAAGTATTACAAAAACTAAAGCAAACCCTATCAAAACAGTAGGAATTTGTAAAAAGCTTTGTAAATTTGCCCCTAAAAAGCTAGCTAAAATCCCAGCTATGGCATATGTTAAAGACATTGCAAAAACATAAATAAAACTTATAAAAAAACTTTTTTTGATATTTGCGTCTTGTCCGCACTTTGCAACGATTATTGATGATAGTATTGGAATCATCGGAAAAACACAAGGCGTGAGTGATAAAAGCAAACCATATCCAAAAAATGTAATTAAAGTTAAAATAAATCCTTTGTTTTCGATATTTATAGCGATTTCATCCTGATTTAATGAACCTTTTTTTACACTTGATGGTTGATAATTTGAAGATGTATTTTTAGAATTATTAATTTTTGAAATTTGATAGCTATTTAAAAATTTAGTAAATGAATATACTAAATTTTGCGGACTATAACAAAAACCATCTAAAGAACAACCAGTATAATTGATATTAATATTAAATTTATCTAAATTTGCACTGCTTGAAATAAGACCAAATGGAACTAAAATTTGAAATTTTGACACATATACTTGATTTGATTTATACTCTTTTTTCTTTGGCAAATTTAGCAATTCGGTTATATCTTCTTGCCCAAGCAAAATGCTAAATTTATCGCTATAAATATAGACATTTTCATTTACATTAAAATCAAAAATTACTCCATTAGAGCTAACGCTAGCGTCAATCTTAAAAGCTTCGTCTGTTCTTAAAGGCTCCGCATTTAATATATTAAACATAAATAAAATCAATAATAAAATCTTTTTCAATTTAATTCCTTAAAAATATTTTTCGTATTGTAACTTGATTGTTTTAATGCATTTGTAAAATTTATTAAATTTTACAATTATAAAAATATAATGATTTTATGAATTTTTTAAATAAAGCCAGTAAATTTAGCCTATTAAAATATTATTTCGATAAATATATTTTACACTTTTTAATTTTATGATTTTTATTAAATTATACTAAATTTTAGTTGGGTTTATTAAATATAGTATAAGCTTTTTTATATAGTAAAATTATATAAAATCCATAATTGTGTTTTTATAAAAATTTCTTTCTCAATAGCCAAATTTTAATCAAATTTTTTATTTTATCAGTTTTAAAACCATAATACCCACAAAAATGATGCGGTAAATCATCTATAATAACACTCTATTATCGTCCTTTAGATTTCGTATTTGCTTCAAGCTATTAGCTTTCACATATAAAAAATTTAGCATCATACAAAAGCCCAATATTATTTAATTTATAAACACCAATAAAATACAACCAAAACCTCCGCACTTCATAACTATGAGAGATTATTGTGCTTTTAATCTTAGAAGAACCATTATTTTCCTTGCTTATAAATGAAATTTTATAAAAAGCAATAGTAGAAATTTATTAAAACCGATAAAAACAATCTAATTTTTTCTTATCCAAAAGATTAAAAAAACAATAAAAAATATAAATGATAAAAAAAATATATCAAAAGAAAAATCGCCACTTCCATAAATGCTAAGTCAAAAAAACAAGCTTATAAAAAATAAATTAAATAAAGAAATGATATAAGTAAAAACTTTTTTATTTTAAATTTAAAGGCGTAAAATTTACGCCTTAATTTTACTCTACTTCAGCATCGATTACATCATCATCGGCTTTTTTATTATCGCCTTGGGCTTTATTTGCATTTTGCTCATTACTAGCTGCTGCTTTATACATCTCTTCAGCCACTTTGCTTAGAGCTTCAACTTTGCTCTTTATAGCTTCTTTTGTAGCATTTTCATCTTTTAAAACTTCTTTTAAGTCATTTAAAGCACTTTCAATATTTCCTCTAACATCGCTTGGTATTTTTTCACCCATCTCATTTAGAGTTTTTTCGGTTTGATGTGCTATAGAATCAGCCTGATTTCTAATTTCAACTAGCTCTTTTCTTTTACTATCTTCTTCTTTGTGAAGCTCAGCATCTTTTACCATTTTTTCTATTTCAGCATCACTTAGCCCGCTCGAACCTGTGATTTTAATATCAGTTTCTTTACCAGTTGCTTTATCTTTAGCTGAAACTGTTAAAATTCCATTTGCGTCTATATCAAACTGAACTTCAATTTGTGGTACTCCACGTGGTGCTGGCATAATGCCTTCAAGATTAAAATTACCCAAAGATTTATTATCTTTTGCAAATTCTCTCTCACCTTGTAAAACATTTATGGTAACTGCACTTTGATTATCTTCAGCAGTTGAGAAAATTTGTGACTTTTTAGTTGGTATAGTTGTGCCTTTTTCGATAACTTTTGTCATAACTCCACCTAAAGTCTCAATCCCAAGGCTAAGAGGCGTAACATCAAGTAAAAGCACATTTTTAACATCTCCTTTTATAACAGCACCTTGAATAGCAGCCCCAATTGCTACAACCTCATCAGGATTTACTGATTTATTAAGATCTTTTCCTCCAAAAGCTTTTTGCACCTCTTCATTTACTAGTGGAACACGAGTTGAACCACCAACCATAACTACATCTGCTATATCAGAGTTGCTAACTCCAGCATCACCCATTACGCTTTTTAATGTTTTTATAGTTTTTGCAACTAAGTCTTCAATCATACTTTCAAATTTAGCTCTAGTTAGGGTTTTTGTTAGGTGTTTTGGACCAGTCGCATCAGCTGTGATAAATGGTAAATTTATAGTCGTTTCCATTGCAGATGATAGCTCTTTTTTAGCATTTTCAGCCGCTTCTTTTAAACGTTGCATAGCCATAACATCATTTTTTAAATCAATCCCGCTTTCACCTTTAAACTCACTTAAAAGCCAATCAATTAATCTATTATCAAAGTCATCTCCGCCTAAAAATGCATCTCCGCCTGTTGATAAAACCTCAACCACATTATCACCAGTTTCAAGCACAGTAACATCAAATGTTCCACCGCCCAAATCATAAACCACAATTTTTTCACTCTCTTTTTTATCAAGCCCATAAGCTAAAGCTGCTGCTGTTGGTTCATTAACGATTCTTAAAACATTAAGCCCTGCTATAGTTCCTGCTTCTTTTGTTGCTTTTCTTTGACTATCATTAAAATAAGCAGGCACAGTAATAACAGCATCAACTACGCTTTCGCCCAAATAACTCTCAGCATCTTCTTTTAGCTTCATTAAAACCTTCGCTGAAATTTCTTGTGGGGTATAAATTTTACCATCCATTTCAACTGCAGCTGCACCATTTCTATCCACTACTTTATAAGGAAGGCGTTTTTGTGCTTCTTTGGCATTTTCTTCATTCATCATCAAGCCCATTATTCTTTTTATGGAATAAATCGTCTTTGCTGGATTTGTGATAGCTTGACGTTTTGCTGTATCGCCAACTAAAATTTCGCCCTTGTCTGTAAAAGCAACAATTGATGGAGTTGTATTTTTACCCTCTTTATTTGGGATAATTTTACTTTCGCCTCTTTCGTGAATCGCAACTGCTGAATTTGTTGTACCTAAATCAATTCCTATAACTTTACTCATTTTTTCTCCTTAAATTTTAATTAATTATTTTACCACTACAACCATTGCTGGTCTTAAAACTCTATCTTTATATAGATAACCTTTTTGATAAATTTGAGCTATATCACCACTTTCTTTATTCTCTACTTCAATTTGAGAGATAGCATTATGGATATTTGGGTCAAATTTACCATCTGATTTGATTTGAGTTATGCCATATTTTTCAAAACTACTTAAAAGCATTTGAACGCATTGATTAACTCCATCTTTCATATTTTTAGCAAATTCATTATCTCCTACTTCTATCTTTAAAGCCTCTTCTAAAGCATCAATTATAGGTAGCATATCTTTTGCAAAGCTCTCGCTTGCATAGCTTACTGCCATAATTTTTTCTTTTTCAAGGCGTTTTTTGATATTCTCAAAATCTGCATTTGCCCTGTAAAATTTATCTGTAATTTGACTTAATTCCTCCTGAAGCTTTTGAATTTGAACGTCATTTTTGTCCAAATTTTTTTCTTGATTTAAACTCTCGTTAAATTTTTGCTCTTCATCGATATCATCAATATTTTTAGAACTATTTATATCATCATTCATTTACGCTGCCTCCATTATTTGATTAAAAAATTTATCATAATTTTCATAAACACTACCCGCACAAAACATAGTAGCGTCTGTATTTTTATAGAAAATTCTTCTTTTTATCCCCATAAAGCCTGGTTCAAAAAGAGGTGAAAATGCTAAATTTTTATTAAATTTAGTGGTAATGTTTGGATCTAAAAGCATTTTAAATCTCTTGTCATTATATATATCAAAAATCACATCCTCATTTGAAATAAAAACAATCTTTGATCTTTTTAACTCCAAAATTTTGGATTTTAAAATGCTAAGCCCAACTTGAGTTGAAATTTCTTCAAGTTCTTTTAGACTAACACCTACTAAATTTAATAAAAAATTAAAAATTCTACTATCAAATTTTAAAACCAACTCATCATTATCAAAATTTAAAATTATAAATCTATCTCTGAAATTTAAAACTTCCCTTAAAATTTCGTCATCAGATGTAAAAATCATACAATAAATTTTAAAATTATCAAAAATTTTACTAAGCAAAAATTCATCGTTAATATAAATTTTTTCTTTAAATTTAAGTTTTTCCTCCCAATATTTTTTCATAGTCAAAAAAGTTGGTATACGACCACCGCTTATGTGAAGTTGTTTTAAAGCACCTTCATCACTGAGTTTTTTAAAATAAACTCTAATTGTTGAAGCAGGAATCAAACCCTCCATCCTAAGACCCAAATCACTAGAGCCAATCGGAGAATTTTCACTCAAGTAAGCTTCAATAATATAATTTAATATCAACCCTCTTTTGTCTATTTTCATTTTTTACCTTTTATAAATTAGCACTCTTTTATTTAAACTGCTAAGTGTATTATACAATATGAGTGCAATAATGTCAAGGATTTTTATATAAAAATTTTAATTTTCTATCAATATAACAAAACAAGATAAAAACAATTAATAAGATAAAAGAATTTAAGTGATATTGGCTAAAATGACAAAAATTTACAATACGAAATTAAAATAAGATGATATATTTAAGTATAATGGCCGGAAGATAGGGATTCG
>NZ_VWSJ01000002.1 GCF_009690845.1 Campylobacter portucalensis
GGGTTGGATAAAGTGGATTTTTTGTAAATTTTAAATAAAGGTTTTAAATTTAAAAACCTCATCTGACAAGCATTTTAAGCTATAAATTAAATTTAATTTATAAAATTTTGAAAATAATTTTATTGGCTGGAGTTTGAATTAAATTAAAAGAAAAGTTGAAGATGTGATTTAGTATAAATTTATATTTAATTATATTAAAATTATTAATAAAATATGTTAAAAAAGTATTTTAGATTTTAACAACATTATCAAAAATTCAATAAAGTTTTATAAATCAACCAAAGAAAACTTATTTCTTTGGTTTTTATAGATTATTTTACTGACAACTCATGGACTAAATTTATCAGATATTTTGCATTTTCTACAGGTATATCGGGTAAAATTCCATGCCCTAAATTAAAAATATGAGATCTACCTTTCATAACTTCAAGGATGTTTAAAACACCCTCTTTAATGGCTGTTTTGCTATACAAACGACAAGGCTCCATATTTCCTTGAAGTGTAAATTTATGAGATAATTTATTTGCGGCTAGCTCCATAGGCGTACTCCAATCAACCCCAAAAACATCAAAATTTCCATCTATTTTTTCTAAAAATCCACTAATGCCTTTTGGAAAAACTATAATAGGAATTTGTGGATATTTAGCCTTCAGATAATCGCAAATTTCTAAAATATATTTAAAACTAAACTCAAAAAATGCACCCTCTTCTAAAGCTCCAGCCCAACTATCAAAAATTTGAACAGCATTTACTCCAGCTTTAATTTGATTTTCTAAATATATTTTTGTGGCTTGAGTCACTAAATTTAAAATTTGATGCAAAAATTCGGGGTTTTGGTAGAGCAATTTTTTACATTTTGCATAAGTTTTAGTTCCAGCTCCCTCAATCATATATGTCGCAACAGTCCAAGGTGCCCCACAAAATCCAATCAAAGCCTTCTCATAAGCTAAATTTTCCCTTACGCATTTAATGGTATCATAAACGTAGTCTAAATTTTTAACCCCTTGTTCAATATCGAGTTTATTTAAATCATTAATTGTCTTTATGGGATTTTTAAAAACAGGCCCTTCACCCTTTACAAATTCTAAGTCCATTCCCATTTCAAGAGGAACAACTAAAATATCACTAAATAAAATCGCAGCATCAACGCCCAAAATTTCTACAGGTTGCAAGGTAACAGTGGCTGCTTTTTTATAATCTTTGCAAAGATTTAAAAACCCACCAGCTTCATTTCTAACAACCATATATTCATTCAAATACCGTCCAGCTTGACGCATCATCCAAATAGGCGTATAAGCTACATCTTTTTTAAAACACGCATCCACAAAAATCATATCTATCCTTTAAATTTAATGATTACTACCTTTATGTAAAAAATATAACCCAACACACAATCCAAGTATCGATAAAGCCAAATAGCACATTTCCAGAGGTGTTTCAAATTTTGTATGCAAAACTCTTTGGAAGAAATTTACTATTAATACCATTACTATAACTTTTCCTATCTTATCTTTTAACTGATCTAAACTTTTTACTTCTAAAACTTTTGAGTGTTTTGATAATTTCATTGGCTCTATTTCAGATATAAAAAGCTCATATATACCAAAGCTAAATATAAATAAAACTAAAGCCATTAAATATAGATCAATAGCCCCTACTATCGCACCAACAGCATCTGAGTGAAGATCTAGCGCTTTATTTCCTATTGCAAAATATTGCCACGCTCCAACCAAAACTTTAACAATATCATAACTAGCTATCACAAAACAAATAATAGCACCAATTAGTCCAAATATAACAGGTAAAATTGTTATAATTCTTGAATTCCAAAGAATCTTTTCAAAAATTTTTTCTATCATATATTTTAACCTCTCCATATAATTTAAATTTATCAAAATTATCATTTTGTTTAAAAATTTCTACAAAAATTGTTTTTTGACTTGGCTGTATAAGCTTACAATAATTAATGCCTTTAGTTAAATTTTTTGCAATACCAACAGCCAAACTACCGCTTCCGCAAGCACTTTCAAAAAATAAAGTATCAACATCTCTTACATAAACAGCAGGAAAAATTAAATCATCATCACAAATGATAAATCCGCAAGCTTTAAATTTAGTAAGACCGTGTTTTTGAAGCTCTAAAAAAGCAAATTTTTTAAATTCATCATCATCTTTAAAACTAAATTTTTCAAAACTCACAATGTGAGAAATCTCTTTTAAATTTACAAGGATTTGATTATCTTTTAAAAATTTAAAATTAATAGAATTTAATTTATTACTAATATAAATTAAATTTTGAAATTTGCCACACTGATAATCTTCACCACAACTATTAACTATGCAAGAATTTGTATTATCGCTCATTTCCAAAAAAGCAGCACTTCTAATGGCATTCAAACACGTTTCTCCGCCAGCCATTTCAAGTTTAATGCCACCATCAATTTTATTTAAAAATCCTACTTGCTCTATGAAATTAAATTTATTCATTAAATTTTTATTAATTTCATATTTGTCAGTTTTAGAGAAATTTTCATCCCAAACAAGGGCAGTTGGATTTCCGCAAGGGATGAGAATTTCAAATTTCATTAGTTATTTTCTATCCATTTAAGTGCAATTTTAACTGCATTTGTTGCAGCACCAACTCTTATTTGATCGGCGCTACACCATAAATGAAGAATTTTATCATCAAAATTATCTTTTCTTATCCTACCCACAAAAGTCTCATTTGTATTAGAAGAGATAATCGGCATAGGATAGATATTGTTTTTTACGTCATCATATAATTTCACGCCTATAGCATTTTTTAAAATTTCTTTCACTTTTTCTACGCTAAAATCATTTGCAAATTTAATAGTTATAGATTCGCTGTGACTTCTTAAAACTGGTACTCTAACACAAGTTGCTGAAACTTTAATATTTTTATGTAAAATTTTAGACGTTTCATTAACCATTTTCATCTCTTCTTTTGTATAGTCATTATCTAAAAAAACATCAATATGAGGAATCACATTTAGTGCTAATTGGTGCGGAAAAACCTTGTTTTCATACTCATCAAGTCTAAAAGCAAAAAATTCTTTTAGCTCATCTACTAGCTCATCCATTCCTTTTTTGCCAGCTCCACTTGCTGCTTGATATGTGCTAACATCAACACGCTCTATATCAAAAGCATCATCAAGTGGCTTTAAAATTTGAACCATTTGGATGGTTGAACAGTTTGGATTAGCAATAATCCCTGTCTCTTGCCATGCATTTATATCATCTGGATTACATTCAGGAACCACAAGAGGAACATTTTCTTGCATTCTAAAATGACTTGTATTGTCTATCACAACTGCTCCGCTTCTAGCAGCAAAAGGAGCAAAATGAGCCGATACAGATCCACCAGCACTAAAAAATACAATATCAATCTCATTTTCTTCAAATACGGTTTCAGTAAGCTCTTTTACTTGATAATCTTTTCCTTGAAATTCAACTACTTGACCAGCACTTTTTGCACTAGCAAGAGGCAAAAGATTATTTACAGGAAAATCATATTCTTCTAAAAGCAACAAAATTTCCTCTCCAACAGCACCAGTAACACCCACAATAGCTACATTATATCTCTTCATTTTCATCTCCCATCTCTTCATCTTCTTCTATTTTTGGACAAATGGCTATATTAACGACCTCTTCTCCATCCACATTAACAACCTTAACTCCGCTTGTATTTCGCCCTGCTTTTCTAATGCTTTGCATATCGACTCTTATCATCTTACCGCTAGTTGTTAAAGCCATCAAATCCATTTCATCATCAACAATAACAATACCTATTAAATCCCCTGTTTTATTTGTTAGCTTCATACAAATCACGCCCTTGCCTGCTCTTTTTTGAAGCCTATATTCATCAGCAGTTGTTCTTTTACCAATGCCTTTTGATGAAACACTTAAAATTTCTTGATTATCATTTTGAATGACTGTTGCACCTATTACGCTATCTTCATCCTCTTTAAATTTAATAGCAGTAACACCGCGACTTACCCTACCTATCTCTCTAAGACTACTTACATTAAATTTAATACACATACCTTTTTTGGTAGCTACTAAAAGCATTTGTCCGCTAGGAATTTCATCTCCTTCTATTTGATTAACCTCTTCTGTTTCATCAATGTTTTCTTCTAAATTTTGATTAGTTAAATTTAACTCAAATTCATCTTTTTCTATAATTAAAGCCGTTACAACTTCATCATTTTCATCTAAATTTATAGCTTTGATTCCAACGCTTCTGATATTTGAATACTCGCTTAATTTAGTTCGTTTTACTATGCCATTTTTTGTGAAAAATGCTAAAGATTTATTCTCATCAAAATCATTTGTTGGGATAATAGCCATAATCTTTTCATCTGGTTGCAAATCTATTAAATTTACAACTGCCTTACCTTTTGCAGTTCTGCTACCTTCTGGAATTTTATATACTTTTAACCAATATAATTGCCCTCTATCAGTTATAAACATAAGAGTGTCATGAGTATCACAAATAAAGAAATTTTCTATAAAATCATCATCATAAGTTGTAAGTGCAACCTTTCCTTTGCCACCTCTTTTTTGTTTTTCATAGGTTTTACTTGGAACTCTTTTTATATATCCGCGGTGAGTTATGGTTACAACCATATTTTCATTAGGAATTAAATCTTCAATATCAATTCCCTCATAATCATCAACTATTTCAGTGATTCTAGGACATTTAAATTTACCTTTCATCTCTAAAAGCTCATTTTTAATAATCTCTTCAATCAATTTTTCACTTTTTAGGATGTTTTCTAAATTTTGAATCGTTTCTAAAATTTCTTTTAATTCAGCCTCTATCTTATCTCTTTCAAGACCCGTTAAACGGCTAAGTCTCATATCTAAAATAGCATTTGCTTGAAGCTCACTTAAACCAAATTTTGCCACTAAAGAGTCTCTTGCACTTATGGTGTCAGGACTATTTTTAATAAGTTCTATAACATCATCAATATTATCAAGAGCTATTTTTAAACCTTCTAATATATGAGCTCTAGCACGAGCTTTTTGAAGTTCAAAAATAGTTCTTCGAATGATTACTGTTTTTCTATGATTTAAAAATAACTCTAAAAGCTCTTTTAATGCAAAAATTTTAGGCTCTTTGTTATCAATGGCTAGCATAATAACGCCAAAAGTTGTCTCCATTATGGTGGATTTAAAAAGATGATTTAGCACAACATCACTCATCGCATCTCTTTTTAGTTCTATAACAACCCTAATGCCATCTCTATCACTCTCATCCCTTACTTCGCTAATGCCATCAATTTGTTTATCTTTTACTAATTCTGAAATTTTTTTAATTAAATTTGCTTTATTGGCTTGATATGGAAGCTCATCTATAACTATTATATCTTTATTTGATTTCTTTTCGATATGAGTTTTGGCTCTAATTTTTATAAGACCTCTGCCTGTTTTATATGCATCAATTATTCCTTTTTTGCCAAAAATAATACCACCTGTTGGAAAATCAGGACCCTTAATATGCTTCATAATCTCTTCAAGTGTTGCATTTTTGTTTTCAAGAAGAAGAAGTAAGCCATCAATGAGTTCATCAAGACTATGTGGAGGTATATTTGTAGCCATACCAACAGCAATACCGCTACTTCCATTTAAAAGTAAATTTGGCACTCTTGATGGTAAAACATCTGGCTCATTCAAGCTCTCATCATAATTTGGAACAAAATCAACAGTATCTTTATCTAAATCTTTCAAAAGCTCTTCTGCTAAATTTGTCATTCTAGCCTCTGTATAACGCATAGCAGCAGCACCATCGCCATCAACAGAACCAAAGTTTCCCTGACCATCAACTATAGTAACTCTCATAGAAAATGGTTGTGCCATCCTTACTAATGCATCATAAACAGCAGTATCACCGTGTGGATGGTATTTACCAATAACATCCCCAACTATACGAGCCGATTTTTTATATGGACTTCTACTTCCAACACCAAGATCATTCATTGCATATAAAATTCTTCTATGAACAGGCTTTAAACCATCTCTAGCATCAGGAAGTGCCCTACCAATAATAACGCTCATAGAATAATCAAGATAGCTAGTTTTAATAGAATCTTCTACATCTATAATCTGAATATCTTCTTCAAAAAGTGTTTTTTCCATAATATTTCCTACTTTAAATTAACCTCTTATTATATCAAAGCTTATCTTTTAGTTTGGTTAAATTTGTATATTTTTTAAATTTACTCCCTTGCATCTGCCAAAACCAATCCAAAAAGAACCCTTATGTCACTTTTATCTAAAATTTCGTGAGCTTGTTTTAGTGTTTCGCCAGTCGTTATAATATCATCCACCAAAATTACTGGTCTATCTATTGCTTTTAAAATCTTAAATTCTCTTTTATGTTTTTGCCTAAAATTTAGAGTTTTGCCACTGTATTTTATTTTGGAATTCATTTTTAATGAGTTAAATAGCGGATAAATTTCGCTAGTTTTTAGCGAATTTGCTAAAATGGCCGTATGAGAATACCCACTTGTTACATCGTTATCAACGCCAATTGCATATACTTTTTCATATAAATTTAGCGTTTTAGCGAAATTTTTAAAACTCAAATTTGCTAAAATTTTATAAACAAAAACTCCGCTAAGGCTATGTTTTGTGTGGATTAAGTGTTTGATTTCACTATACTTATAAAAAGAATACACATTTAATTTTCCAGCCATTCTTTTATTTGGTGTAAATTCGCTTAAATTTCTAATACAATCTTTACAAATAAAACTAAAATTTAATTTACCACAATTTAAACATCTCAAATCAAATACTTATTTTATATTTTCTACCACTTGTTTAACCAAATTTTTAGCCAAATCTTCTAAAATTAACTTCAAATTCAAAACATCTTTTGCATCTGCTAACTCGATAATATTTTTCAAAATTCGCTTAGTCGTTGTAACAGAATTTTTCTTGATCTCTACAAAAATTTCACCAATTGCATTTAAATTTTTGTCCTCATCTGGAGTTATATTTATATGAAATTTATTAATAGTTAAACCTATACTTAATTTTTCTAAATTATAAATTATATCGTTTGATTTTAGCTCTTTAATCAATGCATCTTTAAACCAAATTTCTAAATCACTTTCCAAAAAAATATCTTTATTTAAATTATCGCCATTTAAAAATACAGCTTTTTTATCACGCCTATTATCAACAACATATTTTATAAATGAAATCTCTTTGTAATTTTGATGAGAATTTAAATTTTTATTATTAATATAAGGATTTAAAACAATACCGCTTTTTTGGTAAAAACATCCACTAAATACAATCGCAAAAATAGCAATAAAAAATAAATTTTTCATAACCCTCCTTTAAAAAATTTAATCAAATTTAAAACAAAAATTCGAGAGTTTTATATAAAATTTTATCAATCTAAACTAAAAGCTCTCTTTGATCTCTCTTTGCTACTTTGATTATTTGTAGCAAGATTTAAAAAAATAGGAGTTTCATCTACTAAAATTTGCAAAACACAATAGTATGGAATACTTAAAAAACTCACAAAATCCTCCTCGCCAAAAGCAGCCTCGAAAGTAAGGCAATCGTCTTGAATTTTAGCAGTTTCAAGAGTGTATCCGCCAAGTTCAAAAACAATAATAGGCAAATTAAAATTTTTCATTATTTTTTCTGGAAGAATTGGATCAAACTTTACTGATTTTAAATTTACAACAATTTTAAAATTTGAAATGTTATTTATTAAATATGCCAAACACTCTTTTGCGTGAGAACTCATAAGATTTCCAAATTTTATATCTTTTGATATCTGATTTATCATTTTAGTTCCTTAAATTCGCTTACTAGATTTCTAACCATTTTTATACCAATCTCCCAAAACTCCTTACTTTGTATATCAAGACCAAACATAGCCAACATATCCCTAGGACTTTTACTTCCTCCAAGACTTAAAAATTTAGTATAAATTTCTACAAAATTTTCACATTTACCGCTTTTATAAAGTTCAAACAAAGCCAAAACTAAAAGTTGGGCATATGAATAACTATAACAATAAAATGGAGTGTGTATAAAATGAGGTATATAACTCCACCAAAATTTATAATAATCATTTAAAATAAGGCAATCTCCAAACATATCTTTAGAATGTTTATACCAAATTTCGCCTATCTCATCACTGCTTAATTCATTTTTATAAGAGTGAATTTCACGCTCAAATGTAGTAAAATTTATCTGTCTATAAAGAGTAGCAAAAATATCTTCAAGCTTTGATGATAATAAATTCAATCTCTCTTTTTTATCGGATTTTTTATAAACATAATCAAATACCAGCATCTCACAAAAAACAGAAGCAGTCTCAGCCGTAGTAAGCGGAGTGTTAGAATTTAAAAAACCAACTTTATAAGCTAATTTTTGATGTATTGCATGTCCTAATTCATGAGCTAGCGTAAAAAGATCTCTTCTTTTTGATGTAAAATTCAACAATACAAAAGGATGTATGCTACTTACTGCTGAGTGAGAAAATGCTCCACCAATTTTATTATCATCTGGATATACATCTATCCAATTTTCATCAAAAGCCGTTTTTGCAATATCACCAAATTCTTTACTAAATCCATTGAAAGCTTCTAAAATTATCTCTTTACAATCTTCAAAACTATAATACTTATCATCTCCAAGTGGTGCATATCTATCATAATCATAAAGTTCATCATAACCTAAAATTTCACGCTTTTTATTATAAAAGTCACTAACTAAATCAAAATTTTCTTGAGTAACTTTTATTAGACTATCAACACTTTCTTTTTCTATTTGATTATTTTCATGCATAACATCTTCGCCAAATTTATAGTTTTTTAAGTCGCATGTAATTTTTAAATCTGTTTTTATCATATTAAAAATATAGCTTAAAAGATGGCTGTTTTGTTTTAAAGTATTGCTTAAACTAAGAGCTGCTGTTTTTCTAACTTCTCTATCTTTGCTATGTAATAAGCTTAAAATTTCCTCTTCCTTTAAAAGCTTATCATCAAATTCAAATCTTAAATTACTCATCGTTTCATCAAATAATCTAGCAAACGCACTAGATCCAACCAAGCTAACTCTAAGTAAAATTCTCTCTTCTAAAAAAGTAAGCTCGTGAGATTTTTGCTTAACAATCAAATTTAAATAATATTTATAATTACTAGAATTTTCAATGAAATTTTGTTTTAAATTTTCATCTAGTAGATTAAATTCTATACTAAAAAATAGTAAATTTTCTGAAATTTTATTATACAACTCTTCGATTTTTGCCAATTTAGAACCACTTTTTGTATCAATAGCAAAATTAAGATAAGCATAAGTTGTGAATTTAGCTAAATTTTCATTAATTTTTTCATAAATTTTTAACGCCTCTAAAAACTCACTACTGGTTAGATTTTGAAGATTATTTTGGTATTTTTGATTAAATTCAATAGAATTTTTCTCTGTTGAATTTATAAATTCCATGCATTCATTATCGTTTTTAAAAAACTCTTTTAGATTCCATTTCATATATTTCCTTTAAATATTCATTCTATCTTGCATCGCTTTTGTAAGCGAAATCATATCTATATTTTCAAGACTAACACCAGTTGGAATTCCTTGAGCAATTTTAGTAAAATGTATGTTAAATTGACTTAATTTATCCTCAACATAAAGCATAATGCCATCGCTATTTATACCAGGAGTCAATGCAAAAACTATCTCTTTGATGGAATTTTGAGATACTAAATTTACTAGCTTTTGGATAATTTCATTATTAACATCATCTAAAACAAAATAAAGCCCATTATAAATTCCGCTTTTTTCTAAAATTAACACATCTTTTGGATTTTCAACTATACATAATAAACTATTTTCTCTTGTTTCATCAATACAAATATCACAAATTTCATTCTCACTTAAAAAACCACATTTTTGACAACGTTTAAGCGACATAACTGCTGCTTCTATACTATGAGCTAAATTTAACCCTGAAAAAGAATCCACCAAACTAACATGATAGGCAAATCTAAGGGCTGATTTTTTGCCAACCCCAGGAAGTTTTTCAAAAGAGCTTACTAAATTTTCAAACTTTTCTAAATTCTTCATCTATTTTTTCTTTGTTTTTAAAAAATTTCTTTTAAAAGGTATTTCACAAGCTTTTTCCATCAAATCATTAAAAACTACACAAAAATGGTGTTTTCCATCATTATAAAAATAGTCTAATTTAAATCTATG
This sequence comes from Campylobacter portucalensis, assembly GCF_009690845.1. Taxonomy (GTDB): domain Bacteria; phylum Campylobacterota; class Campylobacteria; order Campylobacterales; family Campylobacteraceae; genus Campylobacter_B; species Campylobacter_B portucalensis. Next base: position 10,246 of record NZ_VWSJ01000002.1, read on the forward strand.
CATAGCACAAATTTTATCTACAATATAAAGCCCAAGTCCCATTCCGGTGGCTTTTTCGTTTTTATCTCTAATAAATGCTTGCTTATAATGTTCAATCGACATTGTAAGAGGCTTTGCAACATTGCTAATACAAATTTCATTTTCTAAGCAATTTATATAAACTTTTTTATCATCTGAATATTTTAAAGCATTATCTATTAAATTTTTAATTGCAAGGGTAAAAAGCTGAAAATCTACATTTAAAATCACATCTTTTTGATAATTTATCTCTATATGCTTAGATGGATCATCTAGCATCATCATATCTTTTGCTTGCTCAAAAATTAGACTAAAATGGTATTCTTGGTAATTTAATGAGTATGATTTTGATAAAAGTTGCTCTATTTTTGCAAATTCATTTATTAAAATTTCCAGTCTTTCAAATATATCTACTAAACGCTTTTTTTGAGTTTCATCATCTATCATCTCTGATACAATTCTACCTTTTCCAATAGGAGTTTTTAGCTCATGCATTATCGTTCTTAGAAAAAGTTGGCGAGATTTAACTAAATCTTTTATTTTTAAAACAGCTTTATCAAATTCTTGTGCTACCTGAGCTATTTCATCATCGCCTTTTTCATTTAAAGTTACACTTTCTAAATTACCTGTTGCAAATTTTTTTATATTTTTATTTAGCTTTTTTAAAGGTGCTAAACTTTTCATCACAGAAAAATATAGAGAAAATAAAAGAGCTATAGTTAAAAAAAACCCAACCCAAAGCGGGTCGTTTAAATTATTGGCACCCATAGTCTCAAAAGCAATATCAAAAGCTTGATTTTCTATATACAAAAATAGAGAATTTTGATATTTAATTGATCTAAATTCGCCTATTGGAGTTAAGTTTCTAAACATAATCTTGCCACTATTTAATGCATTTAAAATTAAATTTTTATCTTTTACTAATGTTAAATTAAAGTTGCCAAAATATTGCTCTAAATCCTGTGGCGGTGTGCCTCTTTCATAAAGGCTTAATAAATAATTAATAGAATTTAATTGTGCTATTCGCATTCTATCAAAAGCTTGATTATTTTGCATATTACCAAAAGTAATAAAAAGAATGCAAACTAGAGTAAATGCGATAGCAAATACAAAACTTATCTTAACGCTTAAAGAGTATTTCATCCTAATAACTTATATCCTATTCCACGAACTGAAAAAATGTGTTTAGGGCTTTTTGAACTATCGCCTATTTTTGATCTAAGACGACCAATTATTACATCTAAGCTTTTTGAGTCTTTATCTTTTAAGCTTTTGCAATGATATACAAGTTGCTCTCTTGAGACTGAAAAACTATGCTGTTTAATTAAATATTCTAATATTTCATATTCAGCCGGAGTTAAGACTAAAGCCTCTTCATTAAAATAAATTTCATGCCTTTTTTCATCTATTCTAAATATACTGTCTACAACGTTTTCTTCAACTTTTGGAGTTTTATTATAACGTCTAATCAAACTCATAATTCTTGCATGCATCTCTTTTGGATCATAAGGTTTTGGCATATAATCATCAGCACCTATTTGAAGTCCCACGATTCTATCACTTACATCGCTTCTAGCTGAACTAATGATAATAGGAATATCATACTTTTCTCTAATTTCTTTACATACTTCAAGACCATCCATTCCAGGAAGAGTTAAATCTAAAATTAGCAAATCATAATTTTTTATACCAGCACTTATACCTAAATATGGATCTTCAAAGTTTGTAATTTTAATATTAAATTTTAGTAAATATTCAGATAAAAATTGCGCGTATTCTGTATCATCTTCAATCATTAAAACATTTATCATAATTAATCCTTTGGTTTAAAATTTGGCATATTATATCTTAAAATCGTAAAGATTTATAAATATTTTAGTATTTTTAGATAAAATTTGCGTTTTTAATATTATTAGGAGAGAAAATTGAGTGAATTAGATTATTATGAAATTCTTGAAATTTCAAAAGATGCTGACAGTAATACAATTAAAAAAGCTTTTAGAAAACTTGCATTAAAATATCATCCAGATAGAAATCAAGGAAATTTAGAGGCAGAGAGAAAATTCAAAGAGATAAATGAAGCATATCAATGCTTAGGAGATGAAGAAAAAAGAAAAATTTATGACAGATACGGTAAAGCGGGACTTGGCTCGTCTAGTGGATTTAGGGGTTTTGAAGATTTTAGTGATATATTTGAATCATTTTTTGGAGACGGCTTTTCAAGAAGCACTAAAAAAAGGGTTGATAATTATGTGCTGGATGTAGAGATAAATTTAAGAGTTGATTTTAAAGATGCAGTTTTTGGAACTCAAAAAGAGCTGAAGTATAAAATAAAAAAACCTTGCAAAACTTGCGATGGAAATGGCGGTAAAAAAAATACTTGTAAAACTTGTGGAGGAAGTGGAAAATTTACTCAAACCCGTGGATTTATGAGCTTTGTTAGCACCTGTCCTCATTGTAACGGCATAGGTGAAATTATAGTTGAAAAATGCAAAAAATGTTCTGGTCTTGGATATGAAGAAGAAGAGATTTGTTTTAAATTTGATGTGCCAAAAGGTGTTGATAATGGAATGAAAATTCGCATATCTCAAAAAGGAAATTTATCTAAAAGCGGAGAATATGGTGATTTATATGTAAATATAACCGTAAAAGAAGATGATAAATTTATAAGACATGGCGATGATGTTTATATAGAAATTCCTATTTTTGTTACTCAAGCTATGTTGGGTGAAAATATTTTGATACCAACCCTGCGTGGCGAAAAAAACTTAAAGCTTCATATTGGAACAAAAGATAAAGAGCAGTTTATTTTAGAAAACGAAGGTATAGAAAACATTAGAACTAAAGAAATTGGTAAATTGATAGCACAAATTTCAATCAAAATGCCTACAAAACTAAATGATGAACAAATCAAAATGATACAAAATTTACAAGAAAGCTTCGGAGTAAAAACAAATGAAATAGCAGAGACCAGCCTTTTTGAAAAAATAAAAGGCTGGTTTAAGTAGCACTTTAATCAAGTGCTGTAAATTTATTAATTTTTTCTATTAACAATTTCTCAACAATAGGCTTGGTTAAAAAATCATTTGCGCCCTTATTAAAAGCTTCTCTTTTAACTGTTTCATCAGTCGTAAGAACAATAACTGGAATTTTTGAAATTTTTTCCTTAACCTGGATATTATCTAAAAATTCAAGCCCGTTCATAACGGGCATCACAATATCTAAGAGAACGATATTTATATCATTTCTCTCAGTTAAAACATTCAAAGCCTCTAAACCATTATTTGCTTTAATTATCTCTCCAACATTGCTATGTTTTTTAAGCATAATCTCTGCTAATTTTAAATTTACTAAATCATCATCAACTACTAGTATATTTATATTATTCATTATTTTGCTCCATATAAGTATTTGCTAAACTTTCAAGTTCTGATTTTTTAATATTGCTTCCAAGTACGAGTGAAAATTTATCAGCAAATAATGCCTCATCATCATTTTGAGAATTTATAAATACAATAGTTTTAGTTATTTTATTATTTTGAGATTTTAAAATAAAATTAATCTTATCCTCATTTCCTTGAATATTTTTACTATCAATCATTATTAATTTATAGCAATTTTTATCCATAAATTTAACAACTTCTTCCAAATTAGTAGCTAAATCAATATTAGTTGAAAATTGTTTTAAAATTCCCATAAAAATTTTATTTTCAATTGTACTTTTTTTACATATTAAAATATCTCTATTAGCTAAATTTGGTAAGGCTGACACATTTTCATTTGTATTTAACTCAAATTCATCAACTAAAACTTCTTTTTTAATAGTAACTGGCACTTTTTTAACAACTTGTTTTATTACAGTTTGTGGTTTTGTTACTTTTTTTATTATAGTTTTTGGAACTTTTTTAACAACTTTTTGTTTAGTTATTTCAGTTTGAGCCCCTATTTTTCTACCCGGTATAAACATTTCTAGCTTTTCTGCTAATATATCTTTTTTAATAGGTTTTGTGCAATACTCATCAAGCCCTTCACTCATAAATCTCTCTCTATCACCCTTTAAAGCATTAGCAGTAACAGCTATAATAGGCACATGTTCTAAGCCATTTTCTCTCTCATACGCCTTTATTTGTTTCGTAGCTTCAACTCCATCCATAACAGGCATTGCTATATCCATAAATATAATATCAAAATCATCTCTAGATTTTCTTTGCTCAAGCGCTAATTGACCATTTTCAACTATAGTTAAATTTAGTCCAAAACTACTAAGAGTGTGCTTGATAAGTTTTTGATTAATCTCATTATCTTCTGCTACCAAAGCATTTGCTTTATACATTGTTTGACCTGGAGTTGATTTAATGGTTGTAACAACAGGAACTTCAATTTCAACCTCTTCTTCAACATATATAGTAGTAGGCTCTTCAACTTCTATATACTCAGTTACTTCTTCATTAACTATCTCATCTTTCCAAATCGTTTCTTCAACTATTTTGGTTAGTGGTTTTGCAGGTGCTAATACCTCTTCTATTTCTTTTATTGGTTGTTGTGCAGGTTCTAAAATTTTCTTTACTTCTAAATTTTCTAATTCATCAAGAATTGTAGTTGCTTCATTTTCCAAGGTATCCTGAATTGCTAAATTTTTTTCTTTTTCTAAAACTACGGTATCATTAAATTTAGTATCTTTTTCGATTTCGAGTTCGTCTAAACTAATATCTAATTCAATACCTTTTTCTTCAGGAATTGAAATTTGATCTAAGTTGTTGTCTTCAAATTTTACAACCAAATCTTCAGGAATATTTTCTACTTCAACATTATCACTAGTCTGCGATAAGTCACTTTGCGAAAAATCATCTTGAGTATCTTTAACTATAATCTCTTCATGCTGAGTTTTTGATTTCAAAATCTCTCTTATGCCCATTCTCTTTGCATTTTCTTCACTGTCTTCACTATTTACATTTTTTATTGAAGTTTGATCGAATTTTTTTGTTCCTAAAGATAGTTTTTCTACTGTTTTTAATAATTTAGATACATTGACAGGCTCTGATATCGTAGTTATGCCTATCTTATCGGTAAGATCAAGCATCTGAAGCTCTTTTAAATTAGCACTTAAGATAATTGGTAACTTCATACCATCGCTAACCTTAGGATATGAGCTTAATCTAGTAAATAAAACATCATAACTATCAACATCTATACTCTCATCATCGTCATAAATTTTAATTTTACCACCCATGTATTGGATATAATTTTTAAGTATATCGTTATAATTGCTGTTTATAGAATCAGTTATTAAAGCAAATCTTTTACCTTTTATAACGCTATATAAGTTGTGTGCGTTTGTTTTTTTAGTTTCTTTAAATGATAAAGTAAAGAAAAACTCAGATCCTTTTCCTTGCACTGATTCAACCTGTAAATTTCCGCCCATCATTGACGCATATTTAGAGCAAATTGTAAGCCCAAGTCCTGTACCGCCATACTGTCTAGTAACAGTTGAATCTGCTTGAGAAAACGCACTAAAAATTTTACTTATTTTATCTTTTGCTATACCAATACCACTATCTTTTACGCTAAATCTAACATTTGCTATACCTTCAATATCTGATTCTAGCCTTTTAACCTCAACCAAAATCGTTCCATTTTCAGGAGTAAATTTAACAGCATTGCTCATTAAATTAATTAAAATTTCTTTAATTTTTGTGATATCACCATATAGATGATTTACTAAACTTGGATCTATATAGGACATTAAATCTATATTTTTTTCTGTTGATTTAGCTGCATAAATTTCAATTGCACTTTCAATATCTGCAATAGGATCAAAAAGTATATCTTCAAGTTCAACTTTATTACTTTCAATCTTAGAAACATCAAGAACGTTATTAATAATAGTAAGTAGATTTTCAGAGCTTTTTTCTATAATATCAACATAATCTCTTTTTTCTTCATCTAAGTCTGTATTTTTTAATAACTCCGTAAAACCAATAATACCATTTAAAGGAGTTCTAATTTCATGCGACATATTTGCAAGGAATATTGATTTTGCTTTATTTGCTTCTTCTGCTGAAGCTTTCTGTGCTGCTATAACATCAATTGCATCTTGTATTACCGAATAAGCTTTTGTAAGACCGTCTGAGGTTCTTAAATCTATCTCTATATCTTGATTTGAAATATGGCTTACATTATTTAATACTTTGCCTAATTCCGAAATATTTTTTTGGAAAGTAACAACAAATTTAGCAGCCACTAATAAGAAGATAATCGCCAATACAAATACAATAAATGCTATTATAAGTTGTTCTTGCAAATTTTGTTGGTAATTATCAACTTGACTATCAAGCTCTTGCCCTATTTGCGTAGCGATCTGCTTAATTAAATTCACTTTCTCACTTATAGCAGAGAACCATTCCATCGAGCCAACAGTAAAATCTCCGCTCAATGCTTCTTGTTGAAGTTTTGTATTGAGAGTATTTACGTTTGAAATTATACTTTGCGATTCTATAGATGCTAAAAGTTTTTTAATATCATCCTTGATTTTAGAATCTGGTAAAGTCGTATAAGAAATCAAAGAGCTTTTGTTGCTGATTGCTTGCCAGTTGTTTATAGTCTCAAAGCTTGGTGTTTTACCGCTACCCAATAGAGTAACAACATAATCTCTTTGAAGACCAGAAGCATTCATAACTTCATATGTTAATACCAAGTTAGAAGAAATTGCCGATATTTCGGGCGTTGTCTTATAATTTTGTATAGTACTTAAATAGCTTATATACAAACTCTCTATCTCTTCAAAATACTTACCAAAAACTTCACTAAAATCAACATTTACATTATCAATACTTTGTCTAATCTTTCCTATTTGGCTAGTTAAATTTGCTATTTTAGATAATTCAATTGGAATTTCTTTATTAGAATTAAAATCTAAAATAGAGTGCTGTCTATTTTTATAATTAACCAAATAATCATTAAATTTAGCAATAATCTTATCTGTGTTTGATCTTTGATTTGTTAAAATCTCTTTTACATTGAAACGACCTTGGCTAGCGACATAAATAACACTCAGCCCTCTTTCATTTCTTATTTGCTCAACCAACTCTTTTGCATTATCAATATCTTCTATGGTTGCTGAAATGTATTTTGATGATTCGTAATTTTTATAAGAATCATAAACAAAAAAAGCAGCCACGAACAAAATAATAGCCGTTGGAACACCGGTGATAACCTTAATAATAGAAGTGGTACTTAGCTTCATTATCTTTCCTTTTCATAATATTTTTTCTCATTTGTGTAATTATATAGTGATATTCTCTAAAAGTTGCTGAAATTTCATCTTTTTTTAAATTTTCTAACTTATGAAGTATTTTTACAATAGATTTTATGCCCAACGATTGTGCGGAATCTTTTAAATTTATTAGCAAATTTATATAATTTTCTTTTTCGCCAAGAAGTAACATTTCATGTAAAAACTCCTCAGTTTTTACTGTTTTGTTTATAAATTCCTCTAAAAGTAATATAAAATTACTTTCATCTAATTCTAATCTTTGCAAATTTATATCTAACCAGCTCTTTTTGAGATTAAGTTCATTTTCTTTTTCTCTCTCTTGATTCGCTAAAATCTCTCTTTCATACTCCTTAACAAAAATATTTAAATTGTTGGGTATGAATTTATTGTTATTTTTATAATTTTGATTTAATAAAAGTACATTTGATAAGATCTTTTCATTTTTAATATTCTGTGGCAAAAAACAAACCATATAAAACTCGTCACAACTATCATTTTTATGCAAAATATCCACAAAAACAATGCATTTAACTATTGTGTTTTGAAAAGTTTTTATATTTATCATTGTTGTTTTTTGAGATTGCAAAAGGTATTGAGTGTAGTGTTTGCAATCAGCAAAACATTGGTCATTTAAAAAAAGATCATAAATATCGTTATATTTAGAACAAAAACTATCAAAACTAGGATATCCAATTAAATTCAAAATACTATTAGACATGCCTATGAGTTTAAAATTTGAATTATAAATTACCATCCAAGCCTTTCTTAAAATATAAAATAGTTTTGTATTTTAGCATATATTTTTTATTTTTCATCATAAAATAGCTTTTTTGCACTATTTTTTCCAATTAAATTTGAAATTTCATCAAAATTTGCTTTATAAATTTTATCAAAACTTCCATAATAATTAATAAGCTTTACAATTTTAGCTTCACTTAAGCCTAAATTTAGAAGCTTTGATTTTTCTAAATCGGATTTTGTTTTTGTTTTTCTATGAAATGAAATGGCAAATCTATGTGCTTCATCACGAAGTTTTTGAAAAAATTGAAGTTTTTTATCATCAGTTTGAAGATTAAAAACTCCTTGCTTTGTATAAATTTTATCTTTTGCTCCGCCTTTTGATCTATAAGCTTTACCATCAACTTTTTCTTTTGAAATGGCAATTACATCTATATTTGCTCCACTGCTTTCAACCATTAAAATAGCTAAATCTAAAAGTGCCTTTCCCCCATCAATTACCCACAAATCAGGTGGGCTTAACTTACCAAATCTATTTACTCTTAAATTTAAAAACTCACTCATTTGGTCGTAGTCGTTGTTTGCCTTTAGATGAGCATGGCGATAGTTTTGTTTTAAAAACCCACTTTCGTTGTATGCTATCATTGCTCCAACTATAGCGTTTCCTTGGATGTGTGAGTTATCAAATGCCTCTATATTTATAGGTAAATTTGATAATTTAAAATACTCTTTTATCTCTTTTAAAAACTCGTAATCGTGAGTTTTTAGATGTTTTTTGATATTTAATTTAGCATTTTCATAAGCAACTTGACAAATTTTTCTTTTTTGTCCTATTTTTGGATGAATGATTTGAAACTTTTTATCATGACGAGATGTTAGAATTTCACCAACTAATTCCCTATCTAAAAAGTCATCATTTACATAAATTTTTGTAGTTGTGATTGGTGAATTTAAAGGGTATGAGTCAATTAAAACTTGTTTATAAATTTCGCCTAAATCATGCTGAGTAAAGTCTTTTAAATTTACTACACTATATTTTGAATTTATTACTTTTCCTTCTCTGATGTTTAACATAACATAGCAAATAAAGCCTTTAAATTCAGCTACACTAATAACATCAAAATGTTCTAAACTTGCTAAATCAAGTTTTATTTTTGTATCAATGTTTTTTAAAAGTTCAATTTTATCTCTTAAATTTGCTGCTTGTTCGTAGTTTTCGTTTTTGGCATGATTTAGCATTTTGTCTGTTAAAGGTGGTATTAATGAAGTTGGGTTTTTTAAGGCATAAATGGCTTCATTTACTATTTTTTTATATTCTAACTTTGAAATATTTCCTTCACAAGGAGCATGGCAACGATCTATTTGATAAAAAAGGCAAGATTTTTTTCCTTTTATACAGGATTTTTTTTGAACTAATTTAAACTCGTTATATAAAATTTCTAAAATCTCTTTTGCACCTTTAAAATACGGTCCAAAATACTTTATATGAGAGCCTTTTATGACTTTTCTAGTTATGTCAAAGCGTGGAAATTCATCGTTTAAATCGATATAAATATATGGATATGTTTTATCATCACGAAGCAAGATATTATATTTTGGATTAAGTTGTTTGATAAATGAGTTTTCTAAGATTAATGCATCTGCTTCGCTTTTTGTAACTATATAGTCTAAGTGCTCAACCTGTAAAAGCATATTTTTAATTCTTAAGCTAACCCTTTTTGAAGGTTCTAAATTTGGAGTAAAGCTAAAATAGCTTCTTACTCTATTTTTTAAATTTTTAGCTTTTCCGACATATAAAAGTTTGCCATTTTTATCAAAATACTCATAAACTCCAGGGCTGTTTGGAAGGGATTTTATCTCATTTAGAAGCAAGTATAATCTTCCTTATCTCTTCAAATTTATTATAAAGATTTTCATCTTTAAAGTTATTTTTAAATTTGCCATTGCTTTTTTCAAAATATGGCGGAATTTGTGAAATTGTATTTTGGATATTTTTTAACGCTTTTTGCTGTCTTTTCATATAATTTGTAGCAACAAAAAATTTTACATCTTTGATTTTGTTTAATTTTGAAACAGGTCGCACTTTTATAAATAAATTTAATAAATATTTTATGTTTTTTATACTACTATCTCTTTTTAACTCTTGCAAACCTGCATTGTGTTTGCAAGCAAACATTAAAAGATTTGGAACTTCTTGATTTTTATCCTCTTTCTTAAGATAGATAAAAGCTGTAACCTCTTTATGGGTTGGGCTTAAGCAATTAAAGAAGTCTTGCAGATCTTTAATTTCATCATATAAAGGAGTTTTATGTATTTCTCTAACGATATCTTTAGTGTTTTTCATAAACGTATTTTAACATTTTTATTATTAATTTTAGTTGTAAGTTTATCAAGTGGTTGTGGATATAAAGCACCGCCTGTCTATTCAACAAATAAAGATATCAATATATCAAAGTAAATTTAGCTTACATTTGATATAATTTTATTTATTTGAAGTTTTAAAGGATATTTATGAACACAGCTGATATAGTAATTTTAGACTTTGGGTCGCAATACACTCAATTAATTGCAAGAAGATTAAGAGAACAAGGTGTTTATGCAGAGCTTTTACCATTTGATTCAAATTTAGAAATCATAAAAGAAAAAAATCCAAAAGGGGTTATTTTAAGTGGCGGACCTGCTAGTGTTTATGCAAAAGATGCGTATTTTTGTGATGATAAAATTTTTGATTTAAATTTACCGATTTTAGGAATTTGTTATGGTATGCAGCTAATTGCACATAAATTTGGTGCGGAAGTCGTTCCTGCAACTCAAAAAGAGTATGGAAAGGCTGATTTAAATTTAGTTAAAAAAAGCGATCTTTTTAAAGATATAGATAAAAATCAAATAGTTTGGATGAGTCATTCTGATAAAGTTATAAATTTACCAAATGGCTTTACAAATTTAGCCACTTCGCAAAATAGTGAATTTTCAGCAATTTGTGATGAAAAAAGGCAAATTTATGCCCTGCAATTCCATCCTGAAGTTGCACACACTGAATTTGGAGATAAAATTTTAAAAAACTTTGCTAAACATATTTGTGGTTGCGAAAGCACTTGGAATATGGGGAGTTTTGCAAAAACTCAAATTGAAAATTTAAAAACAAAAATTGGCAATGATAAAGTTTTATGTGCTGTAAGTGGTGGGGTTGATAGCTCTGTTGTGGCGGCTTTACTAGCTCATGCAGTACCTCAAAATTTAGTAGTTGTTTTTGTGGATAATGGGCTTTTGAGAATGGATGAAGCTAAAAATGTAGAAAATACATTTAAATCAAGACTTGGGATTGATATCATAAAAATCGACGCTAGCGAAATTTTTCTTAAAAGGCTTAGCGGTATAATCGAGCCAGAACTTAAAAGAAAAATTATAGGAAATACCTTTATAGAAATTTTTGAAGAAGAGGCAAAAAAACATAAAAATGTTAAATTTTTAGCACAAGGAACTCTTTATAGCGATGTTATAGAAAGCAGTAGCTTTGGTGGAGCTAGTAAAACCATAAAATCTCATCACAATGTCGGCGGACTTCCTGAAAATTTAAAATTTGAATTAATCGAACCATTAAGAGAAATTTTTAAAGATGAGGTTAGAGCTTTAGGGCTTGAGCTTGGACTTTCAAAAGATTTAGTTTTTCGCCATCCATTTCCTGGACCTGGACTTGCTATTAGGATAATGGGTGAGGTTACAAGTGAAAGGTTGGAGCTTCTAAGAAAAGCCGATGTGATTTTAAGGCAAGAGCTTAAATCAAGTGGGTGGTATGATAAGACTTGGCAGGCATTTTGTGTGCTTTTAAATGTAAATTCAGTCGGAGTTATGGGCGATAATAGAACGTATGAAAATGCAGTTTGTGTTAGAGTTGTAGATGCAAGCGATGGAATGACAGCAAGCTTTTCAAGGCTTCCATATGATTTATTAGAAAATGTAAGTCGTAGAATCATAAATGAAGTCCATGGAATCAATAGAGTTGTCTATGATATTTCAAGTAAGCCACCAGCAACGATTGAATGGGAGTAGTTAAAAAACCTGGAAATGCTTTAAAATCAATGGTTTTTCACACAAAATGTATATAAATGGTACTAAAATATTGCTGTTTGTGCATTCTGGTTTAAAGAATGAAGAATACTAAGATTTTGGAAAGACTAAGGTTATAAGTAAAGTAATAAACAATATAACAAAAGATTTTCAAAAAGAATTGGGCGAATACGGAAATAAAACTGCTTTGGGCGAATTTAAGGATGCTCATACAAAAGCGTTTTGAGATGATAGGAATTTACCAGCATGCAAAAAACGTCAAAAACCGACGATGGAAGAGATAAGAAAATCTATTGAAAGTATAATAAGAAAAATTTTATTTAAGAGAGGTGGAGATATGGCAACTACTATAGAGGTAAATAAAAGTAGTATTAAAGAGCTGTTAATGACAGGGGCAAAAGAAAAATTTTTGATCCCTGAATACCAAAGGCCTTATGCTTGGACTGATGATCAAGTTTTAACACTCTTTGAAGATTTAGTGGAATACACAAATAATCAAAATGAGTCATCATATTTTTTAGGCTGTATTGTTTCTTTTAGCAATAAAAACAAGGAGCAAGAAATAATAGATGGACAGCAACGAATAACTACTTTATTTTTGCTATTAAGAGCAATTCATAGAAAACTTCAAAAAATGAGTGATAGCAAGGAAAAGGATAATTTTATTAGACAGATTGAGCTGGCAATCTGGAAAATAGATGAATTAACAAGCGTTGCTGACTATAGTTCAGTTCTTATTGAGTCAAAAGTATTAGAAGTAGAATATAATCAGATTCTAGAAAATATTTTAAAAACTGGAGAAGTTGAGGATAAAAGCAAGGATAGATATTCGCTAAATTACAAGTTACTAATAAAATTATTAGATGAATATGCAAATAATGAGCCTTTAAATTTCTATAGATTTACAAATAATGCATTAAATAAGACAATTGTATTACCAATTAAAGCTGACACTCAAGAAACTGCATTAACAATATTCTCTACTTTAAATGATAGAGGCCTACCTTTATCAGATGCTGATATTTTTAAAGCCAAAATATATAATAAACTTAATGAAGAGAATAAAGCTAAATTTGTGGAAGAATGGAAAAACCTTACATTAAGATCAGAAACGGCAGCAGAAAGTATTCAAAAGTTGTTTTACTATTATATGTTTTACTTGAGAGCTATGGACAAGGATAAAAAGACAACTACACCTGGACTTAGAAAATATTTTGCAGAAGATAGCTTTTCTAGACTTTTTAAGGACAATCTATTACAAAACCTAAAAGATATTTTAGAATTTTGGGAGGTTGTTAATTGCAGAGAAGCAAAAGAATCAAAATGGACAACTAATTTTTCTATATTAAGTATTTTAGACATTCTTAGCTCATACCCAAATGAATTCTGGAAATATCCAGTAATTATTTACTATTTAAAAAATAAGAATAGTGAAAATTTTGAAGAATTATTTTTGACATTTTTAAGAAAATTATTTGTAAATTTATTTAAAGTATATATAGTATCGCCAACAATAAACTCAGTTAAAACAAGCGTTTTGAATTTAAATTCGTCTATTTTACATGATAAAGTGTTAAAATTTGATTTTAAAAATGTAACAGAAGATGAGTTGAAAAATGGCATTAAACATTTGCATAAAAATGCTGTTAGAATGTTATTAAAACTACTTGCTTACAATACAGAAGAACAAAATGAATTATTACCTTATAATTGGGAAATTGAACATATATTACCGCTGAAATGGCAGCCAAGCTATTTTAACACAAATAATGATGAAGTAAATGAATTAATAGAGACTATAGGTAATAAGATTCCTTTTGAGAAGAGATTAAACATTATTGCTAGCAATGGATACTTTTCAAAAAAACAAGAACAGTATGCAAAATCTAATATAGCGATTACAAAGGCAATGAGTAATAGTAATATTAAAGATTGGAAATTAGAAGAAATTAGGGAACGCAACATAAGAATAATTGATGAAGTGATTGATACATTTAATTCATGGGATAGTAGTGTAAGCGATAATAATATATTATCAAAATGAGGAAATAGAGGCTATTAGGTTAATTAAAAACAAAGGTTTGAAAAAATATCTATAGTTTAATTTAGTTGGTACTATAAATTTAGGAATAGAACTGGTAAAAATCTAAAAACGAGCTTAAATTAGAAGAAATTCCCAGTACACAACAAACAGCTTTTATTTTGAACGGTTTTGGATATAGAAGATTTAGGGTAGTTAAAACAAACACTAAAGCCTTATAAATATCCATTTTATAGGATTTGTACTTGCAAATTTTAGAAACGAATCACCAAAAAAATAATTCTTTTGGATGATTTTTTATATGTAAAAATGCTAAAATAGATATTAGTTGCTAATAATCATAATTTAAATGATAAATTGTGATTGAATTTTTGGCATATAAAACGTTTTATTTGCCTTAAATTATAAATAAATTATTTAGTTACGATAAAATAAATCTTTTATGATGGGTGTGAAATAAAAAAATAATAAACAAAATTAATCTTAATTTTATAAAAATATTAGACTTATTATTGTTTAAAGTATCATATTTATTAGAAAATTCTTAGCAAAATAATTTTTGATTGTGGATAAAATTTAGCTGCTAAACTGAGTTTTTTATTAATTTAATATTGTATAATAAGCATCAATTGATTTAATAAAAAAATACTTTTACTCTAAGGATTAAAAATGTTAGAAATTAAAAGCAAAATTCCATCAAAAAATTTAGAAATTTATAAAGGTTTATCAAGGCTGATTCAAGGATATTTTTATTATATCTTACCACAAGAAGAGCATTTGGGCTACACTCATAACAGTGGCAAAATTTTTAAAAAAACAAATTTTTGTTTCACTCTTAAAGATGGGCTTTTACACATCAAATTTAGTGCTTTGGAAAAAGAACTAGAAGAGATGGTTGCAGTTTATTTGTTAAAAAATGGCTTAAAACTTGGGGAAATTCATATAATTGATACAATCATAAATTTAAGCGATCACTCTACAAATGAAACAAATATAAATGTAAAGGGATGCGTTGTTTGCAATATAAAAGGACTTTTGGATAAAAAAGTATATTTAGAGCCAAATGATTCAAGACATCTTGAAATGATGACAAAAAATTTAATTCAAAAATATGAAACTTTTTACAATAAAGCCTACGATGATGAGGTTAAGATAGAGCTTTTATGGCAAGATTTTGATAAATTTCAAAAATTTTACTATGGAAACAATAAAAATTATATGAAAGCTTGGCTTGGAGTTTGGAATATAAAAGCAGATAACAACTTAATAAATTTAGCCCTTTCTACTGGGCTTGGAAGTGGCGTGATGAGCTATGGATGCGGGTTTGTAGAAAAAGTTTAGCAAGGCTTTTCATAATATAATAATAATTTCAAAACCTAAAAGGTCGCCTTGCAAAGTAAAATTATATCAAAAGATATATTTTATGTCAAAATCATTTCATTATATATTAATATAAAATTTGACAAAAAAATTATTTTTTACTATAATTTGCAAAATAACAAAAGGAAGCAATAATGAGCGATATTATAAAAACTTTTTACAATATAGGAAGTATCTATAAAAGCGACGAATTAGCTATAAAAAATGATGCTTACAAATATGATAATATCAAAACTTATCTTTTTGACATAGAAACAAAAGAGATAACTCCAAGCTTTAATATCTTAAAAGATGACTTAATTATCACTCGCTTTGGTGTTGGCTCAAACTCAGGAAATCTTTTTCCAAATCAATTTTTTGATAAAAAAACGCATTTAAATTTAGACAAATTTATAAAAGGTGTTTTAACTGCTTGCAAAAATTTATTATCAAAATTTAGCGATGATTTTAGTGATGCAAGTTGTGATCAATATGAAATTTTAACTACATTAAAAAATATAGACAAAGAATTTTTTAAAGATAAAAAAGATGAAATCTCAAAACTGCAAGAAGAAAAAGACACAAAAACAGCAACTTATTTAGCTTTATCTTATAAACAAAAACCAATTTCTGCATATTTTAAAGATATCTATTTAAGCCATATTTCTAAAATTGAAAATTTAAATATTTATGGTTATGATATGATATCAAACGATAAAGGAATTGGCGGAGATGCAAATTTGGCATTTTGTTCAGTAAATGAACTTCCAAAAAATTTACAATATGTAAAACCTAGACTTTTACCGCTTAATCCAAAAAATGCAAAAATCGTTAAAATCGGCTATGACGCTATGGATAAAAAACTATCTCATAATTTTTATGGTCTAAAAATGGCCATTTTACCAACATTTTTAACAAATGACAAAAATATCTCAAAAAAGATTTTAGAAATTTTAGAAAAAACTACAAATGGCGATATAAATAGCATTAAAGATGGCGAAGAGATGATTGATTTAACTCTAGAAAATAGCGGACTTTCTTTAAAAGATTATCCTGTTTTAGCAACTATCTTATTTTTTAATAAAAACAATGCTGCTGTAAATTTATATTTAACTATAGATGATGTTTTACCATCTTATATAACCTACATTGCAAAAAATCTTGCTAAATATAAAATAAAAGCTTTTAATTCTAAAAGTGATCTCAAAGATATAATTTATTTGCAAAAGCTTTTTAATGATAACTTAGAAATTATGCAAATTTTACTTACCGATAAAAGAATAAAATTAGATATATTGCTTACCAAACTATCAAATTTGATAGTTTTTGGTAGTAATAATATAGCTTATTTTAACAATGTTAAATGGGATAAATATTTTAATAACTTCTATAATAATAGAACTATAGAAAGCATAGAAAAGTATATAAATTTCTTTAATGATATAGGCAAAATAAAATTTAATTTAAGAAAGGATATAGATGTGGAAAATTTATCACTAGATAAAAAACTAGATTCACTAATGGCAAATAGTAGCTTTTTGCAAAATCCGAATTTAAAAAGTGCATATCTTCTTGGTATGCTATCAGCAGCCACAATAAACTGGCAATTTGGAGTTTCTAAAAAAAGCTCATATGCTAATTGGCTAAATAATATAGGAGTTATAAACAGATCAAATCTTGAAAAAATTTATAAAAAATGCGATGAAACTATAAGAAAAATTTGTGCTACTTCTGGTGCTTTGAATAAAACTATCAATACCATAAAAGAAAAGCTTTTAAAAACACTACCAGAAACCGTAACAAGCAGTGAAATAGTAAAAAGCTCACACATTACGATAGCTTTTGCGATGGGTGGAAGTGATTTTAATAAATATATAAAAGATATAAATAAAAATGAAAAAACAGGAGAAGAAGATGCTTAAAAAAGAGATTTTATTTCTTTGGGATGGTGAAAATTTTAATCCAAACGGAGATATGCTAAATGATAATGCTCCTAGAATGGATGAAGAAACAGGTTTAGCAGAAGCTACTGATGTTAGAATCAAAAGGACTATAAGAGATGAGTTGATTAAAGATGATCCAAATCAGATTTTTATAAAAATATACGAAGATAACAATGGAAAAATATTAGATGCAAAAACAGCAATGATAGAAGAAACTAAACTAAATATAGATATAAAAAAAGCAAATAAAGATGAAATTATGAAAGCAATTTTATCAAATTTCATTGATATTCGTGCTTTTGGCGGGGTATTGCCAATTTCTGATAAAAAAGAGAAAGAGATTAAAACAAAAAGTGTAAGTTTTACAGGTCCAGTTCAGTTTAGGATCTCAAAATCTCTACATAAAGTTTCGCTTAAACATATAAAAGGAAGCGGAGCTTTTGCAAGCGGAAACGATAAAGATGCAAAAACACTTAGAGAAGAGTCTTTTTTGGACTACGCATTTTTTGCAACTTATGGAATTTTTGATAACAATAATGCCAAAAATACAAACTTTAGCGAAGATGATGCTAAAAAAATTCTAAAAGCTCTTTGGAATGGAACTAAAAATTTAACAACTCGTACAAAAATAGGTCAAATACCTAGATTTTTGCTAATCATATCTTATAAAAACAATGCTTTTACAGGAGATTTAAACAATCTAGTTTCAATAAATTCACAAAAAGAAGATGAAGCAATCAGAAGTATAAAAGATTTTAAAATCGATTTTTTAAATTTAAAAGAAAAACTTAAACTATACAAAAATGATATAGAAAAAATTGAATTCATTAGCGATTTTAACTTTAAAAATTTAAACGAAGATGAATTTGATAAAAGTTGGGTAGAAATAGATGTTAATAGCCTTTGATTTATGGGGAGATTATGCACATTTTAGCCATCCTGCGACGATTTACTCATCTTTAACCTACCCAGTGCCACCAAAAACGACCATAATGGGGCTTTTGGGGGCTGTAATAGGATTAAAAGAGTATGGAGAGCTTGCAAATTTAAAATATAGTGTTAAGTTAAACTCGCCCCTAAAAAAGAAAACTATGATTTTTAATGGCATAAAAGAGGCTCTTAACTCAAGCATGAAATTAGCTGATGGATACCAAGATGCTAGCGAAAAAAAGCAGTTTTATAAAGAACTAATTTGCCAACCAAACTACAGTATTTATCTAAATTTAGAAAATTTAGATAAATGTTTTCAAGATAAAATTTATAAAAATTTAAAAGAACATAAAAGCATCTATACGCCTTATCTTGGTATAAATTTTTGCATAGCTGACTTTAAATTTAAAGAAATAAAAAGCTTTAATAAAATAGAAGATAAAGAAATTTATGTTTCTAGCTTTGTTTTAGAAAAAGATTTTATTTTTCAAAAGGATAATTTTAACGCTAAACTTACATCCTATACGATGCCTTGCGATGTAGAAAATGGTAGAATCTTTAAAAAGTTTAAAAACTTCATCATAGAAATAAACTTAGGCAAACTTCTTACTAAAAATAGTGGCGAAATTTATGAAATCAATGGTGAAAGACTCTATTTTGTTTGATAAATTTCTATCTCATCCAAATAAAATATTCATAAATCACATTCTAGGAATGATTTATGAAAATGATACTAAACTAGAAAAACAGGTTAAAATTTATCACGATATTGCAAAACTTAAAAATAATTTTCAAATTTATATAAGAGATAAATCAAAAGCAAAAAATAAAGATCACTCTTTGCTAAGCGGATACTTTTTTGTTTCAAATAGCGACTTTGATGACAAAGATACTCTTTTTGGATTTTTAGCAATAATTTCTCATCACGCATATATAAAAGATTTTTATTCTTTAAAAGATCCAAACAAAAACTTTGGTGAATGCTACCAAAATGGCATTGAGTTTAGCTTTGCAAATGAAGTTATAAAAAATGCAAAAAATTTTAATGAATTTAAAGATATAAAATTTGATAATATACACGAAAAAGCTAAAAAATTATCAAGATATTTATTATTATCCGAATTTAAGCATAAATTTAGTTATGATGATTTTATAGATTTTAAATCTCTTTACTCAAATTTAATCTTTAATGATAAATTTGAAGCTATTTTTAGCTCTAAATTTACTCCATCAAAGCCCATTCAACTAAAACCACTTGAAGAATATATAAAAAACCTACCAAAAAACAAAAAAAGAGAAGATTTTAGACAATTTGTTTTATCAAATTTTGATAAAAATCACTCTTTATATATCCTGACTGCCCCAACAGGTTATGGCAAAACATTAACTGCTCTAAATTTCGCTCTTAAATTTAAAAAAGAAAGAGTTATTTTTTCTCTTCCTTTCACATCTATAATCGACCAAACTTATGATATCATCTCAAAAATTTATCCTCATTTAGAAGTGCAAAAAATCCACCATAAAACCACAATTCAAGATGATAAAAACGAAGGTATAGATTTAGATAGCGATAGATATTCAAAAGTTAAATTTATGTTAAACTCATTTAGTGCCGATATAAATATCACAACAATGTATCAGCTAATTTACGCTATATTTGGTAATTCAAACAAAGATAATGTCAAATTTCATAGCCTTAAAAATAGCGTCATCATAGTTGATGAAGCTCAGGCTTTACCGTATAAATTTAGACAAGATTTTATCAAGCTTTGTGAAATCATCTCAGAGAAATTAAACTCTGTTTTTATATTTATGTCAGCAACAATGCCAGTTATCAATAGTCCTAAATTTAAAGAAATCTCAAACCTAAGCTATTTCAAAGATCAAAATAGATATAAAATAAAATATTTAGATAAAAATGAAGATGAAATCATAGAAAAAATAAAACTAACCGCCAAAGATAAACATACTCTTGTTGTTGTAAATACTATCAAAAAAGCTCAAGAACTTTACTTTAAATTTAAAGATGAGTTTAAAACATACTCCATAAATGGATATATGACTGATGAGCATAAATTACAAATCATAGATGATATTAAAAAGCATCTTAAAAATAAAAATGAAAAAATACTTCTAATTTCTACACAATCCATTGAGGCTGGAGTTGATCTTAGTTTTGAAGTTGGTTTTAGAGAAACAAGCCCGATAAGTTCTATCATACAAACAGCAGGCAGGATAAATAGGAGCGGGGAATTTGAAAATGGCATTTTATATGTCTTTAATAGTATTAGTAAATTTGAATCTTTGATATATGGAGATTTACAAAAGATAAGCGATAATATCTTTAAAATTTTAAAGCAAAAAGAAGAGATAAAAGAGAGTGAAATTTTAGAATTTTCTAATTTATACTTTAAAAAAATCCATATAAATTTAGAAAAATTACGCCTTAATGACAATATGGCAAAACTTGAATTTGAAACTATAAATAATGAAATTGATAAAATTATAAAAGAAAGTAACTATAAAAAACTTATTATCATAGAGCCAGAGTCTAATTTTATTTCGAATTTAGAGAAAGATTTTTTTAGCTACAAAAACAACGATGAGTTTAAAATCAAAGATTTTAGAAATAATATCATTAAAAAAATTATAAAATATGGTGTAAACATAAGCCAAAATGATATTAAAAATTTTGGCACTTGTCTAGAAAAAGTAAAATTTTGCGATATTTATTATTTACCATATAGTTCGCCAGAATATGATAAAAATGTAGGAATTTTAAAATTCAACTTCAAAGAAGAGGCGTTTTCATGACTTTTTCACAAGAAAATATAACAGGAACTTTGGTAAATTATTATGCAACCTGCAAAAGAGAGGCTTGGCTGTATTCTAGAAAAATTCACGCACGCCAAGATGATGAAAATATTTTAATGGGCAAAGTTTTAGCTGATTTAAAGGAAAATTTGCACGATTTTCCATATTCAAATCTTAAATTTGATAAAATTGCAAAACAAAAAGGGCATTACATAATCACTGAGTATAAAAAAACTTTAAAAAATGAAAATGCTGCTAAAATGCAACTTCTTTTTTATATTTACACCCTTAAAAATTCTCTAAATTTAAAGAAAATTTATGGAAAAATAATAAGCGGTAAAAAAGTCATAAAGGTAGATGATGATAGTGAAAATTTTAAACTTATGGGCGAACTTTTAAATGAGATGAGTAAATTTTTAAGCACCAAAATCCCACCAAAAGTGATTAAGAGCAAATTTTGTAAAAGCTGTGCTTATAATGACTATTGTTTTTAGAGAATTTAATGTATATAATTTTATTTTACGATATTTCAAACAGCGAAGAAAAAGAAAAAAATAATGCAAATAAAGTAAGAAAACTTGTAGAAAAATATATCTCAAGAGTTCAATTTAGCGTATATGAAGGCGAGATCAGAGAGAGTGATTATAAAAAACTAACCTCTCAACTCAAAAAACTCATCCACATTAAATTTGACTCAATTGTCATATATAAATTTGCTAAACAAAGCTACACAAAAAGAGAAGTTATAGGAATAGATAAAAATGAACCACTTTTTAGTTGAAAGAGATTTATGAAGACAGACAGAACACATTTTTTATTAAACAGCGGTAAACTTTATAGAAAAGATAATAATATATATTTTGACAAATACGCCGAAGATGGCACTGTTTTAAATACAAAAATCATACCAATAAATTCTATAAATGAAATCTACATCCTTGGGAAAGTTGAGCTTGATACTTACACTATGGCATTTTTAAGCACAAATAATATCTTGATTCATATATTTAGTCACTATGGAAGTTTTCGCGGAAATTTCTATCCAAACTCACCAAATTCGGTTAATAAAAGTGGATTTGTACTTTTAAATCAAGTAAGAACTTTTGACGATGAGATAAAAAGAGTTGCAATTGCAAAGGAGATAACAAAAGCCAGGATGATAAATTCTATAAATAATTGCACAAAAAGGGGTGTTAAATTTCAAAGCAATACACACCTCGAGGCTTTAAGAAATGCCAAAAATATAGCACAAATTATGGCTTGTGAAGGAGCTTTTGCAAAAGAATACTTTACAAAATGGAACGAAATCATAAAAAATCAAAAAAGCTTTAAATTTACAACTCGTTCAAAACGCCCACCAATAGATAAAATAAACGCTTTTATAAGCTACATCAATACCAGAATTTATAATGTTTGTTTAAGTGAAATTTATAAAACTGAGCTTGACCCAAGGATATCATTTTTGCACGAGCCAAACTATAGATCCCTTAGCTTACATCTTGATTTGGCTGAAATTTTTAAGCCCATTTTAGGAGATAATTTGATTTTTAATATGCTAAATACTGGCGAAATAACTCCAAAAGATTTTCAAATAGATGCTGGCAGGATAAAATTTACAAACGAAGCGGTTCAAAAAATAGAGATAAAAATGATAAAATCTCTTACTACGCAAGTAAAATTTGAAAATAATTTTTTGACTTATAGACAAATAATTAGACGAGAAGCAAATCAAATAAAGAAATTTATTTGTGAAAACTATCCTTATGAAGGATATGTTAATTAACTAAATATTTATTTACAAAATCTCTTTAAAGCTAAACTTAATAATATAAAATTCCCTAATTTTCAGGTTTTTGAATCTGCAAATAGTTTTTTTAAGCAATTATTAAGATATTTATTTTATAATACATCGTAGCAATTTCAAATATATAGATGTTTGGTTGCTGTTTAAATTTAATCCTATGGATTTTGAAACGAATATAGTTTGGTTGATGAAATAATAGAAAATACGTTTAAATTTAATCCTATAAATTTTAAAATTCTACTAATTAAAAATTTAATCTCTTTTTGAATGTTATTTTTTATCCTTAGATACCTTTTGTCTTTTTATTTTAAAGGCTTTATTGATTTAGTTGTCTTATAAATTATGGAATTTAGGTTATATTGAAATATGATTGACTGAAAAATATTAAATACATAAAGTCTTTTTTTGCAATTAAAAAATTTGATAGTAAATGAATAGAGCTTATCTTATGCATCAAAAAAATATATAAATTTGAGTAGATAAAATGAAAAACATATAGGAGCTTCGTAGCAGATTATACAGAAGTATAAATTTAGCTAAATATTGTTTTAAAATTACAGAAAATGAAACATGATATTTAAAAAAAAATATTTAAAATAAGAATTTTTATTGAAAATAAATGAGATTTTACTAAATGCAAAACTATTTTAAAGGATAATATAGTAAATAAAAATAAAGCTACTTGTTTTTTCTATAAAATAGTAATAGGCAGATGAAAAATTAATATACAAAGATTAAATATTTTGATTTTATCAAATACAAATAAAAAAATATTGATTTAAATATAATTAAAAAGCGATTAAGTATAAACTCTTTGCAAAAAAATATTAAAAGAAAAAGATATTTATTAGATAGATCTATAGATAAGCAAAATATATGAAGTGTAGAATTTATTTAAAATCTATTTTCAAATATCCAATTGTATGATCGCCAAAGATAATAAAATATAATTTATATCCATTTTGTATTTAATCAATTATTCTATGAATTTAATTAGTTTTTAATATATTTATAATATAATTACTGAAAATCATTACCATAATTAAGGATTATTATGAAAAAATCTATTTTTTATCTATGTATTTTAAGTTTTGATATCTTAAGTGCTAAACCTCATCATGAACTCGATCGAGTTGAAATTTTTGGAAATCAAGAAGAAATCAAGGATAAAAAAATAGGAAAAATATTAAAATCAGATAAAATATTAGCAAAACAACAAGTTAGCGATATTAAAGATTTAGTTAAGTATGAAACAGGAATTAGCGTAGTTGAAAGTGGTAGATTTGGAACTAGTGGCTATACAATTAGAGGAGTTGATGAAAATAGAGTAGCCATTTTAGTGGATGGAGTTTCTCAGGCTGAAACTATCTCATCTCAAGGGTTTAATGAAATATTTTTAGGTTATGGAAATTTCAATAACACTAGAAATAGCGTTGAAATTGAAACATTAAAGCAAGCTACTATTCAAAAAGGAGCAAATTCAGTAAAATCAGGAAGCGGAGGGCTAGGAGGATCAGTTATTTTTGAGACAAAAGATGCAAGGGATTATCTAATAGATAAAGATTGGCATTTTGGTATAAAAGCTGGATATATGGATAAAAATAATGAAATTTTCACATCGACATCTTTTGCATTTAAGCTTAAGTGGATTGATTTTTTAGCCGTTAAAACAAAAAGATTTTCAAAAAATATTAAAAATTATGGATATAAAAGCTATCCAGAAATTGCAGGTAAAAGAAGAAAAAAAGCAGATCCTTACGATATATCAAAAGATAGCACTTTGGTTAAATTTGCTATAAATCCAAATGGAAACAATAGAATTGTCTTTTTGGCTGACATATATGATGTAAATTCAAAAGGACATGACTACTCTTACTCTTTTACTCCATCAAATCACAATACGGGAATTGTCAAATCGCAAGATGGTCTTAGACATACAGATGATAAATCAAAAAGAAAAAACTACTCAATTACTTTTGAAAACTATGATGAAAACTTTTTTTATGACTCTATGAAATTTACATTTTCTAATCAAAAAATCAAAGCTAAAGCCTATACCGAAGAAAAATGTCAAGATGGGGAAAACTGCTCAAATATAAAAAATCCTGCAAATATTCAAGTAAAAAATGGACAAATAAAAGATCAATATGGGGGAGGGTTTACGGTTGAAGGCTCTGGCATAAATAAAAAACTAATTAATAGCAAAGGAGAAGAACAAGATAAAAATTATTGGAGTTACAAACAACTTATAGGAGAAAAGTTGTGGTTTGATTGCAGTCTATTTAACTGCGATGCTTTAGAAGTTGATGTAATAGACTCTTATGGTAATTATAAAGACAAAAAAATAATAAAATTAAATTTAAGACAGACTGATGAAAATAGTAAAAAAATTTATGGTGCTTATGATTGGGATAGCTTAGATGTAAAGTCTAGACCTGATTACTGGGATGTTAAAAATTATGCAGTTATTATGCCTACAAATTCAGGGTATTTAGATAGGCAGTGGAAAGATAGAGATTTAAACACTGATACAAAACAATTTAATTTAGATTTTGAAAAATATTTTGAGGTGTTAAACACTGAGCACGATTTATCATATGGTGGACTAATTTCAAAAGAAGATAAATCTATGGTAAATAAAAGTGGATATGATGGAAGTGATGCTAAGTGGTGGGCTCAACCTTTTCAACAAATTCAAAATGGAAAGGGAATTAAATGTGATGTTGGCTTCAATGGCTATGCATGCCCTGTTCAAGAGACAAGTTCGTTTTTAATACCTGTTGAAACTACTACAAGTGCCTTTTATATAGGTGACTATGTTAGAGTAAATGACTGGCTTGCATTTGATCTATCATATAGATACGACAAATCAAAACATAAACCAAAATATGATCCAAAATCATCTCCAAAAATTCCTGATGATATGGTTAAAGGGCTCTTTATCCAACCAAATTTAAAGCCAATAGAAAGAAAGCATTTTACAGGCGGAGCTAATTATTGGGATTTGCCTTGGCAAAAAAGATCTGAGATAGATGAAAAAATAAAAGAGAACAAAAAACACAATGAAAAAGAACTACAAGAAAACGCACAAAAAAATATAGAGTATTTTTCACGCCCTAAAAATTATA
The DNA here is from genome assembly GCF_009690845.1 of Campylobacter portucalensis. GTDB lineage: Bacteria > Campylobacterota > Campylobacteria > Campylobacterales > Campylobacteraceae > Campylobacter_B > Campylobacter_B portucalensis. The sequence continues at coordinate 36,362 of NZ_VWSJ01000002.1, forward strand.
GCAACGGCTCTTATCTTTTAGGAGTTGATTTAGATCCACTTGATTTTCTTAGAATTTCAGCCAAATACTCAAAAGGATTTCGTAATCCAACTAGCGATGAACTATATTTCACATATAAACATCCTGATTTTACAATTTCGCCAAATTGGAATTTAGAAACAGAAATTGCTAAAACAAAAGAGATGGCCGTTATTTTTCATAATGATTTAGGGTATTTATCTTTTAGTGCTTTTAAGCAAAATTATACGAATTTTATAGATTTAAAGTATATGGGTGCTCAAAATTTCCAAATAGTAGGAGGTGTTCAAAGACTTGACTTTTATAGATATCAAAATGTGAATAGAAAAAAAGCTAAAGTTGATGGATACGAGATAGATGCAAGACTAAATTTAGGTCAAATAACTAATGTGCTAGCAGGTTTTTCTCTAAATTTTAAACATACTCATCAAAAGGGTAGATTTGAAAACGAAAATGGCGAAAAACTTCCTATAAATGCAATAGATCCAAAGAAATTTGTCTATGGAATAGGTTATGTTAGCCCTAACAAAAGATATGGCTTTGATGTTTTTCTAACTAGCGTTAGTCAAAAAAAGGCCAAAGATACTTATGATATGTACTGGGAGCATGGAGGAAGTGCTGGAATTAATCACACTAAACAGTTAAGGCATAGAAGTGGTAGTTATAATGTTGTAGATTTGTTAGCTTTTGCAAAACCACTTGAAAATTTAACTTTGACTTTTGGAGCTTATAATATAACTGATAAAAAATATTTAACTTGGAGTTCGGCTAGGTCAATTAGGCAGTTTGGAACAAGCAACTTAATAGATCAAAGAACGGGTGAGGGCATTGAGAGATTTTATGAGCCAGGAAGAAATTTCAAATTTACTTTTGAATATGCATTTTAAAGCAAAATGGTATTTAAATTTACAGTTTAAATACCATATCTTTAAATTTTTGTGTAATTTTAAATAAATTTTAAATATTTAGCAATAAAATCAAAGCCATAAATTCCAAAACTCAGCTTTTAAATTTAATATTTTTATCTTTCAAAAAATAAAACATAACCCCAAAAAGTATGATATTTAAAATAAAACCAAAGAGGCTAAAATTTGCAAATTTAAATTTATAAGCATAAGAGCTATCTAAAATTAACTCAAAAGGTAAAAATAAATCTTTTATAAATTTAGCTTTTTTGTTTTGATTTATCTCATAAACAAAGCTTTTTATAGGCTTAAACTCATCATCAAGATGATATGAATAGATTTTATCTTCACTACTTATAGAGATGCTTTTGCTTAGTGGAGTGATGGATAGTTTAAAGCTATCTTTTTTAGGATTATAAGAAGCAAAAGGCAAATTTATAAGCTTATAATCATCATAGCTAATTAAGTTTATTTTATTATCTTTAGTTATAGCTAGCCCGTAAAACTCACGCTGGATTTTTTCATCAACTAAGATAAAATCTATATCTTTTAATCTAGTTTTTCTAACAAAAGGATGTGAGTTTATCATTTTTAGATGATAAATTTCATCTTTAGAGTCTTTTAGAAAAACTCCCTCATCAAAAGGTTTTTTGGTTATAGGATTTGAATAGTGATTTTTTATAGGAAAAATAAAGTCTTTTTCTTTTAAGGCTTTTGTGAAAATAGTTGAGAGATTTTCATCAATTTTTAATGTGGTTAAATCTGTAAAAATTAATTTATCTCCATCGCCACTTAAAGCAAATTTATTATAACCTAGTTTTAGATATTTAGGATTTGATTCAAATATTGTAAAAACGGGCAATTTTTTTTGATTATAAATTTCTGGTTTTAAACTAAATCTTTGAGAGTGCTTTTTGATTTTGTCGCTATTTGCCCACTCTAAAAATGGAAATTTGTTTTTTGAGATTAGATAATTATAGTGATTAAATGGAAGTGCTTCTAAATACTCATCAAGAGTTAAATTTTCATCACCATTTTTAAGATAAAAAGATTTTTTTAAATTTGGATTATGAGTTTGAACTATAAATTCATCATAAATTTCAGAGTAATAGACATTTGCTTTATGGCTTTTTTGAGCAAAAATTGTATCAATAATTCTAGGTAAAAAAATAGCTAAAATTAGGGCTATTATAATGGCTTTAATAAATTTAATATAACTAATTTTCATTTTATATATCCTTTTTTATAGTTATAAAACGCTTCTACTAACGAACAAATCGCATAAATCAAAGCTATACTCATATAAAAAAATCCAAACTCATTGTGATAAAAGCTTTTATAAATATCAGGTAAAATTTCAAAATATAAATATAAAAATGCTAAGCTAATTACTAAATTTAAAATAACTTGCTTTTTTATAGGATTTATTATAATTCCTCCTGCTAAAATATATAAAATAGTTCCAAAATAAAAGTTTTGTAAAAGTGATAAATTTATAATGCTTATAAACTCTTTATGATAAAAATTTGACAGTATTAAATTTAAAAAAACAAACTCTAAAAAATATGCAAAACAAACAAAAAGAAGTCCGATAAATACTATATAAGAGATATTTTTAAAAGTAGAATTTGGAAAATGTAGGCTTAATCTTAAGCGTCCGTTTATCCTTTCTTTTGAAAAAACCAAAATGCCTATAACTAAAGCAAAGATGAGATTAAAATCATCAAGCCTATTAAAGCTAAAGCCTTTTTCATACAAAAAGCTTAAATTTAGCATAACTGCATCATTTTGTTTAACAAAGCTATCAAGCCCAAAAGCTATGTAGAGTAAAAAACAAGCTATTATCCCTATAAATACAAAATAAATCTCTTTAAATTTATAAAACTCTTTTTTTATCATTAATACCGTCCTGTATATCCTAAAAATGCATCTTCAAAACTTAAATTTAACTCTTTTGAATTTGATGGAGGGCTGTCTATAAAACCATAAATTTCAAGTCTATTATCAAATTCAAGGCTACTTGTTATGCCTTTTATGCTGGTTAAATTTGTACTTTTTTCTAAAGCATAGCCTTTAAATTTATCTCTAAATTCTTTATAATCCATACTTAAAGGGGGCTTATTTTTTTGCATTATAATTATCTCATCAAGAAGCGTGTCAAGGTCATTTACGATATGAGTTGTCATTAAGACGCTTTTTTCTCCACTTTTTAAATACTCTTTTAAATAGTCAATAAAAAGCCTTCTATATCCAGTATCAAGCCCAAGCGAATAATCATCTAAAATCAAAAGTTCAGGGCTACTTGCAAAAATTAGCCCTAAAACGACTTGAGATCTTTGCCCACAAGATAGACTAGAAATTTTTTGACTCATATCAACACCAAGTTTTGAAAAAAGCTCAAAAAATCTCTCTTTTTTAAAGGTTTTTTTATACTGCTTAGCATAAATTTGATATAAATCTTTGATTTTTAAATAATCATATGTGATATGTCCTTCATATAAAAGCCCGATTTTTGCTTTAGTTTTAGCACTTAAATTTGAACTATCTTCGCCATAAATTAAGCATTTTCCACTAGTTGGGGCTAAATTTCCCATCAAGATATTTATCGTTGTGCTTTTTCCTACTCCGTTTTTGCCTAAAAGCCCTACAACTTTTCCCTTTTTTAAAGTGAAATTTAGGTTTTCATAGATTTTTTTTTTCCAAAATAGTGAGTTAAATTTATACACTCTACTGCGTTCATTTTACTCCTTTAAGTTAAAATTTATAGGCACAGTTATACTTTTTCCAATTGCTTCAGATGGAAAATCAATTTTTGCTTTATCTATGATTTTTAAGGCGTGCTCATCAAGTATTTTTATCCCTGAACTTTGCTTTATTTTTAAAATTTCAAAGCTATTTTTATTTCTTAATTGAAAAGTAATTATTACTCTACCTTCTGCTCTCATTTTCTTTGCTCTATCTGGGTATGTTTTGTGCTTTAAAATAGCTTGATAGATAAGTCCGTTTAAATTTAATCCACCGCTAGAGCCACTTATTCCACTTGCTAAATTTCCACCTGCTATATTTGCATCGTTTAAGCCAACTACGGTTGAGGCTTTAGTTGAGGCACTACTTTTTACGCTTGCTACGTTGCAATCCTTACAGGGCTTTTTGATAGGTTTTTTCTCAACTTTTTTCTTTTTAGGTTGTTTTTTAACCTCTTTTATGGGCTCTTTTAGGGGAGTTTTTTTCTCTACTATACTCTCATCTATTTCAGGAATAGGCTCGATCAGCTCTACAACCTCATCTATAATATTTTCTTCTACTGCTTCAACATCTTCTACTATTTTAGGCATATCATCATTTGATTCTATACTATCTATATCTGAAATTTGTTTATCTATTAAATCTTGTCTAGCACTTAATTCGGTATTTGTCTGAGTGGAGGCTATTTGAACAAAAACTAAGCTAAAAGCCCCACCCATCATCGCTTCATCTCCAAAATTTATCTCATCATCTTTGCTATTAGTTATGGCATAGTATATCCCTAGTGCAAAAGTGTGAAGCGATATAGAGATAGCTAAAGAGATTAAAAGCCTTTTTGTATCTTTATTCATTCTTTATCTCAGTCATAATGAGAAAATTTGATAGATTATGTTTTTTTAGAAGCTGAACGATCTCAACAAAACTTTTAAAATGAGCCTTTTCATCTCCTTTAAAAATAAGTGGAGTTTCTTTATTTAAGTCTTGTAAATTTAGCTTTAAAGTTTCTAAATCAACCACCATATCATCAAATTTAATACTTCCATCATCATAAAGTGAAATTTCAACTCTTTGCTTAGGAAAGTCATCGCTACTTTCGCCACTTTTAGGTAGAGTCATATCGATTTTGCCATACTCTATAAAGCTTGCCGCACATAAAACTATAGCAAGCAAAACAAGCATAACATCTATCAAAGGAACGACATTGAGCTTAAAATCATTTTCTATTTTCATAACTCATTATCTCTTTCATATATAGTTACGTTTTTTTGAGCCAATCTTATAAAAAAACTATAAAGCGTAGGTATAGCCACTAAAAGCCCAAATGCTGTTACATAAAGTGCAGTTGAAAGACCTGCCATATATAGTTGCTGTATTAAAATCCCCACTCAAACCCATATCATAAAAAACTATAATTATGCCTATAACAGTTCCTAGTAATCCAACATAAGGGGTATTTGCTCCAATTGCCCCAATACCTGTTAAATTTCTAGTTAGATCTATTTCTAAATCTTGCAAAGTCTTATATCTATTCATATCAAAAGTCATAAAAAATATAATTCTTTCTATGCTTAAAGTAATAATTATAAACCCCATAAATCCAAGCGTTCCAAAAATCATTAAATCAATATATTTGCTTAAAAACTCCATTTTATCTCCAAGTTACCATTTATATCCAAATTCTAACCAAAACTGACGCCCATTGTCATATTTTTCATAGCCTTTATCAAGCATTACTACATTTTTTTCATTTAAAACATTATTTATATCAAGCGAAACGTAAGCTTTTTGATTTTTAGCAGTTGGTATATCTAAAACAACTCTTGAGTCCCAAACAAATGTTTCATCAAAATCTTTATCTATATAATTTATATATCTTCTTCCCCCAATATCAACTCTGCCATCAGCTACAGTTGCTTTAAAACCACCTTGAAGAGTAAAGAAATTTGACCAAGTTAAATTTATAAGAGGAATTTGAGTTATGGTTGATAAAGTTACAGTCCAAGGAGTATCGTTATCGTTATCAGGAAGTTCGCTTTTGTGGATTATATTTCCTTTATATGCAACTCTACTTGCTCTTTCATACCCTAAATCATAGATATCATCATAGGTATTAAAATTTCTATTTGTATCTATATAGTTATAAGATATCTCAAAGCTATTTTTTATGCTAGCTATCTCAAATGGGCTTAAAGTTTTTAAACTTATAGTATAGATATTTGAATTACTTCTTCCATTGTTTGTATAGATATTATAATTCCTTGCTAAATTTACACCATCGCCAGCAGGAAGTCCGGCTGCTTGATTAGTCATTTGTCTAATTAAATCTCTTCCTTTTCTTCTTAAATATTTTGCATTTAATTGGAAATTCCTAAATTTTTGAGATAGTCCTAATGCAAACTCATCATCATAAGGAACATCTAGATCTGTAAATTTATAGTTATTAGCCCTAGTGCTATCATATATCCACGGTGAGTTTGGATTTGCTCTTTTATACGTGCTTCTTAGGGATTGTCTATTTTCTTTTAATTTATATGCAAAAATGCTTCTTCCATAGTATCTATTATATCCACCAAAAATATTTGTTTTATCATCATTAAAAAGATCTAAATTTGCATTTATTCTAGGAGCAATATTTAAATCTCCCATATAGTCATTTTTATCTATCCTAACTCCAGGTCTAAAAGTAAATCTTTCAATCTCAATACTATCTTCTAAATAAAAGCTAAAATATTTTAAATCAGCCTTAGTTTTACCTGAGTAATAATTATATTCATCAAAATACTGACCATTCCAACCTTTGATTTTTTTAGTGGGTATGACAGGCTCGTTTAAGCAAAATATATCATTTTTATTGCAAGTAAAACTACCTAAATTTTTAGCAACAACTGCGTGATAATAAGGCTTTGTTATGTCATACTTAGCATCTGTTTTTTCAAAACTAAATCCGGTAATAAATTTATGAGTTGTAAATCCTAAATCAAACTCATTAAACTCCATATCAAGACTGTAGTTAAATTTATCTTGCTTTTGTTCTACATCTCCACCCACTCCTTCTATAACAGTTGTAGTTCTACTGGGTGTAAATCCGAGACGATTTTGTGTCTTATACCAAACAAGCATTTTATTTGTATTAGTGTTTCTTGACATCTCAGATTTTGTATAGCTTAGGTTTTGAGTTAATTTTCCTAGATTAAATTTATATTCTATATTTAGTGCAGTTGTTAGTCCTCCGCCTTGAATTTCGGCTTTTGCATTTTCACCACCTATACTATAATAAGTTGCTTCATAAGGTGCATACATTATACTTGGTCTAATGATTAAATTATCATTTGCAAAGTAAATTCCTTTTAAAAAGAAATTTTCATTTTCTCTTTTTAGCTCTCTTTTTTCATTTAGTTTTGATTTATCATCGTAATCTTTACTATACATTCTTTGCAAAATTTCAGATTTTGTTCTATTATAGTTCATAAGAAGTCCAAAATTTTCAATTACATATCCATCAAGTATAATGCTTGTTTTAAATTTCTTAAAATCAGGCTGAAAATTTGAATTTGTAGCGTAGTCAAAATCATCTTGTCTATTTTTGTTGATATGAAATTTTTGCAAACTATCAGAAGTATGCCTAAAGCTTACTTTTCCATTAAATCTATATCTTGGATCTCTTGTTTTAGCCCTTACAACTCCGCCTTGGAAATTTCCATATTTAGCTGAAACTGAGCTATCCATAACCTCAATGCTTTCAAGTAGATTGGTATCAACGCCTATGCCTTGGGATGGATTTGTTAAAAATGGTGTTATATTTGCCACACTTCCAGTTGATAAAACACCACCTTTTGGATTAATATCGTTGTTTATATTTACTCCATCAAGCAAGAAGTTGTTTTGATAAACTTCAGCACCGTTTATTGAGATATTTTGTTGGATTATCTCGCCTGAGTTTTGAGAAGTTCTCTCACCTCTACTAACCCTAGCATTTGGGTTTCTTTTTATGATATCTGAAATTGTGCCATCGCCAGCATTTGTATTGTCTAAATACTCTCTTGTGTAAGTTAAAGAGCTATTAAAAGCACTGCTTTTTATAATGCCATTTTTAAAATTTATATCGTTTAAATTTGCATTAACATTTACATCTTCTAAGATTACGTCGCTCCCCGCATAACTTAAACTATATATTGTTATTAAAAATAATAATGATATTTTATTCATAATTTTCCCTCCGTTAAATTTGTAATTTTATTAGAAAATAGACTATAAATTTAAGATAATAAAGTTTAGCTACAAATATATAAACTTCCAATCATAAAACAAACTCTATTTTTCTGCAAGCTTTTTAAAAATTTATAAAATATCTTAAATATACTTTCAATTTTTAAAATTATTATCAGTAATTTTAATGAAATTAACTTAAAATTTAACTTAATTTTATACTAATGTTGAGAATTTAAAAAATAATAAATTTATATAAAAAAGTCTTAAATGGCGACCCTTGGAGGATTTGAACCGCCGTTTTTGCACTGAGAATGCAATGTCCTGAGCCACTAGACGAAAGGGTCTTGAAAGTTCAATTTTAGAATTAGATTATTAAAATAAATTTAAAATTTTATCAAATTTACTCCTTATTTGTGTTATTTTTTGTGTAAAGTTTAGTGTGATAGTAAGAAAATCCTACCAACGCAGCACCTGAGATTATGTGTAAATTTTTACCAAATTTACTTTTTGTGTTAAAAGCACTCAAAACAACAAGCCCCATAGAGATAGTCATTCCAAGCTTTGCTATCTCTTTTTGAGTTGTTATATCAAGAAATTTCGTCTTTTTTTCTTTTGCTAAATTTTCTTTTTGCATTTGAACTAGCTTCATAAATCATCACTCCTGTAATCACTAATAAAACAGAATTTATTAAAACAAATGGCATATAAAATCCTCAATTATGATAGATGCTATTGTATTAAATTTACTCTGATTTCTTGCTTAAATTTATACCTTTTATTGAATTTAGTAAAAGCCCAATTGTAGTTCCATTGTGTAAAACTGCAGTAATTGCAGGGCTTAGACGACCGATAGTTGCACCAAATAAAATTAATGAGTTAATTAAAACCGTGATTTTAAAATTTTTATTTATTAAATTCATGGTTTTGTTTGCTAGCTCTTTTGTCGTTGCAACTGCATAAAAATCATCTTTCAACAAGCTAATATCAGCCGTAACTTTTGCTATATCAGCACCTCTTTGCATACTTATACCTACATTTGCTTTAACTAAAGATGGTGCATCATTTATTCCATCGCCACAAAAAGTAATATTTTTGCCGCTATTTATTAAATTTTCTATAATCTTTGCTTTATCAGTTGGTAAAAGCTCAGCATAAAAATTATCTATACCCAAATCTTTTGCTACTTTTGCAGCCTTATCCTTAATATCTCCTGTAAGCATCACAATCTCTTTTACGCCAAGATTTTTTAGTTTTTTAATGGTAGCTTTTGCATTTGATCTTATCTCGTCTTTTAACGTGATAATGCCAAGTAATTTTTTATCATAAGCTATATAAAGCACAGCACACCCCGTATTTAAAGCACTTTGAATTTCTTGAGTATTTTCCTGAAATGAAACTTTTTCATCATCTTCTAAAAAGTGCCTACTGCCAATTAATACCTCTTTTTTATTATAGTGTGTTTTTATGCCATGAGCTACTATAAATTCAACCTCATCGTGGTGCATATGTTCAAAACCTAGCTTCTTTGCAGCATCCACAACAGCTTCTGCTATTGGATGGAAATAATGTTCTTCAACGCTAGCGGCTAAATTTAAAAGACTCTCTTTATCCCAAAATTCATCAAAGCTAATAACATCTTGAACCCTTAAAACCCCATTTGTTAAAGTGCCAGTTTTATCAAAAACAAAAACATCGCTTTTTGCTAAAGCTTCAATAGATTTAGCACCTTTTATTAAAATTCCTGCTTTTCCTGCTTTTGAAATGCTACTTTTAAAAGCAACTGGTGTTGGAAGTTTTAAAGCACAAGAATAATCAGCTTGCAAAACCGATGCTACACTTGTTGTGTTTTTGTTTATAAGATATGAAATGCCTGCTAAACTTAGAGTTAAAGGAACTAATTTATCAGCAAGTTTTGTGGCTTTTAATCCTATTTGAGACTTTTCATTAAGAGAATTTTGGATATATTTTTTTATACGTTGCGTGCTTGTATTTTCTCCTGAAAATTCTGTCCAAATTTTAATCTTTCCTTCTTCAACAACAGTTCCACTCATTACGTGTTGCCCGCGTTCTTTTATAATAGAGCCTGCCTCTCCTGTCATAGATACTTGATTTATACTAGCACTACCTTCAACTATATATCCATCAATAGCAATACTCTCTCCAGCCCCAACTACTACAATATCACCTTTTTTAATATCATTAGCACTTATTTTTTTAAGAACTTTTTTTTCGTTTTCTATTATTTCGACCCAAGCTTCTTTGATATTAGGCTTAGCTAATTCCTTGATTAAATCATCGCTTTTATGGATAGTGCTTTCTTCCATATATTCGCCTATACTTAGCATTAAATTTGTACTATTGGCTGCTAAATAATCTTTTCTAAAAAGAGATATTGTAATTGCAAGAGCTTCTAAGACTTTTGATGTAAGACCTTGTTTTAAAAGCTCATAAAATCCCTCTCTTAGGACAGGAAATGATGAAGATATACTAACCAAAGCTTTTGATTTTGTTAAAAATGGAGTTATCAAGCAAGAAATACCAGCAATGGCTATATTTTTCTTGCTGATAGAATTTTGTTGTTTTGTAGTTAGTGAAATTTTAGAAATTTTTTCCAAAATTTCATCTAAATTTCCATTGAATTTCAAAACAATGCATTGAGAAATTTTATTAACCCTAACTCCAAAAACTCCATCTAAATTTGAGATTTCATTTTCTAAATTTCTTTCATCAGTATTGCGTTTTAATCCATTATGCAAAAATCTAACGCGATTTTTAGTTTGATGAACTATTTTAAAACTCATTTTCTTCAAGCTCTGCTTTTGCATCTTCAAATCTCTCTTTTATCTCTTCACTTCCAGCTTGAATTAATTGATTGATTTTAAGGATTGATTTAAATAGTGTTTGTTGAGCTTTTTCGTTTGTTAAAAGATATGCACCAACTGCTCCAATAACTGCACCTTGAAAAAAACTAGCAGAGTTAAAGCTATTAGGCAATAAAGATCCTAAAATTCCGCTATTTTGAGAATTTGATAAATTATGTTGTATTTTTTCTTGATTTTGTTGAATGTATGGATTTTTCATTTTATCTCCTTTTGTTTAAAAATATTTTCTAAAGCAATTATAAAACCAATTCCAAGAGCTATGTCAAAACTAGCTTTGAGATAGTTTTTTTGCACGATTTTATTTGATGCACTAATTGCAAGCGAGGTTGCGATTGCACTCTTTAATGAATATTTTGCAATATTTTTTGCAATTTGTGTTTTTGTGGTGTTTTTGTTTTGAATTTCAATAGCACCAGCTGTAATACCGCCAATCAAAGCACCACTAATAAAATGATCAGCAGGAAGCCTTGTATTTGATATTTGTAAATTTAACATATTATTATCCTTTATCGATATTTTTTGTTGATGAATTGATATTTTCATCACATGTATTTGTGCAACAATTATCTTTTAAATTTTGTGCTATATCTTTACCTTTTTCAATGCTTTGATAAAAAAAATCTTCGATTTTGTCTCTATTTTTAAAAGCAACTACTGCCAATGAACCAACAGCCAAACCAGCTATAAATGGAAGTGCCATAATATCTCCTTTAATCTAAATTTATATTTTTTCTTTGAGAATTTCATTTATAAAAATTCCGCCCAACGCTCCAACTCCAGCACCCAACAAAAAAGAAAAATATGGATGATTTAGAAATGATTGAATTTCATTTTGAGATGCTTTACCATTTTTAAGTTTTTTTAAAATTTTACTCAATTCTTTGATAGAATTTACATCTAAATTTAAACCAAATTGTTTTAAATTTTCAATACCAAAAAAATCTTGTTTTAAGACATCTTCGCATTTTGAAAGCTCTAAATTTAACGCTTTTTTATACTCATTTTCAGATGTTGCCCAAAGTCTGAAAAATATATCTCTTAAAGCATTGTCTGTTACGGAATTTGTAATATCATCGTAAATAAATGATGCTTTATTTTCATAAGTTAAAGCAAGTATAATTCCATCTTTTAAGGATATTAAATTTTGTGGTGCAATTTCATCTAAACTTTCATCTGTTTTGAAATTTTGTAATAAATTTAAACCAGACTTTTTGATTTCTAAAATTTGATTAAAAATTTCACAACCAAATTTATTAAAAAGCTCACTGTAAAGCAAAATCCCTTCATTTTCATAGTTTAATGCTATTTGTAACTCTTTCATAAAACCTCTTTCATTTTTTCATCTATTTTAGATATGAAATTTTCGACTTTTTTATTTTCAATTATATCGATCCAAAATTCCTTACTATATTCATTTTTATCATATTCTATAGTAATAAAGCCAAGTAGTGAGTTAAATTTAAAATTTTTAATGCCTTTTATCTCTTGAAGCATTTGATTTAGTTTGTTTAAATCAACTTTTTCTACATTATTAATCTTTTTTAACTCATCTTTTATTTTACTAGAAACCCTAACTCTTAAACGCCCATGAGTATGGTGAATTATCGAACAATGTGATAAAATACTAATTAAAAAATCTTTTGTTACCATTTTTTTTCCTTTTGCGATGTAATTATGCAAAAATAACCTAAATTTAAACTTAATATCATTTGAAAATCATTATTATTTAAATATGGATAAAATTTTATACAAATTTGCTAATATTAAAATTTTATAAACTTTTTTAAAATTGCTAAGATTTAAATAAAAATGATATAATTCTACACTGATTTTGGAGAAAAGATGAATAAAGCTTTTAAGATAATATTATTGTCTTATGTGTGTATGGCTTTGATTGGAGCTTTTATACTTAATATGGACATTATGAGAACTAAACAATTAAGCTTTTTGGAGTTATTTTTTGTAACGTCTTCTGCTATTTGTGTAACTGGACTTAGCACTTTTAATATCTCTACAGATCTTAGCATTTATGGTCAAAGCGTGATTTTAGCTCTCATACAAATTGGTGGATTTGGTTTTATTCTTATGGCTGCTTTAATTTTTATTTTGTTTAGGCAAAAAATAGGCTATTTTGGCAGAAATTTACTAATACAACAAACAAGCTATCCAAATTTTAAAGGAATTATAAAATTTAGTATAAAAATTTTTATTTTTGTTTTTACGATAGAGTGCATTGGTGCTTTTTTGATATTTTTAGATTTATCTTTTAATATGAGTATAAAACAAAGTATTTTTCATGCTGTTTTTCACTCTATTTCTGCTTTTAATAATGCAGGTTTTTCTACATTTTCAAATAACTTAGTCAATCAAAGCTTCATATTAAATTTTATAATTAGCATTTTAATAATTTTAGGCGGTCTTGGATTTTTGGTAATAGATGAGTGTATTTTGTATTATAAAAAGCAAATTTATAGATTAAGTGTGCATTCAAAAATCGTCCTAATATCTACTATCGTATTTTTATTTATTGGTTTTGCTCTTATATTTTTGTTTGAATACAATAATACTCTAAGCCATTTTGATATATTTAATAAAATTTCAAATGCTTTTTTTTATTCTGTAAATTTAAGAACTTCTGGATTTAATACATTTGATATATCAAATTTAAACGATCAAAGCATATTTTTTTCGTCTATTTTAATGGTTATAGGTGCTAGTCCTGGCGGAACAGCTGGAGGTATAAAAACAGTAACAGTTGCAATTTTTCTTATATACACATTTAAATCTTTTAGAAATGAGGATTGCGTTGTATTTAAAAGAGAAATTCCAAAACAAACAGTAAACAAAGCTTTTTTGATTTTAGTAAGTGCTTTATTTTATATAATGATATCTACTTTAATCTTAAGTGCTACTCAAGATAGAGAAAATAAACAGTTTTTAGATATATTTTATGAAATTTGCTCTGCTTTTGGAACAGTAGGATTAAGCATAGGAGATGGAGGGTCGGCATCTTTAACATCTAAATTTAACGACTTTGGTAAAATTTATATAATTATTTTGATGTATCTTGGCAGGGTTGGGGTGTTTGCTTTTAGTGTAGTGATAATAACAAAAAAGAATAAAGAAAAAATTTCATATTTAGAAGAGGATGTTATATTATGAAAACATATGTGGTAATAGGCGTTGGAAAATTTGGCTCTGTACTGGTCAATGAGCTTATTAAGAGTAATTCGAATTTAATATGTATAGATAAAAATAAAAATAGCTTTAAAAATTTAACACACATACCAGAAAATTGCGTAATAGCAGATGCAAGCAATATAGAAATTCTCAAGCAAAGTGGCGTCACTCAAGCCGATACTGCAATCATAAGTCTTGGAGATAATAATCAAAGTGCTATTTTAAGCCTTATGGCATTAAAAGAACTTGGTGTAAAAGAGATTATAGTTAAAGCCGAAGATACAACATATGGTCAAATTTACTCAAAACTTGGAGCAAATAAAGTAATATATCCAAACAGAGATATTGCATTAAATTTAGCAAATGATTTATTGGCTCATCCTAATTATACTATTTTTAATATAACTACATCAATGAAAATTTTAAAACTTCATATTGACTCGAAATTGGCTGAAAAAAAGATTTCTGATTTTAATCAAAATGTAAGCGTGATTGCTCATAAAAATGAAAATAAGTGGACGCAACATCCAAATGAACTTAATACTCTAAAAATTAGAGATACTTTAATAATAATTGGCACAAAAGAAGAGATTGATAAATTTATAAAAAAATATGAAATTTAATTAAATTTAGCTAAATAAAGAAAACTTTATAATTGAGATTAAATTTATGATTATAAAATTTTCCTATCTTTGTAAAATTTAAATTATCTATTTCAATAAAAAGCTAAATTTTACTTACAACTTTACCTTTTTTAGTTGCTTTTTTAAAATAAAAAACAATAACTCCTAAAATAAACAATAAAATAAGAGGTGTTATCCAAGGTTTTTTTTCCATAAATTTAAAAAAATCAATCAATAAATCGGCCATATAATAACTCAAAAATCCTAAGCTAATAGCCCAAATTATAGAGCTTATTAAATTTATAATGCTAAATTTACCAAAAGAGTATTTGGTAAGACCAATAGCAATAGGAACTAAAGTTTTAAGTCCATAAATGTATTTTTTAAAAAATATAATTTTACCGCCATGTTTTTTAAATAGAATTTGTGCTAAAGCTAAATTTCTAGTCTGTTTTTTAAAATATGGCATAATGGCTTGCTTATTATACCGTCCCAAATAAAAAAGCAAAGTATCGCCTAAGAAATTTGAAATAGAGGCTACGATTATAATTAAAGTTAAATCCATTTTACCAGCATAACTAAGAACTCCAGCTGCTATGATAGCCACCATACCTCCACCAAGAGTGTAGGCAAATAATATAATATAACCATAAGTTGATAAATAAGTTAGCATATCTTCCATGCTAATCCTTATTTATAACCGATATTAAATTTTTAAAACCATAACTTTGTGTTTTATAGATAGATTTTGTATCAACACTTATTTTAAATCCACCCAAACTAGCACCAGCAAAAATTCCAGATTTATTAGTGTAAGCATAAATATTTTTATTAAAAGCATTTATAGCACCAACGTTTGCACTAAGCTTATAAATAGAAGCTGTTGCATCTAGGCTTAAACTTGCTTTTGAGTTGAGTATATTGTTTAAAGTCTCATCATCCATAATAAAAATTACCATATAATTATCCTCATATCCTACTTGAAAACCTATACTAGCATTTGATATTTTGGCTTTCATTGGTATAAAACTATCTGAGTTTTTCATCAA
The DNA here is from genome assembly GCF_009690845.1 of Campylobacter portucalensis. Classification (GTDB taxonomy): domain Bacteria; phylum Campylobacterota; class Campylobacteria; order Campylobacterales; family Campylobacteraceae; genus Campylobacter_B; species Campylobacter_B portucalensis. The sequence goes on from NZ_VWSJ01000002.1 coordinate 51,973, forward strand.
ACAAACGCCATCTCCCAAAAGACCGCCAACTATAAAACCCACCTTTTTTACGCTTGGAAAAATTAAAATTGCTTTTGATTTTTCGACTAACTTATTTTTAATATCCACATCTTCCATTGTTATAGCATAAGCATTTGCTGAGCTTATTAAAATTTCCTCATTTAAGGCCCATAAATTTCCAAACATCACTAAAAAACAAATTAAAATTTTCTTCATATTTTCCTCTATTTAGCGTAATTAACCGCTCTTGTTTCCCTAATAACACTTACTTTTATTTCGCCTGGATATTGTACATTTGCTTTAATATCTTCTGCAATCTCTTTAGCCACCAAAACCGCCTCATCGTCGTTAATTAAATTTGCATTTACCATAACGCGAATTTCACGACCAGCATTTATAGCATAAGCTTGCTTAACGCCATTTTTATTTAAAGCTATCTCTTCAATATCACTTACTCTTTTTAAAAAACTCTCTAAAACCTCTCTTCTAGCCCCCGGTCTTGCAGCACTTAAAGCATCAGCTGTACAAACTGCTGCACACTCTACACTTAAGGCTTCTTCATGTCCATGATGAGCATATATTGCATTAATTACAACTGGATGCTCTTTGTATCTTTTGCAAACTTCAGCCCCTAAATCAACATGGCTTCCTTCAAATTCATGAGTTAAAGCTTTACCAATATCATGCAAAAGCCCTGCTCTTTTTGCTAATTTTTCATTGCCACCCGTTTCAGCAGCTATAATTCCTGCTAAATGAGCTACTTCTAAACTATGTGCTAAAGCATTTTGTCCATAACTAGCCCTAAATTTAAGCTTTCCAATAAGCTTTATTAATTCTGGATGAATTCCATTTAATCCTAAATCCATCACTATATTTTCGCCTTCTTCTAATATACTTGATTCAAATTCATCACTTACTTTTTTATGAATTTCTTCAATTCTTGCTGGCTGAATTCTACCATCTTCTACTAAAATCTCAATCACTCTTGTAGCAATAGCTCTCCTATAAAGATTAAAACTACTTAAAACTATGGCGTGCGGGGTATCATCAATTATAATATCAACACCCAAAACCATCTCTAAAGTCTTGATATTACGCCCTTCTTTTCCGATAATTCTGCCTTTTAAATCATCATTTTTAATATCTACAACATTTATAAGTCTTTCAGCAGCATACTCTCCAGCAAAACGAGTCGTAGCTTGTGCTAATATATAATTTGCCCTTTTTTTGGCCTCTTTTTTAGCTTCTTCTTCATATTTTCTGACTATATGAGCTATATCGCCTCTACTTTTTTCCTCAACCCGCCTTAAAATCTCCTCTCTTGCCTCATCTTGAGTAAGTCCAGCAGAATGCTCTAAAACTCTTAAAGCTTCGTTAATTTTATCTTCGTAATCTTTTTTTAAATTTAGACCCTCATCATATATTTTTTTAGCATCTATTTTAAAATTTTCAATCTCTTTTGATTTTTTTTCTAAATTTTCTTTTTCAGTAATTAAATTTTTTCCCTCTTTTTCAAGTTCATCTACTTTTAAATCAAATTCCTTTTGAAGTTTGATTTCTTTATCTTCATACTTTTTTTTGGCTGAAAATTCCGCCTCTTGCACACTAAGTTTAGCATCTTTTAAGATACTTTCTGCTTCAAATTCAATAGCTTTTGCTTTTGCTTTTGCTTGTTCTACAAATACTGAGTAGTTTGCATCGTTAATTTTTTTAGTTACACCGTATCCTATGCCAACTCCCACTGCACCGGCTCCTAAGCCTATTAAAATTTCTATCATATTTTCCTCTTATTAAATAATTTTTACTTGGAGTTAGATAAAAATCACATCTAACATCGTGATTTTCTGAAATAATATCTTTTATAAACATATCTTTTATCTCCACAAATACCACAATAGGTTTATATTTTAAGCCTGAAAAAAATCTATCATAAAATCCTTTTCCATGCCCAATTCTAGCCATTTTTCCATCAACTCCAATAACTGGAACAACGGCTAAATCTAATCTTTTTTTAAATTCGTTTTTAAATTTATTTTGTCTTATGCCAAAACGAAATTTATAAAAAGGTAGTTTCAATTTTACCATTTTAAAGCTAAGATTTTGCATAAACGGAATAAAAATGTGATGTTTCTTTGATAAATTTCTTCTTAAAAGTAACAAATCTGGTTCATATTTTGTCGGAACAAAAAATAAAATATCTTTTGAATTTGTAATTTTAATAATTTCTTTTAAATTCAACAAAATAGCGTAATGCCTGCATTTAGCAGAAATTTTTACCTCTTTTTTTAAACTTATTTTGGCAATTTTTCTAAATTTTTCTTTTGTTATACTATCCATTTAACGCTTATTTTAGTATAATTTTGTATAATTTTAGCTTTAATTATAAATTTTTAGGAATTTAAATGATAATTCGTTTTATATTTTTTATATTTTTAATGTTTTTTTTAAATGCTTGTGATGATAAAAAAGCAGTTGATGATATTAGCGATGATTTAAATGATACAAAAAATCAAGAATCTTATCTTAGTGAGAATTTATTTGCACCTTTTAATTTAAATTTAAATAATGGAAAAATTTTAACACTCAAAAAAACAAAAACTGGGTTTGAATTTATAAACAACAATAAAAATATTATGTTTTTTTTCTTAACAGAAAATTGCACACCTTGTAACGCCCAAATATCCTTACTCAATAATTTGCAAGAAAGATATAAAGATGATTTGGATATAATAGGTATTGTTTTAAAGGCTCAAAATTTAGATGAGTTTTTAAAAGAAATGGATATAAAATTTAGCATAAGCTTAAATAATGAATCTCTTTTAAAACATTTTGATGATATAACACAAATTCCATTTATGATTTTATATCATAAAAATGGGGATTATTTTAGGCATTATAGAGGAATTATTGCTGAAGAGATGTTAGATAAAGAGATATTGAGGATGGAATGATGTTTAATTTTTTTAAAAAAGGGCTTGAAAAAACTGCAAATGCAATCAAATCTGTCAAAAAACAAAATCAAAAAATTTCAAAAGAAATTTTAGAAGAGATGCTTTTAGAAGCTGATGTCGATTATGAAATAGTAGAGGAGATAATCTACTATCTTCCGCCAAATGATGAAATTCAAAGAAGTGATTTAAAGCGAGTTATGAGTACGTATTTTATGTATGAAAACAAGAATTTAGATAAAAAAAAGCCATTTGTTGAGTTAATTTTAGGCGTAAATGGTGCAGGTAAAACAACAACCATAGCAAAACTTGCAAATTTATATAAAAATAGTGGTAAAAAAGTAATGCTTGGTGCTTGCGATACTTTTAGGGCTGGAGCGATTGAACAACTTAGACAATGGTCTAATATCCTAAATATACCAATTGTCGCATCAAATCAAGGTCACGATCCAGCAGCTGTTGCATTCGATACGATAAGTTCTGCTGTTGCAAAGGAATTTGATAATGTCATCATCGATACGGCAGGTAGGCTTCAAAATCAAAAAAATTTAGCAAAAGAGTTAGAAAAGATAGTTAGAATTTCAAGTAAAGCTCTAGAAAATGCACCTCATAGAAAAATTTTAGTTCTTGATGGCACACAAGGAAACAATAGCGTAAATCAAGCTTATGCGTTTAATGATATTGTAAAAATAGATGGGGTTATTATAACTAAATTAGACGGGACACCAAAAGGAGGAGCTTTATTTGGGATAGCAAGAGAGTTGGAGTTGCCGATTTTATATATAGGTGTCGGTGAAAAAATGCAAGATTTAATTAAATTTGATGCAGATCAATTTATAGAAACTATATTAGAAGCGATTTTTGATAATGGCGAAAAATAAAGTAATTTTTGAGTGTGAAGCGTGTGGCAATAAACAATCAAAATGGATGGGGAAATGTCCAGAATGCGGATCTTGGGATAGCTTTATAGAACTAAATAAAGAGCAAATTAAATTTATAGAAAGTCAAAATAAATTTAACAAAAAGCCCTCTCTAGCACAAGAAATCTGCGATATAGAGGTAGAAAATATAAGCAGAATTTCAACAGATGATAAAGAGCTTGATTTGGTATTGGGTGGCGGTGTGGTAAAAGGAAGTTTGATTTTAATAGGCGGAAGTCCTGGGATTGGCAAATCAACCCTGCTTTTAAAAATAGCATCAAATTTAGCCAAAAAAAGGCTAAATGTACTATATGTAAGTGGCGAAGAGAGTTTGAGTCAGATAAAAATAAGAGCCAACAGACTTGATAGTGTAACTCAAAATTTATATCTTTTAGCTGAAATTTCACTAGAAAATATAAAATCGGAACTATTAAAAAAAGATTATCAAATTTTAATAATCGATAGCATTCAAACTTTATTTAGTGATAAAATTTCATCAGCACCTGGTTCTATTTCACAAGTAAGAGAGATTACTTTTGAGTTGATGAGAATTGCAAAAGAACGCGATATTTGCGTATTTATCATAGGTCATATTACAAAAGAAGGATCAATTGCTGGTCCTAGAATTTTGGAACATATGGTTGATGTGGTGCTTTATTTTGAGGGCGATGCAAGCAAAGAGCTTAGAATTTTAAGAGGATTTAAAAATCGCTTTGGATCAACAAGTGAGGTTGGAATTTTTGAGATGAGTGCTAAAGGCTTAATAAGCACAAAAGATATAGCTAGTAAATTTTTCACAAGAGGAAAAGCAATTAGTGGAAGTGCAATCACGGTTGTGATGGAAGGCACTCGCCCTTTAATTGTGGAAATTCAGGCTTTAGTTTGTGAGAGCTCTTATCCTAAAAGAAGCTCAACTGGATACGATAAAAATCGCTTAGATATGATAATTGCTCTTCTTGATAGAAAAATGGAAATTTTGCTTGGGCATTATGATGTTTTTGTGAATGTAACTGGAGGGGTTAAGATTAGCGAAACAGCGGCTGATTTAGCAGTGGTGGCGGCAATTGTTAGTAGTTTTAGAAACAGACCGCTTAGCAAGGAGAGTATTTTTTTGGGTGAGGTTAGTTTAAATGGCGAGATACGAGAGATTTCAAATTTGGACTTACGAGCAAAAGAGGCTTTAATGCAAAATTTTCAAACTATAATCGCCCCCTCAAAACCTCTTGAAACAAAAGGAATAAAAACATTTGTAGCCAAAGAGATTAAACAAATTTTAGAATGGATGTAAAATAAAAATTTATAGGAGCAATAGATGAAAAATTGTGTTGAACAAATAAATCATATAAAAAATAGAAACTCTAATTATATGAAATTAGTAAGCGATTTAGGTAAAAATTTAGTAAATAACTCTTTAGCTTATTTTGAAATTCAGATATTTTTCAAAAAGATGGCACACTATAGTGCAAATCAATTTGAAGATATATTAAATTTAATGCATAATTACCAAATAGACGAAAGACAAGTGCAAATCCATAAAACAAGTCAAGATAAATTTATAAAAGAGCTTAGTGTTTTATGCTCCAAAATAGAAGAAGATACAAATAATGTCAGAATTTTACTAAATTTTTTAATATATTTTGCTGATTTTAAAATTTTAAAACAAGATGAAATTTTGTTGCAACAAATACTTTTGATAAATAGCGGAAAATCTCCAAAAGAGGCATTTGAAATGACAAATTTGATAAATTTTCAAACAGATACTGTTAAAATTTTTAATGAAATTTTAGATTCTGCACTATTAATAAACCAAAAATTTAAAGAAGAAAATTCAAATTTACTAAATGAAATTAAAATTATCAAGACTAAATCTTTAGAACTAAGTAAAAAATATGCCACAATACCAACTTTTGACCCATTAACAAATTTACCAAATCAAATACAAGCTACAAAAGGATTAGAAATTTCTATAAAAAATAGCGAACAATTTAATCAAAAATTAGCAACAATACTAATCAATATAAATGAATACTCTTATATTTTAAATAATTTTGGCACAGACAAGGCTTTAGATGTTGTTTTAATAGTGGTTGATTTATTAAAAGCTTCCATAAGAAGTGGCGATATACTTTATTCTATAAGGCAAGATGAATTTTTAATCATATGTCAAAATACAAATGAAACTGGTGCAATAAATATAGCAAATAATATATTTAAAAATATAAAAAATAACAACCAACTAAAAAATATATCAAAAAAATTTAAAAGCGAATTTCAAGATTTTGAAATAACTCTAAATATTGGCATAGTCGTTTCAAAAAACAGTATGTCAGTCGATGAGATAAATCATAAATTATCTAAAAATCTTGAAATTTCAAAAGCAAATGGAGTCAATACTTTTCAAATTTAGCTGTATTATGCGTTTTCTAATATATTTAAATTTTAATAATTTTGATTTTTTGTGCTAGATTGAGGAAAGATTATTTTTCTTTAATATTTTGCATATAAATCATCAACTATTTTTTTAATATTATTTTCCATCTCTTAAATTCACACTCTTTAAATGTAATTTAAAATTTACTCCAATACTATTAAATTTTTTAGTTTAGCAAAGCCTCTTTAGTTTTTAATTTTGTTCTAGCAATTATAAAATAACTAAAAATTGTTTGTGATGCTATGATTGATTTACTTATAGCGTTGATATCTAAAATAAATATTATTTTATTATAATATTAATTAGGTATTTTAATTTTATTACCATCAAAATTCTTTATAATAACAATGGCTCAGCAAAACCCACACTTCAATAAATTATGATTTAAACTATGAAAATAAATATATTATCACTCTCAAATTTATAAGAAAATTCTGTTTTGCTTTAGAAGCTATAACCTTTAAATAAATTCAAAGTCTTGGCAAATTTTGAGCTTAATTGTTAAATTCAGTCAAATACTCTGAAATTATAGGGTAAAACATAAAATATCTTTCTTTTTATAGGCAGCACTTAAAAGTAAAAATGAGTTTGCAAATGATATCAATGGAATTGAAATTTGGTAATTGTAAGACCAAAGTGACTAAAATTTAGAAGAATAAAGAAAAATTTATTTTGCATTTACAAGTATTAGTTTTTGGCATTATAATAAATAAAAATAAAAATAATTTTGTTTTATTGAATCTAAATAAAAATACCTAATACCCTAAATTAAAGCTTATTTTCTATTGCCAGTTTGATATAATTAATAATATTTATTAATATTAGATTTAAATTTACTACCCTATATAAAATGCAAGATAAAATCATATCTTTTTATACTTTTAAATTTATTTAACCTAATTTTCAATACTTTCACTTCAACAAAAGCCTTATGCTATTATATGATTTTAAATTCTTACGATGTTTTGCTAATTTATCAAAATATCAAATTTTGATAAATGGCTAAGTTTAGCTTATGTGGCTAAACTTAACAAAATCTCATTTCTCTTATTAGTTTTAATAAATTTGCTATCTAAATCACTATCTAAACTAGCACTTTTTTATACAAGAAAATTTACCATTCTTATATTTTTAAATTTAAGTTTGATTTATGATATTCTAAAATATTTTTTAATGCCTTACTCTAAAATATCATATTATAATTTATCAAATTTTATATTCATATCTTTTGTTTAGGTTTGATTTAATAAATTTAGTTAAATAAGTAGCCCATCTTTTAAATATTTACACGCTCTACTTCCTTTATATGTGGTATTTTAGATAAAAACTCTTTAAAATTTTGCAATAACATTTTGAGTTTATCAGATCTTGAGTTGGGTTTGGTTTAAATTATTATATAAATTTATATTCTTATGATATTTGAACTTTTTTGTTATTGCTAAAATAGCTAATTCTGAGCTTGCATTAAATTTTATTGAAGTCATAAATATAAATTTTTAAACTTTTTTGCACTTCCTCTATCAATTAGTTTAATCTCAAAAAGCTATTATTTATTTACTCAAATTCTTTTAGTTTTTATATTTTAATCAATACCCAATAATAAAAAAAGCTTATCTGATTATATTATTATTAATGCAAATTATTTACCTGTTTTAAAACCTTAATTTATATGATTTACACAATTAATTTAAAAAACAAGCTACAATCTAAACAAAATTAAATTTAATCCTACCACTTTATGTAAGTTTTGGCTTTTTTAATCTCATTAAAATTTATTTGAAGTGTTTGATTTTGGTTTTTAATGGTTAAAATTTCATCAATGAAACTTAAAATTTTACCTTCAAAATTCTCCTTATTTATGGTTTTTACTTTTAAATTTTCCCCAATGCTTTTTAAAAAATGCTCTTTTTTTGATAACACTCTCTCTAGTCCTGGACTACTAACTTCAAGATTATAATCTCCGTTTAAAGGTGGCTCAACATCAAAAATAGGAGATAAAATTCTGCTAACTTTTTCACAATCATCTAAATTTACACCACCATCTTTTGTTATATATACTCTAAAAATAGCCCTGCCATTTTCATTTACTACTTCTGTATCGTATAAATTTAACCCACACTCTTTTACTAAAGCTTCCAAATCAACCATTTTTTTCTAAATCCTTATTTATCTTTTCAAATAAACTATCCATATGATTTTGATACTCCAATCTATCATCAAATTTAAAATGAAACCTTGGACATCTAAACCATCCCTCAGCTTCTTTGCAATAATTTTGCAAATACCTCTCAACCTTACTAAGTTTTTTTAAAATTTCTTTTTGTTCACTTTCGCTTAAAAGCATTTTATCAATATAAACAAAAGCATCATATCTTCCATTCTTACACTCCACATCAGTAACGCAAAGCCCTCTAAGTTCACAATCTCCTAAAGTAGCAAATGCCTCTGGAATAAGCTCTTTTAAAACACTTTGTGTTCTAAGACGTCTAATCTCGCCCATCATAAACTCGCTTGCTCTTTTTTTTGTTCAAAACTTTCTATGAAATCGCCTTCTTTCATATCATTAAATCCTTCAATACCAACTCCGCACTCAAAGCCTTTTGCAACTTCTCTTGCATCATCTTTAAAGCGTTTTAAAGAGCTAATATTTCCTTCAAAAATCACAACCCCATCTCTAATAACACGAATTTTTGCACCTCTTGTAATCTTACCATCAGTTACCATACAACCAGCTATTTGACCAACTTTTGGAACATTAATTACTTGTCTAATTTCGGCTTGTCCAAGCTCTTCTTCGCTTATTATAGGACTCATCATTCCGCTTAAAACACTTTTTACATCATCTAATAAATTATAAATTACATTATATGTTTTTATCTCGACTCCACGTTCTTTTGCTCTTTCTTTTATATCTCCTGTTGGGCGTACATTAAATCCTAAAATTATACAATTATCACTAGCACTTGCAAGACCTATATCATTTTGTGTTATGCCACCAATACCACTATGGATGATATTTACTTTAATCTCATCATTCCTTAATTTATCCAAACTAGCCTTAATCGCTTCTAAACTTCCACCAACATCAGCCTTTACTATAACTGGTAAGGTTTTAATCTCGCCCTCTGCTATCTTAGCACTAAGTTCATCTATAGTAACTTTTGTGGATTTCGAAAGCTCTTTTTGTCTTAGATATTCATGCTTTTTATTTGCATACTCTCTAGCCTCTTTTTCACTATCAACACTTATTAAAGTCTCTCCTGATTCAGGAACCTCGCTAAGACCTACTATAACACCACATTCTCCCGGTTTTAACTCTTTTAAGGCCTTGCCATTATCATCAGTTATTGCTTTTATTCTGCCATAAGCCACACCTGCTACAACAGTATCTCCAACCCTTAAAGTGCCATTTTGAACTATAATTGTCGCAACAGTTCCTCTGCCTTTTTGAAGAGAGCTTTCAACTACCGTTGCTTTGGCTTTATTGTTAGGATTAGCTTTTAATTCCAATAAGTCAGCTTGTAAAAGAACAATTTCAAGCAAATCATCAATTCCCATCCCTGTTTTAGCAGAAATCGGCACAAATTCATAACTGCCACCCCACTCAATAGGCATAATATCAAGTTCAGAAAGTCCAGTTTTTACTAAATCTGGATTTGCACTATCTTTATCCATTTTATTTATTGCTATTATGATTGGAACTCCAGCTGCTTTTGCGTGAGATATAGCCTCTTTTGTTTGAGGTTTTACTCCATCATCAGCTGCAACTACAATAATAACAATATCAGTAACTTTTGCTCCTCTTTGCCTCATAGAAGTAAATGCTTCATGCCCTGGTGTGTCTATAAAAGTGATTGTCTTACCATTTTTATTTACCATATAAGCACCTACGTGTTGAGTTATACCACCTGCTTCACCTGTTGCAACTCTTGTTTTTCTAATGTAATCTAAAAGGCTAGTTTTTCCGTGATCAACATGTCCCATAATTGTTATAACAGGAGCTCTCAAAACTAAATCGCTTTGAGAATTTTCATCTTCTTCATAAGCTTTTACATAATCAAAATCTAAAGCCTCATCTATAATATTAACCTCTACATTAAACTCATCTGCTAAAATTTCAATAGCATCCTCATCTAAAAAGTCATTTTTAGTAGTCATCATTCCTAGCATAAACAATTTAGAGATAATTTCACTTGGCTGTTTGCCTAGCTTTTCAGCAAATTCATACACCCTAATTTCTTTTGAAATATTTACAGAAGTAATGTTTTCTTTAGTTTCATTTTTTGGTTGTTTTTTATGTTTTTTTCTGGAGCCTCGACTTATATTTATCTCTTGATTTGTGTATTTGTTTTGAGATGTTTTGAAAACTTGCTGTTTTTTTGTTTGTGTTTTTTCTTCTACTTTTATTGAACTTACAGTTAAATCTGGCAAGATAAATTCATCATCGTCATCTATACTAATATCAGCCATTTGACGATTATCTAAAAATTCCATTTTTTGGATATCATCTTTTTTGCTAATAACAACTGATTTTTTATCTTTTTTCTTCTTTTTTAAAGTGCTTTGAGTGTTTGAAAAAATAGCATCTAAGCCTTCATTTAACTTTTTAGTAGGTTCTTTTTTAGGAAACTCACTAACTGATTGTTTTTTCTTTACTATAACAATTCCACGCCTTTTATTTAGAGTAGTTGCAGCTAGTGTTTCTAGTTTTTTAGGTCCTTTCTCGCTTTTTAAATTTAATCCTACATCTTCTACGATATCTTTTTTATCTTCAATCTTTTTTTCTTCTAAAGATTTTGTATTTGTAGCTAAATTTATATCTTTATTTGTGGTATCGATGCTAGGTTTATTTTTAGACTTAATTTTTTGTGAAGTTTCTGCGACCTCTTCTGATTTTTGTTTTAATGTTTTAGATGTTAGTTTTTTTGATTTTTTTTCAAGTTTATCTTCTAAATTTATATCTTTTTGCGTGGATTTTTTTACATTTTTTGGTTTGATTTTTTTTACGATTTGACCACCATTTTTAACATAATTATATATCGCTTCAGCATCTTCTACACTAACTACACTATTTGCACCTTTTATCTGCCTAAGACCCATCTCATGTGCTTTTTCTATAATTTCTTTACTGCTATAACCAAGTTCAGCAGCTATATCACTTATGCGAACATCCGCCATATAAAACACTCTCCTTTATCTTTTCTAAATTTATATTATCTATTTTTGTTATTTTAGATATATATTTTTTTAAAATTTTATCATCTTTGCAAATACAATCCCTGCAAATATAAAAACTTCTACCAACGCTATCAAAATTTAGTATGTTTTTTTGATTAAATTTAAGCAACTCATCTTTATAATATCTTGTCCTACAAACAACACACATTCTGACTGGTTTAAATTTTTTTCGCATATTATATCTTTATTTTTCTTTTTTTTAGCTTTTTGATGTAATTTTAAAGCCCTCATTATCAAATTCTAACAACAAAACTCTAAATTTTGGAAAGTTATCTTGCAATTTTTTTTGTAATCTCAAAGCATCATCTCTAAAAACTATATTTAAAAAACTAGAACCACTCCCTGATAAAGTACTCATTAAAGCACCATTTTCATAAGCAACTTGCCTGATTTTAAAAAGAATTGGATATGAACTCATCCTTATATCTTCATGAATTTTATCAATAGCAGCCAATCTTAAAGATTGATAATCTTTTTCAAAAAAACAAACGCTTAAAAAAGATGAGTGCGATAAATTTGAGATACAACTGCTTAATGGGTAGTTTTTTTGCAATTGTGTTCTGCTTTGGCTAGTTGATATTGGCTCATTTGGTATCACAACAACTGCTTGAATTTGAGAATCTATATTTGACTTTTTAGTAAAAACTTCACCATTTTTTACTATATTAACTGTAAAACCGCCATATGTAGCTGGCGATATATTATCTGGATGATTTTCATAAATTAAAGATTTATTTAAAATTCTATCTTTTTGTATATTAAATCCTGCCATTTTATAAGCACTAGCTATAGCTGCTACGATGACAGATGAACTGCTCCCAAGTCCTCTTGAAAAAGGTATATTATTTAAAAATGAAAATTTAAAATTCGATCTTTCATTTGTAAGTGAGTTATAAATTTCATTAAATATATTTACAAAAGTATTGTTTTTTTTAATATATAAATTATCGCTTCCTTCGCCCTTTATAGATATAGAGGTTAGTTTTTCTCTTGTAATTTGTATTTCATTAAAAAGCCCAATACTAAGCCCTAAACTATCAAATCCTGGTCCTAAATTTGCACTTGTTGCAGGAACTATAATCTTCATCAAACAGCCTCTATTACATAATTTGGAGTAGTATCTGAAATTTTATTTAATTCTAATAAATTTAAAGGAATTTTAAAATCACACGCTTCTACTTTTTTTAATAAAATTTTATCATTTTCTTTAACAAAACTTAGATTTTTATTTGCTTTTATTGGCTTATTCCCATTCAAATCAAATCCACTTACAGCAAAGAAAGGAATCTCTTTTACTAAGCTAATAGTTTTTAAAATAATATAAGCCACTTTTATACCCATAAAACTTCCTGGACCATTTAAATAAATTAGTTCTTTAACATCATACTCTTTTAAAATTTTATCCATAATCTCTATCAAAAAATCGCTAGCTTTATTGTCGCTTGTAATTTTTTTTAAAAATTGATTGTTTTCATAAATAGCCACAACAACTGGACTTTGAAGCGTTAATACTAAAATTTGAACACTTTTTATAGCTCATCCTTATGAAAAAACTTTAGCATATTCTAATGCTTCTTTTTGATTTAGTTTTACTATTTCGTAGTTTTTAGCATCGCTTAAAATTTCAAGAGTTAGTAAATGATTTAATTCATGGCTTCCAGCATAAGATTCATAATCACCAAAAATAGGCATCCCCATCAAAGCTAAATCTCCAATAGCATCTAAAATTTTATGTCTTACAAATTCATCTTCAAATCTCAAGCCTTCAGGATTTAAAATAGAATTATCATCCATTACAACTGCATTTTCCAAACTCCCACCAAGTGCTAAATTTTTAGCCCTTAATGCTTGAACATCTTTTAAAAATCCAAATGTTCTAGCTCTAGCTATCTCTTTTATATAGTTTTGTTTAGAAAATTCAAACAAATAATTTTGAGTTCCAATAATTGGATGATTAAATTTAATAGTATAGTTAAATTTAGGATTTTTTGATGGAGAAATTTTAACAAATTTATCACCATTTTTGATTTCTATCTCTTTTTTTATAATCATTATTTGTTTTTCTGCTTCTAAATTTACAACTCCAGCCTCATCAAGCATCATACAAAAACCTATAGAACTACCATCCATTACAGGGACTTCATTTGCATCCAAAATAATTTTTATATTATCAATACCATAACCACTTATAGCACTCAATAGATGCTCAATAGTAGAAATATATCCTTTTTCATTTCCGATAACAGTTGCCATCTGTGTATTTATGACACTTTGTGGCTTTGCTTTTATCGTTGTCATTAAATCTTTTCTATAAAAAACTATCCCATCATCAGCTTCAAGCGGATCTAAAACTATTCTTATCGGCTCACCTTTATGTAGCCCTATTCCAATACCTTCAACCCTTTTTGCTATCGTTGTTTGTTTCAAAATTTATTCCTTGAACTATGCTTTTATCGAAAAATTATATCAAAAATTTAGTAAATAGCCATAAATTATTTTTTATTGTCAATTAATTTTTTAGAATTTTCTAAAATTTGAAATATATTTTCATTCATCCATTTTTTATCCATCCACTCTTCAGGTCTAACTTCAACACCTTGCACTAAAACCCCAAAATGTAAATGATCGCCAAAAGCTAAACCGCTATAACCAGTGTTAGCTATAACATCTCCATCTTTTATCTCATCATTTTCATTAACTAAAATGCTACTACAATGACCATAAATCGTATAAATTCCAAATCCATGATAAATGCCTAAATTTAACCCATAAATTCCATTATTTTCAGAAAAAACAACCTTTGCATTATTGCTAGTTTTAATTTCAGCATTGGCCACACTCGCTAAATCAAGCCCTAAGTGCCAAGATTGACTAACCTCAACTCCATCTTTTTTATAAATTCTATGATCGCCAAAGCTAGCTACTGCCGCACCATTTTTAAGAGGATAAAATGGTTTTATAAAAAAATTATCTATCTTAGCTTCTTTTATATTTGATGTTTTTTGATAAATTAAATTTTCATTTTTATCTCTTAGGGTTTCATTTATAAATTTAAATTTCTCTACGCCTTGATAATTGTCTGGATTTTGTGCGTATTCATTTAATAAATCAGTTATTTTACCATTTAAAAAATCATCATTTAAGTTAATCTCTGAAGTTTTATAAATTTTATCTTGCAAATAGTAACGAATGTCTATTTTTTTCTCATTTCCAGCCATATCATTAGCCACAATATAAGCCTTAAAATTTTTATCTTTTATCGGCCAAGCTATTATTGAAGCATAATATCCATCCTTATAAAATGGTACCACTTGAAATTTGCGACCGCTATTTGTTTGAATATAGATATTTTTTAAAGTCTTATCACTTGCTTTAAAAACAACAGCAGCAGAACCACCTTTAGTAATCTTATATGAGTTATTTAATACATACACATCGGGGGATTTTGTATCAACTATAATATTTGTAAAAGATAGCAATTTATTTCCTTGAAAAAAATTCCATTTGCTATTATCAGTAATTTCAATTTCTAATTGATAATTTGAATTTTTATCTAAAATCGAGCCTTTTGGAATTTCAATTTTAAAATTTAATACCTTCTCTATCGTGCTAAATTTTTGATTAACAATCGTGATTTTTTTACTTCCATCACTCAAAAATATCTTAAGTCTTTTTATGCCACTCTCATCTTCAACCTTAATCTTAAGTGGAGTTTTTAAATTCCAAAAAATATGATTTGGAAGCGAAATTGTAGGCGAATTTCTCTCAAAAATTTTAGAAGAATACACATAATAAATCCCACCTAAAATAGCAACAATAAAAAAAATATAAACAAAACCGCTAAAACTTTTTTTTCTCATCTACTTCCTTTAATTCAATAAACGAAGATTATATTAAAAAAAACTAAACTATAAGCAAATTTATATAAATTTTCTGATCACTCTTGCATCATACATCCAATCTTTAAGCTTTTGCCACTCTTCATTTTCTATCATTTCAACACAATTTTCAAGCTCATTTTGAAAAGACTTTATAGAGCTTAATAAATTTAATTTATTTTGCTTAAAGATATCAACCCACATTTCAGGAGAAGATTTGGCAATTCTACTCATTCCGCTAAAACTTCCACCAGATAGATTTATTATATTTTTTTTATTTTCTTCTTTTAAAACACTATTTACAAGAGAATAACTAATAGCGTGCGGCAAATGCGAGATTAAAGCTACGTGATGATCGTGATTTGAGGAATTCATAAAAACTATCTTCATTCCAGCATGAGAAAAAATTTCAATAGCCCTTTTTTTGTGATTTTCTCCAGTAAGTTCATCATCACAAAGAACAACAACAGCATCTTTTAAAAGCTCTTTAAAAGCAAATTTTGGTCCTGAATTTTCTGTCCCTGCCATAGGATGAGCTGCCACTAAATTTTGTCTTATTTCTTCTGGGCATGAGTTTATAATTACACTTTTTGTGCTACCTAAATCAACTATTGTTGTGGATTTTTTTATATCTTTTAAATCTTGCAATACTTTAATTATCGCTTCAACAGGTATGGCTAAGAATATAACATCACACTTTTGTTTCATCTCTTCTAAATTTACTATTTCATGCACACAGCCTAAATTTAATGCCTCTTTTTCATTTTCTTTATTTATATCACAGCCGCAAACAAGGCTAATAAGCTTCATATCTTTTAAACAATACCCTAAAGAACCGCCAATCAAGCCCAAACCAACAATGCCAATTTTCATAAATTTTTCCTTATATTGCCTAAATTTTATTTTTTTATGCTATTATACACAATTATTTTTTAAATTTATAATTATAGGTTAAGCGATATGAAAAAAACTGCATTTTTTTTAATTTTTTGTTCAAATTTAGTTTTTGGAAC
This sequence comes from Campylobacter portucalensis, assembly GCF_009690845.1. Taxonomy (GTDB): domain Bacteria; phylum Campylobacterota; class Campylobacteria; order Campylobacterales; family Campylobacteraceae; genus Campylobacter_B; species Campylobacter_B portucalensis. Next base: position 68,401 of record NZ_VWSJ01000002.1, read on the forward strand.
TGAAATTAAGTCTATTAAATTTGAAGGACTAAAACAACTCTCGCCACTAATAGCTACTGAAATTTCAGGATTAAGAATAGGTCAAACAATAACTGGACAAAATACAAATAGAGCAATCATTAAGCTTTTTGAACAAGGCTATTTTGAAGATGTTTATATCAAAGAAGAAAATGGAAATATAACAATTCATGTAAAAGAAAAACCAATTATTGCAAAACTTGATATAGAGGGCGTTGTTACCAATGATAGAGAAGCTATGGAGCAAATTATTGGCTTAAGACCTGGTCAAACTTACGACAAAGTAGCATTAAACAGAGTAAAACAAAGAGTTAAACAATATTACGAAGTAAAAGGATATTTCGATACTGTTGTAGAGGTAGAAGAAAAGCCTTTAAACGAAGATGGAAGTTCTCTTCATTTAACTGTTGTGGTAAACAGGGGCGAAAATATCATCATAAAAAACGTAAATTTAGTAGGAGCTAAAAAACTTAGCTACTCAAGCATAGAGCCATCCATCGCAAATAAACAAAGAGAAATTTTTGGCTGGATGTGGGGCTTTAATGATGGAAAATTAAAAATAACAGAGCTTCCAAATGATGCGGCTAGAATTAAAGATGAATATATGAAAAGAGGTTATTTAGAAGCGGAAGTCTCTAGCCCATATCTTAATGCATATATGAATAACTACTCAGCAGAACTAACATATTATATACATGAAGGCGATAGATATAGAGTAAGTGAAGTAAGCATCCAAACACCCGATTTTTTAGATTTAGATAAAGAAAGTATAATAGATGATTTTAAATTAGAAAAAGGTGATAAATTTAACTCAAATTGGCTAAGGAGAGATATAGCAAAACTAGAAAATATAGTAGCTGATAAAGGATATGCTTATGTAGAAATTTATCCTGATTTAAAACCTAATAAAGAAGATAACACAGTTTCTATAAACTATATCGTAAATCCCAAAAAAGAAATCTATATAAGAAATGTAACGATTTCAGGCAACGAAAAAACAGCCGATAGAGTTATACGAAGAGAGATGTATCTAACCGAAGGACAACTTTATAATAGAAGCGATTTAGTAGATTCTCAAAATTCACTAAGAAGAACTGGATATTTTGAAGATGTTCAAATAACAGAAACAAGAGTTAATGAAAATGAGATAGATCTAAATGTTGAAGTAAAAGAAGGGCCAACCGGAAGCATAACTGGAGGTATTGGTTATGGAAGTGGTGATGGATTTTTAATAAATGGCTCTATATCTGAAAAAAATATATTTGGTAGCGGTTTAGGCGGTCATTTTAGTATCGAAAAAAGCAAAGATCAACTAAGCACAAATATAGGCTTAACAAATCCTAGAGTTTATGATTCGGAGTGGAGTTTAGGCGGTCAAATATATCTAAGAAATTCAGACTGGAATAACTATAAAGATAAAACTTACGGTTTTAGCACTACTATTGGAAGAAAGCTAGGTAGATATACAAATATTTTCTTAACTTATGAAATTGAAAAATCCTCAATAAAAGGTCTTGATAAATACTATGAAAAAGCAGGCTATCAAAATGGAGACAATCTAAAAAGCTCATTGATCCCTGGAATTTCTTTTAATAATACGGATGATTATTTCATTCCAAGAAGTGGCTTGATAGCTAGTGCTAGTCTAGAATACGCAGGAATTGGCGGAAATACAAAATACATTAAAACAATGGCAAATTTAAACTGGTATTTTGGATTTAAAGATTATATCGGCTGGGATTTAATCTTTAGATATAGAGCAAATGCAGGATATATTTTTAATGATAAAGATATGCCAGTAAATAGAAAACTATTCTTAGGCGGATTAAAAAGCATTAGAGGCTTTGATGGAAGAAGTATTCCTAAAAAGCAAATTTGCATTGATAGTGGTTGTAAATATATAGAAGTCGGCGGGAATAAAAGCTTTAATAACTCTTTTGAGCTTAGCATGCCTTTAATAGATAGAATCAAAATGAGATTTGTTGTGTTTTTTGATTATGGTATGATAGGTGATAACTCTTGGAATGAAGAAAAAAGGCATAGCACAGGAGCTGGTATAGAGTGGACAACCGCAGTTGGACCACTGCAATTATTTTGGGTAAAACCATTTAACAAAAAACCATACGACAGCGCAAATAATTTTGAATTTACCATCGGTACAAGATTTTAGAAATTTGGTTGACTTTATTTAACCAAATTCTATTTATCTTAAATTTTTAAATTATTTTTAATTTCAAATAAGATATAAGGAAAAATATGAATAAAAGTTTTAAAACAAAGTATAATATAAAAACATCTCAAGTAAAAGCCGTTCCTGAGATAGCTAAAAACTGCCAATCTTCTACCACAACGGGGGGGGTGCGAGCTTATTTAGGACATTTTCACTTGCGTTGTTGATGAGTGGGATATTAACGAGTGTAGCATATGCAAATCCAACTTGGCTATCAACTGATTTTGAAACTGGAGAATCGGGTGTTGATCATGGCTGGAATGAGAAAAAAGCTTGGTTAAGAAGAGGCCAACAAAATGAAATTTTAGGGAATGTTATATTAGCACCAATTAAATTAGATGGTAAAAATAGTAAAAATAGATTTTCGGGTGCCAATACTGATGTAACTCAATCTGTTATCATTGGACCTATGTCTGCTGGTAGAAATACGAAGCAAGGAATGACTATACTTGGATATAATGCCGTTGGTTGGGAGTCTCAAGCAACGGCATTAGGCAATAATGTATATGCAGGAGCACAAGGTACAGCAGTGGGTTCAGATGTTATGGCAGCAGGTTATGCTTCGATTGCCATAGGAAATGATGATATCTTGAGTCAAGGCGGATATGCCGACACATTACCGCAAGATCTTATTTTGAAAATTTATGGGTACAATGAAAACGATGGAAACAAAACTACTTATAAGAACATATTAAAAAAAGATGAATTTTTAGGGAAATATGGACAAAAAAATGGTCAAGATAATAGACACTATTCTCCAACTTATTCAGCAGGAATAGGTGCAATAGCTATTGGTTCAAGATCGGTTGCTTATGGAGATACTTCACTTGCTTTAGGGACTTTATCATTTGCTTTAGCTAAAGGCTCAACCGCTGTTGGTGTTCGTGCTTTTGTCAGTGAAGAAGCTAATGGTGGTGTTGCTATTGGAGATGAATCAAGGGTTTTTGCTGCAAATTCATTTGCTATAGGAAATGAAGCCGAATCAACAAATAAAGGTGCTTTATCATACGGTTCAGGAGCAAAAGCGGTAGGAGATGGATCTATAGCAATAGGTACAAAAGTAGCTTCCAATGCCAGAATAGATGAACGTTCAGCTCAACAATTTAGACAAAAACTTATGAAAGAGCTAGGTATTGGGACCATCGTGGAATCCGAAGATAATAGTGGTGTAAATAAAATAGTAAAAACTGAAGTTAAAAATCTTAAAACCGGAGATGAGAACAAAATCGTTAAAGCTGGATTTGCTAATCATTTAGCAGATAACGTAATTAGCAATAATATTAGTGAGGTTATCAAAAACTTAAATTTAACATACACGGAAGAAGAAAAAGAATTTTTATCAACAACGACTGGTGATGTTAAAAAATCAATAAAAAAGAAACAAAAAGATGGAGATCACGCTATAACTATAGGCTATTACACTGCAAATAGTGGAGATAATACCGTAGCTATAGGCACAGCTTCATATGTAAAAGGTAAAAATTCTGTCGTTTTAGGTGCATTAAATAACGTCGGAAAATATGCAAGCAATACGATAGCGATTGGAGTTGGAACCAACGTACATAAAGAAAATTCAATCGCCTTAGGAACAGGAACAACAGTAACAGGTGCTGGGGCTGTGGCTATTGGTTCTGGCGTTGGTGTAACAAAAGACAACACAATAGCCTTGGGGTATGGAGCAGTAGGAAAATCAGGAGAAAGTATTGTTTTAGGTAATGACGCAAATTTAACAGAACATGCTTCAAAGTCTATTATTATCGGGCATAGTGCACAAGTTGAAAATAGAAACAAAGAAGCAAAAATTAATGAATTTCATTGGGCTGATAAAATAAAATATAACAATGGTGAAAAAGAACTTGAAATGTCTGCTATTGCTATAGGTACAGGCTCAAAAGTTTATGCCGAAAAAGGAGTGGCGTTTGGAAATAACGCAAGAATCAATCAAAGTGCTAGTAACTCAATAGCATTAGGAAATGAAGCTGAAGCAAGCATGGAAAATTCGGTTGCCTTAGGAAATAAATCACATACAAAATACTTTTACCAACAAGATAAGAGTAATACAGCCACTTTAACAGGGATGGAAGCGATCAATTTAGCTCCATATACACCAGAAGGATCAAGTTATGATTTAAGAACCGATAAAGCAGCAGGTATAGTGTCGGTTGGTTGGACTAAAAATAAAAGCAATAGTGTTGAACAAGAGCTCGGTCTAAGAAGAATTGTTGGTGTTGCACCTGGGGCGTTGGATTCCGACGTGGCAACCATTGGGCAATTAAAAGCCTTGGCTTATGTAAAAAAGGAAGGCATAGTTACTTACTATACAAAAGTTGGCGATCAAATTTATAAAGTAGTTAAAGGTGATGATGGAAAATTTTATAAGGCAAATACTGCTAATGGAACTCCTTTTGATAAGAAAGTAATTTTAAAAGAAAATGTTTTTGCTGGTCCAAAAGGTGCAAATGAGAAAATTCAAACTGTCGGTTCAGGTAAGGATACTAAATCATTTGCTGATATGGGTGATAAAATTAAATTTGCACATATCCTAGATGGCGAAATTTCTCAAAATTCAGATGAAGCCATAACTGGAACGCAACTACATCAATTAGGAAAAGATATTTTAGGATTAAAAGTAAAAGATAATATTAAATTTGAAACTCCTACATTTGAGAAAGTTAATTATAATGGATCTTCAAAAACTGCAACAACATTTAAAGAGGCAATCGATGAAACTATCATCGCTATAAATAAAGGTTTTATATTTGGAGATGCTGAAAACAACGCAACACATCAATTGGGCGATAGTTTGATAATAAAAGCTGGAAATATGGAAATTGAAGAAAAAGCATTAAATAAAAAAGATACATTTTCAAGCAATAATATTAGAACTTCATATTTAAAAGAAAAAAAAGAGCTTTTAATCGGCATAAAAGACGAACCAACATTTAAAAGAGTTACTGTGAGTGAAGATATAAATGATAGTAGTAGCAATATGACATTAACAACAAAAAAATACGTTGATGGATTGCTAAAAACAAATCCATCTTCATCAAATTTACACTATTTGTCGGTGCAAGGTTCTAAACAAGATACTAATTCAAATTACAACAACGATGGAGCAAAAGCAAATGGAGCTATAGCTATAGGAGAAGGTGCACAATCAAAAGCACAAAATGCTATAGTAATCGGTAAAGATGTAAGTGTTGATATTCCTAATTCATTTGTTTTAGGTTCTAATATTGCGATTGAAACTGATAGTAATCGAAAGAGACTTAATGACGCGGTTGTAGTTATGGGAATTGGAACTACCCTAAAAAATTCGTTTGCATCTACAGCTATAGGTGCAGTTTATACTAGTAGTGGAAATCACATAAAAACAGGAACACCACTAAAAGGTGCATATATAGAAAATGCACCATGGGCAACAGTAATTGGTAATAAAAGTAAAGTATATAATGGAACTGATATAATTGCATTAGCGAATAATATTGAAGTAAATGTTAATAAAGTAAATTTTGATAACGATAAAAATGCTAATGATAATTTAGTTATAATAGGAAATAGAGCAAAAGCAGCTCGTGCTAAAGATAGTGTGGTTATAGGCCATGAAGCCAAAGCATTAAATGGTAATACAAATTTACATGTTTATACAGCAGTAAATAATGCTGTTGCAATAGGTAAGGGAGCAATTGTAGACGAATCAAATAGCGTAGCCATAGGAAGCCACTCAAAAACTAGCGGAAATATTGAAAATAACGGATACGATATAGCAACAAATAAAGCATCAAGCACGAGTGATTATATATGGAAACCAACTGCTGGAGAATTTGCAATCGGAGATACAAACAATAGCAGTAAAAAAACTAGAAGAATTACAGGTTTAGCTGCAGGGTATGATGATACAGATGCAGTAAATGTGGCACAGCTTAAATATGTAGATAGCCTATTAAAAGGCAAAGCGTCTAACTTTAAAGTCATTGCTG
>NZ_VWSJ01000020.1 GCF_009690845.1 Campylobacter portucalensis
AATTGGTTTTAAAATTTAATGATTTTAGATCTTAGGCTTTGGTAAATTTATGTAGCATTTAAAATTTACTATAATTTAAATTACGACAAATTTATATAAATTTTTTATACTGTATAGGTTTTGCAAAGTCTTTTATTTTGGGCAAATTTTAGTTATTTGATGATTTATAGATTTAATTAAAAGAGAAATTTTAATTAATAACACTTAAAAATATTTGATTTTAAAATTTAAATTAATATAGATTTAAATGGTGCGATCAGCGAGACTTGAACTCGCACAAGCAAGGCTTACTACCCCCTCAAGATAGCGTGTCTACCATTCCACCATGATCGCATATCCCACAACTTGTGTGGGAAGATTTATTTTGCTACAGCAGAAATTGTTTCTGTTAAAAACGGATTTGCAAATAGCATAATGAAAGCTATAACAAGCGCATAAATAACTTGTGCTTCAATCATAGCCAAAGAAATATACATAGTTGTTGAAAGTTTGCTAGCTATACTAGGGTTTCTAGCTATACCAGTTAATGTTGCAGAAGCAGCATTTCCCATACCAATAGCACCACCAGCAGCCGCAATACCTAAAGCAATAGCAGCTCCTAAAAGTGAATAAGAAGCAATTGCTGTATAAGAATCAAGTAAAACACCTTCTGTACCAAATACAAAAGTAGTTAAAGCAAACATGAAAAATATAACTTTTTTCATAAAATATCCTTTAAAAAATAAAATCGATTTTAAAATTGTTCGGCTCTAATCCCCTACTAAAATTTTAAAAAAATCCATTTTACAAAAAATAAACTTTAAATTTAATTAAAATTTTCAAGTTTAAAAGTTAAATTTTGAATTTAGTTAATTTAATCAAAATTTTATTTATAAAAAGTTTTTTTTAGATATAATTACTAAAGTTTAAAAAAATATGTTTAAGGATTATTTATGATAAATGATTTAGATAAATTAGGCTTAGAAAATGTTAAAGAGATTTATTATAACCTAAGCTATGATGAGATTTTTGAGCATGAAGTTAGAAATAATGAAGGTAGAGTTAGTGAGAATGGAACTTTTATGGTTGATACTGGAATTTTTACTGGAAGAAGCCCCAAAGATAAGTATTTCGTAAAGCAAGATCCTTCGCAAAAATATATAGCTTGGGGTAAAATTAATCAGCCCATTACAAAAGAGCTTTTTGATAAACTTTTAGCTAAAGCTAAAAAACAACTCTCAAATAAAAATATCTATATTCAAGATGCATTTTGTGGCTCAAGCGATGCTTCTAAAAAGTCGGTTAGATTTGTTACAGAAGTTGCTTGGCAAGCACATTTTGTAAAAAATATGTTTATTCGCCCTTCTAAAGAGGAGTTAAAAACTTTTAAACCTGAATTTGTAGTTTATAACGCTTGCAAAATTACAAATGAATATTATAAAACTGATGGGCTTAATAGCGAAGTTTTTGTTATATTTAATGTTGAAGAAAATATTGCTGTAATTGGTGGTACTTGGTATGGCGGAGAGATGAAAAAAGGAATTTTTTCTATGATGAATTATTGGCTTCCACTTGAAAACAAACTTTCTATGCATTGCTCAGCAAATGTTGGAAAATCTGGCGATGTGGCGCTATTTTTTGGGCTTAGTGGAACTGGCAAAACCACGCTTTCAACTGATGCAAATAGAGCATTAATTGGCGATGATGAGCATGGCTGGGATGATGAGGGAGTTTTTAACTTTGAGGGAGGTTGTTATGCAAAATGTATAAATTTAGACCCAAAAAGTGAGCCTGAAATTTACGCTGCTATTAAAAAAAACGCTCTTTTAGAAAATGTTGTAGCTGATGAAAATGGAAAAGTTGATTATAGCGACGGCTCAAAAACAGAAAACACAAGAGTAAGCTATCCGATTTATCACATTGAAAATGTTGCTCCTGGGCTTAAAGCTGGTCATCCAAAAAATATCATATTTTTAACAGCCGATGCTTTTGGAGTTTTACCTCCTGTTTCAAAGCTAAATAAAGAGCAAGCGATGTATTATTTTTTAAGTGGATATACTGCAAAAGTTGCTGGAACTGAAAGAGGAATAACTGAACCTGTTGCAACTTTTAGTGCTTGCTTTGGAGAGGCTTTTTTACCACTTCATCCAACTGTTTATGCTAGGCTTTTAGGAGAAAAAATTGATAAACACGGTGTTAATGTATATTTAGTAAATACTGGCTGGAGTGGCGGTGAATACGGCGTTGGTAAAAGAATGAGTATAAAAGCGACTCGCTCTTGCATAAATGCTATTTTAGATGGAAGTATAAATGAGTGTGAGTTTGAAAATTTTGAACCATTTAATATAGCTATTCCAAAAGCACTTGAAGGCGTTGAAACTAGGCTTTTAAACCCAATTAATGCGTGGGAAGATAAAGCTAGATATAATGAATTAAAAGAGAATTTAGCCAAAAAATTTATAGAAAATTTCAAAAGATATGAAGATGTAAAAGAAGGCGTTGAGTTTGCAAAAGCGGGTCCAAAAATATAAATTTATATTTTTATTCTTAATTGCAATACTCTTTTCATCTTGCAAAGAAGATAAGAATTTAAAAACTCCGCTTGAACCTACAAGCGGAGTAACTTATACAGATCCCATAAGTTACTTAAATTCTATAAGAATGACTTCGAATTTAAACATTTTATCAAAAAATGAAATTTTATCTATTTCAGCTTTAAATCATGCAAAATATACATATGAAAACAAAATAGAATCTCATGATGAAAGTCCAAATTTAGCATTCTTTACGGGTCAAACTCCAAAAGATAGAGCTTTTTATGTTGGATATAACTCACAAATAAGTGAAAATTTGTCTATAAACAATATAGATGCGATTAATTCAATTGATAATTTAATGAGTGCGATTTACCATAGATTTGGCTTTTTAGATTTTAGTATAGATGAAATAGGTTGGGCTGAATATGGTGATGATAAAGGAAAAAACTATGTTTATAATATGGGAAATTCTAAATTTGAAAATTTTTGCAAAAATAGAATTTCTGATAAAGGCTATGGTAAATTTTATACAAATATCTGCAAAGATGTAAAAATCAGCATTCACGAAGATAAATTCAAATATTATAAAATTCTAAATTTAACGCCTTATATTGTTTATCCAAATTCAAACAATACAAAGGCTTTTTTTAGTAGAGAAATCCCAGATCCAATGCCAGATTGCAAAATTACAGCAAATCCAGTAAGTATAGAGTTTAATAAATTTAAATCACAGATAAAAATGGTAAGTTTTGAAATTTTTGAAGATGGTAAAAAGTTAGAAAATACAAGAATTTTAACAAAATCAAACGATCCAAATTTATTACTAAACGATTTTCAATTTGCACTTTTTTATCTAAAACCTTTTAAATTTAATCAAAAATATAATGTTTTATTTAAATATATTCAAGATAAAGAAAAAAAAGAAATTTCGTGGGATTTTACAACTAAAACCCCTAAAAATAACTATTTTGTGGTAAAAAATGGCGATAGTTTGGCTCTAAAACCTGATGTTTGGTATGATATTTTTATACAACCAAATGATTGTAATGATGTTTCAAATTTATACAATTTTTCCTATAATCCAATACAAAAAGTTGAGTTCAAAAGCATCGATACGAATTTGATTAGCATTAAAATTAATGGTTATAAAAATTTTACAACAAAAATAAAAACTGATAATAATAAAATCATAAATTTAGTTTTAACTCAAAATTCAAAAGGCAAAATTGATATAAAAATTCTAGCTTCTATATTCTTAGGAGCGATTTTATTAATATATTTTATTTTAAAAAAGAGGTAGCTTATGGAAAAAATGTGGCAAGGAAGATTTAATGAAAGTAGCTCAAAACTTTTAGAGGAATTTAACGCTTCAATTAGTTTTGATAAAGAGCTTTTTGAGTATGATATAAAAGGCTCCATTGCTCATGCTAAAATGCTAGCAAACCAGCAAATTTTAACAAATGATGAAAAAGAGAAGATAGTTTTTGGACTAAATCAAATCTTAGGTGAGATTAGAGAAGATAAATTTGAGTTTAAAATAGAAGATGAAGATATCCATATGGCGATTGAAAAAAGGCTTAGCGAAATAATTGGCAAAGAAATTGGTGGCAAGCTTCACACAGCAAGAAGTAGAAATGATCAAGTAGCAGTTGATTTCAAAATGTATGTTATGGATAAGAATTTAGAAATTTCAAATTTAATTTTAAATTTGATTTCAACCCTAAACAGTATCGCTAAAAATAACCTTGATACTTTAATGCCAGGCTTTACTCATCTTCAGCACGCTCAGCCCGTTAGCCTTGCGTTTCATATGCTAGCTTATGCAAATATGTTTAAAAGAGATTTTTATAGATTTAAAGATAGTTTTGAAAGAAACAGTTTTTCCCCGCTTGGCTCAGCTGCTCTTGCTGGAACTCCACATAATATTGATCGTTTTTTTACAGCAAATGAATTAAATTTCAAATCTCCAACTTCAAATGCTTTGGATTCGGTAAGTAATAGAGATTTTGCTTTGGAGATTTTATTTAATATAAGTGTTTTATTTATGCACACTTCAAGGCTTTGTGAAGAGCTTATTTTATGGAGTTCAAGCGAGTTTAAATTTATAGAAATAAGCGATAAATTCTCAACTGGATCAAGCATAATGCCACAGAAAAAAAACCCCGATGTAGCTGAATTAATACGCGGTAAAACTGGTAGAGTTTATGGAAATTTAATCTCTTTGCTAACCACAATGAAAGCCCTGCCACTTGCTTACAATAAAGACATGCAAGAAGATAAAGAAGGTGTTTTTGATAGTGTAAAAACTGCAATCTCGTCTTTAATAATCCTAAATGAGATGCTAAAAACAACTAAATTTAATAAAGACAATTTATTAAAAGCTTGCAAGATGGGGCATTTAAGTGCAACTGATTTGGCTGATTATTTAGTAAAAGAAAAAAACATTCCTTTTAGGCAGGCTCATTTTATAACTGGAAAATGCGTTTCTTTGGCTGAAAGTAAAGGACTTGATCTAAGTGAGATTTCACTTGATGATTTAAAAAGTATTGATAAAAGTATTGATGAAAAAGCCTTAGATGTTTTAAATTTACAAAACTCAAAAGAGGCTAGAAAAAGTTACGGCGGAACTGCAAATGAAAGTGTAAGAAAACAAATCGTTGAAATTGATGAATTTTTAAAAAACTCACAAATCTAAAAATTTTCAAATAATAAATTTATTTAGCAAATTTAAAATACTGTTTTAGAATTTGCTAAATTGAACTTTAAATTTATCACAAATTTATTATATTGTTTATTTAAATAAATTTGCAAAACTCTTGTATTTATACAATTTCCTGTTTTTGTAAAAATTCATTTGAGTCGATATTTGATATTATGCGACATTTGTATAAATTTTTGAACTAAAATTCTATTTTTACTAGTAATAAATTTGATTCTATTGCAATCATAATTTTGATAATAATGCTACAGTGCTATCCTAAATTTAGATAACGAATTTACAAATTATTTTAAGAGTATATTTTAGAATATCTTAAAATATGAGAAAGAGATACTTGATTATTTATGATTGCAGGGTTAAAATATGAAACAATAAAAGGAAATAAATTTGGTAGATAATTTAGCAAAAATCTAGAAATTTTTGGTTTGCTGATCTGTGTTTATTTTTAATTGTGCTTTTTTATACACTCATAAAACAAACAAATGCAGAATCATATTTTATTTTAAGCAAGATGATAATTCTAAAAAGTTAATGCAATCATTACTTTGATTGCAATATTGATTGGTGTTAAATTTTATAATTATGCTTTTAAAGAACCAAGCTATTTAATAGGCGAAATAATTTCTGTTAAAAAATATCAAATTTAGATGGCAATATAGCATAATATGAAACCGCAAATTTTAGAAATTTATGAATGATAAAAATATCTTTGAAATGGTGCAAATTTATAGTTTTGATAGTCATTTGGGTGATTTATGGACTTATAAATTTAGTCATAAAATTAAATTTGTTTTTTGATTTTATGCATCAATTAAAAAATTTAAAATATATTTTATTGATTTAAAGTTTAATGCTAAATTCATAAAGATCACAAAATGTCTAAAAGATGATATAAAATTAAACTATAATCTAATTTTAAAATAATTTACAATCTCAAATATCACTAAATTTATGAGTCAAAATCCTCTTTATAATCAAGTTCTAAAACTTCAACTGCTGGAATTTCATTGCCAGCGATGCCTTTAATGCTTGCATGCATTAAAATAGCGTTATCTTTTGCTCTTTCTATCATCTTTTCACGCTTTTTCCAAATATTTTGCATAGCATTTTTCTCTTTTTCTAAATTTGATTTTAACTCAACAAAAGTTTCTATTATAGCACTAACTTGAAGTTTAAATTCGTTTGAAGTTAGATAATTATAGAGCATATCCATTTTTTCGGATCTGTTTTTATTAATATTTTTTGCATAATAAATATCGATTAAACCCTGTCTTAGAATACCGCAAAAACTTTTAAATTCCTCAAAATTGCAAACCCATATACCATTTATAAGCTCGATTTTATTTGTGTTTTTTGGCATAGTTTGAGTTACTAGCACCCCAACATCTGCTCCACTTTTAATGATATCTTGTTTAAATTTATCAATCCACTCATTTTGAAATGATTTTGTGCGTTTGCTTTCGTATAAAATTTTACCACATTGATTCATCTTATCATTTACGATTTGAATACAGTCTGCGCCATTAACGCCCTTTGGTATCTCTTGTATATTATCATATATAAATTTATCTTTTAAAAATTCCTCGATAGCCAACTCCTGAATTTCGCCTTGAAGCTGCTGAGAAACAACTTCGCTATTTCTTTGTAATTCATTTATTTTTTTGATTAATTGTTCTTTTTCTTCTTGAATTTGTTTGATTTTTAATTCATTTTGAGAGTTGATTTGTTGCAAAATTTTATCTTGCTCTATTTTTATAGCTTCAGTTAATTTTTCTTCAAATTTTAACTTTAAGCTATTTTCAAGTTCATTTTTTTCTCTTTTAAGTGCCTCAAAATCAGCATTAATTTTATTTAATGCTGAAATTTTAGCTGATTTTTCGTTTAACTCATCATTTAATTTTCTAAGTTGAGCCAAATTTTCCATCTCGAATTCTTCTTTAATGCTCTTTTGTAAATTTTCTCTCTCTTTTTTAAGTGCTAAATTTAGAGCATTTTGCAAACTTTCATCAAATTTTGCCTTCTCTTCATTTAATGCTTTGGTTTTTAAATCAAAATCTTTTTTTAAATCTAAAAATTTAGCATTAAATTCCTCTCTTAACTTTTCATTTTGAATTTTACCAATATCGATCAAAAAACCACATTTTGGGCACTTAATATTGCTATTCATCTATTTTTCCATGTCTCTTATACTCATCTTATCAAACTCGCTTTCAATAATATGAGATCTAGGCTCATCAGACATTTTTCCTAAAATTTCGCTATATTTATTTACCAAAATAATTACAACACAAGATACAAAAAATCCAGGCAATAACTCATAAACAAAGCTAGAAAGTCCAAAAATTATCCATAAAATAACAACAAGCCCACCACTTATCATACCTAATAAAGCAGATAATGCAGTCATTTTTTTGGAATAAAGACTAAATAAAAGCACTGCTCCAAAACTTGCTCCAAATCCAGCCCAAGCATTTCCAACAACACCTAAAACCGTATTTTGATAAACAAAAGCTAAAAGCGTTGCAACTAAAGCAACAACAACCACAGCCACCCTGCCTATTAGAGTTTGAATTTTAACATCTATATCTTTTTTATAAAAAGCAAATATAAAATCCTTTGTAATAGAGCTAGCACTCACTAAAAGCTGACTTGATATAGTACTCATAACAGCCGCCAACACCGCAGATATAATGATGCCAATTATAAATGGATGAAATAAAGCTTTTCCAAGCTCCAAAAAAACAGTTTCTGCATCTTTTAATGGAATATTATTTTGATTAAAATAAACAAAGCCTATGAGACCGCTAAAAATCGCACCAAATAATCCTAATGCCATCCATGAAATTCCTACAAATCTAGCTTGATTTAGCTCTTTTGAATTTCTAATCGCCATAAATCTAACTATAATGTGAGGTTGTCCAAAATAGCCAAGACCCCAAGCTAAAAGTCCTAAAATTCCTAAAAAACTCTGCCCTTCAAATAAATTTAGATGATTTTTTCCTTCAGCAGTGCTGTATTTTAAAACTTCTGCAAAAAAATTTGAATCAGCAGGAATTTTTAATGAAAAATATGCAACTAATGGTATTAAAACAAGAACTAAAAACATTAAAATTCCCTGAAATGAATCCGTTAAACAAACCGCCCTAAAACCGCCAAAAAAAGTATAAAATACAACTATAAAAAGGGTAAAAAATGCACCTGCTACAAAAGAAAGACCAAAAAAGCTCTCAAAAGTTTTACCACCGGCGATTATTCCACTACTTACATAAAGGGTATAAAATATCAAAATAAAAATTCCAGATACTATTCTTAAAACCTTAGTTTTATCTTTAAATCTATTTTCTAAAAAATCTGGAATAGTAACGCTATCATCAGCAACTTCTGTATAAATTCTAAGTCTTTTTGCTAAAAATTTATAATTACACCAAGCACCTATTGTAAGCCCAATAGCTATCCAAATATTGCAAAGACCAGTTGCATATAAAGCACCAGGAAGCCCTAAAAGCATCCATCCGCTCATATCACTTGCACCCGCACTTAAAGCCGTAACTACTGGACCTAAGCTTCTATTATCAAGTAAATATTCATTCAAATTAGCATTTTTGTTATAAGAATAACGACCAATGCCAATCAACACCAAAAAATATATGCCAATAGCAATATAAGCACTGATTTCCATATATACCTCCAGTAATTAAGATAAAAAATTACGCTAGATTTTATCTAAAAAATGATAAAAATTTTCTTAAATTGTTTAAAGTCGATGTAAATTTATTAATAAATTTTTACTTTAAGATATTAGGCTACTTCAAAATTTAACACAATATATTAATCTAACTGACAATTTGATATATTTTAAGCAAAATCATATAAAATTTTATGTAAAATGCGAAAATTAATATTTATAATTAGGGCTAAAATTTTGAAAGAAAAATATTTTAAAATACTATTTTTTGTGCTTATTGTTTTTGTTGTTGGGTACTATTCTTATCCTGAAGGATTAAGCAATTCTCAAAAAATGGCATATGTTACTAGCTATTTAACTACTTTGCAGCTAACATTTGGTGGTATTTTTATAGGTATCATTGCAGGATTTATGCTAGCTTTTTTGAAATTTTTGGAGATAAAACCACTTAATTTTTTAATAGATGAATACATTGACGTCATACGCGGAACACCTATTTTAATCCAGCTAATGGTATTTACCTTTATAGTATTTGCTACTTGGAGTAATAGTTTATATGCTGCAATTATAGCTCTTGGGCTTAATAGCTCAGCTTACGTTGCAGAAATAGTTCGTTCTGGCATAAATAGTGTAGATAAAGGACAAATGGAAGCATCAAGAGCTATGGGCTTAAGCTATACTCAATCAATGAAAGAAGTTGTATTTCCTCAAGCCATAAAAAATATTTTACCAGCATTAGCAAACGAATTTATAAGTCTTTTTAAAGAAACTTCAGTAGTGGGAATGATAGGAATTTTAGATTTAACAATGCAATCACAAAGCCTTCAATCTACGCTTTTTACGGCTCAACCGATACTATTTGCTGCGGTTATTTATTATGTTAGTGTGAAATTTTTCTCATATCTAGCAAAATTACTCGAAATAAGGCTAAATAAACATGATTGAAGTTAAAAATTTATATAAAAAATATGGTGAACTTTTAGTTTTAAATGGAATTTCAACATCTATTAAAAAAGGGGAAGTTGTTGCAATCATAGGTCCAAGTGGCGGAGGAAAGAGCACATTTTTAAGATGTTTAAATTTATTAGAAACTCCAACAAGTGGAGAAATTTATATAAAAAACAACAATATTTTAGACAAAAATACAAATATAAATAAAATCAGGCAAGAAGTTAGTATGGTATTTCAGCACTTTAATCTTTTTGCAAATAAAAATGTGTTAGAAAATTTAACTCTAGCTCCAATAAAAGCCAAAATTTACTCACCCAATAAAGCAAATGAAAAAGCTTATGAATTATTAGAAAAAGTTGGTCTAAAGGATAAAGCAAAAGCATATCCACATAAGCTAAGTGGCGGTCAAAAACAACGTGTTGCTATAGCAAGAAGTCTTGCAATGAATCCAGATATCATTTTGTTTGATGAGCCAACATCTGCACTAGATCCAGAGATGGTTGGAGAGGTTTTGGGCATAATGCAAGATGTTGCAAAAGAGGGTATTACAATGCTTGTCGTAACGCACGAAATGGGATTTGCTAAAAATGTGGCAAATAGAGTTTTATTTATGGATGGTGGCAAGATTGTAGTGGATGAGTCTCCAAAAGAGTTTTTTGAAAATCCTAAGAATGAAAGATTAAAGGAATTTTTAAATAAAGTTTTAAATCATTAAATTTACAGTAACAAACAAATGATAATGAAGATTAAGAAGGAGAGGGTATGAAAAATTTGTTTAAATTTTTTATCAGTTTTTTGTTTTTAATGTCGGCACTAAATGCTAGCGAAACAAACGCAACGCAAGCTAGTGAAAAAGTTTTGAAAGTAGGATTAAATGCTAATTATCAGCCTTTTGAATATGTTAAAATAAATTTTCAAATTGCTGGTTTTGATGTGGATTTAATAAATGAGATAGCAAAAAAAGTTGGTTTTAAATTTGAAATAATAGATATGAAATTTGAAAATTTGATCTCAGCTATAGAAAATAATGAAGTAGATATAGCTATATCTGCTATTTCAATTACGCCTGAAAGAGCTAAAAGAGTTATTTTTTCTAAACCATATTTTTCAGGAACTGATGTTTATATAAAAAGAGCTGATAATAATACAATAAAAAGTAAATCAGATATATTAGGTAAAAAAATAGGAGTTCAACAAGGTTCATCTCAAGAAGAAAAAGCAAAAACTTTAAATGTAGAGGTGGTATCTCTGGAAAATCCTTTTATGGCAATTATGGAACTTAAAAAAAATAATATAGATCTTGTGCTGTTGGATAATGTAGCTGGTATTGGCTATGTAGATAAAAATTCGGATTTAAAAATTTTATTAGAAGAAGATGATAACACTGATGGAATGGCTATCGTATTTTCAAAAAACGCAGATGCAAATTTTATAAATTCCGTCAATATGGCTTTAGATGAGATTATGAAAAGTGAAATTTATCAGGCACTTCTTAAGAAACATCGTTTAAAAATTAAATAATCAACCTATTTCAATAAAAGGAGAGAAAATGAAGAATTTTTTCAAAAATTTGGTTTTAGCTTCTGTTGTGCTTAGCACTAGTTTTTTAAATGCTCATACTTTAAAGGTTGGTACAAATGCAAATTTTCCACCATTTGAATTTGTAGATGAAAATTCAAAAATTACAGGCTTTGATATCGACTTAATTGACGCAATAAGCAAAAAAGTTGGCTTTGAGTATGAGATTGTAAATATGGGTTTTGATGGACTTATTCCGGCATTAAAGAGTGGCAAAATCGACATTATAGCTTCAAGCATGAGTGCAACCGAGGAAAGAAAAAAAGCGGTTGATTTTACCGATGCTTACTATATAACCGAAAATGCTTTTATTAAAAGAAAGGCTGATTTAAGCATAAAAACAAAAGATGATACTAAAGGCAAAGCTTTTGGCGTACAGCTTGGAACAATTCAAGAATGGGCTGTAGATAAAATAAAAGATGCCAAAAAAATAACTATGAAAAATCCTATTGGTGTTGTAATGGCACTTAAAAATAGTAAGCTAGATGTAGTTATTCTTGATTTATCAGTTGCCAATGGATATGTAAGAGAAAACAGCGATTTAGAGATTTTTCACATAGAGCCTGATGGAAGCGATGGCAGTTCATTTGCTTTAGATAAGGATAAACATACCGAGCTAGTTACAAAATTCAATAATGCAATCAAAGAATTGAAAGTTGATGGAACATATGATAAGCTTTTAGAAAAATATAATCTAAAATAATATTAGCTCTAAATTTAGGGCTAATATTGGAGAAAAATTTTGAAAAATGAACTATATGTTTTAACGGATGATTTTTACACAAAGGATGATAATTTGTTCTTGCAGGTCAAGGAAATTTTAGAAAATGGCGTAAAAATCATTCAATTTAGAAGTAAAAAACCAAAAATAAACGAAAATTTAGCAAGAGGTTTGGTTATGCTCTGTGAAGATTTTAAAGCAAAATTAATAGTAAATGATAATATCTCATTAGCTAAGAAAATATCAGCACACGGCATTCATTTAGGTAAAGATGATGTAAATTTAATCGATGCAATCAAATTTCTTGGTAGAGATAAAATTTATGGCGTTAGCTGCTATGATGATATAAATTTAGCCATAAAATTACAAAATTTAGGTGCAAGTTATGTTGCATTTGGTGCTGTTTTTTCAAGCTCCACAAAAAAAGAGGCCAAAATTTGTAACATTAATAATATTGATTTTTCTAAATTAAGTATTCCAACATGTTTAATTGGTGGAATAAATTCAAGCAATATCTCTAAAATTTTATATAAAAATGCCGATTTTTTAGCAATTGTGAGTGCAGCCTACAAGCCAAATTCTATATCAAAAAATTTAGAAAATTTAAAAAATATAATCAAGGATAAAAATGGGAATTTTTGAAGCCATAATTTTAGGGATAGTCGAGGGATTGACCGAATTTTTACCAGTTAGCTCAACTGGACACATGATACTTACTTCACATTTATTAAATTTAAAACAAACAGATATGCTAAAGTGTTTTGAAGTCGTGATACAACTTGGCTCTATCCTTGCTGTAGTTTTTATGTTTTTTAACAAGCTCAAAAGAGATTTTTTACTTTGGATAAAGCTTGCCATAGGTTTTGTGCCAACTGCTATTATAGGACTATTGGCTTATGATTTAATAAAATCTTTTTTTAGAGCCGATACAACTGCTTATATGCTTATAATATGGGGAGTAATTTTTATCATTGTTGAACTATTTCGCAAAAAACAGCTACCAAAAAAAGAGATTACAGATATAGACAAAATTACCTTCAAACACTCATTTATAATAGGACTTTCGCAGTGTTTTGCAATGATACCAGGCACTTCAAGAAGCGGAGCCACGATAATTACGGGATTATTAAGCGGACTTAGCAGGAAAGTAGCAGCAGAATTTAGCTTTTTATTGGCTATACCAACAATGCTTGCAGCCACTTTTTATGATACATATAAAAATTTAAATATTTTTCAAGAAAATCTAAACCAAATTTATATATTTTTATTAGGTGCATTGGTGGCATTTATTGTAGCTCTTATGGCGATAAAATTATTTTTAAAATTTGTTAGCAAATTTAGCTATATATCTTTTGGAATTTATAGAATTTTGGTTGGTTTTATTTTTTTAATATTCATATTATAGCTATTGAAATACCATTTAAATTTATTTTTTTCATAAATTTTTTAAATTTTCCTCCAAACCCTTGATTTCAAAAAAAAAAAAAACTATAATTGCAAAATATTTAATCAAAGGATAACATATGAAACAAAAATATCTTAAATATCGTTTAAAATTCCTATCTTTGGCTTTAGTCGCAGCTTTTGGTTGTAGTTCAACACTATTAGCATCAACTACTCATTCTTATGCCTATACCGACAAAGAAGAAAGCACAGAAAATCAACTTAAAAAAAGAGTAGAATTATTAGAAAAACAAGTTGAAAATAATTTAAATATTTTTAAAAAAGAGGTAGATAGATATAGTAAAAATGCCTATATATTCCAAAAGACAATAAGGGAAGTTAAAGAAAAATATCTTGAAAAAAAAATACAAAATTTTAAAAAATATGAAGATGAATCAATAAAATATAATCAAGAAAGACTTGAAGCTGATAAAAATTTTACAAAATATAAAGATAAATTCAATCTAATAAAAAATAATGGATTCAATAACAATCAACAAGAAAAAGAATTAAGCACATTATCTAGTGAAATAAATAATCAATCTCAAAATCTTAAAAAAAAATATATTTTTGAAATGGAACATAATTTAAAATCGTTGGATAGTGATATATTTAATACATACAACAGCGATGATAATTCAAGCATTAAAAACAGCATAAAAGATATACGAGCAAATATCGAAGATTTTCATAAAAATAGTAATGAAACTAATAAACAAATTGAAGATATACAAAAAAACATTGTAAATATTCAAGAAGAGTATAACAAATTGTTAAATTTGCCTCCTCAAAATAAAAAAGATGATATATTTAAAGATCAAGAACAAAACGACACACCACAAGCTGGCAAAAAAGATGAAGAAGGTAAAGGTGGGGGTTTAAATAGCGCTCCAAACACTAAACAAGAACAAGAAGAAAACCTTTTAAAATCTCAACAAGAAACTAAAACTCTCCAAAACCAAAAAAACGCAGTTGAAACAAACATAGCAGCAGTTGGCGTCATAAACTCCAGTAGCGACTTAATCTCCCAATCAGGCATAAAAAACGCCA